>NZ_JBWKQJ010000013.1:0-182202 GCF_059418705.1 Duganella sp. GW821-FHT07F09 | reverse complement strand
CGTGATCCACAACGGCAAGCCCTTCGACTCCAATTACTTGGTGAAAGGGCTTGCTATTCAAGACGGTATCTGACCCCCGAGATTTTTTGGGGTGTTCCGTTGCGCTCGCTTTGGAGGGAATTTCCGGATTCCAGTGCTAAGATGAATTGTTGCCGGCCGAAAAGCTCGCCCGGCCATTTGGGTCGGAGGCGATATGCGCTGGGCTACATTGATGTTGATTTCGGGGGCGGTGGTGTTGACTTCATGTGGCGGCGGCGGTGGGGCCAACGGCCAGAGCAGTGGCTCGGTTGTCGTCCAGCCGCCGGTCTTGCAGCCACCGCCGCCGCCGCGCGGAGCCGTCATCGGCGGCGCGACGCTGGTGCCGGTGACGTTGGCCGGCGGCACTTCCGCCGCGACGCTGGAACCCGGCGAACTCAAGTTGCTTGTCGATGCGTCGGTGGTGCTGGGAACGGCCTTGACCAGCACACCCGTATGCGGCATCACCACCTATACGCTCAAATATCATACCGTCGATGCGATGGTGGGCGCCACCGACGCCAGCACCGCCGTCATGGTTCCGTCAGGTAAGGATCCGGCCTGCCAGGGCAGCCGGCCGGTGCTGCTGTATGCGCATGGTACCACCGTGAAAAAGACCACCGACATGGCCGACCTGTCGGCCAGCGAGCCGCTGATGATCGCCGCCTTGTTCGCCGCCCAGGGCTATATCGTGGTGGCACCCAACTATGCCGGCTATGCGGGCTCGTCGCTGGGCTATCACGCCTATCTCGACGCCGCCCAGCAGTCGAGCGATATGGTCGACGCCCTGCGCGCCGCCCGCGTCGCCTTCGGGTCGATGAAAGCCGGCGCGTCGAGCCGGCTGATGCTGAGCGGCTATTCGCAGGGCGGCTATGTGGCGCTGGCAACGCAGCGCGCGATGCAGACCGATTACGCCGGCGAGTTCGCCGTCACGGCCGCCGCGCCGCTGTCCGGCCCGTATGCGCTGCTGCTGACCGGCGATACCATTTTCCGGGGCGCACCGACGGTGGGGGCGACCGGCTTCCTGCCGCTGGTGATCAACGCCGGCCAGCGCGCCGGCGCCGCGCTCTATGCGGGCACGGCCGATATCTACGAGGCCAGGTACGCCACCGGCATCGATACGCTGCTGCCTGGCGCGCGCGGGTTCGGCGATCTGGTGGCCGCCGGCAAGCTGCCCGACGATGTGCTGTTCGCGCAGGATTCCTTGCCGCAGGCGAGCGGCTATGCGTCGTTCTTCGGCGCCGATCATTTGATCCGGACCGCCTACCGCGACGCCTATCTGGCCGACCTGAGGGCCAACCCGTGCAACACCAGCGCCGCCAGCCCGCTCGCTTGCGCGCCGGCCCAGCCGTTGCGCCGCTGGCTGCTTAAAAACGATTTGCGCACCTATGCGCCGGCCGTGCCGCTGTTCTTTTGCGGCGGTAATGAGGACCCGGTGGTGTCGTTCACCAACACCCTGGCGACGGGCGCCTACTTCGCCGCCAGGGGCGCGACGGCGGTGACTGGACTGGATCTGGAGGAGACGTCGCTGGCGGCGCCGTACTTGACCACCCGGCTGCAATTCGCGGCCGCCAAGCAGGCGCTTCGTTTGGCCAACAAGTCGGTGAAAGACAGCTATCATGCCGGCCTGGTGGCGCCGCTTTGCTTGCGGGAAGCGCGGACGTTTTTCGATTCCGCCGCAAACCGCTAGCCGGCCAGTTGAGGGAAATTAAGTGTGGGTGGAAAAAGCCGAGCAATTGTTCCTTTTTTCTCACAGCTCGGCAGTTTGTCGGGTGTTTTGCTATACAAGCACGGCCGTCGCTGGCATATTAGCTGGCATGCGAATAGCACGCCCGTTCGTATCAAATCACAAAAGAATATTTACAGGAGACAACATGCGCAACACCAAATTTTCACTCGCTGCAATGACTCTGTTCGTCCTGGCGGGTTGCGGCGGCAGCGCCGACCCGAAGCCGGGCGATCAGACCATCAAAAACAAGTACAGCGCGCAGGTGTCGTTCGGCGATAGCCTGTCCGACGTAGGGTCGTATGCGGTCGGCACCGTCGCCGCGCTCAAAGGCGGTAAATTCACCATCAACGGCGACAACACCGCGATCGCCTCCACCCTGACCGGCAGAAATTGGACCGAACTGGTCGCCGCTCAGCTGGGCCTGCCAGCGCCGTGCGCGGCGGTCACCGGCCTCGATGGCGACGCGACCAAGGGCTTTTCGGTGCCGCAGGTGGCCCACGCCGGCTGCTACGGCTACGCACAGGGCGGCGCCCGCGTCACCAATCCTATTGGTCCGGGCAATAAATTAACCGGCAGCGCGCTGGGCGCATTGACGATTCCCGTCGTCACCCAGGTGGCCAACCACCTGAAGGCCGTCGGCGGCAAGTTCAAGGGCGACGAGATGGTCTTCGTCATGGCCGGCGGTAACGACGTGCTGTACCAGCTGGCCGCGCTGAGCGCCGGCGCCACGGCCGCCGGCACCGCCGCCGCCGGCCCTGTTTACTTGCAGAGCCTGGTGCCGCAACTGGCCGGCGGCGCCACCAACCCGCAGACCGCCGCGCAGGCCATCGCATTCGCCGCGCAAACGGAAGCGGCGCGCACCGGCAGCAGCCAGGCCAGCATCACCCAGGTCGCCATCGGCGCGGCCGCCGTCCAGCCGGGCAACTCGGCCGTCGCCTCGCAGGCTGTGTACGGTCCGATGGTCGCCAAGGCCACCGCCGACGCCACCGCCGCCGGCAACAAGGCCGGCCTCGATTACGCCACCGCCAAGGGACCGGAACTTGTCGCCGCGCTGGGCGCCGCCGGCACCGAGCTGGCCAACCTGGTCAAGACGCAGATCATCGCCAACGGCGCCAACTTCGTGACGGTGAACAACTTGCCGGACGTGGCCACCACGCCGTCGGGCCGTGGCCAGTCGGCCGCCACCCAGGCGCTGATCAACGCCATGGTGAGCGCCTTCAACAACGCGCTGACCGCCGGCCTGTCGGCCGAGGCCAAGGTGGTGATCGTCGACGTGTTCGCCGTCAGCCACGACCAGGCGACCAATCCCGGCCCTTACGGCCTGACCAACGTGACCGAGCCGGCCTGCGACCTGACCTCGCCGAAGAACGCGCTGGGCACGTCGCTGGTGTGCAACGGAAGCAACCTCAAACCGGGCGACGTCAGCCACTACTCGTTCGCCGACGAAGTCCACCCGACCCCGTTCAACAACCTGCTGCTGGCCCGCTACGTGTCCAGAAGCCTGGTGACCAAGGGCTGGCTGTAATTCTGTCTTCGGGCCGCCGCCCAAGGCGGCGCGCCGGACAACACCATTAAAAATCAGGAGACGATATGAACAAGGGTTTCAACACCACCGTAAAACTGCTGGCGCTGGCCGCCGCGATGTCGGTGGCCACGGCCGCGTCGGCGCAACAGACCGCCGGCACCTGGCTGGTCACCGCCGGTATCAACAAGATCACGCCGAAGGTCAAATCGGGCGACGTGTCGGCGCCGGCGCTGCCGGGCACCAAGGCCGACATCGATCCGGACACCAAGCCGCGCGTGGCGTTCGCGTACATGGTCACCGATAACATTTCCGGTGAAATCGATCTGGGCCTGCCGTACAAGCATGACCTGAACGGTTCGGGATCGATCGAGGGCACGGGCAAACTGGGTGATTCGGAAGTACTGCCGCCGACGGCGTTCATCCAGTACCGCTTCCTGCCGGCGAACGCGATGTTCCGCCCTTATGTCGGCCTGGGCATCACGTATGCGCACTTCCAGAAGGAACGCGGTTCGGGCCAGCTGACGGCGATCCTGAACACCGGCGGCCCGGGCTCGACCTTCAAGGTCGACGACAAATGGGCGGCCAGCTACCAGATCGGCGGCACCGTCAAGATCAACGAACAGTGGTTTGTCGACGCGACCGTGATCAAGACCCGGCTCAAGACCAAGGTGCATTTCTCGACCGGCCAGACCCAGGACATCCGCCTCGATCCGCTGGCGGTGAGCGTGAGCGTCGGCTACAACTTCAAGGGTTTCAATTTCTGATCGTCGGGCCTGGGCCGGATAAAAAAAACCGCTGCGATGTTTTGCAGCGGTTTTTTTTTCGTTCCTTGCCAGGATTTATTGGAATGCCTGGATGCCGGTCTGCGCGCGGCCCAGGATCAGGGCGTGGATGTCGTGCGTGCCCTCGTAGGTGTTGACCACCTCCAGGTTGACCATGTGGCGGATGATGCCGAACTCGTCCGAGATGCCGTTACCGCCGAGCATATCGCGCGCCATACGGGCGATGTCCAGCGACTTGCCGCAGGAATTGCGCTTCATCATCGAGGTGATTTCCACCGCCGCCGTGCCCGCGTCCTTCATGCGGCCCAGTTGCAAACAGCCCTGCAGGCCCAAGGTGATTTCGGTCTGCATGTCGGCCAGCTTCTTTTGCACCAGCTGGTTGGCCGCCAGCGGACGGCCGAACTGCGAGCGGTCCAGCACGTACTGGCGGGCGATGTGCCAGCACGCTTCGGCCGCGCCCAGCGCGCCCCAGGCGATGCCGTAACGGGCAGAGTTCAGGCAGGTGAACGGACCCTTCAAACCGCGCACATCCGGGAAGGCGTTCTCCTCCGGGCAGAACACGTTGTCCATGACGATCTCGCCGGTCAGCGACGCGCGCAGGCCGAACTTGCCGTGGATGGCGGGCGCGCTCAGGCCGGCCATGCCTTTTTCCAGCACGAAGCCACGGATCGCGCCCTCGTCGTCCTTGGCCCAGACCACGAACACGTCGGCCACCGGCGAGTTAGTGATCCACATCTTGGCGCCGCTCAGCGCGTAGCCGCCCGGCACCTTCTTGGCGCGGGTGATCATCGAGCCGGGATCGGAACCGTGGTTGGGCTCTGTCAAGCCGAAGCAGCCGATCCATTCGCCGGTCGCCAGCTTCGGCAGGTATTTCTGGCGCTGGGCCTCGGTGCCGAATTCGAAGATCGGCACCATCACCAGCGACGACTGCACGCTCATCATCGAGCGGTAGCCGGAGTCGACGCGCTCGACTTCGCGCGCGATCAGGCCGTAGGAGACGTAGTTCAGGCCGGGGCCGCCGTACTGGTCGGGAATGGTCGGGCCCAGCAGGCCCAGCTCGCCCATTTCGCGGAAGATCGAGGTGTCCATCTTCTCGTGGCGGAACGCCTCCAGGATGCGCGGGGCCAGCTTGTCCTGGCAATAGGCTGCGGCGGCGTCGCGCACCATGCGCTCGTCGTCGGTCAGTTGCTGGTCCAGCAACAAGGGGTCATCCCAGTGGAATTGGGCGCGGGCTTGGCTCATGGTGGTCTCTCATTATGGTGAATGCTGCCAGCATTCTATGCCGCGCCGCAGACCCCGGCTTTTCAAATGGCGACACCAATTTCCGTTTTTCGACGTTGCCCGGGGGGCTTAGCCCAGGCTGCCGAACTGGCCGCCGTGGAAGATCAGCGGCGGCGCCGGCGTAAATTCGCACAACTCGACCTCGCCGACGAAAATGACGTGGTCGCCCTCGGGATAGCGGCTGCGGTTGTGGCATTCGAACCAGGCCGAGCCGCCCTTGAGGATGGGATGGCCGGTGCGCGACAGTTCGTATTCGACGGTTTCCCACGGATTGCTGCCGCGCGTGGCGAACAGCTTGGCCAGGTGGGCCTGGCCGGCGCTGAGCACGTTGATTACATAATGCGAGTTACCCGTGAAGATGGGCATGCTGTTGGCGCCGTTCGACAGGCTCCACAGCACCAGCGGCGGATCGAGCGAGACCGAGTTGAAGGAGCTGGCGGTCAGGCCGCGGAACGTGCCGTCGGCCAGCCGGGTGGTGATCACGGTCACGCCGGTGGCGAACTGGCCCAGGGCTTGGCGGAAATGGGCGGTGTCGAAAGCGCGTTCTTCAGCGCGGGGGGAAATGGTATGCATGGCTTGGCCTGGGTTCTTTTAGCCATTATGCCAAAGATTTGTGGCGGCGACGGATTGCGTCCCACGGGGAGGCGGTAAACTAGCTGCGTGCGGCGCGCGATTGCGTTACAGTGGCCCATGGCAGGCGGCTTCGATACGGAGGGAGCAATGGGCAGCAATGGCGCGCCGGGCGCGGCGTTGGAGACGGCGGTTCTGGGCGGTGGCTGCTTTTGGTGCCTGGAGGCCGTGTACCTGGAGGTGAAGGGCGTCGTTAGCGTCGAGTCCGGCTACACCGGCGGCGCCATGCTCCATCCCACGTATGAACAAGTGTGCGTCGGCGATACCGGCCACGCCGAAGTGGTGAAATTGCAATTTGATCCATCCGTCATCGCCTATCACGACATCCTGGAGATTTTCTTCACGATCCACGACCCGACCACCCTGAACCGCCAGGGCAACGATGTCGGCACGCAGTACCGCTCGGTCATCTGTTACCAGTCGCCGGAGCAGGAGGCGACCGCGCGCCAGGTCGTCGCCGAGATGGCCAATGTGTGGGACGCGCCCATCGTCACCGAGTTGTCGCCGGCCCGGCCGTTCTACAAGGCCGAGGACTATCACCAGGATTATTTCCGACGGCATCCGTTGCAGGGATATTGCGCGTTCGTGGTCGCGCCCAAGGTGGCCAAGTTCCGCAAGATCCATGGCCACCGGATGAAATAGTGCCATGACCACCGCGGCAAATTACTTCTAGACCACGTAGGGCGGATTAGGCGGAACGCCGTAATCCGCCACCGATGAGCCGCCGGCGGAGTTTGGCGGATTACGCTGCGCTAATCCGCCCTACTTGTCTCCGCGCCTCGCCCGTCGTCCGTGTCCAGCGCCAAAATAGTCGGATACATGTGTTTTCGAGACCACGGCAACGTGCCGCTGCGCTGCCCGGCCTTGTGGCCGACGATTTGATACAGGCTGATCCAGTCCTGCTCGAACGCGTAGCTGCAGCCGGCCAGGTACACGTGCCAGATCCGGTAGCGCTTGTCCCCGGCCAGCTTGCGCAGGCGCTCGGCGTGCGCTTCGAAATTGTCGGTCCAGATGGCGCACGTGCGGGCGTAGTGCCGGCGCAGGTTTTCCACGTCGTAGGCCTCCAGGCCGCCTTGCTGCATCGCCTTGAGTACGCTGCCGATATGCGCCAGCTCGCCATGCGGGAACACATATTTGTCGATGAACTCGCCGCCGCCGTACGGCGTCTCGCCGTTGTCCGCGTCGGTGGAGGTGATGCCGTGATTCATCACCAGCCCGTCAGGCGCCAGCAGGCGCTCGATGGCGGCGAAGTACTCCGGCAAATGCCGCAGGCCGACATGCTCGAACATGCCGACGCTGGTGATGCGGTCGAATTGTCCGCGCACGTCGCGGTAGTCTTGCAGCCGGATCTCGACCAGGTGTTCGAGTCCGGCCAGCCGCACGCGCTGCTTGGCCAGCGCATACTGGTTTTCCGACAAGGTGACGCCGACGCAGCGCACCCGGTATTGCTGCGCGGCGCGGATCACCAGCGCACCCCAGCCGCAGCCGATGTCGAGCAGGGTGTGTTGCGGCTGCAGCGCGATCTTGCGCAGGATGTGGTCGATCTTCTTGAGCTGGGCGGTGGCCAGGTCCTCGTCGCCGTCTTCGAAGTAGGCGCAGGAATAGACCATGTTCGGATCGAGGAACTGCGCGTAGAAGTCGTTGGAGACGTCGTAGTGGTAGCGGATCGCCTCGGCGTCCTTTTGCTTGTCGTGCCTCATGCTTCGGGCGAGGCGCGAGAGCTTGCGCTCGGGCTTGAGCGTGGTGCGCGCCAGCGCGTTGACGACGGCGATCATGTCGCGCGCCGCGCCCTTGACCTCGATCGCGCCTTCCACATAGGCCGTGCCCAGGTTGGCCAACGACGGTTTGAGCAGGTAGCGCGCGGCGGACACGTCGGGCAGGCGTATCGTCACGCGCGGCGCCTCGTTGGAAAAGTCGACGCATTGGCCGTTCCATAGTTCAATGCGCAGTGGGAGCGCGATCTGCCGCCGGATGCCGGCGATCCAGGCGCTGAAGCGGTTTTGTACGAACACTTGTGCGAACACGATAGACCTCCGGTTCAGAAATAAAAAGACCACCGCAAGCGATGGTCCGGTTCCGAATCGGCGCGCGTTCGCGTGCCGTGGCTACGGCTGCAAGCGCTCCTTGATCCAGCGGCCATCCGCTTGTTTGACATACACGATCCGGTCGTGGAAGCGCGAGCGGCGCCCCTGCCAGAACTCGATGCGCACCGGTTCGAGGCGGTAACCGCCCCAGTGTTCCGGCCGCACCGGATGCTCGCCGCTGATGGCGGCCGACGCATCGTAATTGGCTTCCATCTGTTCCCGGTTGGCGATGGGCGCGCTCTGCCGCGAGGCGATCGCGGCGATCTGGCTCTTCACCGGCCGGCTGTAGAAGTATTGATCACTTTCCTCGCTTGAAGTTTTGACGACCTTGCCTTCAATGCGCACCTGGCGCTCGAGTTCGTTCCAAAAGAATAGCAGCGCCGCGTGCGGGTTGTCACGCAATTGTTGGCCTTTCTGGCTGTCATAGTTGGTGTACCAGGTGAAGCCGCGCTGGTCGAATTGCTTGATCAGAACAATGCGCGAGGTCGGCCTGCCGTCGGCGCCCACCGTGGCCACGCTCATCGCGTTCGGTTCGTTGACTTTTGCGTGCAGCGCCTCGTCGAACCATTTGCCGAACTGCGCGATCGGATCGTCGAGAACGTCCGCTTCCGTCAGACTGGCGCGGCCATAATCGAGGCGCAGATCGGCCAGCACCACCCCATCGGCCACGGCGTTGGCGATGGCCACCTGTTTTTGTTCCGGCACCTGGCTTTGCGGCAATTCGGGCGTGATGCCGCGCCGCGCTTGCATGGCGCTGCCCAGTTGCGCCATCTGCTCGGGGCTGAACAGCCGCTTGGCCATCGGCGCGATGTTCGCTTCCTCCTTGGCCATGTGGGCGGCGTAGGCGTCGCAGAAGCGCTGCACGTCCGGCGTGGACAGCTCCGCGCTGTCGCCGGCCGCGATTTTCTCCAGCTGCGCCCGCACGATCTCCCAGTCCTTGTCCATGCGCTGGTGGTCGGCCAGGATGCCCGGCACCAATTCGTCGAGCAGCGCGGCGTCGGCGTCGCGGGCGGTGGCCTGCAACATCGGCATCAGGTTTTGCTCTTCGTCGTCATGATGCAGGTGGGCGGCGTTGTTGAAATATTTGAGCACGGCCTGCGCGGCCTTTTGCGCCTCGGCGTCGGCGCCGTGGGCGGGCAGGTGGGCCAGCAGGTTTTGCATCGTCAACAATTGCTTGCGGATACGGTCGTGGCAATGTTTCAAAACTGCTATCGGTTGGCTGAAATCGGGGGCGGTGTCGAACAGGGGTTTATTCTCTGTGTTGCTCATGGCGTGGGGCTTAGGCTAGGGGGGAAAGTCATTCTAGAATAATTCTTGTCGCCGGGTCCGGTAAAATGGCGGGATGAACAGCATCTCTGACCCTAATGTCGACGCGGAAGTCGACTTCGACCGCCGTTTCGGCGGCATCGCCCGATTGTACGGCGAACGCGCGCTGGCGCGCTTCCGTGGCGCCCACGTGTGCGTGGTCGGCGTCGGCGGCGTCGGCTCGTGGATCGTCGAGGCGCTGGCCCGCAGCGCCATCGGCCAACTGACCTTGATCGACCTCGACAACGTGGCCGAGTCGAACATCAACCGCCAGATCCAGGCGCTGACCGGCACCGTGGGCCAGGCCAAGATCAGCGCGCTGGCCGAGCGCATCGCGCAGATCAATCCCTATTGCGTGGTCAACCAGATCGAGGACTTCGTCAGCGCCGACAACCTCGACGAGATGCTCGGCGCCGGCAAGTTCGACTACGTGGTCGACGCCATCGACAGCGTCAAGGCCAAGGCCGCGATGATCGCGTATTGCCGCCAGCATGCGCTGCCGCTGGTCATCATCGGCAGCGCCGGCGGCCAGACCGACCCGACCCAGATCGCCGTGCGCGACCTGGCCCGCACCGAGCAGGAACCGCTGCTGAAAAAGGTGCGCAAGGTCTTGCGCAGCCAGTACGGTTACCCGCGCGGCGAGAAAACCAAGTTCCACGTGGACGCCGTGTTCTCGATGGAGCCGCTCAAGTTTCCCGAAACGGGCGAGGTGTGCGCGGTCGACGGCGACGACCGCGCCGGCGGCGTGACCGGCTTGAACTGCGCCGGCTTCGGCTCGGCGATGGTGGTCACGGCCACCTTCGGCATGGTCGCCGCCGGCCACGTGCTGCGCCAGCTGGCCGACGGCGCGCAGGCGGCGCCGGAGCCGGTACACGCGGTGGCGGCTGCCGCGACGCCGTAGATTTTATCCGGTGCGCGGGGCAGGTTTGCTATCATTGTGCGCGCTGGCACGGCCGCCGTGCCGTCCAAAGAAACTCATTGAAAGAAAAAACATGACGCGTAGTTCCGTTTTAGTAGCAATGCTGTGCGCGCTGGCGGCCTCCGTGGCCCAGGCCCAGACTCCCGCCGCTCCTGCCGCGCCAGCGGCACAAGCCGCGCAACCAGCACCTGCGGCGCCGACCACAACCGCCACCCCCGCCGTCGCGCCGCCACCGCCGCCGATGGTTGTCGGTTCGGCCACCCCGGGTCCGGCCGCCGAGCAACTGATCATCACCGACACCAAGGTCGGCACCGGCAAGGAAGCGAGCACCGGCGCCACCGTCTACATGCACTACACCGGCTGGCTGTATCGTCCACTGGCGAAAAACATGCACGGCAAGCAGTTCGATTCGTCGATTCCACGCGGCGAACCGCTCGACTTCGTGCTCGGCGCCGGCCGCGTCATCAAGGGTTGGGACCAGGGCATCCAGGGCATGAAGGTCGGCGGCAAGCGCACCCTGATCATTCCTTCCGAGCTGGCCTACGGCTCGCGTCCCTCGCCGGGCAGCGGCATCCCGCCGAATTCGGCACTGATCTTCGACGTCGAACTGATGGATGTGAAGTAAGCCATTTCGATTTGGTTTTCGATTTCGTAGGGCGGATTAGGCGGAACGCCGTAATCGGCCCTACGTGATTTAGAATTTGGCGGGAAGACGTTATTCGCGCGCGGGAGGAGTAGACTAACTACTCCCCATCGCGCGGAGGTTTTTTCCATGAAAATTGCCAACGACGTTACTGAACTGATCGGCCGCACCCCGCTGGTGCGGCTGCATCGATTGACCCAAGGCCTGGCCGCCGAAGTACTGGTCAAACTGGAATACTGCAACCCGGCCCACAGCGTGAAAGACCGCATCGGCCTGTCCATGATCGAAGCGGCCGAGGCGGCCGGCCAGATCCATCCCGACACCATCATCCTCGAACCGACCAGCGGCAACACCGGCATCGCGCTGGCGATGGTCTGCGCCGCGCGCGGCTACCGCTGCACGCTGGTCATGCCGGATACCATGAGCCGCGAGCGCCGCATGCTGCTGCGCGCCTACGGCGCCGAGTTGATCCTCACGCCGGGCAGCGAAGGCATGCTGGGCGCCATCCACCGCGCCGAGGCGCTGGCCGAGGGCGACCGCCGCTACCTGATGCCGCAGCAGTTCAACAATCCCGCCAATCCGGATGTGCACCGCCGCACGACGGCCGAGGAAATCTGGAACGACACCGACGGCCGCGCCGACATCCTGGTGGCCGGCGTGGGCACCGGCGGCACCATCACCGGCGTGGGCGAGGTGATCAAGGCGCGCAAGCCGGAGTTCCGCTGCATCGCGGTCGAGCCGGAGGCCTCGCCGGTGCTGGCCAAGGGCGTCAAGGGACCGCACCCGCTGCAGGGCATCGGCGCCGGTTTCGTGCCGGCCGTGCTCAATACGCGGGTGTACGACGAGATCATCGGCGTGAGCAACGACAACGCCTTCGAGACCGCGCGCCAGGCGGCCAGCCAGGAAGGACTGCTGGTGGGAATATCGTCGGGCGCGGCGCTGTGGGCCGCGCTGCAAGTGGCGCGCCGACCGGAAAGCGCCGGCAAGATGATCGTGACGATCATCCCGTCGTTCGGCGAGCGCTACCTGAGCACGGCGCTATATGCCAAGTTTGTTGATTAGTGCGCCGGCTCCTGCAGGCAGCACTCGTGCACCGTGGTGCCGAGCCGTACCTGCAAGGTGCTGTGCTGGATTGAAAAATCCTCGCGCAGTTGCCGGGTAATGTCATCGACCGCCATGTCGCCCGGATAACCGGCCGGCGTGACCAGTTGCGCGGTAAGGGCGGTCTCGGTGGTGCTCATCGCCCAGATATGCAGGTCGTGCACCTCGGTCACGCCGGGGCGGTCGCGCAGGAACTGCTCGATCTCGCCGCGATCGACATTGTCCGGCACGGCCGCCAGCATCATGCGCAGCGATTGCTTGAGCAGCGACCACGTGCTGTAGACGATGATGGCCACGATCACCATGCTGACCGCCGGATCGACCCAGTTCCAGCCGGAATAGCGGACGATCACGCCGGCCACCAGCACGCCCAGCGAGATCGCGGCGTCGGCGGCCATGTGCAGATAGGCGCCACGGATATTGATGTCGTCCTTGCTGCCCGACATGAACAACCAAGCCGAGAAACCGTTGATCAGAATGCCGACGCCGGCCACCACCGACACGGTCAGGCCGCCCACCGGCTCGGGACGGGCCAGTTGCTGCACGGCCTCGAAGGCGATGCCGCCGCAGGCGACCATCAGCAGCATGGCGTTGAACAGCGCCGCCAGCATCGAGGTGCTGCGCAGGCCGTAGGTGTAGCGCTGGTTGGGCAGGCGCTTGGCCAGGATCGCCGCGCCCCAGGCCAGCATCAGACCCAGCACGTCGGACAGGTTGTGGCCGGCGTCGGCCATCAGCGCGGTGGAGTTGGCCAGGAAACCGTAGAAGAACTCGACGCCGACGAAGGCCAGGTTGAGCACGATGGCGATGGCGAAGGCGCGGCCCATGGTGTTGGGATCGCCGTGATGGTGGTGGCCGTGCGCGTGATCGTGCCCGTGACCATGATCGTGGGAGTGGCCTTTCGCGGCCTTGGCGGGCGCGTGGCCGTGATCATGCTCGTGATCGTGGTGGTCATGGCCGTGATGGTCGTGGTGCTTGCTCATGCTTCGTTCCCGTTGGAAGGTTCGGCGATATGTTCCAGCATATCGTTCAGGACGTCGCTGATATGCGCATCGGCGGCGGAGTAGAAAACTTGTTTGCCTTGCCGCTCGGCCTTCACAATGCGCGCCGCGCGCAGCAAGCGCAAGTGGTGGCTCACGAGCGAACTGCTCAGTTCCAGGGAAGTGGCGATGTCGCTGACCGCGATCGGCGCCGCCACGCAGGCGAGCACGATGCGCAAGCGGGTCGGATCGCCCAGCAGGTGGAACAGGTCGGCCAATTGCGCGATGGCGGGATCGACGCCGGTATAGTCGTGTTGGCAGCTCATGTATTTTGTATAACTCATCATGTGAACAGGTATTCACATGTTAGCACGAAAAAAGAAACGCACAACGCGAAACGGCGGATCACGCGTCCGCCGACATCCCTTACTTCTGCAACTCCGCCTGCAACTGGTTGCGCACCTTCGGGTCCAGCTTCTCTATGGCCTTGGTCAACTTCTCCGCGTTGCGCAAGGCCAGCGTCTGCTCCGGCGTCAGCGCCTTGGCCTGCTCGATCACCGGCGCCGGCGGCGGTTTGGCAAACACCGCCTGCGCGCCGACGACGATCAGCGCACTGAGAATGGCGATGCCGGCGGCCGCCCCCAGCAAGCGCAACTCGCGCGGCGTGATCGCCGGCGACTGCGTGGCGATCGGCCGCACCGGACCGGGCGGCGTCGGCACATAGCCGGGGGAGGCCGGCACCGCCGACGGCTCGTTGGTCGCATCCAGCACCGCCTTGCGCGCCACCTCCGGCACCGGCGGCAAGCCGCCGGCCTGCCGCGCATGCCGGGTCAACTCAAGCGAGGCCGCGTCGATCGCCGCGATATGCCGCCCGACCGCCTCCTCCAGCACCGCCTCGTTCAGCGCCACCAGCGCAAAAATCGGATCGTCGATGTCGATCTTGACGCCGGTTTTTTCAAACACCAGACTCCGCAGCTTTTGCTGATCCATGGCCGCTTACCACTCGACCTTGTCGAGCTGCTCGAACAAGTCGCGGAACACCACCTTGATGCGCTGCTTTTCCATCACGTTGAACTTGTCGCTTTCGCGCACCTCGTTGGCGGTCAGGCGCGCGGTGTTCATCTTCTTGATGTCGGCGCCGAAGGTGTCGGCGTTGCGCGCCGACAGCACGATGCGCCCGCGCACGCGCGACGAATTGTCGGCGTAGGTCTGCGACTCGGTGAACTGCTTGCCGGACGCCGACTGCAGCAGGCCGAAGTGCTCGTTTTCCCACAGCACCAGCGGCACCTTGGTGGCCTTGGCGGTCGAGACGAAGCCCATCGCCGTGTCGTGCAGGGTGTCGCCGCCGCCGACGATGGTGTGGATGTAAACCTTGCGGCCCGATTCCTCGAGCAGCGCGAAGCAATCGTTTTCAAGCAGATAGCCCATCAGCGGCGAGAAGGTGTTGGCGCCGTTGTCGATGACGCAGTTGCCTTCCTCTTCGAGGATGTCGATCATCAGCGCGTCGAAGCGCTTGGGGTCGATGGTGCGGCTGTCGGTCATCACCGGCACGTGCTTGACGTCCATCGCCTTGTAGCGTGAAAACGTGGCGTTCTCCTGGTCGGTGTCGTAGCAGCGCAGCGGCTGGCGCTGCTCTTCCATGTCGCCGGCCGCGTCCTTGCTGGCGAGCCATTGCGCGAGGATGGTCGAGACCAATGTCTTGCCGATGCCGCCTTTGCCCTGGAGAATAAAATGTACCGTGTTTTGCATCTAAATCACCCCTGAATCTGCTTGGAATAGGCGCGCCATCGCGCTCGAACGCATCGAGAGTAATTGTTTTGTGGCAGGAAGGCAACCATCACGGGCGTGATGGCGCCGTCGGGGAGATAGCGCGCGTTAGTCTATGAAGCGCAGCAGGCCCTGCAACGCGTGGATCACGGTCTGTTCGCGCACGGCCTTGCGGTCGCCGGTGAAGACCAGGCGCTCGGTGTGGACGGTGTCGGCGTTGGCCCAGCCGAAGCAGACGGTGCCGACCGGCTTGCCCGGCACGGCGCCGGTCGGGCCGGCGATGCCGGTGGTCGAGACGGCCAGATGGGCGTTGCTCGAGCCGAGGGCGCCGCTCGCCATCGCCGCCGCCACCTCCTCGGAGACGCTGCCCATCTGCGCGATCAGCGCGGCCGACACGTCCAGCAGCTCGGTCTTGGAGGCGTTGGAATAGGCGATGAAGCCGCAATCGAACCAGGCGGTCGAACCGGCGATCTCGGTGATGGCCTGGGCCACGCCGCCGCCGGTGCACGACTCGGCGGTGGCCAGGATCAGACCCTTGTCCTGTAGCGCCTTACCGACCTGCGCGGCCAGGTCGAGGATGGTGGTGGCATTATCGGATTTCATCTCGGTACTCATGTAACTCTCCTTCTGAAGCGGCGTTCGGGAGCCGGCTGGGATATCCCGCAGGGGTGTGCTGCCACTGTACCATGCAGATTACAATCGTTGCCAGCGATGCACTGCTGATTAACAGCAAACCTAACTTTGCATAAAAACATTAGACCGGCGATTTGAACTTGCGTACACTCAATAGCACTGGGTGGCGTGTTCTGTCCAAAACAACGCGGAAACGCGCGCCCGTCAAGCAAGCCGAAGTCGCTTGCGGGAAGAAAGCGGACTGATCCGGCCAGAACGCCGGTTCGATAGCCCACCGGAGGCGCATCCCATGATAAGCCAGACCGATATTTTTCACGCACGCATCTTGATCGTCGACGACCAGGTCGTCAACGTGGAGCTGCTGGAATTTCTGCTCAAGTCGACCGGCTATGAGGCCGTCACCTCCACCACCGACCCGCGCGTGGTGGCCGACTGGCACAGCCGACATCGATACGACCTTATCATCCTCGACTTGCAGATGCCCGGCATGGACGGCTTCGAGGTGATGGACGCGCTGCGGCCGTTGGAGGCCGATTCCTGGCTGCCGGTGCTGGTGGTGACGGCGCAGCCGGACCATAAACTCAAGGCGCTCGAATCGGGCGCGCGCGATTTCCTGAGCAAGCCGATCGACCCGGTCGAGGTGCTCACCCGCATCCGCAATATGCTCGAGGTGCGCCTGCTGCACCGCGAGGCGCGCAACTACAATACGCGCCTGGAGCAGACGGTGCGCGAGCGTACCCTCGAGCTGCAGCGCTTCCGCAGCGCCATGGACGCCACCGCCGACGCCATCTTCCTGCTCGACGCGGCCACCGCCGAACTGGTCGACGTCAACGACGGCGCCTGCCGCATGCTCGGCTACCCGCGCGACGAGATGCTGGGCCAGACCGCCAGCCGGCTGGGGCTGGGCACGCAGGCCTTGCTGCGTGCGCAGGCGCACCGGCTCGACGACTACGCCGCCGCCATCGGCCAGCCGCGCACGCCGGAGCTGGCCGAACTCGAATTGATGCGGCGCGACCTGGTCTCGGTGCCGGTGGAGATCTACTGGCAACTGCTGACGCGTCCGGGCCAGTCGAACATCATGCTGGGCGTGGCGCGCGACATCAGCGAGCGGCGCCACGCCGAGGAGCTGCTGCAGCACATGGCCCATTACGACAGCCTGACGGGCCTGCCCAACCGCACGCTGTTCTTCCAGACCCTGGCCGACGCGATCTCGCTGGCGCAGGAAAAATCGTGGCGCATCGTGGTGCTGTTCATCGCGCTGGACCGCTTCAAGAACATCAACGACTCGCTCGGCGCCGCGCTCGGCGACGAGCTGCTGCGCCAGTTCAGCAACCGGCTGGTGCAATGCGTGCGCCTGCGCGACACGGTCGGGCGCATGGGCGGCGACGAGTTCGCGCTGATCCTGTCGATGCCGCGCGACCAGCAGGACGCCGTCCACACGGCCAACGAGGTGAGGGAGGCGCTGCGCCTGCCGTTCGACTTGAACGGGCACCCGGCGGTGCTGAGCGCCAGCATCGGCATCGCCATGTACCCGGATGACGCCACCGATCCCGAAACGCTGCTCAAATACGCCGACACCGCGATGGAGCGCGCCAAGCAGGCGGGCCGCGACGGCTACCGCTTCTTCACCGCCGGCATGAACGTGCAGGTGCTGGCGCGGCTGGACATGGAGCTGGCGCTGCGCCGCGCGCTCGACAACGACGAACTGCTGCTGTACTACCAGCCCAAGGTGAACCTGCACACCGGCGCCATCGCCGGCGCCGAGGCGTTGCTGCGCTGGCAGCGGCCCGGTTTCGGGCTGGTGTTCCCGTCCGAGTTCGTGCCAGTGCTGGAGGATACGGGCCTGATCGTGCGCGTCGGCGCCTGGATCATCGACGCCGCCTGCAAGCAGATCGGCACCTGGCTGCGCAGCGGCGTCGGCGCCGTGCGCGTGGCCGTCAACGTCGCCAGCCGCCAGTTCATCGAGGGCGACCTGGAACAGGTGGTGCGTTCGGCGCTCGTGCGCCACGAGGTGCCGCCGGAGCTGCTGGAACTGGAGCTGACCGAGACCGCGCTGATGTCCAACGCCGAACGCACGATCATGGTGCTGACCAATCTGAAGGCGATCGGCATCAAGGTCGCGATCGACGATTTCGGCACCGGCTACTCGTCGCTGGCGTATCTGCAGCGCTTCCCGATCGACAAGCTCAAAATCGACATCGCCTTCGTGCGCGAGATCACCACCAATCCGAACGACGCCGCCATCGCCACGGCCATCATCAGCATGGCGCACAGCCTCAAGCTGCGCGTGATCGCCGAGGGCGTGGAGACGCGCGCGCAGCTCGAATATCTGCGGCGCAGCCGCTGCGACGAAATCCAGGGATATTTTTTCAGCCGTCCGGTGGCGCCTGCCGACATGGGGGTGCTGGTCGAATCGGGGCGCTGCCTGCCGGTCGATCCGGCCGCGCCCAACCAGCCGGCGCAAACGCTGCTCATCGTCGACGACAATCCGGATATATTATGGTCGCTCGACCAGCTGTTCCAGCGCGACGCCTACCAGATTTTGACGGCCGGATCGGCCACCGAGGCGTTCGAGCTGCTGGCGCTGCACCCGGTGCAGGTGATCCTGTGCGACCAGCGCCTGCCGGGCATGAACGGCACCGAGTTCCTCGGCCAGGTCAAGGACATGTACCCCGAGACGATACGCATCATCCTGTCCGGCTACATGGGGCTCGACGCGGTGCTCGACTCGGTCAACCGCGGCGCCATCTACCGCTTCTACACCAAGCCGTGGGACGACACCCAGCTGCGCGACAACATCCGGCTGGCGTTCCACCACTACTGGCTGATGCACGGCAGCGGGCGCAGGGTGGGGCAGCCGGACGAGGATGTGACCGCGCTTCAGGACGTGAAATGATCGAAGCCGCCAAGTTTGAGGTCTAGCGGCTGTCCTGCGGCGTCCACCAGGCGCAGGCCCGGTTGCGCCTCGATGCTGCCGACGCGCGTGACCGGCGTGGCCACGCTGCCGGCGGCCGCGATGACCGCCGCGCGCGCCGACGCCGGCGCGGTGAAGCACAACTCGTAATCGTCGCCGCCGGCGGCGGTGTACACGCGCCGCAGCTCTTGCGGGAAGGCCGTCAGCGCCTCGCCGGGCGGCAGCGCGTCCACATTCAAGGTCGCGCCGACGTTCGACATCGCCAGGATATGACCGAGATCGCCGACCAGGCCATCGGAGATATCGATGGCCGCGCGGGCGATGCCCTGTTCGGCCAGCACGGCGCCCAGTTCCACCCGCGGCACCGGCGTGTGCATGCGCACCGACGCCGTATGCAGGCTGGCCGCGTCCATCGATTGTTCCAGGCGGTAGCCGGCCAGCGCCAGGCGCGCGTCGCCCAATGTTCCCGACACCCAGATATCGTCACCCACTTGCGCGGCATTGCGGCGCAACGCCTGGCCGGGGCGCAGCTCGCCGAACACCGTGATGCAGATGGTCAGTGGACCTTTGGTGGTGTCACCGCCTATCAGCTCGATGTTGAAGGCGTCGGCCAGCGCGAACAGGCCTTGCGCGAAGCCGGCCAGCCACGCGCGGTCGGCCAGCGGCAGCGCCAGCGCCAAGGTGAAGCCCACCGGCCGCGCGCCCATCGCCGCCAGGTCGGACAGGTTGACGGCCAGGCTTTTGTGGCCGAGCCGATACGCGTCCTCGCCGGCGAAGAAGTGGCGGCCCTCGACCAGCATGTCGGACGAAATCGCCGTCTGCATGCCTGGGGTGGGGGTGAGCAGCGCGCAGTCGTCGCCGATGCCGAGCGTGGCCCGGCCCGGCTGCTGCGGGCGCTGGAAGTATTCCTTGATGAGGTCGAATTCGGAGAGCATGCCGTATTGTACCCAGCCGGCTGGCGAAGGGTACAAAAATGCGCACGACGAGGCCCGCATTGAGCCCCCAACGCTTCGATATACGAAAACGCAATGGGTTGCGTTAAAAGCATGATACCAGTTTCATAATTGACAAGGATAGACTTGAATTGCGCACACTATTGCGTGGACCCCGTTGGCACGGGCGTCAGGGACCTGTTGGACCCGAGCGGCGTTCCGGCCATAGCTGGAATGTGCTTTATATCGAGCCGACAGCATAAGAGGGCACCGCCCGATAATATTAGAGGAGACTAGCTGTGCGAAACGACCATAGAAAAACGATTTTGGCTCAAGCTTGTGCGCTGGCAATGGCAGCGCCATTTGCCGCGAATGCGCAAGAGGCCAACCCTGCCAGTGCGAGCGAGGACACGAACACCCCGGTCAGCGTTGTCATCAGCGGTCAGCGAGCGGCGTTGAAGTCGGCGCGCGATCTCAAGCGGGACGCCAATCAGATCGTCGACTCGATCCAGGCAACCGATATCGGAAAACTGCCGGACGTGAATGTTGTCGAGTCGCTGCAGCGGGTCGCCGGGGTTCAGATCCAGCGCCGCTATGGTGAGGGAGGCACGGACTACGACCATCGCACCGAGCCCGCGATGACGATCCGTGGCATTACACAGGTCCGCAACCTGATCGACGGACGAGACTTTTTTACGGCCAGCGGCGGTCGGGCGCCGGACCTGGAAGGGCTCCCCTCCGAACTCATGGCCGGCGTTGATGTCTATAAGAACGCAGCGTCCAACTTGATCGAAGGCGGTATCGGCGGCGTGGTCAACATCCGCACGCGGATGCCATTCGACTCGAAAGAAGACCTCAACGTTCTTACGCTCAAGTCCAACTACTACGATCGAGCTCGTAAATCTTCACCCTCGGTGTCGGGCCTTTTGAGCCGGCGGTTCAATACGGGCGTCGGCGGCATGGGCATCCTGGTGAATGCAACGGTCAGTGAGACCTACTACCGCCAGGATGCCGTTCTTCAACAGCAGCAGCACTGTCTTACCGCGACGGTTGGAAGATGTTCGAACGACCCGGCGCAAGCTCCCTCGGCGGCGAAGGTCGCGGCCTTCAATTCGATGCCTAACACGGGAGGCCTCTCCGAACTCTATGTGCCGACCTCGTTCGAAATGTACGCGGACTCGGGTAGCCGAAAGCGCGAGGGCCTGGCGCTCGCCTACCAATGGCAGGTGAACGACGACATCCTTTTCACGGCGCAGAATCTTTATTCGAAATATAGGTTTATTCGTCGCGGAGAATACATCTACGGCGACGACAAGAACAGCGACCCGCACGCGGCGGCGGGTTCCACCTGGACTTGGGCAGCCGATGGCAGCGCGACGAGCGGTATTTTGTCGCCGCAAATTTTCTCGGCCTCCCGCTTTGACCAGGATGTTCGCAATCGCACCAACTTATCCGCCGTGAACCTTAAGTGGCGCATCTCGGACAAGCTCAGGTCGAAGACCGACTTCGCTTACCAACGCGCCAACTATGACGCTGAGCGCAATGGCGACTCCGTCAAGCTTTACGACAACGAAAGCAGAAGCGTTGCTAACATCCCCAATCTGAATCTGGCCTTCGACGTGCGCGGCAAGATCCCCGCCTTTTCAATCATCGATCCAGCCAACCCAAGCGCCCCCTACGCGCGTTTTGGCGATCCGAAGAATTGGTACTATGAGTGGCTTGCCAATGGGTTCGACCGCCATGAGCTGAAAATGTCGGCGCTGAGCCAGGATTTCGACTACCACCTGAGTAATGGCTTCTTTTCCAAGCTGCACGCCGGCATACGCCTGGCCGATACCAAGGTGCACTTGCGGGGTAACTGGAAGAATACCGGCGTCTGTAACGATACGGGCACCAATCCTAGCTGGGGGGCATGCCCGCTGATTCCAGTGGCGCAACATCCGAATCTCGCCTACGTTGGGCCCCCAAGCAACTTCATGAAGCCGGGCGTTGGTTTCCCCGTTGCGGTGTTCCCCGAGTACGCCGATCCCAACTCGAGCGTTTACGATCGAACCGTCAAGACTTACGCGCAGCTATTCGACGGAAAGCCAAATTCTTATACGTTCGATACGTCGTTTGCTCCCGGGGATATCAACGAGCAACGCGAAAAGACGCGGTCCCTTTTCCTGACAGGGGACTTTAGTACAGCCGTATTCGGTTACGAACTCGATGGCACCGCCGGTGTCCGAGCTGTAAGGACCGATCAGACTTCCATAGGCTTTATCCAGGAAAGCACCGGGGCGCGCCAGGCGACTCTCAAGAATAGCTACTCGAATATTCTCCCTAGCCTCAACACACGCCTGCACGTGAACGACGATTTGCAGCTCCGCTTCGGCTATAGCAAGACGATGACGCGGCCAAACTTTAGCGATATGGCCGCCCATGTCCAGCTGAATCCGAACATCCCCTCGCAGTACAACGCCAACGGACGCCCGACCGGCAGTTCCGGTAATCCCTTCCTGCAGCCAATGACTGCGACTGCGTATGATTTGACGTCGGAATACTATTGGGGGCCGTCCAATCTGGCGTTCCTTGGTGTATTCAAGAAGGATATCAAGGGTTACCTGGCCGGCGGCATCGAGCCGATGAATTTCGGTGGAGTTATCTACGATGTTGGAACCAGCATCAATCTGGGTAAGGGTTCGGTCAAAGGCATTGAAGCCGGCTTTACTCAATTCTTCGATTTCCTTCCGGGCCCGTTCAGTGGATTGGGCGTACAGGCCAACTATACCTATGTGGACTCGAAAGTTGAGATCAAACCCGGGTCTCTCGCTCCCTTGCCGAAGTTGTCCAAGAATAGCTATAACTTGATCGCCCTCTATGAATTGGGAGCTATACAGGCCCGTGTGGCGTACAACTGGCGTTCCGCTTACCTGGACCAAATCAATGGTAGCGGGGTTTTTGGTGCTAACCAATATGCAGCGCCCTATTCGTCTATCGATGCTTCGGTGAGCTACCAAATTAACAAGGTCTTCACGCTTTCGGCGGACGCCGTTAATTTGAACAACTCCATGTACCGTACGTATGTCGAGCGGCCCTCGGGCGGGCTGTTGTGGCAACTTAACGACCGCCGGTATAGCGTGTCGCTGAAAGCCAGCTTCTAGCATCTCGCGGGGTTCCCCACGCAAGGCTGACATGAGCGAACGCGCCGCGCGTCTTTCCGCGGCGCGTACTTCCAGTCTGGTGAGGGTCACCAGGAATGAAGTATTGCAACCAAAGGATTCCAACCATGATCTCCCGCTCACTGCGGATTTTTTCGTTACCGGTTTTAATGGGATTGTGTTCCCTGCAAAGCGGTGCGCATGCCGGAAACAACGAGGAAAAGCCGGAGTATGTGTCCGCCGTTGTCAACGTCGACCGGCGGCATGCGGGTCCTCCCTTCGAAGGATGGGGAACCGCACTGGCCTGGTTTGCCCATGTGTCAGGGAGATTCGCCGAGCCACATCGTACGCAATTGGCCGATTTGCTCTATGGACGGGACGGTCTTGCACTTAATATTGCGCGGTACAACATTGGCGGCGGCAATGCGCCCGAGACGCCCGCGTATTTGCGCCTCGGCGGAGATGTCCCTGGATTCTGGCGCAAGCCGGGTGAGCGATCCGGGACCGACGGGTGGAATCCGGACTCCGAAGATGCCTGGGAATGGTCTGCGGATATGGGGCAGCGCTGGTGGCTTGATGCAATAAAAGCCCGCGTGGCACCGCAAGAATTGATACTCGAGGCGTTTTCAAACTCCCCGCCATATTTCATGACGCGCAGCGGTAAAGTTTCCGGTAACGTCAATGCGTTGGACGACAACCTTCTTCCAGGCTTTGAAACCAAATTTTCGAAGTATTTGGCGCGGGTAACAGCGGAGCTTGAGCGGCGCCATGGTGTTCGTTTTAGGACATTGTCTCCGGTCAATGAGCCCAATACGCCCTATTGGTTTTCCACCAACACACAGGAAGGCGCGCATTGGTCGCCGGAAGCGCAGTCGCGAATTTTTATTGCGCTGGCTCGGGTGTTGAACGAATACGGCATGCAGACAGAAATAGCCGGGCCGGACGAAACCAATCCCCAGACTTTTTTTGTCGATTGGGCTGGTTTGTCAGCCGATGCGAAAGCCGTCATCCGGCAAATCAACGTCCATACCTACGAATGGATCGGAAAAAGTGGGGTGAGGGATATTGCGGAAGTTTCTGGAAAACGGTTGTGGATGTCGGAAGCCGATCTATCGCCCAGCAATGTGCGCGAAGACGTCAACGACATGCGTCCAGCCATCGCGCTGGCCCAGCAGATAATCACCGACATCAACAGCATGAACCCCAGCGCTTGGGTTCTATGGCAAGCCATAGAAAACAGGTCTTCCTCCGATCCCAAGAACAGCTCTAACTGGGGATTAATCAAGGCCGACTTTTCGAATCTGGAGCGACCGGAATATCAGGTAACGAAGAAATTCTGGGCGTTTGCGAATTTCACCAAATTCATCAGGCAAGGATATCGGTTCTTGAAATCTGACAACCCGGATGTGTTAGTTGCTGAAAATCCCAAGACGAACGAAGTGGCGATCGTGATGGTCAATCCAGGTATAGTTTCGCGCAGGCTGGACATCCGGCTGCCAGACGCAAAACGCGGCAAATTGACATGCAAAACTTTTATTACGCAGGCAAAAGATGACCTCACGACTTTGGAACCTGCGCCATGCGCCGCCAGGTTGTCCGTGTTTTCCCGCCCCATGTCGGTGGTGACTGTCGTTGCGACGCCCCAAAAATAAGGTGTTTCCTCCGATCCTCGTAGCGACGCTTGAGCGATCACCGGGCTTCACCCGGCAAAACGATTGATAATTTCAATCGAAATAACTATTTCGATAGCAAATTAGGATGATCTGGCAAAAATGATTATATTGAAGCTATTGATAGCCTAAAGCCGCTAAAAACGCCGAAAATTCGGTCAATTGCCCCCGGGAACGATAAGTTCTGCCAATAACCGTTATCACCGTTGGTGAAAATACCTACTTAAATGAAAGAATTGGTCTGATAAAATCGTAGGCTTTCCGACCGCACAAACAGGAAGGCAGCACAGCATGGATTCGTCATCTGAGAAAAAAGAAGAAATTCGTCAACAATTGCGCGTCGCAGCGCTCGAGTACCACGAGTTCCCGACCCCAGGCAAAATCAGCGTTACGCCGACCAAGCAACTGACCAACCAGCGCGATCTGGCCCTGGCCTACTCCCCGGGTGTGGCCGCCCCGTGCGAAGAAATCGTCATCGACCCGGCCGCCGCCTATAAATACACCGCGCGCGGCAACCTGGTGGCCGTTATCACCAACGGCACCGCCGTGCTGGGCCTGGGAAACATCGGCCCGCTGGCCGCCAAGCCTGTCATGGAAGGCAAGGGCGTGCTGTTCAAGAAGTTCGCCGGCATCGACGTCTTCGACATCGAGATCAACGAGCTCGATCCGGACAAGCTGGTCGACATCATCGCCTCGCTCGAGCCGACCTTCGGCGGCGTCAACCTGGAAGACATCAAGGCGCCCGAGTGCTTCTACATCGAGCGCCAGCTGCGCGAGCGCATGAAGATCCCGGTCTTCCACGACGACCAGCACGGCACCGCCATCATCGTCGGCGCGGCCATCATGAACGGCATCCAGTACGTCGGCAAGGACATCAAGAATTGTAAACTGGTGGTCTCCGGCGCCGGCGCGGCCGCGCTGGCCTGCCTGGACCTGATCGTCGACCTCGGCTTCCCGCTGGAAAACATCTACGTCACCGACCTGGCCGGCGTGGTCTACAAGGGCCGCACCGAGCTGATGGACCCGGACAAGGAACGCTTCGCGCGCGACACGTCGGCCCGCACCCTGGCCGAAGTGATCCCCGACGCCGACATCTTCCTCGGCCTGTCGGCCGGCGGCGTGCTCAAACAGGACATGGTCAAGGCCATGGCCTCGAACCCGCTGATCCTGGCGCTGGCCAACCCGAATCCGGAGATCCTGCCGGACGACGTCAAGGCCGTGCGCGGCGACGCCATCATCTGCACCGGCCGCTCGGACTATCCGAACCAGGTCAACAACGTGCTGTGCTTCCCCTACATCTTCCGCGGCGCCCTCGATTGCGGCGCCACCACCATCACGCGCGAGATGGAGATCGCCGTGGTCCACGCGATCGCCGAACTGGCGCACGCCGAGCAGTCCGACATCGTCGCCACCACCTACGGCTTCACCAACCTGTCGTTCGGCCCGGAATACCTGATCCCGATGCCGTTCGATCCGCGCCTGTTGATCAAGATCGCGCCGGCCGTGGCCAAGGCGGCCGAGGAGTCGGGCGTCGCGACGCGTCCGATCAAGGACCTGCAAGCGTACGCCGACAGCCTGCAGCAATTCGTCTACCGCAGCGGCACCTTCATGAAGCCGTTGTTCCAGGTGGCCAAGAAGACCGAGATGGACCTTAAGCGCATCGTCTACGCCGAAGGCGAAGAGGAGCGCGTGCTGCGCGCGGTGCAGGTCATCGTCGACGAGAAGCTGGCGCGCCCGATCCTGGTCGGCCGTCCGGCCGTGCTGGAGACGCGCATCGCCAAGTTCGGCCTGCGCCTGAAGCACGGCGTCGATTTCGACGTCATCAACCCGGACCACGACGACCGCTATCGCGACTACTGGCAGACCTACTACGACATGACCAGCCGCAAAGGCGTGACGCAGGAATACGCCAAGCTGGAAATGCGCCGCCGCCACACCCTGATCGGCGCCATGATGATCAAGAAGGGCGACGCCGACGGCATGATCTGCGGCACCTTCGGCACCACCCAGCTGCACCTGCACTACATCGACCAGGTGCTGGGCAAGCGCGAAGGCGCCTGCGTCTACGCGGCGATGAACGTGTTGATCATGCCGGAGCGCCAGCTGGTCATGGTCGACACCCACGTCAACGAGAACCCGACGGCCAACGAGCTGGCGGCCATCACCGTCATGGCGGCCGAGGAGATGCGTCGTTTCGGCCTGTCGCCGCGCGCCGCGCTGCTGTCGCACTCGAACTTCGGCTCGTCCAACAGCGAGTCGGCGCAGAAGATGCGCGCCGCGCTGGCGCTGGTCAAGAAGCTCGATCCGACCCTGGAGATCGACGGCGAGATGCACGGCGACACCGCGCTCGACTCGAAACTGCGCCACGCCATCATGCCGGAATCGACCCTGACCGGCGACGCCAACCTGCTGGTGGCGCCGAACATGGACTCGGCCAACATCGCCTACAACCTGGTCAAGACGGCGGCCGGCAACGGCATCGCGGTCGGCCCGATCCTGCTCGGCTGCGCCCAGGCGGTGCACATCCTGACCCCGTCGGCGACGGTGCGCCGCATCGTCAACATGACCGCGCTGTGCGTGGTCGACTCGGTGGCCCAGCGCAAGGTCTAACCCGCGCTGCGCGCCAAGCCGGCCGCGTTCCCCTCGGGGTGCGGCCGGTTTTTTTATTGTGCGGAGTCTGTAACTAGATGTAATTTATGTAATGTTCGCTTCCCCCGCGAGCCGCGGGATGTGACGACCCTGTTACAATAACCGACTATTTTTACTTAGATTTTTTGCCACATACTATGACGACAACAAAAAAAGCTCTGATCACAGGCATCACCGGTCAAGATGGCGCCTATCTGGCCGAACTGCTGCTGGAAAAAGGCTATCAGGTCACCGGCACCTATCGTCGCACCAGCTCGGTGAACTTCTGGCGCATCGAAGAGCTCGGCATCCAGTCGCATCCGAACCTGAACCTGGTCGAATACGACCTGACCGACCTGGCCTCGAGCATCCGCCTGATGCAGACGGTGCAGCCGGACGAGGTGTACAACCTGGCCGCCCAGAGTTTCGTCGGCGTATCGTTCGACCAGCCGCTGACCACCGCCGAGATCACCGGCGTCGGCCCGGTCCACCTGCTCGAGGCGATCCGCATCGTCAATCCGAAGATCCGCTTCTATCAGGCGTCGACCTCGGAAATGTTCGGCAAGGTGCAGGCCGTGCCGCAAAAAGAAGACACCCCGTTCTATCCGCGCAGCCCGTACGGCGTGGCCAAGCTGTACGCGCACTGGATGACGGTGAACTACCGCGAGTCGTATGGCATCTTCGGCTCGTCGGGCATCCTGTTCAACCACGAGTCGCCGCTGCGCGGGCGTGAATTCGTCACCCGCAAGATCACCGATTCGGTCGCCAAGATCCATCTGGGCCAGCTCGACGTGCTCGAGCTGGGCAACATGGACGCCAAGCGCGATTGGGGCTACGCCAAGGAGTACGTCGAAGGCATGTGGCGCATCCTGCAGGCCGACGAGCCGGACACCTATGTGCTGGCCACCAACCGCACCGAGACCGTGCGCGACTTCGTCAGCATGGCGTTCAAGGCGATCGACGTGGCCATCGAGTGGAGCGGCGCGGCCGACAACGAGATCGGCACCTGCAAAAAGACCGGCAAGGTGCTGGTGCGCGTCAATCCGAAGTTCTACCGTCCGGCCGAAGTCGAGCTGCTGATCGGCGACCCGGCCAAGGCCACCGAAAAACTGGGCTGGACGCCCAAGACCACGCTCGAAGAGCTGTGCCAGATGATGGTCGACGCCGACCTGCGCCGCAACAAAGCCGGCTTCTCCTTCTAAGGCGGACGCGGTGACGGCGGCGTTGGAGGGCAGCGAGGGCACGGGCAAGCGGGCGTTGATCACCGGCCTGTCCGGCTTCACCGGCTGGTACGTCGAGCAGGAGCTGCGCGCGGCCGGCTATCAAGTCTTCGGCACCGTTTCCCCGGACGGCGCGCCGGCCGAGGGGCGCTACCCGATCGACCTGAACGACCGCGCCGGCCTGGCCGCCGTGGTGCAAGAGGTGCGGCCGGACGTGGTGGCGCACCTGGCCGCCATCGCCTTCGTCGGCCACGGCGACGTCGAACAAATCTACCGCGTCAACGTCGCGGGCACCCGCAATTTGCTCGAGGCGCTGGCCGGCCTGGATAAAAAACCGTCGGCCGTGCTGCTGGCGTCGAGCGCCAACATCTACGGCAACACCGACGTCGGCGTGATCGGCGAGGACGTCCCGGCGGCGCCGGCCAACGATTACGCCGTCAGCAAGCTGGCGATGGAATACATGGCGCGCCTGTGGCAGGACAAGCTGCCGCTGATTGTGGCGCGGCCGTTCAATTACACCGGCGTGGGCCAGCACGAGAACTTCCTGCTGCCGAAAATCGTCTCGCACTTCCGCCGCAAGGCCGCCGACATCGAGCTGGGCAACCTGCACGTGTGGCGCGACTTCTCCGACGTGCGCATGGTGGCGCGCAGCTACCGCCGCCTGCTGGCCGCGCCGGCCGCCGCCGGCCAGGCGTTCAACATCTGCTCGGGCCACGCTTATTCGCTCGGCGAGGCGCTCGACATGATGGCCGACATCGCCGGCTACAAGATCAACGTCCACGTCAACCCCGCCTTCGTGCGCGCCAACGAAGTGGTGCGGCTGGTGGGCGACAACAGCCGCCTGGCCGCCGTCACAGGTCCGGTCGCCACCGTGCCGCTGGCCGACACGCTGCGCTGGATGTACCAGGCTTGAGCGCCGTGGGCGCCACGCCCCGGCTGCGCGTCGGCCTGTCCACCACCACCGTCGAACCGGTGCTCACCGGCGGCCGCCTGGACGGCATCGGCGTCTACAGCCGCGCCTTGCTCGAGCACCTGCCCGGCGCCGGCTGCGAGGTGCTGCCGTTCAGCTTTGCCCCGCCCGGCGACGCCGGCCGCCTGACGGTGGGCCGCGCGCTGCCGCTGTCGTTTCCGCTGGCGACCCTGGGCGATCTGATCCTGCCGGCCGGCGTGCACCTGCACGCGAGCCGCGTGATGGGCAAGGACGCGCCGCCGCTGGACCTGTTCCACGCCACCGACTACCGCATCGTGCGCATGGATTGCCCGGTCGTGGCGACCCTGCACGACGCGCTGCCGATCTCCCATCCCGAGTGGTGCAGCCCGAAGATGCGGCGCCTGAAGAACTGGCTGCAGGCCAGGGCCGCCCGCAAGGCGCGGCATGTGATCACCGGCTCGCGCTATTCGATCCGCGAACTGGTCGAGTGCTTCGGCGTCGACGAGCGCCGCATCAGCGTGGTGCACCACGGCGTCGGCGCCGAATGGTTCGACGCCCCGGCGGCCGAAGCGCGCGACGCGACGCTGGCGCAGTATCGGCTGCAGGCCGGCTACTTCCTGTTCGTCGGCACGCTGCAGCCGCGTAAAAACATCGCGCGCCTGCTGGAGGCCTATCTGGCGCTGCCGCCGGTGCTGCGTTCGGCGCGCCAGCTGGTCATCGTCGGCGCGCCGGGCTGGCGCAGCGAGGAGCTGGTCAACCGCGTCAAGGCGGCGCGGCAGCGCGGCGAGAACGTCGTCTGGCTCGACAAGCTGACCGACCATGGCCAGTTGCGCCACCTGTACGCGGGCGCCGGCGCCTTCGTCTTCCCGTCGCTGTACGAGGGTTTCGGCCTGCCGGTGGTCGAGGCCTTCGCCAGCGGGATTCCGGTGGCCACCTCCAATGCCACCTCGATGCCGGAAGTGGCGCAGGGCGCCGCGCTCGAATTCGATCCGCTGTCGGTGCCGGAGATGACCGCCGCCATGACGTCCATCGCGCGCGACGACGCGCTGCGCCAGCGCCTGGTCGCCGCCGGCCGGCGCCGCGCGCTCGAACTGACCTGGGACGAGGCTGCCCGCCGCACCGCCGCCGTGTATCATGGCGTCCTGTCACACTAACGCCACATAACCCCGGCTGCGCCGAGCAGCCCGACCACCAGCCATGCGCGTCCTTCATTTCTACAAGACCTACTACCCCGACACCTGGGGCGGAATCGAGCAAGTCATCCGCCAGATGTGCGTGGGGACCGGCCGCCTCGGCGTGACCAACGAAGTGCTGACCCTGACCCGCGACAGCGGCCCGGCGCAGATCGAGTTCGAGGGCCATACGGTGCACCGCGTGCGCATGGACTTCGAGATCGCCTCGACCGGCTTTTCGTTCGCGGCGATCCGCGCGCTGGCGCGCCTGGCGCGCAAGGCCGACGTGATCCACTACCACTTTCCGTGGCCGTTCATGGACATCGCCCACTTCATGGCGCGCATCGACAAGCCGAGCGTGGTGACCTATCACTCGGACATCGTGCGCCAGAAGAACCTGCTGCGCGTCTACGGCCCGCTCAAGCGCCGCTTCCTGCGCAGCGTCGACGCCGTCATCGCCACCTCGCCCAACTACCTGGCCTCGTCGCCGGTGCTCAAGCGTTTCGAACACAAGACCCGCACCATCACCTACGGCCTCGATAAGAGCATCTATCCGCAGCCGTCGGCGGCGGTGATGGACAAGTGGCGCGAGCGCTGCGGCGGGCGCTTCTTCCTGTTCGTCGGCGTGCTGCGCTACTACAAGGGCCTGCACATCCTGCTCGACGCCATGGCCAACATCGATTATCCGGTGGTGATCGTCGGCGCCGGGCCCATCGAGCAGGAACTCAAGGAGCACGCCGCCCGCCTGGGGCTGACCCACGTGACCTTCGTCGGCGCGGTGGAGGAGGAGGACAAGATCGCGCTGCTGCGGCTGTGCTACGCGATGGTGTTCCCGTCGCACCTGCGCTCGGAGGCGTTCGGCATCTCGCTGCTGGAGGGCGCGATGTTCGGCAAGCCGATGATCTCGAGCGAGATCGGCACCGGCACCACCTACATCAACATCGACAACGAGACCGGGCTGGTGGTGCCGCCCAACGATCCGCAGGCCTTCAGCGGCGCCATGCGCCTGCTGTGGGAGCAGCCGGAGCGCGCCGCCGAGATGGGCCGCCGCGCCGAGGCGCGCTACTGGGAGCTGTTCACCGCCGAGCGCATGGCCGAGAACTACCACGCGCTGTACCGCGAGTTGTCGGCGCGCCACGGCGGCAAGCGCGCGGCCCCGCGCGACCGCGCTGTTTGATCTGGCACAAATCTTTCGGGGAGGCCGGCGGCTATCATGGTCACCGAACTCCGCGCCCCGCCGACGGTCCTCATTGATGGCGCTACCAAGATGGTGCCACCCCCTGTGCGACGCAACGACGTCTGCCGGGCGGGAGTTCACCACGTTGTCCTTGTCTCCAAGCCACCAGCCGCCGACGGCGCCCCAAGCCGCCCACTCCGCAAGCAGGTAGAATACCGCCATCGCCCCAATCTGACGGAGAACCGCGTGCGCTGCCTGGTCATCGAAGATGAAGTAGAAACCTCGAACTACATCTGCAAGGGCCTGCGCGAAGCGGGCTATCTGGTCACCGCCTGCGCGACCGGTCCGGACGGACTCGATCACGCCACCGGCGAGCAGTGGGACCTGATCATCCTCGACCGCATGCTGCCGGGCCGCATCGACGGCCTGTCCATCGTCGACAAGCTGCGCGCGCTGGGCAAGCAGACCCCCGTCATCATCGTCAGCGCGCTGACCACCATCGACGCCCGCGTGACGGGCCTGCGCGGCGGCGCCGACGACTACCTGTCCAAGCCCTTCGCCTTCTCCGAGCTGCTGGCGCGCGTCGAGGCGCTGCTGCGGCGCAGCGCCCCCGGCGCCGACAGCACCCAGCTGCAGGTGGCCGACCTGACCCTGGACCTGCGCACCATGCGCGTCACGCGCGGCCCCAGGGTCATCACCCTGCAGCCGCGCGAGTACCGGCTGCTCGAGTACCTGATGCGCAACGAGAACCAGGTCGTCACGCGCACCATGCTGCTCGAATCGGTGTGGGACTACCACTTCGACCCGCAGACCAATGTGATCGACGTCCAGATCAGCCGCCTGCGCGCCAAGGTGGACAAGGATTTCCCCGTCATGCTGATCCACACCTTGCGCGGCGTCGGCTACCGCATGGGCGCCGGCGCGGCCGGCGACACGGGGCAGGCGCTTGACTGATTCGTCTTCCTCGGCCCCCACGGCCCCCTTGTCCAGCCGGTCCGGCGGGTTGCCGGCCAAGCGGCCTTTCGGCCCGCTCGGGCGGGCCTCGATCGCCGCCAAGCTGGCGCTGGGCTACGGCCTGCTGGGCACCTTTTCGATCGTGGTGGTGTCGGCGGTGTTCTACACCGGCACCATCGGTGTGCTCGACGATAACCTCGACGGCAAGATCGTCATGCAGTCGGAGCGCCTGCTCGAACACGCCGGCTTCCCCGGCCACGGCTCGCTGGTGGAGGAGGTGCGGCGCCAACTGGCCGACGGCATCGACACCGACCGCGAGATATTCCAGCTGCTCGGCGGCGACGGCCTTCCCGCCGCCGGCAATCTCGACGCGGTGCCGCCCGGCGCCGCCACCGGACCGGGGCGGCGTGCGGCGGCCATGCTCACCACCGTCGTCCAGCGCCACGGCCATGACCGGCCGGCACGCCTGTACCTGCGGCCGATGGCCGACGGCGGCCTGCTGATCGTCGGGCGCGACCTGAGCGAGCAGTACGCGGTGCGCGAGGTGATCTGGCGCGCGCTGCTGGCCGGCGCCGGCGTCTCGCTGCTGCTGACGGTGGGCGGCGCGCTGCTGTTCCGCCGTGGCATAGAGGGGCGGCTGGGCGAGATCCGCCGCACCGCCGCCCAGATCGAGGCGGGCAACCTCAGTCACCGCATTCCCGTCTCCGGCGGCGACGAGTTCGCGCTGCTCAACCGCGATATCAACCGCATGCTCGACCGCATCGAGCTGCTGATGGAGGGCATCCGCCACGTCTCCAACGCCATCGCCCACGACCTGCGCACGCCGCTCAGCCGCATCCGCGGGCGGCTCGACGACGCGCTGCGCCACGAGATGACGGTGCCGCGCCTGTCCGGCGCCGCCCACGACGCCATCGACGACATCGACGATCTGATACGCCTGTTCGAGCGCCTGCTGCAGATCGCCGAGGCCGAATCGGGCATGCGCGCGCGCCTGTTCGAGCGGCTCGACCTGGGGCGGGTGGTGGCCGACATCGGCGAGATGTACGAGGCCATCGCCGAGGATGGCGGCATCGCGCTGACGGTCGACGCGCCGGCCTCGCTGTACGTCGACGGCGACCGCAACCTGCTGGCCAGCGCCGTCGCCAGCCTGCTCGACAACGCCATCAAGTACGCCGGGCCGGGCGCCGCCATCCGCGTGCGGGCCGGCCTGCACCACGGCCAGGCGTCGATCGCCATCCACGACAACGGCCCCGGCATCCCGGAGGCGGAACGCGGCAACGTGACGCAGCGCTTTTATCGCCTCGACAAAAGCCGCCATTTGCCCGGCAACGGCCTGGGATTGTCCATCGTCAGCGCCACCGCCACCTCGCACGGCGGCTCGCTGGCGCTGGAGGATGGCGCGCCCGGACTGGTCGCGCGCATCCTGCTGCCGCTGGCGCCGGGGTGACGGCGAGGGGGCGCGGCGCCAAGCTATCCTACCCGTAATGTGGCCGCAAGCTTGCGGAGAGGCGTGCGCTCCTATCATGGATACACGATCACTCGACTCTCCAAGACCATGCATGATTTAAGCGACATCGCCCACTGGCTGCAACACCACCCGATCCACCACGACTCGCTGGTGCACAGCACCCTGCCCGATCCGACCTTCGTCACGCGCGGCGAGACGGTGGTCTCCTTCAGCACCAACAATTATCTGGCGCTGGCCAACCATCCGCGCCTGGTGGCGGCGGCCAAACAGGGCCTGGACCGCTACGGCGTCGGCAACTGCGAATCGCGCCTGCTGGGCGGCGACCTGGAAGTCTACCGCGAGCTGGAACGGCGCCTCGGGGCGCTCAAGCACAAGGGCGACGCCGTGCTGTTCGTGACCGGCTACATGACCAACATCGGCGTGCTGTCGTCGATCGTCAAGGCGGCCACGCTGGCGCGGCTGCACGGCTTCCGCACCAAGAAGCGCCACAAGTACGCCTACTACTCGGACGAGTTCAATCACATCAGCATCCGCGAAGGCATCCAGATGTCGGGCGCGCTGCGCTACAACTACCGCCACTGCGACATGAACCACCTGGAGGCGCTGCTGAAGTCCGGCGCCGAGGAGGGCACCACGCCGCTGATCGTCAGCGACGGCGTGTTCAGCATGGAGGGCACGATCGCGCCGCTGCCGGACCTGGTGGCGCTGGCCGAGCGCTATGGCGCGCTGCTGTACATCGACGACGCCCACGCCACCGGCATCCTGGGCGCCAACGGCGGCGGCACCTCCGAACATTTCAACTGCTACAGCGAGAACATCATGCAGATGGGGACCTTGAGCAAGGCGCTCGGTTCGATCGGCGGCTTCGTCGCCGTCGAGCCCGACGTCGCCGACGTGATCCGCCTGACCAGTTCCGCCTACGGCTTCACCTGTCCGCCGCCGCCGGACCAGGCGGCCGCGCTGCTGGCGGCCCTGGATTTACTGGAGGAGGAGCCGCAGCGCCGCCAGCGCCTGTGGGACAACCAGCGCTATTTCATCGAAAAGATGGCGCCGCTGGGCTACACCATCATCTCGACGCAGACGCCGATCCTGCCGGTCTTGATCGGCGACGCCGAGACCTGCCAGCGCTACGCCATCGAACTGCGGCGCGAGGGCATCCACGTCGACGCGATCCAGTTCCCGGCCGCGCCGGTGGGCCAGGCGCGCCTGCGTTTCATGATGAACGCCGGCCATACCCGCGCGCAGATCGACCACGTGGTCGGCGTGATGGCGCGCATGGCGGGACGCGAGTTGCGCCTGGTGGCCTGAGGCCTACCACTCAATGCTCTGCCCAGCGCTCCTTGACCTCAAGGAGCGCGGGCATCTGTTTCAGGAACAGGTCGACCAGCTCCGGCTGGAAATGCTTGCCGCGCTGCTGCAGCAAATGCTCGGCCGCCTTCTCCACCGGCCAGGCCTCCTTGTAGGGCCGCGCCGACGTCAGCGCGTCGAACACGTCGGCGATGGCGACAATGCGCCCCACCAGCGGAATCCGTTCGCCGGCAAGGCCGTTCGGATAGCCGCTGCCATCCCATTTTTCGTGGTGCGTGACCGCCAGCTGGTGCGCCATCGCCAGCATGCCGTGCGCGTGCTTGCCGATGATTTCGCCGCCGATCGCGGCGTGCGATTGCATGATCTTCCATTCGTCCGCGTCCAGCGGCCCCGGTTTGCGCAGGATGCTGTCGGGGATGCCGATCTTGCCGACGTCGTGCATCGGGGCCGCGTGCAGCAGGTCGTCCGCCTCGGCCTCGCCCATGCCCAGCGCCAGGCCGAGGATGCGCGAATAGTGGCTCATGCGGATCACGTGGCGGCCGGTCTCGTTGTCCTTGTATTCGGCGGCCAGGCCGAGGCGCTGGACGATCTCCAGGCGCGTGCGTTTGAGTTCGTCCACGCGCACCAGCGACAGGTGGGTGCGCACGCGCGCGCGCACGATCGCCGGGTTGACCGGCTTGGTGATGTAGTCGACGGCGCCGGCGTCGAAGCCGACCAGTTCATCGTCGCCCTCGGTCAGCGCGGTGACGAAAATGACCGGGATGTCGGCGGTGGCGCCGCCGGCCTTGAGCGCGCGGCAGACGTCGTAGCCCGTCATCCCCGGCATCATCACGTCCAGCAGGATCAGTTGCGGCAGCTCCTGGCGCGCCAGCTCCAGCGCGCGCGCGCCGTCCTTGGCGTACAGCAGGCGGTAATGGTCCTGCAGGATGTGGCGCAGCAGTTGCAGGTTGTTCGGTTCGTCGTCGACCGCGAGGATCAACGGCATGTTCGGTTGGTGCGTCGTTATCATTGATTTTCCTCCGCCAGGCTTTCAAGCATGGCTTCCAGTGTCGCGTGCGCGAGCGGTAAGTCGAAGTCGTTCAGGGCGTTCTCGATGGCGGCCAGCTGCCGGGTCAGCGCGGCCGGCGCGCCGGCGCCGTCGATGCCGGCCGCCAGCGCCGCCAGCGCGGCGTCGTTCAATTCCCCGCGCTTGAGCGCCGGCAGCAGCAGGGCGGCCTTGGCGCGCACCAGCGCGGCGTCGTAGGCGGCCGGCGGCGTTGCGTCCACCGTTGGCGGCGGCCGTGGCGCGGACCAACCCGCGCCCGCGCCGGCGTGCCTGCCGGTCTGGTCGCCGGCCGCCTCCAGCGGCAGCCTGACGTGGAAGGTGGCGCCCTGGCCCGGCGCGCTCTCGGCCCAGATCCGTCCGCCCATCAGGGTGACCAGCTGGCGGCTGATGGTGGTGCCCAGCCCGGTGCCGCCGAAGCGCCGCGTCATCGAGGCGTCGGCCTGGGTGAACTGGTCGAAGATCGCCTGCAGCCGTTCCGGCGCGATGCCGATGCCGGTGTCCCGCACTTCGATGCGCAGGCAACCGTCGTCGCGGCGCGCGCGCAGCGTGACCGTGCCGGCCTCGGTGAACTTGATGGCGTTGTCGACCAGGTTGCCGATGACCTGGCGCATGCGCAACTGGTCGCCGCGCAGCCACGCCGGCAGCGCGGTGTCGTAATCGACCTCGATGCGCAATCCCTTGTTGCGGGCGTTGCCGCCGAAGGTGGACGCCAGTTCGTCGATCAGCTCCGCCAGGTTGTAGTCGGCGTTCTCCAGTTCCACCGCGCCCTTGTCCAGCTTGGCCGTGTCGAGCACGCCGTTGAGCAGGCGCAGCAGCGAGCGGCCGGCCTTGTGCACGGTGCCCAGCTGGTGGCGCTGGCTGGCGTCGAGATCGGTGTCGAGCAGCACCTTGGTGAAGCCGAGGATGGCGTTGAGCGGGGTGCGGATCTCGTGGCTCATGTTGGCGACGAAGCTGGCGCGCGCCGCCGCCGCCCGTTCGGCGATCTCCTTGGCCTCGCGCAGTTCCTGCTCCATCTGATGGCGTTCGGTGATGTCGAGGATCACACCGTCGATCCAGACGATGTCCGGCCGGTCCTCGTCGCGCGTGACGGCGCCGTTTTCCCACACCCAGCGGGTGCCGCCGCCGGCGTGGACGATGCGGTATTCGATCTTGTAGGGGGCCAGCGCGGCGATGCTGCGCCCGATCTCCGCCGCCACACCGGCGCGGTCCTCGGGCATGATCAGCGAGCTCAGTTTGCGGGTGCGGCCGGCGCCGGTGAAATCGCTGGCGGGGTGGCCCGTCAGGCGCTCGATGCCGTCGCTGATGAACAGCGGTGGCGCGTCGAACTCCATGCTGCTGCGGAAGGAGATGCCGGGGATGTTGCCGACCAGGGAGCGCAATTGCAGTTCGCTGTCGCGCAGGGCCTGCGTGATGGCGCGCCGCTCGGTGATGTCGGTGATGAACAGCACGAACAGATCGCGCTCGGCCAGCGCCGCGTGGCCGACCGCCAGCCGGATCGGCACGATGGAGCCGTCCTTGCGCACGCCCAGCACCTCGCGGCCCTTGGTGGTGAGCGTGGCGGCGTCCTCGCCCAGGTATTTGAGCAGGCCCTCGCGTTCGGCGCGCTCCTGGTCGGCCATCAGCAGGCGGATATCGCGGCCGACGATCTGGCCGCGCGTCCAGCCGAAGATGCGCTCGGCCGAGATGTTGAATTCGTGGATGGTGCCGGCGCGGTCGATGGTGATGACGCCGTCGATGGTGGTGGTGAGCAGCGCGCGCATCCAGCTTTCGCTTTCGCTTTTCTGGCGGAACAGTTCGCGGTAGCGCAGCAGGCCGTTGGCCGACATGATGAAGATGGTGATGGCGACGGTGATCAGGCCGATCGCCAGCGCCAGGAAGGTGGCGCGTTGTTCCGGCACGGCGCCGGCCGGCAGTTGGCCGACGAAGCGCGCCGCCGCCATGCCGGTGTAGTGCATGCCGGCGATGGCGCAGCCCATCACGCTGGCGCTGATCAGATCGAGCACGTGGCGGTGCAGCCGGCCGCGCAGGGTGCGCAGGCCGAAGCGGATCCAGATCGCCAGGGTGGCCAGCACCACCGCCACAATGATCGACATCGCGAACATCGCCGGATCGTAACGCAGGGCGAGGTCCATTCGCATCGCCGCCATGCCGGTGTAGTGCATGGCGCCGATGCCGGCGCCCACCAGCAGGCCGCCGCTCAGCAAGGTGGCGGTGGTCAGGTGGCGGCGGCTGATGATCGCCAGCGCGACGCCGGAGGCGCCCAGGCTGGGCAGCACCGACAACAAGGTGGTGCCGGGATCGTAGTCGACCACGGTGCACAGGTTAAAGGCGAGCATACCGATGAAGTGCATGGCCCAGACACCGCAGCCCAGCGCCAGGCTGCCGCTGCCAAGCATGACGATGCGCAGGCCGCGCCCCCGGCTGGTGCTGGCGTGTGCCAGGCCGATTACTTGCAAAGCCATCCATGATGAAAAGATGGCAACCAGGATGGAGAGCGCGACCAGCGAGGGGGTGTAGGTGCCGTAATTGATCAGCGATGGATCGGCCGGCGGCGAGAACAGTTGCGGCAAAGAGTTGATAGTCATGAGATAGCTGGTGCTGCATGGTTACTGCAGAACCGCGACCATATCATATAAAAAACCGCCCGTAGGCGGTTTTTGGGGAACTGTTGTTTCGCGCCTTGCGGCCGGCGGTCTGCCGGGATCAGTTCAGGTGCCGCTTGAAGAAGGCGTCGGTGCGGCCGTTGGCCAGGGTCGCGGCGTTGGCGTCGTAGTGGTCGCCGCCCGGGCGGGCGAAGGCGTGGTTGCAGCCCGGGTAGGTGTGCATCTCGATGTTGGCGTTGTCCTTGAGCGCGGCGTGGATGGCCGCCTGCGCGTCCTTGCCGATGTATTCGTCCTCGCCGGCCAGGTGGTAGAGCAGCGGGCGTTTGATGGCGGCGCCTTCGGCCGCGTAGTTTTCGGTGGCGCCGCCGTAGTAGGCGACGAAGGCGTCGGCGTCGGCGCGGGCGGCGGTGAGGAAGGTCATCAGCCCGCCGAGGCAGTAGCCGGTCACGCCGACCTTGCCGGAGGCGCCGGTCATCGCGCGGGCGGCGGCCACGGTGGCGGCGATGTCGCCGACGCCGGCGCCGACGTCATAGGCGCTGTACAGCGCGAAGCCGCGCTCCCAGTCGCCGGGGCTGGACTCGGACATGTCCAGGCCCGGCGCGGCGCGCCAGAACAGGTCGGGGCCGACGGCGATGTAGCCCTTGGCGGCGTAGTCGTCGCAGATGCCGCGGATGCCGGCGTTGACGCCGAAGATCTCCTGCAGCACCACTATCACCGGCGCGCCGCCACTGCCGGCCGGACGCGCGACGTAGCACTGGAAGCTGCCGTCGGCGACCGTGACGGTGAGGGATTCTTTAAGGGATGCGTTCATGTTTTTGCTCCGTTGTATTAGCCGCCGCCAGGCCGTCATGGCCTGGCGATGGAGTACATGGTAAGGCCGATTTTCGTCGCTGGGAACGGCCATTCCTGCAAAGTTGGATTGCAAAATTGCCTATCCCGCCATCAGGGGGCGGGCGGCCATCCCCTAAGTGATACGGGCCTCCCTTCCGGTGTGCGGGATGGCGATTTCCGGCGTCGGATTGCGTTTTTTGCAAAACTGCTCAATACTTGCCGGGTTGATCCGCATATGGCCGGGTCTCCACGATGAGACAGATAAAAAACGATGGCCTTTTTCACCAAGAAAAAGATCGCGCTGGCGGTTGGCGTGATCGTGATCGGCGGCGCCGCGCTGGCGTTCTATTCCAAAAGCCAGACCCCCGTGGTGGAGCCGCCACGATTCCGCGTCGCTGCCGTCGATACCGGCACCATCACGCAGACGGTGACGGCCACCGGCACCATCAACCCGGTCGCCCTGATCAACGTCGGCTCGCAAGTCTCGGGCACGGTCAACGTGCTGAAGGCGGATTTCAACGACCGCGTGAAAAAGGGTCAGCTCCTGCTGACGCTCGATCCGACCATCTTCAACGCGCAGATCCGCCAGGGCGAGGCGCAACTGGCATCGGCGCGCGCCTCGCTGCGGCTGGCGCAGGCCACGCACCAGCGCAACCAGACCCTCGTGACGCAAAGCTTCATCTCGCCGTTGGCGCTGGACCAGTCCAAGCGCGAGGTCGACGTATCGCAGGCGAACATCCAGCTGGCGCAGGCGCAGCTGGCGCGCGCGCAGGCGGATTTGAACAACAGCGTGATCCGCTCGCCGATCGACGGCGTGATCATCAAGCGCACCGTGGACCTGGGACAGACGGTGGCGGCGTCGTTCACCACGCCGAACCTGTTCCAGATCGCGCAGGACTTGACCAAGATGCAGATCGATACCAGCGTCTCGGAGGCGGACGTCGGCGCGCTGAAGGAGGGACAGCAGGCCCGCTTCGTCGTCGACGCCTATCCCGACCGGGAATTCGAGGCGCGCATGCGGCAGTTCCGCCTGGCCGCCAACGTGGTGCAGAACGTCGTCACCTACAACGTGGTGCTCGACGTCGACAACCAGGACGAGCTGCTCAAGCCGGGCATGACGGCGCAGGTGCGTCTGCTGGTGGGCAACCGCGAGAACGTGCTGCGTATTCCGACCGCCGCGCTGCGCTTCCGCCTCAGCGACGAAGAGGTCGAGCGGCAGGCCAAGTCGGCCAAGGGCGCAAAGGCGGGCGCCGATGCCGACACCGCGCTGGACGCGCCGCCGCCGGACGACGATGGCGCCTTCCGCACCAAGGCCGATCTGACGCGCACCTTCAAGATCTACACGCTCGACGCCAGGAATCAGCCGCAGCCGATGGACATCAGGATCGGCCTGTCGAACTTCCGCTATACGGAGGTGGTGGGCGGCGCGTTGAAAAAGGGCGACAAGGTCGTCACCCGCGCGATCGTCGAGAACAAGGACGGTGTGCGTTGACCGCGGAAGCTGACAGCCCGCTCATCGACATACGCGGCGTCACCAAGAGCTACTTCTCGGGCGGCGTCGAGACCAAGGTGCTGTTCGGGATCGACCTGGCGGTGCCGCGCGGCGACTTTCTGGCGGTGATGGGACAGTCCGGCTCCGGCAAGTCGACCTTGATGAACATCTTCGGCTGTCTGGACCAGGCCACCGGCGGCAGCTACTTCCTCGACGGTGTCGACACGCTGACCTTGTCGCGGGCGGAACTGGCCACCATCCGCAACCGCACCATCGGCTTCGTGTTCCAGAGCTTTAACCTGATCAAGCGCATGAGCGTGGCGGAGAACGTCGCGCTGCCATTGATCTACGCCGGCGTCTCGCGCGCGAAGGCGCACGCCAAGGCGTTGGTGGAGCTGGAGCGCGTGGGATTGAAGGAGTACGCCAAGCGCACGCCGAACCAGCTGTCCGGCGGCCAGCAGCAGCGCGTGGCGATCGCCCGCGCGCTGGTCGGCGATCCGCCGCTGATCCTGGCCGACGAACCGACCGGCAATCTCGATACGCAGACCAGCGATGAGATCATGCGCTCGTTCCAGCAATTGAACGCGGAGCGCGGCATCACCATCCTGCTGGTCACGCACGAACCGGACATCGCAGCCTACAGCAAGCGGCTGATGCGCCTGAAGGACGGCCATGTGCTGTACGACGGCCCGGCCGCCGAAGGCTTGCGCGAGATGGCGCTGAGCCACGAGGCGGCCCTAGGCCATCCACCCGTCGCGACGACCAGCGTGGCGGCGCCATGAATCCTTTACAGATCACGATAGAGGCGTTCCGCTCGATGCTGGCGAACCGCCTGCGCACCCTGCTGACGATGCTGGGCATTATCATCGGCATCGCCTCGGTGGTGCTGCTGCTGGCCGTCGGCGACAGCATGAAACGCTTCATCGGCAAGCAACTGGAGCAACTGGGCACCAACATGCTGTTCATCTCCCCCGGCGGCGACCGCGCGCAGCAGCAGCGCCTGCGCAACGGCGCCGCGCCGGCCCTGACGATGCTCGACGCGGCGGCGCTGAACCGGTTGCCGTCGCTGGCCGGCGCGGCGCCGACCCTGCAGGGCGGCTTCGTTCTGGCGGTCGGCAACGAGAGCGCGTCGAAGACCGTGCACGGCGTCACGCCGGACATGTTCAAGATCCGTGGCTGGAAGATCGACAAGGGCAGCGCCTTCAGCGACGCCGACGTGCGCTCGGCCGCGCGCATGGTGGTCATCGGCCGCAAGATCGCCGACCAGTTCTTCTACAAGATCGACCCGTTGGGCAAATACATCCGCATCGAGAACGTCTCGTTCCAGGTGGTGGGGGTGCTGTACGGCGAAGGCAAGCAGGTCGACGGCGGTGATTTGAGCGACTACGTGCTGGTGCCGATCACCGCCGCCGCCGCCAACCTGGTGAAGATGCCGTTCCCCGGCAATGTGCACTACGTGGTGGCGCAGGGCAAGTCGGGCGGCAACCTGCAGGACGCCATCCAGGACATCAACGAAACGCTGCGCGACCGCCACCGCATCAAGTTCGAACAGCCGGACGATTTCCGCATCGATAACCTGGCCTCGTTCGCGGAAACGGCCAAGACCATCAGCGCCGGCCTGGCCGCGCTGCTTGGCCTGATCGGCGCGATCTCGCTGATCGTCGGCGGCATCGGCATCATGAACATCATGCTGGTGTCGGTGACCGAGCGCACCCGCGAGATCGGCATCCGCATGGCGATCGGCGCCAAGCCGCGCGACGTGCTGCTGCAGTTCCTGACGGAGGCGGTGGTCATCTGCCTGGTGGGCGGGGTGTTCGGGATCCTGCTGGCCACGGCGGCGGCGGCCGGCATCACCGCGACCGGTAAGTTCGACGTGTTCATCACCTTGCAGGCGGTGGTGGTGGCGTGCGGCTTTTCCAGCCTGGTGGGAGTGTTCTTCGGGTTCTATCCGGCGCGGCGGGCGTCGAAGCTGCTGCCGGTCGATTGCCTGCGCTATGAGTGAAGAAGCTCAATAGTCGAATTTTTTGCTGCGCGTGGCGCTCTTGAAGAACAGCACCGGGTCGCGGTCCTCTTCCAGCTTTTTGCGCCGCTCCCGCACCTCGCGCGCCTGCTGCGCGCGGCGCTCGTTGTGCTCGGCGATGCGCAGCTGCACCTGGAAACCCTTTTTGCTGTTGTCCAGCAGCCCCAGTTTTTGCCGCATCGCGGCCGCCCAGATGAAGAAAATGATCAGCAGGGAGAGCAGATAGACCGATTGCCAGATGCCATAATTCTGGCTGATGAAGGGAAACAGCGGCGCCGCGTGCTCCAGCCAGCCCTGGCCCAATACGCCCAGCACGGCGGCGCACGCGCCGAGCGCCACGGTCTTGGTGATCAACCAGCGGCTGGCTTTGATGCGTTGCTCCCAGAATTCCAAAGGAGCGTCTTGCGGAGCGGTGTCGAGGATATCGGTATTCATGGCGGCAGTTTTTTGGGCGCGGGTGGAGCGAAGGATATTATATGGCATATTTTCCCAAGAGAAACTAAAGTTGCATTTGATATGTATCAGGAAGGGCGACTGAGATGAAGAACAACTTGCTGTCGGCGGCGTTGGCGGCCGTGTGCGTCGCAACCGCGTCATCGTGGGCGATGGCGGCCGATTCCGCCAAGGCGCCGACGGAATCGGTCGTCGGCCCCGGCTGGGCCAACAATTCGGTCAACGCCGTGGTGTTCCGCAAGAATTCGCTCGTCTCGGACCAGCACACGCAATACGTCGGCTACTATGACGCCGAGCGCTACCTGGTGCTGGGCAAGCGCAAGCTGGGCACGTCGCGCTGGACCACGCAACGCACGCCGTATCGGGGCAACGCCGCCGACGCCCACAACGCCATCAGCCTGATGCTCGACGGCGCCGGCTATCTGCACGTGTCCTGGGACCACCACAACAACGCGCTGCGCTACGCGCGCGGCGTCAAGCCGGGATCGCTGGAACTGGGCGCCAAGCTGGCCATGGTCGGCGCCGACGAGGAGTCGGTGTCGTATCCCGAGTTCTACCGTCTGCCGGACGGCAACCTGCTGTTTTTCTACCGGTTGGGCGGTTCCGGCCGGGGCGACCTGGTCATCAACCGCTACGACGCGACGACGCGGCGCTGGTCGCGGCTGCACACCAACCTGATCACCGGCGAAGGCAAACGCAACGCTTACTGGCAAGCCTTCCTCGACCACAAGGGCACCTTGCACCTGTCGTGGGTGTGGCGCGAATCGCCGGATGTGGCCAGCAACCACGACCTGGCCTACGCGCGCTCGCGCGACGGCGGCGTGACCTGGGAGAAATCGGACGGCCAACCCTACACCTTGCCGATCAGCGCCGGCAGCGCCGAGTACGCGCTGCGCATCCCGCAAAACAGCGAGTTGATCAACCAGACCTCGATGGCCGCCGACCGCGACGGCAACCCCTACATCGCCAGCTACTGGCGCGACGCCGGCTCGACGGTCCCGCAGTACCACGTGGTATTCCACACTGGCGCCGGCTGGACGGCGCGTTCGCTCGATTTCCGCAAGACGGCGTTTTCGCTCAGCGGGCAGGGCACCAAGCGCATCCCGATCGCGCGTCCGCAAATCATGGTCGATGCCGGTCCCGGCACTGGCACGCCGGGCGGCCTGCTGGTGTTTCGCGACGAGGAACGCGGCAGCAAGGTGTCGGTCGTCAGCGTCAGCGATTTTGTCGGCGGCAAGTGGCAAGTCAGCGATCTGACCGAGGCGTCGGTGGGCGCGTGGGAGCCGAGTTTCGACACCGAGTTGTGGCGGCGCAACGGTGTGCTCAGCCTGTTCGTGCAGGACGTGCAGCAGGTCGATGGCGAGGGGCAGGCGGTGGCGCCGCCCAAGCCGGTGCGGGTGCTGGACTGGCGGCCGCGCTAAAGCCGCGTTGAAACAATACGTGACAAATCGGTACCGCCGGTAGCACGTATTTTGTTGTCGAGTGGTATTTGATTGGACTACCATTGATTCTTTAACGTCAAGAGTAGCCCATGAAATCCAAGCTTGCCCTCATGCTGCTGGCCGTCAGCGCCGCCGTCTGCGCCCAGGACCACGATACCGACAAAGCCGACAAAGCACAGCCGACGCCGGGCAAGGAACGCGCGGCCGATCTGCTGGCCAACGAGCGCGTCATCAAGGCCGATTCGCGCGTGAGCAAAACCGCGACCGTGACCATCAAAGGCAAGGCGGTGCCATACAAGGTCACGGCGGGCACGCAGCCGGTGTGGGACAAGGACGGCAAGGTCAGCGCGACCTTGTTCTACACTTACTACCAGCGCACCGACGTCGCCGACAAGAGCAAACGTCCGCTGGTGCTGTCGTTTAACGGCGGTCCGGGATCGGCGTCGGTGTGGATGCACGTCGCCTACACCGGCCCCAAAGTGCTGAACCTCGACGCCGAAGGCTATCCGACCCAACCCTACGGCGTACGCGACAACCCGCACTCGATACTTGACGTCGCCGACATCATCTTCATCGATCCGGTCAACACCGGCTTCTCGCGCGTGTTGGACGGCAAGAGCGACCGCGCGCGCTTCTTCGGCGTCAACGCCGACATCGCCTACCTGGCCGAATGGGTCAGCACCTTCGTTTCGCGCGAGGGGCGCTGGACGTCGCCGAAATACCTGATCGGCGAGAGCTACGGCACCTCGCGCGTGGCCGGCCTGGCGCTGGAATTGCAGAACGCCCAGTGGATGTATTTGAACGGCGTGGTGCTGGTGTCGCCGACCGAACTGGGCCTCAAGCGCGACGGCATCGTCGCCGACGCGCTGGCGCTACCGTACTTCGCCGCCACCGCGTGGTATCAAAAGGTGCTGCCGGCCGACCTGCAGGCGCGCGACCTGAAGGATCTGCTGCCGGAAGTCGAAGCCTTCACCGTCGACGAACTGCTGCCGGCGACCGCGCGCGGCGGCTTCATCGACCCGCAGACGAAGGCACGGATCGCGGCCAAGTTCGCGCGCTACTCCGGGCTGTCGGAAACCTATGTGCTGCAGAACAACCTGTCGGTGCCGGTGGACAGTTTCTGGAAGGAGCTGCTGCGCAAGCAGGGCAAGACCGTCGGCCGCCTCGACTCGCGCTACCTCGGCATCGACAAGAGCGATTCGGGCGACAAGGTCGATTACAACGCCGAACTGACGTCGTGGCTGCACTCGTTCACGCCGGCCATCAACCAGTATCTGCGGGTGGATCTGGGCTACAAGACCGACATCAAGTACAACCTGTTCGGCGACGTCCATCCGTGGGATTTCAAGAACGAGAAAACCGGCGAGAACCTGCGCCTGGCGATGGCCGCCAACCCCTACCTGAAGGTGATGATCCAGTCAGGCTACTACGACGGCGCCTGCACCTACTTCGACGCCAAGTACACGATGTGGCAGCTGGACCCGAGCGGCAAGATGAAGGACCGCCTGCGCTTTGAAGGCTACCGCAGCGGCCACATGATGTATTTGCGGTCGGAAGACCTGGCAAGCGCCAACGAGGATCTGCGCGACTTCATCCGCCAGGCGACACCGGCGCCCAACGCGCCGGCCAAGTACTAAACCGGTTCCCGGTCCGGCGCGGGCATGCGCCGACCGGGAATGCGGGCATACGGAACCCTAGCCTTACTTTACTGTTCTTGCTGATTGCGCTTGGCGATTTCGTTGCCGGCGTAGGCGCCGCCCACCGCGCCGGCGATGGTTGCCAGCGTCCTGCCTTTACCGTCGCCCACCTGGTTGCCCAGCAGGCCACCCACCACCGCACCCAGGCCGATGCCGACCGCGCTGTTCTGCGGCGCCGGTGCCGGAGCGCGCTGCACCGGTGCCTGCGCCACTTCGTTGCGGTCGTCATTGCGGCTTGCCTGGCGGGCCGGCGCATACGTGTGATGCACCACCGTGCGGCGCTCGACGATCTGGCGTGGCTGCGGTTGCGGCGGCTGTTGCGGTTGCACTTGCGCGGTCAGTGGCTGGTTCGCCTGCATCGCAGGTGCGGCTGCGCTGATCTCCGCCGCCGCGCTGCCTTTCGCTTGCGAGTACGGCAGCAAACCGAGAATGGAGGCGGCGCCGACCAGGCTGACGATGGTCACGGAAAACGCGGCGACGGCCAGCAACGGGTGCATGCGGTTAGGTACGGTATGTTCCATGTTCTTCTCTCCTGAATATCGCCATCTGTGGCGCTTGCTCCTATAACGGGGCGGGGAGGGAACGGGGTGACCTGGAAAGTGTTTCCGGAGTAAGCAGATGTTACGGCGCGTTCTTGGCGACGGTCCGGCGCTCCAGCCATTCGCGCCCGCCCCGATCGAGCGCGCGTTCCACCACGGCTGCGGGCAGGCTGTAGACGGTGGCCCAAGTGGCCCTGCCATCGGCGCCGTTCGACGGAAAGCTGCTGACTTCGACCGGCCAGTGATATTTGCGCTTCAAGCTCTTGACGATGGCCGCGAGCGAGGTGCGCCCTTGTAGCGGCGGGTTGCCGGCCTGGTCGCTATCGGAAAGCAGTACCGCCAGCACGGCGCCGCGCGCCGTCAACGGACCGGGAAAGGTGGGGGATTTCGGGGATTTGGTAGCCATTGCGACATTCTACGCCGGGGCGGACCCACGCTGCGGCGGACCCGCCCCACACTCGCCCGCTCAAGCGCGGGACTGACGCCTGCGCATGTAGCCGACCATGCCCAGTCCGAACGCCATCATCATGTACACGCTTGGTTCGGGCACGGCGGTGATTTGCACCGTGTCGATACCGATGTAGTTCGAGTTGGCGCCGAACAGCCCGCCGTCGGTGACCGTGTAGCGGAACGCGAACGCCCCGGTGGTCGGGCCGGTCAGGCCGCTCAAGGTGGCGCTGTAGCGGGTCCAGTCTTCCGGATAGCCGCCGACCTCCAGCGTGGGATTGATGCTGATGAGCAGGTGGGAGAACGTGCCCACGCTGGTCGCGGTGGTCCCGACGTCGGTGCCGCCGACGTTGCTGAAGCGGACCTCCAAGCGGTCCGGCCATTCCGAAAATTCGGCGGTGCGGCTGTGGAAGGACAGCGTGTCGCCATTGCGGTAGGTGGCGGTGGGCAGTATCAGCCAGGTGCTGATAGTGGAGAACTCCGCACCCGATTCAAAATTGGCGGCGAGATAGGAGTTCGGCGCGCCCTGTTGCGCTTCAAAGACGAACTCGTTGCCCTGGAACCAGTCGAGCGTGCCCGGCGGTTGACTCAGGTTGTTGACGGTCCAGCTTGCGGGCACGCCGGCCTCGAAGTTTTCGGTCAGTGGATCGGCCGAGGCGCCGGTACTCAGGCCCAGGATCGATGCCAATGCGAAAGCTGAAATCAAAGCGGATTTGAATGGAACAGCCATCTTAACCTCCAGTAATGTGGAAAACGGCGAGCGGGCGCCCGCCGTCATGGTCAAAATAGCATGCTTAACTTATTGTCATTAAACTCAAAACAACCCTGCCGTCGTTTGATCCTTACTTCGTCGCCCCGGCGGTGCCCGTCAGTGCACCTGGGCCATTTTGCCCAGCGCGACCTTCAGGCTGGCGCTGTCCAGCGAGTTGACCAGTTGCGGATGGTCGGCGAAAAAGGTCGCGACGCGCTCGACGACGCCCGGGTTGTGCTGCTGCGCGGTGCTGGCGATTTCGGCCACTTGCGGCGGCGTGATTTCCGCAACCTGCCCGGGTGTTAATGTGGCGTGGCCGTTGGCGGTGAACAGTTCGCCGACGCTGCCGGCGAGGGCGGTCAGCATCGCCGGACCGACGTCGTCCAGCAGCTGGTTCAGCAAGCCGGCCTGCACCTGCGGATCGCTGCGCACGAACAGCTGGCTGACCAGTTGGCCGAAAGGCGGCGTCTCGTTCGACAAAAAGGCGGACGTCAATCCTTGCGCGAGCGAAGAGCGCGGCGTATCGCCGACGACGTGCGAGAACGCCTGTGCGACGCCTTCCGGATCGGCCGCGGTTGGATGTCCCGCGAACTTCTGCAATAAGTTTCCGAGGTCAAAGCCCATGACTGCTCCCGAGTTAAAAAGCCCAGCATAAAGGACGCGTGGGACGGCGTCTGTTCGGGGCCTAACGAAGGGGTGGGCAGGGTTGGGGAAATTGTCTTTTTATACAGTATAATGGTGTACTTTAATTCGCATGCGACATTGTTTTTATTTTTATGATAACTTGCGTGTCTATTGGGAGAGAGCACATGCAAACAGAACAACGACACAACGCTTCGCTGAGCGCGGCGGTGGAACATGGAATTTGGCTGGCCGAGTCACAAGGGAGCGCGATCGCCTGGGCGTATATGCAAACGTATAAGGTCCCCACGGAAGCGATCCGCCGCGTGCTGGCCTATCCGGAGACCCGCCGCAAGAGCGACGCCATCCGCCGCCACCAGTGACGGGCCTGGCGCGCCAGCGCCATCCAACAAAAAACCCGCAGAGCCTGTTGGCGATGCGGGTTTTGTCGTTTGGTGAGGCAGGGTACTTCGTATTCGATTCATATTCATGGTGCCGGGAGCCGGAATCGAACCGGCACGCCTTGCGGCGCGGGATTTTGAGTCCCGTGCGTCTACCTATTCCGCCATCCCGGCAACGCGACCCGCATTATCACTGATTTGCCCCGCAGCCGCAAGCCTTGATGCGCACTATTTGGTTTTTAAGCAAGTGGCCGGCCGTCATCGCCGTCTGCGCCAGGTTCGACGCGGATCAAACATTCCCATCTTGTTTGGATGAGCCCGTCTTTTCAGGTGTGACAATGTATGCATGAACGACCATCGTATTCCAGCAAACAGTATAAACTTTAGCCACGCACCGGAAGGAATGGAGGGCGCTATGGAATTGTCCGAGAGAGTGGATATGCTGGCCGCGCGGGTCGATGCGCTGACTGAGCTGGTGAGCGCGGCGCACACCGAACAGCTCGAATCCCACGGCGAGCAACTAGGCGATCAGGACGGGCGTCTGGCGGCGCTGGAGCGGGTGTTGCGCACTCACAGTGAACTGGTCGGCGCGATGCGCAAGGAGGTCGCCGCGCTGACGGTCAAAGCGACGGTGCTGGAGGAGCGGTTGAACGGTCTGGTCTGGCGCTTGCAGACGCTCGAACACGAGGTCTCGCTATTGCGTGCCGACGTGGCGGCGCTTTCCGTCAGGGTAGACAACCTGGCCACGCAGGTTGACAAGGTCGATCAGCGAGTAGAAAGGGTCGACCAGCGCCTCGAGGCGGTCGATCAGCGCGTCGAAAGGGTCGACCAGCATCTCGGGGCGGTCGACCAGCGAGTAGAAAGGGTCGACCAGTGCCTCGGGGCGGTCGACCAGCGAGTCGAAAGGGTCGACCAGCGGATCAGCCGCGTCGAGCTGGCCATGTGGCTCTTGGTCGTCGTCAACCTTTCCCAACTGGTGCTGGCCCTGTCCCAGGGATGGAGCCGCTAGGCGGCCTTCAACAAGCGCTGTTGATGCTGCTGCTCCAGCAGCGCGAAGATGGCGTCCTTCGACAGTACATACTGGTCCATCAACACATCTTTGAGTTCGCTGATCTGCTCGCGGTAATCGTTGATCGACTGTAAGGTGTACGTGTAGAGCTCGTCCGCCTTGGCCTGAACCTGGTCGAGGTCGTTTTCCTTGTTCTTGAATTGCGAGTAGTCCAGCTTGGAGCGCGAGTACATCGACAGCTTGTTGACCATCATGTCGAGCATCGAGGTGGCCTTCTGGATATCGTTCTGGCTGCCGACCGAGATGCCGCGCGCGCCGTAGAACAACTCCTCCGCCGCCACGCCGCCGTATAGCTGGATCACGTCGCGCTCGAGCTCCTCGAGCGTGCGCAGCGCGACGTCGTCCGACGCCGACAGCACATAGCCGAGCGCGCCGAGCTTGGACACCGACTCGGTGCTGATCTTGAGCAGCGGCGAACGTTCCTTCACCTCGGCCAGCGGCAGGCCCTCGCGCAGCCACGGATCGATCTGCATGAAGAAATGGCCCAGCTCGTGCAGCGCGACCCGTTCGCGCTGGCGGGTCTTCTCGGCCGTGGTGGCGCGGTCGGTCAGGCCGATGGTGGCGCGCTCGAAGGCGCGGAACATCAAGTCGGTGTTGATCACGGTCTTCTCCTGGATGGCGATCATGCTGGCGCGCTCGACCACCGTCTGCAACAGCGCCGGGCTGAGGTTGGCTGTGATCTCGGCCACGTGGTCGAGGTTGAGCGCGTCCCAATCGACGCAACCGTGTGCCTTACGCGACAGGAAGGAACGCAGCAGCTCGCTGCGCTCGCCCTTGTTGGGCAGGCGGAAGTTGATCTTGACGGAGAAGCGGCGCAGCATCGCCTCGTCCATCTGCGAAGACGCGTCGTCGAAGTTGGAGGCCACCACCCAGATCACGCCGGCGCCCTGGTCGCTGCGTACGCCGTCGAGCAGACCGAGCAGCGTGTTGGCGGTGTCGTCTTCCCATTTCTTTTCGCCGCGTCCGCGCGGCATGAACAAGCCCTGCGCCTCGTCGAGGAAGATGATGCAGCTGCCGCGCGCGCAGGCCTTGCGGTGCAGCGCGTGCAGCGCCTTGGAGCCGCCGCCGATGTAGCCCGATTCGAGCGCCGAGGCCGACGCCTGGATCAGCGGCACGTTGAGGCGCTTGGCCAGGTAGCCGGCCAGCTTGGTCTTGCCGGTGCCGGCCGGGCCGGTGAGCATGACGTTAAACGGCTTGTCGATGTCGTGCTCGCGGTACACGGCGCGGTTGCGGATCATGTCTTCCAGGTGCAGCACTTCCTGTTTGATATCTTCCATGCCGATCAGGTCGTCCATATTGCCCTTGAGCTGGGAGGGATCGAGCACGGTGGCGCTGACGCCGGTGCCGGGGATGCCGTGGCGCAGCAGGAACAGCACCAGCCCGATCAGCAGGATATCGACCGCGTGGCGGCGCAGGAAGCCGCCGGCGCGCGCCAGCTTGCTGTCGTCCTCGTCGATCAGCACCGCCTTGTGCGACGCCAGGTAGTCCTCGCGCGCGATGGAATAGGGAATGTTATTGCGCAGCAGGACCTCGCGCTCCAGGCTCAGGTGCGAGGTGCTGGGCACCTTGATCACGCGCAGCATCGGGTCGCCCTTGAGCTTGAAGATATAGCGCGGCGCCTCCGACAGCGGCGCGGCCACCATCAGGTATTCGAGCCGCTCGCGTTGCGTGGCCAGCGCGGTGATCTGCGAAATGTCCTGCGAGCGCATGATCGGTCCGGTGTCCTGCGGCACGTCGCTGCGCCAGCTGAATAGCGCGGCGGCGGCGACCGCCAGCAACAGCAGCGCGGCGCGGACGTAATTGTTGCGTAGTGCGGATTGAAGTTTGTGAAGAGTAAACATGTGCGCTATCCAACCTGGAGTGGGCAGCTGTGTGTCGGGCTGGTGCGCGGGAGTGGGGCGCAGCAGCCGAGGCCGCCATTGCCGGTGCGCGGTGTGGCGCAGCCGGGTGTTGCTAAGGATTAACTTGGGACGAATCTTGTGAAACTAACATGCCGTGCGGCAACTCGTCGTAGGTGAACTATAGCGGTCCTTTTTCGTTTTGTCTCGCGTTTGCTCAACAAAAAAGCGTGTCGCGCAACAGCCGGCGGCGCGCGCGGACGCTGGCGCCGGGCGGGCCGGGGCAGGGTCGGGGCGCATTCCGTTCGTCGCGGTTTTTTGCTTTTGAAGACCGCCGTTTTACCGCTCGTCGCAAACGCCGGATCTTGGCGCCGGCTTTTGCTAATGTGATCACGTCAGCCGCTGAACAGCACATTCCAGCGGTGATCCCCGAGCAGTTTATGAACCAACAACCTTACGGAGCACACCATGAAAAAGACCCTGTTCAGCATCGCCGCCGCCGCCCTCGTCATGACCTCGCTGACCTCGATGACGGCCGCCCACGCGGAAGACAGCAGCGTGCACATCAAGGCCAAGCCGGCCCGCTACTACGTGACACCGGGCGAGTTCGCCGATTTCAAGAACGCGTATGAGTTGACCAACGGCCAGATCCTGCAGTTCACGCAGAACGGCAACCACTTCTACACGCAGCTCGACAAGGGCCAGCGCGTGCGCATCTTCGCCGCCTCGCCGACCGAGTTCGTCACCGAGGCGGGCACCCGCATCGTCTTCACCGAGCAGGGCGAGACGGTTGGCATCAGCAACTTTGAAAAGCTGCCGATGGCCGCCAAATTGCCCGCCAACACGATGATGATGGCGCGTCGCTGATGCGGCTACGCCCAGGGCGGGCGTTGCCTGGCGGCCGCCGGCGCCCGCGTTTTTTAGCCGCGTCTTTTAGTCGACCCGGCGGTACAGGCGGAAGCGCTCGGAGCGGTCTGCCGGGCGGCGGCCTTCCCAGATCAATACCCACTGCTTGCCGCGATGCTGCGGCTGGATCTCGCGGTTGTCGCGCACTTTGGTGCTGTCCTGCAGCAGCAACAGGTTGCAGCGCCCGCCCTCGACGCCGGTGAACGGCAGTTGCGCGTAGTAGGCGAACGAGGCGCGTTGCGCCGGTCCCACATTGGTTTCGATGCAATCGGCCTTCGACGGAATCTTCTCGGCGATCTGGCGCGCCACGCTGGCGTAGCTCTTGCTGTAGTTGACGTCCGGCAGGAACAAGGTCATCAGCAAGATCCAGATCAGGATCACGCCGCCGGACGACAGCACCACGGCGCGCCACAGCACGGTCGGACGGCGCGACACGCGCCAATGCACCAGCACGAACCAGCCGGCCGTGGACAGCAGCGCCACCGGCACGGCGACCAGTCCCACCTCCGGCGTAAAGCCTGGCACCAGTTTCAACGCGTTCTTGGCGAACTGCGCCGGCCAGCCGGTCAGCTTGGCGATCCAGAACAGCCAGATGACGGCCCCGCACAAGGTCAGCGCCATGACCGAGAACCAGTCGATGGCGTTGATGGCGCCGCGCTTCATCGTCAACAGGCCGAAGGCGGCCATGACGGCCAGCGGCGGCAGCAGCACCAGCAATTGGCCCTGCTCGGGCGTCTCGGTGGACAAGCTCAATAGCGTACCCATGGTGACGAAGGCCAGCGGTACGACGATGTGCAGCGCCAGGCGCTGGCGGCGCCAGGCCCAGACGGCCCAGCCGGCGAACGGCCAGGCCGGCCAGAAGAACCAGACCCCGACCCGGAAGAAGTATTTGAAGGCGACGATGGTGGGCAGCGCCACCTGGTTCAGGTTCCAGTCCATCCACGCCTGCAGCGGCTGCTGGTTGTACGGGCGCAGCGCCTCGGCCGGCACCAGCCACACGGCGGCGACGGCGGCGGCCACCAGCAGCGCCAGGCCGAGGTCGCGCAGCGCGCGCAGCACCGGCTGGGCCAGCAGGCGCGTGCAGGCGAACACGGCCAGCATGAGGAACACCGGCGTGACCCAGCCGCGCGTCAACGTCAGCAGGCCGATGGCCAGGCCGCTCAGCGCCGCGTTGCGCAGCGACGGCGCCTCGACGTAGCGCACGGTGCGGTACAGCATGAACGCCGTCAGCGACACCTGCAGCGCCTCGGAGGTGGTCTCGTGGCTGTGCAGCAGCAAGCCCAGGCAGCCGAGGTAGATCAGCACGGCGGCGTCGGCCAGCGTGCGGCCGAAGTCGTCGGGTTCGGGCTGGCCGCCGAAGGCCAGGCGCAGCGGTTGCGCGTCCTGGCGGCGGCCGAGGTTGAAGGTGGCGAACCACAGCGACGACACGCCGATCACGAAGATGGCGACGGTGCCGACGCGGGCGGCCATGACGTCGCCCAGCAGCCAGCCGAACAGTTTGATGCCGAGCGCGCCGATCCAGAACGCCAGCGGTCCCTCGTCGGGCATCGACAGGCCGGCGATGTTGGGCCACAGCCAGTCCTGCCAGGTGCCGTGCGCCATCGTCCACATGATGCCGAAGCTGGCGGCGTCGTCGTTCTTCCACGGATCGCGGCCGATCAGGCCGGGCAGGATGTAGAGCAGGCCGAGGGCGAACAGGGCCCAGCGTGGCAGCGCCAGGGTGGCGGCGGCGGGAAGACGAACTGGCTTCATCGATCAGTGTGCGAATTGAGGTAGACGGGAGTATGAAGGAAAACCGGCGGCAGGCGAGGCCGACAAACAAAAAAAGCAGCCAGAGGCTGCTTTTTTCGATCGCGGGAAGGAATTAACCTTGGGCGACTTGGGTCTTCGAACCGACGGCGCCGAATTTCTGGCGGAATTTCTCAACGCGGCCAGCGGTGTCGACGATTTTGTGCTTGCCGGTGTAGAACGGGTGCGACTCAGCCGACACCTCGATCTTGACCAGCGGGTATTCTTTACCTTCGTGCTGGATCTTTTCGCGGGTCTGGATGGTCGAACGGGTGACGAATTTGAAGTCGCACGACAGGTCGTGGAAGACAACGTCGCGGTATTCTGGATGGATTTCTGGTTTCATGTTTAAGTCTCGGTAGGTTTGGTAGCCAAACAGCACTTCGTCGGTCGCTCCTGCTTCTTGACCCGATTGCCGATCACTTGCCAGTGGTTTGGATGGTGCGACCGGGGATTATACAGCCGTAAACGGAAACAGGCAACCGAGGTTGCCTGTTTGTCATGATGCGCTTCGTTTTTCCCAACCCGGCATCGCGCGGCGGTTAAAACCGCTCGCGGCAAGGAGCGGCAACGAAGCCGTGGGCGGTTTTAACCGCCGCGCCGCATCATGTCGAAGAACTCACCGTTGTTCTTGGTGGCCTTCATCTTGTCGAGGATGAACTCCATCGCCTCGATCTCGTCCATCGAGTACAGCAACTTGCGCAGGATCCAGATCTTCTGCAGCTGGTCCGGCTTGATCAGCAGTTCCTCGCGGCGGGTGCCCGATTTGTTCAGGTTGATCGCCGGGTAGACGCGCTTCTCGGCCAGGCGGCGCTCCAGGTGCACCTCCATGTTGCCGGTACCCTTGAATTCCTCGTAGATCACGTCATCCATGCGCGAACCGGTCTCGATCAGCGCGGTGGCGACGATGGTCAGCGAGCCGCCTTCCTCGATGTTGCGGGCGGCGCCGAAGAAACGCTTCGGACGCTGCAGCGCGTTGGCGTCGACACCACCGGTCAATACCTTGCCCGAGGCCGGGATCACGGTGTTGTAGGCGCGCGCCAGGCGGGTGATCGAGTCCAGCAGGATGACCACGTCTTTTTTCATCTCGACCAGGCGCTTGGCTTTTTCCAGCACCATCTCGGCGACCTGCACGTGGCGGGTGGCCGGTTCGTCGAAGGTCGAGGCGACCACTTCGCCGCGCACCGAGCGCTGCATCTCGGTCACTTCCTCCGGGCGTTCGTCGATCAGCAGCACGATCAAGGTCACGTCCGGGTGGTTGGCGGTGATCGCGTGGGCGATGTGCTGCAGCAGCACCGACTTGCCGGATTTCGGCGAGGCCACCAGCAGGCCGCGCTGGCCCTTGCCGATCGGCGCGATCAGGTCGACGATGCGGCCGGTGATGTTTTCGGTGCCGTTGATGTCACGTTCCAGGCGCAGCGGCTCGTTCGGGTGCAGCGGCGTCAGGTTCTCGAACAATATGCGGTGCTTCGAGGCTTCCGGCGATTCGCCGTTGACCTTGTCGACCTTGACCAGCGCGAAGTAGCGCTCGCCATCTTTGGGGGTCCGCACTTCGCCCTCGATCGAATCGCCGGTGTGCAGATTGAAGCGGCGGATCTGGGAAGGGGAAATGTAGATATCGTCGGTGGAGGCCATGTAGCTGGCGTCCGGCGAGCGCAGGAAGCCGAAGCCGTCGGGCAGCACTTCCAGGGCGCCGTCGCCGAAGATCTGTTCACCGGATTTCGCGCGCTTTTTCAGGATCGCGAACATCAGTTCCTGTTTGCGCAGACGCGCCGCGTTGTCGATATCAAGACCGATGGCCATCTCCAGCAATGCCGAGACGTGTAGGGCCTTTAATTCAGATAGATGCATATGTGTTGAGTGTCCCGTGACGGGAAAGTAAAGGTAGGGGAGGGAACTGCGTGGTGTTGTCTGTTTAATTATAAAACGGGCCGCGGTCTGGCCGGGCCATCGTTTTCCGCCTGGTGAGCGACGCCGCCGCGGGCGCGGCGCCGTCGATGCAGGCAAATACTATCGTACTTAGATATTACTGTCGATGAAAGAAGTCAGTTGACCTTTTGCCATCGCGCCCACTTTTTGAGCGGCGGGAACGCCGTTCTTGAACAGGATCAGGGTCGGGATGCCGCGGATGCCGAACTTGGCCGGTACGGCCTGGTTCGAATCGACGTCCATCTTGGCGATCAGGATCTTGCCGTCGTATTCCTTGGCCACTTCTTCCAGGATCGGGGCGATGCTCTTGCAAGGACCGCACCATTCGGCCCAGAAATCGACCAGCACGGGGCGGTCGGACTTCAGGACGTCGGCGTCAAAAGAAGTATCGGTGATGTGTTTGATATTTTCGCTCATATATTCCTCAATCGAGGTCAGTGGGTCAATAACGCCTGGAGATTATGCCATGTTGTCCGCAATCGCCTACAACGTTGCCGGTTACAGGCGACAGATGGTGGCCAATTGCGCGAATTCAATGTCTTGGATGGGATGGCAACAAGGTCGGCAGGCGGGGATGGCTGAAATAATAACCCATTTTTTAAAAATGTGCGGCGGAATGTCGAAAGACCTCAATTGTCGTCGGCGAAGGTGGTGTTCGTCATGATCTGCTCGGTGATCTTTTCCAGCAACTGCCACAGGTCGGCCAGCAGCGCCCGCGCCCTGGCCGCGCTGGCCGGATCGTCCGGCGGCAGTTCCTCCAGCTCCAGCAGCAGCTCGCCCATGCCCAGCGCGCCGACGGTGCGCGCCGGCGACTTCAACCGGTGGCTCAGGTCGCGCACCGTGGTCATGTCGCCGCGCCGCAGCGCCGCCTCCATGCGGGTGATGACGTCCTGGCTGTTTTGCAGGAACTTGAAGGCGAACTTGCGCACCTTGTGCGGGTGGTAGCCCAGCAGCTTGGCCAGGATCGACAGGTCGATCACCGCCGGATCGCCGCCCAAGGTGGTCTTGAAGGCCGGGCGCGCCGGCGCCGCCGGCCGCTCGCGCGTGCTGTCGCGCTCGGGCAGCCAGTTGGCGATGGTCTGGTACATCAGCGCCGGCTGGATCGGCTTGGAGATGAAATCGTCCATGCCGGCCTCGATGCAGCGCACCCGGTCCTCGCTGGTGGCCGTGGCCGTCATGGCCAGCACCCGGATGTCGGCCAGGCGCGGGTCGGCGCGGATGCGGCGGGTCGCCTCCAGGCCGTCCATCAGCGGCATCTGCACGTCCATCAGCACGCAGTCGAAGGCGGTCTGGCGCAGCAGCTCGAGCGCCTCCATGCCGTTGGCGGCCAGGCACACCGACGAGCCGACCTCCTCGAGCATCTCCAGCGCGATCTGCTGGTTGAAGGTGTTGTCCTCGACCAGCAGGATGCGGGCGTTCTTGAGCGCGGCCATCACCGCCGCGCTGCGCGAGGATGCCAGCAGCTCGGCGGCGGCGTCCTTGACGCGGTCGATCAGCGCCGGCACGCTGGCGCTCGACACGCCCAGGCGCGCCGTGAACCAGAAGGTGCTGCCGTGGCCGGGCCGGCTGCGCACCCCGACCTCGCCGCCCATCAGCTGCGCCAGCTGCTTGCAGATCGACAGGCCGAGGCCGGTGCCGCCGTATTCGCGCGTGGTCGAGGTGTCGGCCTGCTGGAACGACTGGAACAGCTTTTCGATCTCGCCCTCGGACAGGCCGATGCCGCAGTCGCTCACCTCGAAGCGCAGCAGGCAGCCGTTGGCGTCGCCGACGACCTGGCGCACGCGCACGTCGATGCGGCCCTTTTCGCTGAACTTGATGGCGTTGTTGGTGTAGTTGATCAGTACCTGGCCGAGCCGCAGCGGGTCGCCGCGCAGCACCTTGGGCAGGGTCGGATCGAGGTCGAACACCAGTTCCAGCTCGCGGCTGGCGGCCTTGGGCGCGACCACCGTGGTCAGGGTCTGGATCACGTGTTCGAGCGCGAAGTCGACCTGCTCGATGGCCAGCTTGCCGGCCTCGATCTTGGAGATGTCGAGGATGTCGTCGATGATGCCCAGCAGGTGCTCGCCGGCGAAACGGATCTTTTCCAGGTAGTCGCGCTGGCGCGGATCGAGGTCGGTCTTGAGCGCCAGGTAGGCCATGCCGATCACGCCGTTCATCGGCGTGCGGATCTCGTGGCTCATGTTGGCCAGGAACTGGCCCTTGGTCTGGCTGGCCTCCTCGGCCACTTGGCGCGCCTGGTCCAGTTCCAGCGTGCGCTGGGCCACGCGCTCCTCCAGATGCTCGTTCAATTCGCGCAGCGCGTCCTCGCCGCGTTTGCGGTCGGTGATGTCGGTCAGGCTGGCCACCACCAGCGGCACGGCGCCGCCCTGGTCGGGAATCGGTTCGGCGTTGATCGACAGCCAGTGCACCGCGCCGTCGGGCTGGCCGATGCCCATCACCACGTCGCGCACCGACAGGCCGGTGACGATGGCCAGGCGCACCGGATGGCTGGCGGCGTCGAAGCGGGTGCCGTCCTCGCGCACCCCGCACCACAGGCCGCCGCCGTCGCCGCCACCGCCGTTGGCGCCGTTGGGCTCGATCGGCAGCGCGTGCGCCAGCATGCGCGCGGCGGCGGCGTTGCGCTCGAGGATGGCGCCGTTGCCGTCGACCATCACCAGGCCGTTGGTGACGGCGTTGAAGATCGACGCCAGGCGCTGGCTCGAGCCGCGCAGCGCGCCCTCGGCCTGGCGGCGCGCCGTGATATCGGTCAGCATGGCCAGGGTGCCGGCGTAGTGGCCGGCGTCGGAATTGATGACGGTGGTCGACAGCAGGCACCAGACGGTGCTGCCGTCGCTGCGGCGGAAGCTGACGTCGCCCTGGATCGCCTCGCCGGCCAGGCGCCGCTGCAGGTGGTGGTGCAGCTGCAGGCGGCCGTCGGCGTCCATGAAGTCGGTCATGGCGCGGCCCATGATCTGCTCGACGTCGTAGTCGAGCATGCGCGCCATGGTCGGATTGACGAAGGTGGTGCGGTCGTCGGCGTCGCTCATCCAGATGCCCTCGGCGGCGGTCTGCACGATCAGCCGGTAGCGCTCGGAGCTGGCCTGCAGCGCCTCCTCGGCGCGCTGGCGCTGGGTCATGTCGCGCAGCGCCATGATCACCAGCTCCTGGCCGCCCAGCTCCACCTGCGAGATGTGCACCATCGCCGGGAAGGTGCTGCCGTCGGCGCGATGGGCGCTCAGCACCCGGCCCGGCAGGTTGGCGCGGGCGAACAGCTCGCGCCCGCGGCCGTTGCTGCGCATCGCCTCCGGCGCCAGCTGGTCGACCGAACGCCCGGCCATGTCGCCGTCGTAGCCGAAGCTGGCGGCGCAGGCCGGGTTGGCGTGCCGCACCCGCCCGCTCTTGTCGGCGATCAGCACCGCGCCCGGCGTGGCGTCGACCACGGCGCACAGGCGCGCCTGCTCGGCGGCGGCGCGGTCGCTGATGTCGGCCAGGGTGCCGACCGCGCGCAGCGGCTTGCCGGCGGCGTCGCGCTCGATCACCATGCCGCGCATGAGCACCCACTTCCAGCTGCCGTTGTTGCAGCGCATGCGGTGCTCGCTGCTGATCTGGACGTTGCCGTCGGGCGGGGCGGCCAGGCAGTCCTGGATGCCGCGCTCGACCTGCGCCAGGTCGTCGGGATGGACATGGCCGCGCCATTGTTCGATCGACTGCGCGAACGGTTGTGCCAGCGGCCGCGCCGGCGTCGGCCTGGACGCCCCGGGGCCGCCGTCGTAGCCGAGCAGTTCGCAATAGCGCGCCGACAGTGTCAGGGCGCCGCTGTCGATGCGCCATTCCCAGGTGCCGGCGCCCGAGCCTTCCAGCGCCAGGCCGGCGACCCGCTCGGCGCTGTTTTGCTCGGCGCGCGCGGCGGCCAGCGCGGCCGATTGCTTGCGCAGGCGCCAGGCGCCGCCCAGGGTTACCAGCAGCAACAACGCGCCGAGCGCGAAGCCGCCGTAGCGCAGCAGCCGGTTCGATCCCTCCGGCTGGTACAGGAAGCCGTCGAGCTTGAAGCCGGCCGGCAGCATGCCTTGCTGGGCGTAGGCGCGGGCGATGGCGCTCCAGCGCTCCGGGTTGCTGTATCCGAGTTCGATCAGGTCCTGTTCCAGCAGCGTGGCGATCTGGCGCGCCTCGAACATCAGCAGCTCGCGACTGTTGCGCTCGGGATAGCGGGCCCGTATCAGGTCGGCGATCTCGCCCTGGTGCGCCATCGCGTAGCGCCAGCCGCGCAGGGTGGCCTCGCGCAGCGCCCGCGCGCGCGCCGGATGCTCGCGCAATTCGCTCTCGGTGGTGTAGAGCACGTCGCCGTAGAAATCGAGGCCGACGGCGCGCGGCGAGTAGATCGCGTAGGCCAGGTTGGTGCGTTCGAGGACGAACGGCGCCTCGGTGGTGTAGACCGACATGCCGTCGACGCGGCCCTGCAACAGGTCGTCGTAGTTGTGGGTATGGGCGGGCAGATGCAGGCTGTCGATGCGCACGCCCAGTTTTCTCAGGTAGACGGTCAGCTCTTCGTTGTTCGGCGCCAGCATGAGGCGGCTGCCGGCCCACGGGCGCGGCTCGCCGTCGGGGCCATGGCGCACCAGCAGCGCGGCGGCGGAATGCTGGAAGATCGAGGCCAGCACCACCACCGGCTGGCCGGCGCCGCGCGCCAGCAGCAAGCCGGTGTTGCCGACGCCGTACTGGGCGCCGCCGCCGGCGACGTTTTGCAGCGGGTCGCTGCCGGGCACCGCCTCGGCCAGGGTGACATCGAGGCCGGCGTCGCGATAGTAGCCCTGGTCCTGCGCGGCGTAGTAGCCGGCGAACTGGAACTGGTGCCGCCATTTGAGCTGGATGGTGACCTTTTCGGCCGCCTGGGCGCCATGCAGCGCGCCGGCCAGCAGCAGGACGAGCGCCGCCACCCGGCGCGGCAAACGGCGCCAGGAGCTCGGGCGAACGCGGGGACGGCTGTGCGGCAAGAGCTTCCCTTTCCGGTGACAGTGGGTGCCTGGAGGCAGCCAACTATAGCAGTTTTCACCGCCGTGATCTCATCGATAAGAAAAGAAGGCAATTGCGTCGTGGCGGGGCCGGGGCGCCCCGGAAAAGACACATTTGCGGCCCTAAAACAGCCCGCTTCCGGACCCGGGCGTGACATTCGGTGAGAAAGCGGCGCGCCGCGCGACTTGCCGGCTGGGAGTCACGCGCCGGCGCCTTGTTGGGCGAAACTGCCGGCGAACTGGTAGCGGTGGCCGGGATGCCACATGGTGGCGATGCTGGCGATGCGCCCGCCCGACAGCGTCTGGCGCTTGAGCACCAGGCAGGCCTGCCGGGTGTCGATGGCCAGCATGTCGGCGATGTCGCGCGGCGTGGCCAGCGCCTCGATGCTGTAGGTGGCGCCCTGCAGCGGCGCCGCCTTCATCAGGTATTCGTTGGGGGTGATGCTGGCGAAGTCCTGTTCCATGTAGTCGGGCGCGCACAGCGGATTGACCCAGCGGTCCTCGACCTGGATCGGCACCGCGTTCTCGAAGTGGATGATCACCGAATGGAACAGCGGGTGGCCGGCCGGCAGGTCGAACTGCTTGGCCATCAGCTCGCTGGCCTTGCCGCGCTCGAGCTGCTGCAGGCTGCTGCGGTGGACGTGGCCGCGCGCGCGCACCTCGTCGGCGATCGACTTGATCTCCAGCAGCGTGGCCTGGTATTTTTGCTGGGCGACGTAGGTGCCGGAGCCCTGGCGGCGGGTCAGCACCTGTTCGGCCGTAAGCTCGCGCACGGCGCGGTTGACGGTCATGCGGGAGACGCCGAATTGCTTGACCAGCGCCTGTTCGGACGGGATCACGTCGCCTTCCTTCCAGACGCCGGCCGCGATCCGGGCCAGCAAATGGTCTTTGATGCGCTGGAAAATAGGGGTGCCGTCCGGGATGGCCGGCGCGGCGCCTTCCTGCTGCTGTGGATCTCTTTGATCGTCCAAACGGGTTCTCCGGGCACGCCTCCGCAGGCGACAGAGCGGGCATTTTAGCACCCGGCACGGGTACAATTCAAAAGGAGGAATTCAACAGCAACGATTCAAAAGCAAGAGTTGGAGTGCGCCGCCTTGCGCCGCCCGATAGGATGGCATCATTCCAATTCAACGATGGAGTCCGCGATGGACAAGCTAAAAGACAACACCGCCGCCCGGACCGCCCCCTATGCCGACGAGCAGTCGCGCTGGGCGGCCGTGCAACAGCGCGACGCCGGCGCCGACGGCGTGTTCTGGTATTCGGTGCGCAGCACCGGCGTGTACTGCCGGCCGTCGTGCGGGGCGCGCCCGGCGCTGCGCAAGAACGTGGCCTTCCACGACAGCCGCGATGCGGCGCTGCAAGCCGGTTTCCGGCCTTGCCTGCGCTGCAAGCCCGAGCTGCCGCCGCTGGCCGAGCGCCAGGCCGCGCTGGTGGCCGAGGCCTGCCGCCTGATCGATGCCGCCGACGAGGCGCCCGACCTGGACAGCCTGGCCGCCGCCGTGGGCGTGAGCCGCTTCCACTTCCACCGGATGTTCAAGGCGGTGACCGGGATCACCCCGAAAGCCTATGCCCAGGCGCGGCGCGCGCGGCGGGTGCAGGACGGCTTGACGCGGCAGGGGTCCGTCACCGAGGCGATTTACGACGCCGGCTTCAATTCCAGCGGCCGTTTCTACGCCAATTCGCCGGCGGTGCTGGGCATGACGCCGACCGCCTTCCGCGCCGGCGGCGCCGGCACGGTGATCCGCTTCGCCATCGCCGCCTGTTCGCTGGGTGCGATCCTGGTGGCCAGCACGGCGCAGGGCATCTGCGCGATCCTGATCGACGACGATCCGGACTTCCTGGTGCGCGACCTGCAGGACCGCTTTCCCAAGGCGGAGCTGATCGGCGCCGAGGCCGAGTACGAACAGGTGGTTTCGCGCGTGGTGGGCATGGTGGAACGGCCCGAAATCGGCCTCGACCTGCCGCTGGACGTGCGCGGGACGGCGTTCCAGCAACGGGTGTGGCAGGTGCTGCGCGAGATACCGGCCGGGCGCACGGTCAGCTACGCCGAGCTGGCGGCGCTGGTGGGCTCGCCCAAGGGCGCGCGGGCGGTGGCCGGCGCCTGCGCCGCCAACGCGCTGGCGGTGGCGATTCCCTGCCACCGGGTGGTGCGCAACGACGGCTCGATTTCCGGCTACCGCTGGGGCGTGGACCGCAAGGCGGCGCTGCTGGACCGGGAGAGGCTGGGCAATGAGTAGCGACAATGGGGAGTTCGATTTCAGCGCCGGCGCGCCGGCGCGCCAGCCGCGCAGGACGCCACCGGCGGGCGCGCCGCCGGCCAGGCCGGGGGCGGGCGATGCCGCCGCACCGGCCGGCGCCGATACGGCCACCGATGCCGCGGCCGGCGCGCTGGCGCTGGCCAACGCGCGCCGGGCGGTCGGCGCGGCGGCCGGCATCGCCGCGCACGTGGCGGGGCTGGACTGGCAAGCCATCGCCGACGAGCTCACCGCGCACGGCTACGCCATCGTCCCCGGCATGCTGACGGCCGACGAAAGCGTCGCCATGGCCGTCCAGTACGAGCAGCCGCGGCTGTTCCGCAGCCGCGTGGTGATGGCGCGGCACGGCTTCGGCAGCGGCGAGTACCAGTATTTCCGCTATCCGCTGCCGTCGATGGTCTCGGCGCTGCGGCAGGCACTGTACGGACCGCTGGCCGCCATCGCCAACCGCTGGCACGAGGCGATGGACATCGCGACCCGCTTCCCGGCCGACCACGCCGACTTCCTGGCGCGCTGCCACGCCGCCGGCCAGGGCCGCCCCACGCCGCTGCTGCTGCAATACGGGGCGGGCGACTACAACTGCCTGCACCAGGACCTGTACGGCGAGCACGTGTTCCCGCTGCAGGCGGCCATTTTGCTCAGCGAACCGGGCAAGGACTTCGACGGCGGCGAGTTCGTGCTGACCGAGCAGCGCCCGCGCATGCAGTCGCGGGTGGAGGTGGTGCCGCTGCGGCGCGGCGACATGGTCATCTTCCCCGTCAACCACCGGCCGGTGCAGGGCGGACGCGGCATCTACCGGGTTGCCATGCGGCATGGCGTCAGCCGGGTGCGCGCGGCGGCCGACGCCAATCCCGGACCGCTGCGTCATACCCTGGGCATCATTTTTCACGACGCCACCTGAATATTAGAGGATTCCTTCGGTTTCCTCCGCGCACCATGTGCGCTTTGATACGCTGCCTGCGCGGTGGACGCAAGCGTGGTCAATTGAACATTGAAAAGCCGCAATGCTTGTTACTATTAGTTGCTACTACCTAATTGCACGACAACATTCCGGGGATTTGATGACCACCAACGACAACGCGCGCCGTATCAGCGCCCTGATTCAACAGCACCAGGCCGACATCGGCGCCGACTGGATCGCCAACCTGGAAAGCATGGCCTTCCGCAGCGACAGCGCCTCGCAGGAGCAACTGCGCCGCCACTGCCGCCAGTTGCTGGCGCTGCTGCCGGAAGCGACCCTGGGCGGCGGTTTCGACAGTATCGAGGGCCGCGCCTGGGACGAGGTGCGCGACCAGCTGACCGAGATCTCCGGCCAGCGCGCCAAGCAGGGCTCGACGCCGAGCGAGACGGCCACCTTCGTGTTCTCGCTCAAGCAGTCGCTGTTCGGCAGCCTGCGCCAGTCGCTGGCGGCCGAGCCGGAACTGCTGGCCGAGGCGCTGTGGAACGTCAGCACCCTGCTCGACCAGCTGGGTCTGTTCACCATCGAGGTGTTCCAGAAGAGCCGCGACCAGATCATCGTGCGCCAGCAGCAAGAGCTGCTGGAGCTGTCGACGCCGGTCGTCAAGCTGTGGACCGACATCCTGGCGCTGCCGCTGATCGGCACCCTCGACAGCGCCCGCACCCAGGTGGTGATGGAGAGCCTGCTCGAGAAGATCGTTGAAACCGGCGCCGCCATCGCCATCATCGACATCACCGGCGTGCCGACCGTCGACACGCTGGTGGCGCAGCACTTGATGAAGACCATCGCCGCCGCCCGCCTGATGGGCGCCGACTGCATCATCAGCGGCATCCGCCCGCAGATCGCCCAAACCATCGTCCACCTGGGCGTGAACCTGGACGACGTGGTGACCAAGGCCACCCTGGCCGACGCCTTCATCGTGGCGTTGGCGCGGGTCGGCTCGACCATTTCCCGCAAAGCGTGAGTCGCCGATGGAACGCATCCCTATTCTGCGCATCGGCGACCTGCTGCTGGTGACGATCCAGGTCGACATGCATGACCGCCTGGCGATGACCTTGCAGGACGACCTGACCGAGCGCATCGTCAAGGACCAGGCCAAGGGCGTGCTGATCGATATCTCGGCGCTCGACCTGGTCGACTCCTTCATCGGCCGCATGATCAGCAACACGGCGGCGATGGCGCGCGTGCTCGACGCCCAGACGGTGCTGGTGGGCATGCAGCCGGCCGTCGCCATCACCCTGGTCGAGCTGGGGTTGACCTTGCCGGGCGTGAAAACCGCGCTCAATGTCGAAAAAGGCATGGCCCTGCTTGGCAAGAGTTATCAATGAACGGTGCGTCGTCAGCGGACCCGGTCCGCTTCGCTTCGCCGTTGCTGGCAGCGGACCGTCTGGTGCGCACGAGCCAGACCCTGCCGTTGCGCACCGACGAGCATGTCGTGGCCGTGCGGCGGGTGGTGCGCGAGCACGCGCTGGCGTTGAAACTGAGCCTGGTCGAGCAGACCAAGCTGGTGACGGCCGCCAGCGAGCTGGCGCGCAACACCATTAAGTATGGCGGCGGCGGGATGGTCGTCGCGCAGCAGCTGACGGATGGCGTGCGCCAGGGGCTGCGGCTGGTGTTCGCCGACGACGGTCCCGGCATCGCCGACGTCACGCAGGCGCTGCGCGACGGTTACACCAGCGGCGGCGGCCTGGGCCTCGGCCTGGGCGGCGCCCAAAGGCTTGTTGACGAGTTCGACATCGATTCACGTAGTGGAGAGGGCACCGCGGTCGCGGTCGTCAAATGGAAAAAATAGCCAGTTCGTTCGACGGTCAGCAGTGGTTTTCGATGGTTCACCCGAGTGATATCGCCAGCGCCCGCCGTTGCGGCCAGCGCATGGCGCAGGAGGCCGGCTTCGACGATGTGCGCAGCGGCCAGGTGGCCATCGTCATCAGCGAGGCCGCCACCAACATCCTGAAACACGCCGGCGAGGGGCGCATCGCGCTCTCCCCGGTGTTTAACGGCGACGCCGCCGGCGTCGAGGTGCTGGCGCTCGACAAGGGGCCCGGCATCGCCAATCTTGGCCAGGCGCTGCGCGACGGCGTCTCCAGCGCCGGCACCGCCGGCACCGGCCTGGGGGCGATGCGCCGCCTGGCCGACGAATTCGACGTCTACGCCGTGCCCGGCAAGGGCGCCGTGTTCTGCATGCGGCTGTGGCCGCGCACCGGCGCGGGGGCGACGCTGGCATCGCCGGCGCCGTCCTTGTCGGGCGCTGTCTGCCTGCCGCTGGCCGGCGAGACCGACAGCGGCGACGCCTGGCTGGTGGCGCGCCAGCGGCACGCCATCGCGCTGATGGTGGTCGACGGCCTCGGACACGGACCGGAGGCGGCCAAGGCCGCGCGCGCCGCCGTCGATACGGTGGCGCTGCAACCGGGCCTGCGTCCGGCCGAGCAGATCGAGGTGTGCCACGCGGCGCTGCGGGCCACGCGCGGCGCGGCGCAGGCGATCGCGCTGCTGGACCTGGAGGCGCGCCAGCTGTCGTTCGCCGGCGTCGGCAACATCGGCGCCTGCGTGATCGACGGCGAGGAGCGCCGCCAGATGATGTCGCACAACGGCATCGTCGGCCACAATATTCGTAAAGTGCAGGAGTTCGTGCTGCCATGCCCGCCCGGCGCGCTGGTGATCCTGGCCAGCGACGGCATCGCCACGCAGTGGGACCTGGCGCAGTATCCGGGCCTGGCCGCATGCGATCCGTCCATCGTGGCGGCGGTGCTGCTGCGCGACCATGGGCGTGCGCGCGACGACGCCTGCGTGCTGGTGCAACGCTGTCCGGGAGAACGCTGATGCCGCTTACCCGCATTCTGCAAGTCGGCATCGACAGCGAGCCTGACGTGGTGCTGGTGCGCCAGCGCGCGCGCCAGATCTCCGGCCTGCTCGGCTTCGGCGTGCAGGACCAGGTACGGGTGGCGACGGCGGTGTCCGAGGTGGCGCGCTGCGCCTACGGCCGGCTGTCGGGCGGGCGCGGGCAGTTCGCGCTCGACCAGCGCGGCCCGGTCGCGCAATTGACCGTGTCGATCCGCGCCGAGGACCGGCCGGTGTCGGCGTCCGGTTCCGTCTCCGCCTTCGCCCCTCTCGTGGCGGCGCCCGGGTTGGAGATGGAGTCGGCGGCGGCGCAGTTCGACAACGCCGTCCTGACCGCCCGGCGGCTGATGGACGACTGCGAGGTCGAACACGCGGCCGGCGGCGGCCTGACGGTGGTCATGCGCAAGGACCTGCCGGCCGGCCAGCGCATCGACGCCGCCGGCCTGGCGCGCATCGGCGCCGAATTGGCGGCCAGCCCGGTGCAGAACACCTATTCGGAGATGCAGCAGCAAAACCGCGAGCTGGGTGCCGCCCTGGCCGAGCTGCGCGAGCGCCAGGACGACCTGCTGTCGCTTACGCGCGAGCTGGAAGACACCAATCGCGGCGTGGTGGCGCTGTACGCCGAGATCGAGGAGAAAGCCGAGCGCCTGCGCAAGGCCGACGAGATGAAGTCGCGCTTCCTGTCCAACACCAGCCACGAGCTGCGCACGCCATTGAGCTCGATCCGCGCGCTGGCCAAGCTGCTGCTCGACCGCATGGACGGCGACCTGACCCCCGAGCAGGAGCGCCAGGTTGGTTTCATCGCCAGCGCCGCCTTCGATCTGTCGGAGCTGGTCAACGACCTGCTCGACCTGGCCAAGATCGAGGCCGGCAAGGTCGAACTGGCGATCGCGCCGATCGACGTCGAAAATCTGTTCAGCACCCTCAAGGGCATGCTGCGGCCGCTGACGCGCAATCCCGACGTCGAACTGGTGTTCGTCGCGCCGGCGGCGCCTTGCCTGCTGTTGTCGGACGAGCCCAAGGTGGCGCAGATCCTGCGCAACTTCATCTCCAACGCGCTCAAGTTCACCCAGGCCGGCCAGGTGGAGGTGGCGCTGCGCGACGATGGCGGCGACCAGCTTACCTTCACCGTCAGCGACACCGGCATCGGCATCGAGGCCGACAACCTGCAACTGATTTTCGAGGAATTCAGCCAGATCGCCCATCCGCTGCAGGCCGGCGCCAAGGGCACCGGCCTGGGGCTGCCGCTGTGCCGCCAGTTGGCGCAGCTGCTGGGGGGCTCGGTGGAGGTGGCCAGCGTCATCGGCGCCGGTTCGACTTTTTCGCTGCACCTGCCGCGCCGATGCGCGGGCGCCGATGACGGCGCGCCATGAAAGACAAAGCCATGAACAACGACAGCATATTGATCCTGAATGTGGACGACAACGACGGCGCGCGCTACGTCAAGACGCGCATTCTGCACGGCGCCGGCTTCCGGGTGGTGGAGGCGGCCAACGGCACCGACGGACTGGCGCTGGCGCGCCAGATGCTGCCGGCGCTGGTGCTGCTGGACGTCAAACTGCCCGACATCAACGGCATCGAGGTGTGCCGCCGCATCAAGGACGATCCTTTGACCGCCGGCGTGCTGGTGTTGCAAACGTCGGCCGCGCTGACGGGGCGCGACGACAAGATCCGTGGCCTGGAGGGCGGCGCCGACAATTACCTGGCGGCGCCGATCGAGGCCGACGAGCTGGTGGCCAACGTCAACGCGCTGCTGCGCCTCCAGCGCACCCAGACGGAGCTGCGCAACAGCGAGGAGCGCTTCCGCCAGCTGACCGAGAACATCGAGGACGTGTTCTGGATGTTCGACCTGCAAAGCCGCGCGCTGCTGTACGTGAACAACGCCTACGACTCCTTCTGGGGACGGCCGGCGGCGCAGCTGCAGCAAAACACCGGCGACTGGCTCAACGCCATCCATGCCGACGACCGCATCGCCGTCGCCGCCCGCTGGGAGGGCGCGCAGCACGGCGAGCATTACGACGAGGAGTACCGCCTGCTGCTGGCCGACGGCACCTTGCGCTGGGTGCGCGACCGCGCCTTCCAGGTGCGCGACGCCGGCCACACGCCGTACCGGATCGCGCGCATCAGCAGCGACATCACGCAGCGTAAAACCATGGAGGGCCTGCTGCGCGCGGCCGACGACAACAAGAACGACTTCCTGGCGACCCTGGCGCACGAGCTGCGCAATCCTTTGAGTCCGATCCGCAACGCGGTAGCGCTGATGGGCGTGGCCGACGCCAGCCAGGTGGAGGTGCACCGCAAGGCGCGCCAGGTGATCATGCGCCAGGTGGGCCATCTGGCGCGGCTGGTGGACGACCTGCTCGACGTGGCCCGCATCTCCGAGGGCAAGCTGGCGTTGAGGCTGGAGGACCTGGAGCTGCAAACGGTGCTGGAACCGGCGCTGGAAACGGCCCGGCCGCTGATGGAGTCGCGCGGCCACACATTGATCGTGGCGGTGCCCCCGCAGCCGATCCGCCTGCACGGCGACCCGGTGCGGCTGGCGCAGACGGTCGGCAACCTGCTGCACAACGCCGCCAAGTTCACCGTGGTCGGCGGCGTGATCCGGCTGGAGGTGACGTTGCCGGCGCCGGACCGCGTGCGCATCGCCGTGCGCGACAACGGCATCGGCATCTCGACCGAAAACCTGCCGCGCATCTTCGACATGTTCGCGCAGGGCGCGTCGACGCACGACCGCGCGCACGACGGCCTGGGCATCGGCCTGTCGCTGGTGTCGAAGATGGTGCAAATGCACGGCGGGACGGTGTACGCGGAAAGCGCCGGCGCCGACCAGGGCAGCAGCTTCGTCATCGAGCTGCCGGTGCTGGCCGCGCCCGGCGCCGCACAGGCCGGGGCGCCCTTCGCGGCGGGCGCGGGTTCGCCCGTGCCGGTGTCGGCCAAAGGCCTGAACCGGTTGCTGGTGGTCGACGACAACGTCGACTCGGGCGAGGTGTTGAGCGATTTGCTGCAGGTGCTGGGTTACGAGGTGAGGCTGGCGCACGACGCGGCGGCCGCGTTGGCGGGCGCGCGCGAATTCGCCCCGCACGCGATGATCCTCGACATCGGCATGCCGCACGTCGACGGCTACGCGCTGGCGCGCATGCTGCGCGCCGATTCGGCGCTGTCGCGCATCCGCCTGATCGCGCACACCGGTTTCGGCTCGGCCGAGGACCGCGAGAAAACCGCCGCCGCCGGCTTCGATTTCCACCTCGTCAAACCGGCGGCGCTCGACGAGCTGCAGCAGACGCTGCGCCTGCTTTAAGCCGTCTGGACGCTTTTTTGCGTTTGATACAAGCGCGAGTAGATGCCGTTTTGCGCCAGCAGCGCGGCGTGGCTGCCCGCTTCGGCGATGCGGCCGCCGTCGAGCACCACGATGCGGTCGGCGTTCTCGATGGTCGACAGGCGGTGCGCGATGACCACCGTGGTGCGGCCCTTCATCAACACTTCCAGCGCCGACTGCACCAGCCGCTCGGACTCGGTGTCGAGCGCGCTGGTGGCTTCGTCGAGGATCAGGATCGGCGCGTTCTTGTACAGGGCGCGGGCGATGGCCAGGCGCTGGCGCTGGCCGCCGGACAGGCGCAAACCGTTTTCACCCACCGGCGCCAGGTAGCCGCCTGGCTGGCGCTCGATGAATTCGTGCGCGTGCGCGGCGCGCGCGGCCGCCTCGATGCGTTCCATCGACGGCGCCGGGTCGCCATAGGCGATGTTGGCCGCCAGCGTATCGTTGAACAGCACCACGTCCTGGCTCACCAGCGCGATCTGGCTGCGCAGCGACGCCAGCGTGTATTCGCGCAGGTCGACGCCATCGAGCCTGATGCCGCCGGAACTGACATCGTAGAAGCGTGGCAGCAGGCCGGCTAGCGTGGTCTTGCCGCTGCCGGAGCTGCCTACCAGGGCCACCGTCTCGCCGGCGGCGATATCGAGCGAGACGCGGTCCAGCGCGGGGCGCGCGTCCGGCGACAGCGGCTTGCCGTCGGCGCCGCGATAATGGAAGCTGACATCGTCGAGTTGCAGGCGGCCCTCGGCGCGCTCCAGCGTTTTGGTGCCGGTGTCGGCCTCGGTCTCGGTGTCGATCAGGCCGAACACCGATTCGGCGGCGGCCAGGCCGCGCTGCATCGGTTCGTTAATCTTGGTCAGGTTCTTGATCGGCGACTGCATCGCCATCAGCGCCGACATGAAGGCGACGAAGTCGCCCGGCGACAGCGCGCCGGCCTGGTTGCGGATCAGCGCGAAGTAGATCACCGACGACAGCGTGATTCCGATCAGCAGCATGATGATGCCGGAGTTGAGCGCCGACGTCGCCGCGTGCTTGACGGCCAGCTGGCGATTGGTCTTGACCACACTGTCGAAGCGGGTCTGCTCGTACTCCTGGCCGCCGAAGATCTTGACCACGCGCTGGCCGCTGATGCTCTCGTCGAGCACATTGGTCAGGTCGCCCATGGCCGCCTGCGCGCTTTTGCTCAGGTGGCGCATGCGGCGTCCGGTGAAGGTGACGATGGCGGCCACCAGCGGCAGCAGGCCGAGGCAGAACACCGCCAGCTGCCAGTCGACGACGAACAGCGTGATCAGGTAGCCGACGGCTTGCACCGAGTCGCGCACGGCGACGTTGACGACGTTGAGCACGGCCTGCGACACCTGCGCGGCGTCGAACGCCACGCGCGAGAGCGTGGTGCCGCTCGAGGACTGGTCGAAGTAGCCGTTCGGCAGGCGCATGATGCGGGCGAACATCTGCTCGCGCAGGTTGGCCTGCACGCGGCTGCTGAGCCACGCGGCGCCGTATTCGCCGACGAAGCTGGAGACCATGCGCATCACCGCCAGGCCCAGGATCACCGCCGGGATGGTCCACAGCGCCACGCGCGCCGGGTCGCTCGGCAGCAGGGGGGCGAGCAATTCCCGCACCCAGGCGAGGATGCCGGTGGCGGGGGCGCCGGCCGCGTTGTGGGCAGGCGCCAGCGCGTCGATCACGTTCTTCAACTGGTTGATCAGCAGCACGTCGGTGGCCGCCGCCACACCGACCGCGAACAGGGTGACGGCGACGATCCCGGCGTAGGGACGGAACTGGTTGAGCAGGCGGATATAGAGTAGGCGGCTGGACACGTGTGGCGTTCTGAGAGCGGCGAATCCGCCATTGTACCCCTCCCGCCCGGGCGCCAGCGTGTAAAACCCCGACACCCGGCGCGAGTTCGATTGACCCCGGCGCAAACTTGGTTACACTCTGATCTTGCTTCCGAATGGAGAGATTTGATGCGTACCGCCCCTTTGCAACGTTCCCCGCTGGCAGCGGCCATGGCTTTTGCCCTGTCCACCCTGCTGGCGCCGGCCCACGCCGACACCATCATCGACCACGCCAACGGCTACACGCTGACGGCGGCGGGCACCCTGCAGCGCTTCACGTCGCTGGGGTTCGACGATCTGGGGCGGGTGATCGCGGTGGGCAGCGAAAAGGACACGGCGGCCAGGCTGCCGGACGCGCAGCACATCGACGCCCAGGGCAAAACCCTGCTGCCGGGGCTGATCGACGCCCACGGCCACGTGTTCGAGCTGGGCGAGATCGCCTCCGGCGTCGACCTGTTCGGCGCGACGAGCCTGGGCGGCGCGGTGCGCGCGGTGGCCGAATTTAGCCGGACCCATCCGAAGAACGCCTGGATCGTCGGCTACGGCTGGAACCAGGAGGTGTGGAAGCTGGGCCGCTTCCCGACCGCCGCCGAGCTGGACGCCGTGGTCAACGACCGGCCGGTGCTGCTGCACCGGGTCGACGCCCACGCCAGCTGGGTCAACACCAAGGCGCTGGAAATGGCCGGCATCAATAAAGACACCCCTGATCCGGCCGGCGGCAAGATCGAGCGCGACGCCAGCGGCAAGCCGACCGGGGTGCTGGTCGACAGCGCCATGGAACTGGTGAACAAGGTGGTGCCGCTGCCGACGCCCGCGCAGGCGCGCGGCACGCTCGACAACGCGCTGGCGGCGCTGGCCAGGGTGGGCCTGACGAGCGTGCACGACGCCGGCATCAAGGTGGCGCAGGACGATCTGTATCGCGACTACGCCGACCACGGCAAGCTGACCACGCGGGTGTACGCGATGATCGGCGACACCGGCAGCGACTTCGACGAACTGGCCAGGGAAGGCCCGCTCAAGTCCTATGCCAACGACGTCTACGCGCTGGCGGCGGTCAAGCTGTATGCGGACGGCGCCCTGGGCAGCCGTGGCGCGGCCTTGATGTCGCCCTACAGCGATATGCCGTCGACCAAGGGCCTGCTGTTCCATCAGAACGACGAGATGCTGTCCAGGATGAACAAGGCGATGAAGGCCGGCTATCAGGTCAATATCCATGCCATCGGCGACGCCGGCAACCGCCAGATCCTCGACGCCTACGCGCAGCTGATCCCCAAATATGACAGCGCGCGGCTGCGCCACCGCATCGAGCACGCGCAGGTGGTGGCGCTGGAGGACATACCCCGTTTCAAGGCGCTGGGCATCATCCCGTCGATGCAGCCGACGCACGCGACGTCGGACCAGAACATGGCCGAACACCGCGTCGGCCCGGAACGCATCAAGGGCGCCTACGCCTGGCGCACCTTCCTGGACCAGGGCTCGAGGATCGCCTGCGGGTCCGACTTCCCGGTGGAGTCGCCCAATCCGTTCGAGGGCTTGCACGCCGCCGTCACGCGCCAGAACAACGCCGGCGTGCCGGCCGGCGGCTGGTACAAGAACCAGGCGATGACGATGAACGAGGCGTTCCGCTGCTTCACGCTGGACGCGGCCTACGCGGCCCACCAGGAAAACGTCATCGGCTCGCTGGAGCCGGGCAAGTGGGCCGATTTCATCCTGATCGACCGCGATATCTTCAAGGCGCCGCCGGAGCAGATCGGCAAGACGGTGGTGTTGCAGACCTGGATGGGCGGCAAGCGTGTGTATAAAAGGTAAGGGCCACGACACAAAAATCGTGGCTTGACTTGGTTGTCTATACAACTTATCCTTGTGGGCATCATCCACAGGAGGAGGCCCCATGACCAGCCATTTAGACAGCGATCCACGATTCGACGCCAGCCGCGAGATCCGCGCGCCCCGTGGTCCGGAACTGACCTGCAAGAACTGGGGCGCCGAGGCGGCCTACCGCATGATCCAGAACAATCTGGACAAGGAAGTGGCGGAAAATCCCAAGCATCTGGTGGTTTACGGCGGCATCGGCCGCGCCGCCCGCAACTGGGAGTGCTACGACCAGATCCTGGCCTCGCTGCGCGAGCTGGAAGACAATCAAACCCTGTTGATCCAGTCCGGCAAGCCGGTCGGCGTGTTCCAGACCCACGAGGACGCGCCGCGCGTGCTGATCGCCAATTCCAACCTGGTGCCGAAGTGGGCCAACTGGGAGCACTTCAATGAACTGGACCGCAAAGGCCTGTTCATGTACGGCCAGATGACCGCCGGCAGCTGGATCTACATCGGCACCCAGGGCATCGTGCAGGGCACCTACGAAACCTTCGCGGAAGCGGGGCGCCAGCATTTCGGCGGCGACCTCAAAGGCCGCTGGGTGTTGACGGCGGGCCTGGGCGGCATGGGCGGCGCGCAGCCGCTGGCCGCGACCATGGCCGGCGCGGTGTCGCTGACCGTCGAGTGCCAGCAAAGCAGCATCGACTTCCGCCTGCGCACCCGCTACCTGGACAAGCAGGCCGCCAGCATCGACGAGGCGCTGGAGTTGATCAAACTGCACAAGGCCAATGGCGACGCGATTTCGATCGGCCTGCTGGGCAACGCCGCCGACGTGCTGCCGGAGCTGGTGCGCCGCGCCAAGGCCGGCGGCGTGGTGCCGGACATCGTCACCGACCAGACCTCCGCGCATGACCTGATCAACGGCTACCTGCCGCAGGGCTGGAGCGTCGATGAATGGAAGGCCGCGCAGCACGACGAGGCGGCCCACGCCGCGTTGAAGGATGCGGCCACCGCCTCGTGCGCGGTGCACGTGCGGGCGATGCTGGACTTCCAGGCGCTGGGCGCCAAGGTGGTCGATTACGGCAACAACATCCGCCAGGTGGCGTTCGACCATGGCGTGCAAAACGCCTTCGATTTCCCCGGCTTCGTGCCGGCGTATATCCGCCCTCAATTCTGCGAGGGCCGTGGTCCGTTCCGCTGGGTGGCGCTGTCCGGCGATCCGGAGGATATCTACAAGACCGACGCCAAGATCAAGGAGCTGTTCCCGCACCACGCGCAGGTGCACCGCTGGCTGGATATGGCGCGCGAGCGTATTGCCTTCCAGGGCTTGCCGGCGCGTATCTGCTGGCTGGGACTGGGCGAGCGTCACATCGCCGGCCTTGCTTTCAACGAGATGGTGCGCAAGGGCGAATTGAAAGCGCCGGTCGTCATCGGCCGCGACCACCTGGATACCGGTTCGGTCGCCAGCCCGAATCGCGAGACCGAGAGCATGAAGGACGGCACCGACGCCGTCTCCGACTGGCCGCTGCTGAACGCACTGCTGAACACCGCGGGCGGCGCGACGTGGGTGTCGCTGCACCACGGCGGCGGCGTCGGCATGGGCTATTCGCAGCACTCCGGCGTGGTGATCGTCGCCGACGGCACCGACGCCGCCGCGCGCCGCCTGGCGCGGGTGCTGGTCAACGACAGCGGCACCGGCGTGATGCGCCACGCAGACGCGGGATACGAGACGGCGGTCGCCTGCGCCAAGCGCAACGGCCTCAATCTCCCCATGATCAAATAATTAGAGAACCTACATGACCCCCAACGCATTGACCTTGAAACCCGGCGCGATGACGCTGTCCGAACTGCGTGCCGTATGGACCGCCACCGCACCGCTGTCGCTGGCCGCCGAAGCCTGGCCGGTGATCGAGGCCTCCGCCGCCGCCGTGCGCGCCATCGTCGCCAAGGGCGACGCCGCCTATGGCATCAACACCGGTTTCGGCCTGCTGGCCAAGACCCGCATCCCCGACGACAAACTGGAACAACTGCAGCGCAACCTGATCCTGTCGCATTCGGTCGGTACCGGCGAGCTGCTGTCGGACGCCGTTTGCCGCCTGATCATGCTGATGAAGATCGGCAGCCTGGCGCGCGGCTATTCCGGCGTGCGCCCGCTGATCGTCGAGACGCTGATCGCGCTGTACAACGCCGGCATCATGCCGGCCATCCCGGCCAAGGGCTCGGTCGGCGCCTCGGGCGACCTGGCGCCGCTGTCGCACATGACCCTGGCCATGCTGGGCGTCGGCGACGTGCGCTTCAACGGCGAGATCACGCCGGCCGCCGACGCGCTCAAGGCCGCCGGCATCGCGCCGGTGGTGCTGGCCGCCAAGGAGGGACTGGCGCTGATCAACGGCACCCAGGTGTCGACCGCGCTGGCGCTGCATGGCCTGTTCATGGCCGAGCGCCTGCTGGAGGCGGGCATGGTTTCCGGCGCCTTGTCGCTGGACGCCGCCAAGGGCAGCGATTCGCCGTTCGACGCCCGCGTGCACGAGGTGCGCGGCCAGCCGGGCCAGATCGCCGCCGCGTCGATCTACCGCCAACTGGTGAGCGACAGCGCGATCCGCGCCTCGCACCTGGTCGGCGACGAGCGCGTGCAGGATCCGTACTGCCTGCGCTGCCAGCCGCAAGTCATGGGCGCCTGCTGGGACATCATCGGCAACGCCGCCCGCACCCTGCTGATCGAGGCCAACGCCGTGACCGACAATCCGCTGCTGTTCAAGGACGGCGAGCTGTCGGTGGTGGTCTCGGGCGGTAACTTCCACGCCGAGCCGGTGGCCTTCGCCGCCGACACGCTGGCGCTGGCGATCGCCGAAATTGGCAGCATCTCGGAGCGCCGCATCGCGCTGCTGATCGACGCCACTTTGTCCGGCCTGCCGCCGTTCCTGGTGCGCGAGCCGGGCCTGAATTCGGGCTTCATGATCGCCCATGTCACCGCCGCCGCGCTGGCGTCGGAGAACAAGTCGCTGGCCCATCCGGGCAGCGTCGACACCATCCCGACCTCGGCCAACCAGGAGGACCACGTCAGCATGGCGACGTACGCGGCGCGCCGTCTGGACGACATGGCGCAGAATACGGCGGTGATCATCGGTATCGAGCTGCTGGCGGCGGCGCAGGGGATCGATTTCCATCGTCCGCTGACGACTTCGCCGCACCTGGAGCACGTGCATGCGCAGCTGCGCCGGAATGTGGCCGTCTACGACCAGGACCGCTTCTTCGCGCCGGATATCGAGGCCGCCAAGGGCATGGTCATGCGCGGCGAGTTGAGCGCGTCGTGCAAGGATTTGTTTACATCGCTGCATCCATAACCGGGGGGCGCCATGGATTTTCAGTTCAAAGCAGGCAGCATTCCCTTGCTGGTGTCCATGCCACACGTGGGCACGGACATTCCCGACGACGTCGCGGCGACGATGACGCCGGCCGCCGTCGATAAGCAGGACACCGACTGGCATCTGGCGCGCCTGTATGATTTCCTTGGCGAGATGGGGGCGTCGACCCTGTCGGCGCGCTGGTCGCGCTATGTGATCGATTTGAACCGGCCGCCGGAGAACACCAACCTGTATCCGGGGCAGGACACGACGGGTTTGTGCCCGGTCGATACCTTCCATCGCGAGCCGCTGTATCTGAAGGGCCGGGTGCCCGACCAGACGGAGGTCGAGCGCCGCCTGGGCCTCTACTGGAAACCGTACCACGAGCGTCTGCGCGCGGAGCTGGACCGGTTGCTGGCGCTGCACGGCGCGGTGGCGCTGTGGGACGCGCATTCGATCGCCTCCCACGTGCCGCGCTTCTTCGAGGGCAAGCTGCCGGACCTGAACTTCGGCACCGCCGATGGCGTGACCTGCGCGCCGGGGCTGAGCGAAGCGGTGGTGTCGCGCGCGCTGGCGCAGGAGCGCTTCAGCGTGGCCGTCAACGGCCGCTTCAAGGGCGGGCATATCACGCGCTTCTACGGCAAACCGGGTGCGAACGTGCACGCGATCCAGCTGGAGATGTGCCAGTCGACCTATATGGATGAGGAAGCGCCGTACGGCTACCGGACCGACCGCGCGGACCAGGTGAGGGGGCTGCTGCGCGAGATGACGCAGGCGGCCGCCGACTGGGTGCGCCGATGAGTAAGCTCTTTGCCCGGAATGCACTGCTGCCCGATGGCTGGCGCGCCGATGTGCTGATCGAGTGGGACGCGGCGGGCACCATCACGGCCGTGCGCGCCGGAGCCACTCGGGAAGAAGGCGCCGAAACCGTCGAAACCGTCGAATACGCGCTGCCCGGCATGATCAACCTGCATTCGCACAGCTTCCAGCGGGCGTTGGGCGGGCGCACGGAAAAGGCCGGGCCGCACCAGGCCGGCGGCGTCCAGGACAGCTTCTGGACCTGGCGCGACCTGATGTACCGTTTCGCCCGCAACATCACCCCGGCGCACATCGAGGCCATCGCGGCCCAGCTGTTCTCCGAGTGCCTGCGCCACGGCTACACGTCGCTGTGCGAATTCCACTATGTGCAACGGGCGCCCGACGGCGCCATGTACCCGCGCCCGGCCGAGACGGCGGAGCGGGTGCTGGCCGCCGCACGGTTGGCCGGAATCGGCGTGACGATGCTGCCGGTGTTGTATAGTTATTCAGGTTTTGGCGAAAGCGCCCTGAAACCCGAACAGCAGCGTTTCAAGACCGACGTCGAGGACGTGCTGCGCGTGATCGAGGCGCTGGAACCGTTGCGCGATGCGCAAACCGAGGTCGGCGTGGCGCCGCATTCGCTGCGCGCGGCGTCGGTGGGGCAGATCAACGCGGTGCTGGCGGCATTGCCGTCCAGCCGCCCGGTGCATATCCACATCGCCGAGCAGCAGCCGGAGGTGCGGCAGTCGCTGGACTGGAGCGGGCGTCGGCCGGTCGAGTGGCTGTTCGACCACGTCGCCGTCGACCAGCGCTGGTGCCTGGTGCACGCCACCCACCTGACGCGCGGCGAGGTCGACCGGATTGCGGGCAGTGGCGCGGTGGCCGGCCTGTGCCTGACCACCGAGGCGAACCTGGGCGACGGCCTGTTCCCGCTGGAGGATTTCCTGGCGGCGGGCGGGCGCTTCGGCATCGGCAGCGACAGCCATATTTCGCAAAGCCCGGTGGAGGAACTGCGCTGGCTGGAATACGGCCAGCGCCTGCAGCACCAGCGCCGCAATATCGCGGTGTCGGCCACGGAGCGCAATGTCGGCGACTTTTTGTGGCAGGGCGCCTTGCGCGGCGGCGCGCAGGCGGCGGGACGGCCGGTCGGCGCATTGGCGCCCGGACGCCGCGCCGACGTGATCGTGCTCGATGACGATCACCCGAATCTGTATGGCTTGGCGCTGGACGAGATACTCGGCAGTTTCGTCTTCAGCGGCAACGACAATCTGGTCAAGGACGTCATGGTCGGCGGCCAGTGGGTAGTACGCAACCAGCAGCACGTGGCGCAGCAGGCGATCGCTGCGCGCTTCAAGCAGACGATGGCCGAACTGAGGGAGTTCCGATGACCCAGCTGATCCAGTATGCAAGCCTGATGCCCGCGCCATGGAAGAACGGCGGCGGCAGCACGACGGAAATCGCCGTCGCTCCCCCCGGCGCCGGTTTTGACGATTTCGACTGGCGCGTCAGCCTGGCGACGATCACCCAGGACGGCCCGTTCTCCGCCTTTCCGGGCATCGACCGCACCCTGGCGCTGGTCGACGGCGACGGCGTGCTGCTCGATTTCGGCGACGAGCGCGTGGTGCTCAGCCCCAGCGAGCCGCTGATCGAGTTCGCCGGCGAGGATGCGGTGCACGCCACCGTCACCGGCGCCAACACCACCGATTTCAATGTGATGACGCGGCGCGGCCGTTGCCGCCACCGGCTCGAAGCGTGCGTCGTGCGCGGCACGCTGGAGCTGAACCGGCGCGCCAGCACCACCTTGGTGTTCCTGGCCGACGGCGAGAGCCTGTCCGTCAGCAGCGCGCGCGAGCGCATCGCCATGGTGCGCTACGACATGCTGGTGATCGAATCCGAAGAGGTGTGGAGCATCGAGGCGGCGCAGGCGACCGTGTTCGTGGTCGACATCATCAATAACTAGAATAATCCGAAGGCATGGCATGACCGCGTGGGATGTGTTGTTTACCAATGTGCACCTGGCCACCATGGACGGCGGCTACGGCGAAATCCGCGATGCCGCCATCGCCGTCAAGGACGGCCGCATCGCATGGCTGGGACCTGTTACGGCGCTGCCGCCTGAAGCGCGGGCGGCGGCCACGCATGACGGCGAGGGCTGCTGGCTGACGCCGGGCCTGATCGACTGCCACACCCACATTGTCCATGCAGGCAACCGCAGCGATGAATTCGAGGCGCGCCTGAACGGCGCCACCTACGAGGATATCTCCCGCGCCGGCGGCGGCATCATGTCCACCGTGCGCGCCACCCGCGCCGCGTCGGAGGATGAATTGCTGGCGCAAAGCCTGCCGCGCGTGCGCAGCCTGCTGGCCGAGGGCGTGACCACCATCGAGATCAAATCCGGCTATGGCCTGACCCTGGAATCGGAGGCGAAGATGCTGCGCGTGGCGCGCCGTATCGGCCGCGACGAGTCGGGCAAATTCCCGGTCGATGTCGCCACCACCTTCCTTGGCGCGCATGCGCTGCCGCCGGAGTTCGCAGGCCGCGCCGACGACTACATCGCCGAAGTCCGCGCCATGATCGCGCCATTGGCCGAGGAGGGCTTGGTCGACGCCGTTGACGCCTTCTGCGAGCGGATCGGTTTTTCGCACGATCAGACGGAGCGCGTGTTCCAGGCGGCGCAGGCGCGTGGCTTGCCGGTCAAGCTGCACGCCGAGCAGCTGTCCGACCAGCGCGGCGCGCAGTTGGTGGCGCGTTACGGCGGCTTGTCGGCAGACCACCTCGAACATTTGACCGACGATGGCATCGCCGCGATGGCCGCCGCCGGCACGGTGGCGGTGCTGCTGCCGGGCGCCTACTACTTCCTGCGCGACACCACACCGCCGCCGGTGGCCGCCTTGCGCGCGGCCGGCGTGCCGATGGCCGTCGCCACCGACTGCAATCCCGGCACGTCGCCGATGACGTCCCTGCTGCTGGCGATGAACATGGCCTGCACCTTGTGGCGACTGACGCCGCTCGAGGCGCTGGCCGGCTGCACCGCGCATGCGGCCCGCGCGCTGGGCCGGCAGGGCGATATCGGCACGCTGGAACCGGGCAAGCGGGCCGACTTCGCGCTGTGGCGTATCGCCCGTCCGGCCGACCTGTCCTACGCCATCGGCATGAATCCCTGCGCGGGCGTGGTTAACGCCGGCGTATGGCGTTCGCCCCACGGCTAGGCGGCCGCGCGGCGGGTTTGCAAAAAATTGTTCCGTTACCGGGGCTTTCGGTTACATTATCCCGATCCCACAACCTGTAACAGGAACACCATGTTTGCCTTGAATTCCCTGCGCGTCGCCGTTTTGCTGTCATTTGGCGCGCAAGCGCTGGCGTTCGCCCAGGAACCGGTGCCGCCGACGCCTCCCGCGCCACCGGCGCCGTCGCCATCGACCGACGTGCCGGTGGTCGCCACTACGCCGTTGCAACCGGCCGCCGCGCCCGCGCCGGCCGTGGCGCCGCCCGCCGCCACCCGGCCTTTCGCGGAACTGGTGCGCGGCGCCAAACAGCACCCCGGCTTCCTCAACCTGTATCAAAAAGAAGAAAAGGTATGGATCGAGCTGCGGCCCGACCAGTTCGACCGTCCGCTGTTCATGTCGGTGAACATGCCGAACGGGCTGGGGGAGCGGGGCGTGTACGGCAGCCAGATGGGCTTCAGCCGGGTGGTGACGTTCCACCGCATCGGCAACCTGGTGCAGATGATCGCCAAGAACACGCAGTTCAAGGCCATCGGCGGCACACCCGAGGCAAAGGTGGTGGCGCAGGGATTCTCGGACAGCCTGGTGGCGATCGCGCCGGTGTCGAGCGGCCCCAATCCAAAGAACCAGTCGGTGCTGATCGACGCCAATATCCTGCTGTTCGGCGACATCCCCGGCTTTTCCACCCGGCTGGAATTCGCCTTCCGCCTGCCGTACGCGATGGATGCGCGCAACAGCAGTTTCACGTCGGTGCGCAGCGACGAGACGATGACGGGGTTCCAGGTCAACGCGCATTACGCGGTGCCGCGCATACCGGCCCCGCCGCTGGTCATGCCCGCCATTCCGGCGGCGATCGCCAGTCCGCCGACCACGCTGCCAGACCCGCGCAGCATGTTCCTGGGCTTTTATTACACGTTCATGCCGCTGCCGGCCGAACCGATGGCGAGCCGACGCGCGGATGACCGCGTGGGCCATTTCGTCACCACCAACCAGGACTTCTCGGACGACGTGACGCCGACGACGGCGGTGCATATGGTGTCGCGCTGGCGTCTGGAGAAGAAGGATCCGGCGCAGGCGTTGTCCGAGCCTAAGCAACCCATCGTTTACTGGATGGACGCGAACATCCCTGACAAGTACCGCGAGTCGGTGCGCCAGGGCATCCTGGTCTGGAACGCCGCGTTCGAGAAGATTGGCTTCAAGGATGCGCTGGTGGTCAAGCAGCAGACCGCCGCCGACCACTTCGACACGATGGACGCGCGCCACGCGTCGGTGCGCTGGTTCGTCGGCAGCGACGTCGGCTTCGCCATTGGACCGCGCCAGGTCGATCCGCGCACCGGCGAGATACTCGATGCCGATATCGGCATGTCCGACGGTTTTTCGCGCACCGTGCGGCGTGTGGTGAGCGAGGATGGCATGGGTGGCGCGATGGCTTTCGCTCCGCATGACGGCGACGCGGCCCACGAAGACCGCTGCGACTACATGCTTCAATCCGGGGACGAGATGGGTTTTGCCATGGGCCTGCTGGAGGCGCGCGGCGAGTTGGAAATGGGCAGCCCCGAGGCCGATGCGGTGGCGCAGGCTTATGTGCGCTCGGTGATCATGCACGAAGTGGGACACACCCTCGGCTTGCGGCACAACTTCCGCTCGTCGACGATCTACGGCATCAAGCAGTTGCAGGACCCGGTCTTCACGAAGGAGCACGGCATGACCGGCTCGGTGATGGATTACACGCCGTTCAACCTGGCGCTAAAGGGGGAGAAGCAGGGCGAGTATGTGACGTCCGCGCTGGGGCCTTACGATTACTGGGCGATCGAATACGCATATAAGCCGATCGAGCCGGCGCAGGAGAAGCAGGAGCTGGCGAGGATCGCGGCCCGCTCCAACGAACCGCTGCTGGCCTTCGGTACCGACCAGGATGCGGGTGGCTTCAACTCCGATCCGGACGTGAACCTGTTCGATCTGGGCAGCGATCCGCTGGCGTACTTCCAGCGCCGATTGGCGATTTCCCGCGAGCTGTGGGACCGGATACAAAACCGCACGCTCAAGCCGGGCGAGAGCTACGAATCGCTGCGCCGCAGTTTCGACTACGGCTTCCAGCAATTTGCGCGCACGATGCCGGTGGTGGTCAAGTACGTGGGCGGCGTCACCTATCTGCGCGACCATGCCGGCACCGGCCGAGCGACCTTCACCCCGGTGCCGCTGCCGCGCCAGCGGGCGGCGCTGACGATGCTGACCAACAGCCTGTTCAAATCCGACAGCTTCACCTTCACCCCGGCGATGATCAGCCGCCTGGGCGCCGATACCTTCACCATGCGCGGCAAGGCCGACGTGTCGGTGGGCGGCAGGGTGCTGGGCTTGCAGGCCGGCGTGCTCGATCAGCTGATGTCCGACGCCGTCGCCATACGCCTGGTCGATTCGCGCGAGAAGCTCGACAACCCCAAACTGGGCCTGGGACTCGACGAGTTGTACACCACCGTGCAGGACGCGGTGTGGAGTGAGCTCAAGACCGGCAAGGACATCACCGGCATGCGCCGCAACCTGCAGCGCGAGCATCTGAAGCGCGTCGCCGTCATGCTGCTGCGCGCCACGCCGTCGATGCCGGCCGATGCGCGCAGCCTGCAACGCGAGAACGCGCTGGCGCTGCAGCGTGATCTGCGCGGCGCGATGGCGCGGCCGGCGAGCCGCGAGGTCAAGGCGCATCTGTCGGAGAGCTACGAGACGCTCAGCCAGGCGCTGAAGGCGCCGATGCTGCGGGTGGGTACCTGATGGGGGGCTGGTTGGGCGGGGCGCTCCTGACGCTTGGACTGTCGATCGGCGGCGCGGCCGCCGCGCAGGATGGGGACACGCTGCATGTCGGCTCCAAGCGATTCACCGAATCCTATATCCTCGGCGAGGTGTTGACGCAGACGGCCGCGCCGCACGCCAAGGTGGTCCATTTGCAAGGGCTGGGCAACACCGCCATCGTGCTGGCGGCCTTGCAGGCGGGCCGCATCGACGTCTATCCGGAGTATCTGGGCACCATCGACCTGGAGATACTCAAGCACACCAAGGCCGCGCCGCTGGAGCAGATACGGCGCGAACTGGCGCCGATGGGTCTGGGCGTGGCGGTGCCGCTGGGGTTCAACAACACCTACGCGCTGGCGACGCGCGGCGACGCCGAGGGCGTGCATAAGCTGAGCGATCTGGCCGCGCGCGACAAGCTGCGTTTCGGGCTGTCGCATGAATTCATCGGCCGCGCCGACGGCTGGCCGGGACTGGCCGCCCGCTACGGCTTGAAGCAGCGGCCGGAGGGCCTCGATCACGGCATCGCCTACGAGGCCTTGATGCAGCGCCAGGTCGATGTCATCGATATCTATTCGACCGACGCCAAAATACGCCAGTACGGGCTGCGTGTGCTGGATGACGACCGCGCCTACTTCCCGCGCTACGACGCGGTGCTGCTGTACCGGCTCGACGCGGCGCGGCGCTTTCCCGCCGCGTGGAAGGCGATCGGCCAGCTGGAGGGACGCATCGGCGCGGACGACATGATCGCCATGAACGCCGCCGCCGAAATCGACGGCAAGAGCTTCACCAATGTCGCGCGCGACTGGTTGGCGGCGCGCGGCGCCAAGGCCGCCGGAACGGCCGGCACGACGGACGCCAAAGCGCCACCGGCGGCGCGCGATGGCCTGCTGACCAAGATTTTCGACAAAAATTTGTGGCCGCTGACGCGCCAGCACCTTACCTTGGTGCTGTTCGCGGTGGCGATGGCGTGCGTGATCGGCATTCCGCTGGGTGTGATGGCGGCGGTGTTCCCGCGCCTGCGGCAACTGGTGCTGGGGTTGACGGGCGTGCTGCAAACCGTGCCGTCGCTGGCGCTGCTGGCGCTGCTGATCCCCTTGCTGGGGCGCATAGGCACCGTGCCGGCGCTGGTGGCGCTGGTGGTCTACGCGCTACTGCCCATCGTGCGCAACACCTGCACCGGCGTGTTACAGGTATCGGCGGGGCTGCGGATGGCGGCGTTGGCGCTGGGCCTGCGGCCGTCGCAGCGCATGATGCTGGTCGAGCTGCCGCTGGCGCTGCCGGTGATCCTGGCCGGCGTCAAAACGGCGGCCGTGATGAGCGTGGGCACGGCGACCATCGCCGCCTTCATCGGCGCGGGCGGCTACGGCGAGCGCATCACGATCGGCCTGGCGCTGAACGACAACGACATGCTGTTGGCCGGCGCCATTCCGGCGGCCGCGCTGGCGTTGCTGACCCAGGCCGTGTTCGAGTTGCTGGAGCGGCTCGCCGTCCGTTCCCGCTCACAACGACAGTAATTCCGGCGGATAATCTTTCGCCAAATCAAGCTGCTCGTTTTTGTAAAGCAAATGTAAGCAGATTTGAAGCTGGGTAAGGTTTTGTAAGGCGGGAGGTAAGTCGCCGGCGGCGCGGCTATAGTGAACTCGTTGATTCAATCTCCCTCCCACTGACACCGGGTTCCTCCCACGGGCGCTTACGCCGCGTGGGATTTTTTTTGCCCTTTTATTGTCTATGCCTGCGCCGACAGCTCGGTCAGCGCCTCGCCGGTGACGCGGCAAATGCGCCACTCAGGCATGACGGTGGCGCCCATGCCCTCGTAGAGTTTGATGGCGTTGGTGTTCCAGTCCAGCACCGACCATTCGAAGCGGCCGCAGTCGCGTTCGACCGCCAGCCGCGCCAGCGCCACCAGCATCTGCTTGCCATAGCCCCTGCCACGGCAGGCTTGCTTGACGTACAAGTCCTCCAGGTACAGCCCCTTTTTGCACAGGAAGGTGGAGAAGTTGTGGAAGAACAGCGCGAAGGCGACGACCTCGCCGTTGGCCTCGCCGACCAGCGCCTCGCAGCCGGGCTTGTCGCCGAACAGGCTTTCGTGCAGCATGGACTCGTTGGCCACGACCATGTGTTCGAGTTTTTCAAACACCGCCAGCTCGAAGATCATGCCGAAAATGGCGGAGACGTCGGCCGGCTCGGCCGGGCGGATGGTCAGGTCGGAGTTGTTCATCAGGCTGCTTCTACACTTTCTTTTATAACAGGGGAATCGGATTTGAGCGCCCAGGCGACGCTCGACAAACACAATACCATGCCGATCCATTCCAGCGGTCCGGGACGGAAGTGTTCGAGCTGGATCGACAACAGCACCGAGATCACCGGTGTGACGACGGTGATGTAGACGGCCTTGTCCGACCCGATGCGGTGGATCAGGGTGAAATAGGCGGCGAACGCGATGACCGAGCCGAACAGCGACAGGTAGAGCAGGCCGCCCCAGTACTTCGGTTCGCTCGACAGGGTGAACGATTGGCCGGTGGCCAGCGCCCAGGCCGCGACGATCAGGGTGCCCCACATCATCGACCACGCCATCGTCAGCAGCACGTTGGACGACTCCACGCGCACCTTGACGACGATCAGGTTGCCGACGGTGCTGGCGACGGTGGCCGTCAGGGCCAGTCCCAGGCCTAGCAGGAAATGGCCTTCGCCGCCGGTCATGATGTCGTGCCACGCGCCCTGGATCGAGTGGAAGAACAGCAAGGTGACGCCGGCGACGGCGATGATGCCGGCGTTCCAGGTGCGCCAGCTGACCGGCGTGCCGAAGACGATGCGGTTGAGGATGGGACTCCAGAACACCATCAGCGCGAACAGCACGGCGACCAGGCCCGACACCAGATATTGCTCGGACGAATAGGTGCAGATGTAACTGAGCGCGAACGTGGCGCCGCCTTGCAGCATCAGCCAGCGCTGGGCGCGCCAGGACAGCATCAATTTGTCGCCGCGCACCGCGCACCAGGCGAACAGCGCGGCGGCGGACAGGCCGAAGCGGTAGGCCACCGAGACGGCCGGGGCGACGTCGCCCAGTTGCAAGGTGATGGCGAAGAAAGTGGAGCCCCAGATCAGGCAGGCAATAACGAAGAGCAATGGAGAGGACATCGAACAAGTATAGCTGGCTTATTGGCAACTTGCCTAGCGGCTATCTTTTTGACGATGCCCCGTCGCCGGCTCAACCGCGTTAGTAGGCGAGCCGGAAGCGGCGGTACAGAAAGCCCAGCACGAACAGCGGCCCGATCAGCAGGAAGCGCAGGTCGTCGAAGAACGATGGTTTCTTGCCTTCGATCTTGTGGCCGATGAACTGGCCGATCCATGCCAGCACGAAAATCGCCAGCGACAGCGGCAGCACCGCCTGTGGCGGCAGCGCGGCCAGCACGGCGAGCATGACGGCGGCCATCACCAGCATGCCCAGCGCGAAGGGTTTGGACAAGGTGAAGTAGTAGATCAGCGAGGCCACGGTCACCGCCACGGCCGCCAGCGGATGGATGGCCCATACCAGTCCCAGCAAGGTGAACACGATGACCGGCACGCAGATAAAGTGGATCACTTCGTTGGTAGGGTTCAGATGGCTCTCGCTGTACTGGGCGAGCAACAGATCGATGGTGCGCGGTTGCGGCATGGTGGTCTCCTGCGATTGTTTTTATGGCGCGGTCTGGCCGCCGGTAAATTCTACACCCGTTTTTCGGGCCTGCGGCCGAGGTCGCTTGTGCGGGCGCCGCGCCGTGGCCGGCTCCGGTAAAATGCCTGCATGCCCGACGACACCGATTTAATCTCCTCCTCGCTGACCGGCCTGGCGCCCGTGATCGACGCGCGCACGCGCATCCTGGTGCTGGGCAGCTTTCCCGGCGCCGCGTCCCTGGCCGCGCAGCAGTACTACGCGCATCCGCGCAACTTGCTGTGGCCGATCCTGTCGGCGTTGACGGGGGAGCCGCTGGCGGCGTTGCCGTATGCCGAGCGGTTGCCGCGTCTGCTCGCGCATGGGTTCGGGCTGTGGGATGTGCTGGGCGCGTGCGAGCGCGAAGGCAGTCTCGACTCGGCGATCCGCAAGCCGGCGGCCAACGACTTCGCGCGGTTGCGCGAGTTGTGTCCGTTGCTGGAGACGGTCGGCTTCAACGGCCAGACCTCGGGCAAGTTCGCGCCGCAGTTCGCGGCGGAGGGTTATCGCGCGGTGGTGTTGCCGTCGACATCGCCGGCCCATGCTTCGCTGACATTGGCAGAGAAACTGGAGCGCTGGAGAGTCTTGCTCTAGTTTCAATCGATGACATCCGCAAAGAAATCATTCATCAGTTGCTGAGCATCCTGTGGATGGCTATTTGAGAGGATGAACCGCCAAGCGGAGTCCCATGGCATTCAATATTGCCCGCAACGTCTTGAGCGAAGGATTGCCTTGTTTGGATAAAGTGCGATACATCGTGTTCGGATTGGAATCCGCCCGTCGCGCTATTTCCTGTATCCCACCAAATGCCTTGCTGAGCGTCCTGAGTGCCAGCATCAAATCCACCTCATCGCCACTTTCGAGTACGTCGTTGAGATATTCCGCCGCGAGGGCGGGGTCGTCGCGAAACATGGCGATGGTCGCTTCCTCATGGGGGCGATGTGTCTTTTCCATTTCGTATTTTCCAGTCACGCAGCATTTTGATCGCAGAAGCAATGTCATGATCTTGCGATTGCTTGTTTCCGCCGCAGGCAAGCAGGATGATCGTTCGGTCAACGAAGGCGTAGTAGATTCGATAGCCGGCACCGACATCAATACGAAGTTCTTGTATTCCGTCGCGAACGGACTTGTGATCGCCAGCCAGCCCCGTCTCCAAACGGGCGACGCGTCGAATGACCGCAATTTTCGCTTTACGATCACGCAACGAATCTAACCAGTCCTGATAGTGGTCTTTGCCATGCTCATCAAGATAATGGAGTATACGATACATATTAGCCTATAGGCGAATTTTCGCAAGCGGCCAGATGTGTGGAATTTGAAATCGGCCGAGTGGCTCAGCATCGCATGAGGTTTAGGTAGACCGGTTGGCCGGCGTCTGAGCGCCTTGGGATTTTATGTGATCGCGTGGATGCGATTCGCTTAGTTGGCGCCTTCCCGCACCACCACCCGCACCACCGTCTCCAGATAATCCTCGAACCCCATGCGCAGATAGACCTCGTGCGCCGGATTGGCGCGCATCACGTGCAGGAAGGGCGTGTCGCCGCGTAGCGTGTGGCGCCGGATCAGCTTGCCGATCAGCCGCTTGGCCAGCCCGCGTCCCTGGTGGTCCGGATGCGTGCACACGCCGCTGATCTCGCACAGCCCCGGCGCGCGCAGGCGTTCGCCGGCCATCGCCATCAGCCGCTCGCCGTCGAAGTAGCCGAAGTAGTCGCCCAGCTCGATGGTGCGGATGCCGAACGGTCCCGGTTTGCACAAGGTGGCCAGTTCCAGCGCCTGCTGCGCGTGGTGCGCTTGCAGCGGCTGCGCTTCGGGCGCGGGATCCTCGGCCGGCATGTCGCCGGCCCACACCATGCGGAACATCGTCGTTTCCGCGGCGATGCGCCAGCCGGGCGGGGCGGCGCCGGTCCAGTTTTCGCAGTAGAAGTGTTCGCCCGGCGCGCAGTGCGGCAGCAGCGCGTCGAAGTCCGGCGCGGCGCTGTCGGCGAAGGCGAGGATGGGCGAGAAGCCGGCGGTATAGCGGCGCGCGCCGCCGTCGCCGCTGGCGTGGCGGGCGTGCGCGCCGGTCAGCGTGTGCCAGAAGATACGGTCGAGGAGCTCATTGTTTTGCATTGCCTCCAGAATATCATTACTTGATTACTTTCGCTTCATAGGCGCGGATGCGGTCGAGCTTGGCGGCGTACAGGTCGTTTTGCCCGCGCGTGGTGCTATTCTCCAGCGCCTTCTTCATGTGCTTGTCGGCGGCGCGCAGGTTGCCCAGATGGTAGTGGCTCACCGCCAGCCAGTAGTGGAACTCGTGGTAGTCGGGGGAGCGCTCGAGCTCGCGCTCGAACAGGTTGCGGGCGCGCACGTAGTCGCCGAGATACATGGCCTCCATGCCCAGGTGGAAGAAGTGGAACGGCGGGTAAGGCTCGAGCCGCGCCAGCCGCTCGCGCACCGCCGCCGCCTCGGCCGGACGATGCAGCGACTCCAGCGTCTGCGCCAGGTTCGACAGGTAGATGGTGTTGTTGGGCGCGTACCGCAGCGCGTGGCGCAAGGTCTGCTCGGCCTGCATCTGGTCGCCGTGGCTCTGGTAGATGACGGCCAGCGTGTTGTAGGCGTTCATGAAAGCCGGGTCCGCCTGGACGGCTTGCCGCGCCGCCCAGTAGGCGTCGTCGATGCTGCCGGCCGACAGCAGTTCGGCGGCGCGGTTGTTGAGGTACATGGCGACGATGGTCTGTTCCTCGAGCAGGCGGGCGGTTTCGCGCGCCTTCGGCGGAATGGGGATGAAGTCGACCGTCAGCGCGTTCGCGTTGTTGACCTGGTAGCCGTCGAGGTAGGAGGTGCGTTTCTTGCCGAGCACCAGGTTGACGTGGTTGGCGGCGAAGTACAGATTGCCCGAGCGGCTCCAGCTTTCGTCCATCTGGATTTGCTGGAACTGGACCGTGAAGTTGAGCTCGCGCGCCAGCGCGGCCGTCATGATCACCAGCGACAGGCAGTTGCCGGCGCGCGCGTCGAAGGTTTCGGCGGCGTTGCGCGTCATGGCCGAGTCGTATTCGAGCTTGAGCTGGTCGCGCGTGTAGAGCGCGTCGAACAGCGCGCGGCGCGCGTCCTGGCCGGCGCCGCGATGCACGAGGTTGTGCTTGAGGTAGTCGCGCATGCGGTCGCTGAGGGCGAAGATGGCGTTGGTGTCGATCGGCGCGGCGGGGGCCTTGAACAGCTGGTCGTGGAATAGTTCGGATGCGGGCGCGCGTTGCGCCGGCGATTGGGTGGCGCAGCCGCCGACAAGGAGCGCGGCGGCGCACCAGAGCATGGCCCATGGCTTCATGACATGTCTCCCTTTGCTGCGGAGCACAAGGCCGGCGCCGCACCAGGCAGCGGACTCTGGGTTCCGCTTGGGGAAAGTATCGGCCGCTAATCCGGTGCTGTCAACGAGTATCCATGTTGCGTCGCGGGCGGCGCGGTGGCGGATTACGCTACGCTAATCCGCCCTACGTGCCTCCGCGTCAACGCACAAGACAGCGGCCGCCGGCAACGGCCGGCGGCGCATCCGATGGTAAGAGGAGCGTGAAACGCGGGGAGACACGTAGGGCGGATTAGGCGGCACGCCGTAATCGGCCACGAGCCGCCGGCGGCGCATGAAAATCACCCCAGCGGCCGCACATCGACCGGCTGCCCCTGGCCGTCGAAGCGCAGCGCGACCGACACCGTTTCGATGCCGATGCTGGCCAGCGCGTCGCGCAGGTCGTCGACCTCCACTTCAAGGTCGGCGGTGATGTCGAGCGGCTTGTCGCACGTGGCCAGCACATCCGATCCGGCCGACAGTTGCACCCGCAGCAGCATTTCATCATCGACATCGGTCGGCGCGATGATGGCGCTGACCTGCTCCGGGGCGTGCGATCCCAGCGCCTGGTTGAGCTCGGACAGGATGCGCAGCATGTCGTACTCGGACTGGCCTTGCGCGCGGGCGCCGAAGAACAGGTCCTGATAGAGGAAATTAAGCGTGAGGGCCGGGTCGGCGCCACGGCCGCGTCCCAGGCAGCGCGCCACCAGCGCGCCATATTGCTCCGTCCATTTTTGATAGCGCTCGGCGCGCTTGGCGAAGTGGGCGTCGGCCGCCTTCTCGCCGGCCGGCACCTGGTAGAAGGCGTCGTCGGCGCGTTTGAGCGAGAAGCCGAGCAGGAAGCGCAACTCGACGGCGCTGTCGTCCGGGCCGAAGCCGACGGGTGTCCAGCCGTTCGCCATGCTGCGCTCGAGCGCCGGCGCGGCGGTGATTTTTTTCTCCGTCAGCGACTGCGCCGCCTCGCGCACCATGCTGTGCAACTGGCCGTAGCTGACCCGTTCGAACTCGGTCAGGTCGTAGGCGTGGCTGACCAGCACCACCTTGGCCTTCGGGCTTTCCAGCCCGGCGTCGTTGAAGCTGGCGAGCAGCGCGTCGTAGGCGTCGCCGTCCTGGAAGTCGGCGGCCGGGTCGAGCCCGCCCTGGCTGTGCACGAACACCGGAATGGCGAAGGCATCGATCTCCATCTCGGGCGCGCCCTCGCGCCGCAGCAGCAGGCTGGCGGCGCCTTCCTCGACGGCGTTGCGCAGGTAGCGGTAGCCGTCGACCGACTCGTCGCGCGCCAGCTCGATGGCGCCGTACAGCACCTCGTCCTTGCCCTGGTTGAGCAGCTTGCGCAGCAGGCGTTGGAAGTCGAGCGCCTTTTGCGCCAGTTCGGCGCGGGTGCTCTCGGCCACGATATCGTTGTTGAATTCACCGTCCGACAGGTCCAGCGCGAGCGCGCACAGTTCGGTGGTTTGCTGCTCGTCCTTGAGTTCCGGGGAGTTGGCGGATTTGCGCGGTACGGGGCGCTTGTTCTTAGGCATGTAGGTGTGGTCGTCTTATCGTTCGTGGTGGAAGGCTTCGTGCAGTTCGTCGAGCAGGTCGGCGGTTTCGTCCTCGCTCAGGCCGAGGTGCCGGCAGGCCAGCGCGCCGCCTTTTTCCCATTCATACGACATGGGGCGGCCGTGGAAGCGTTCGATGCCCTTTTCGGCCAGCAGCGACAGCGCCACCAGCGAGCGCACGGCGTCGTCGGTGGCCGGGTCGTCGAGCACGCGGTAGTCGTGGTGCAGCAAAATCGCCCAGGAGACGTCCGGCGACAGCCCCCAGTTGCGCGCCAGCAGACAGCCGATGGCGGCGTGGTTGGTGCTGTAGCGCTGGTCCTCGACGGCCGTGAACGGCATCTCGGCCTCGTGGCAGGCGTCGGCGTAGGTGTCGGCGTAGTCGGTGAAGCGGTTCATCAACAGTGGCACGCCGATGTCGCAGAACAGGCCGAAGGTGTGGGCGATGTCCGGCGGGGCGATGCGCAGCTTGCGCGAGGTGAACACCAGCGCCTGGGCGCGCCGCGCCGACACTTCCCAGAACGCGTTCAGGTCCGATTCCTTGCCTTCGATGGCCTGGCGCGCGAGCAGCCCGGTCAGCAGCGCGGCGCACTGGTCGACGCCGAGGAAGTTGATGCCCTGTTCGACCGACTTGGCCTTGCGGGCGGCGCCGAAGAACGGCGAGTTGGCCAGCTTGAGCAGCGCGCCGGACATGCCGACGTCGTTGCCGATGATGCGGGCGATGCGGCGCGGCGACGGGTCGGACTGGGCCAGCTCGCGCTGCAGGTCGACAAGCAGACTTGGCCGTGGAGGAATACGGATGGAGCGCATCAGCGCTTCTTCCACCGCGTTTTCTACTGGCATGGCTTGGGCTGCAACTGTCGTCATGTTGTTCTTCAGGGGTAAAGGCTGCCCAGGGCCGGGTTGGACGGCCGGCGCAGGCAAATGTTAGGCGTGCAAATGGGCAGGCGTACGCGATATTATCGCCGCAAGCGCGCGCCGGTTGCGCGAATTTCTCCCAATATTATTGCTGTCCAGCTACATTTTGTCGTTAATTTTCGCCCGCGATACAATTTGATGTCGCTTCGATAACGATTCAGTAGCCCGTCCGTGGTCGCGCGATCCAGATTGGCCTTTACAATATCGCCCATGACCAATGTTATCGCAGGGATCAATTTCGCCGCGCCATCGCACGAGGTGGCGCGCCGGCTCATCGGCGCGACGGTGCTGGTCGACGGCGTCGGCGGACGCATCGTCGAAACCGAGGCCTACGACCGCGAGGAGCCGGCCTCGCATTGCTACATCGGCGAGACGCCGCGCAATTTCTCGATGTTCGGCCCGCCCGGGCGCAGCTATGTGTACCGCTCGCACGGGCTGCACTGGTGCCTCAATTTCGTTTGCCGCGAGGAGGGCCATGGCGCCGGGGTGCTGATCCGCGCGCTCGAGCCGGTGGCGGGGCTCGACCTGATGCGGGCGCGGCGCGGCATGGACGACGAGCGCCTGCTGTGCGCCGGACCGGGGCGGCTATGCCAGGCGCTGGGCGTGACGCGCGGGCACAACAACCTGCCGCTCGACGCGCCGCCGTTCCTGCTGCTGCCGCCCGATCACGCGTTGCCGGCCGGTGAGCCGATCGTCGTGCTAGCCGGCCCGCGCATCGGCATTTCGAAAGCCATGGAACTGCCGTGGCGCTTCGGCGTGGCCGGCTCGCGGTTTTTGAGCAAGCCCATGCGCGCCTGAGGCCGCGCCGGCGGCGGGCGTCGCCGCCGGCGGCCCGACCTTGAACACCGACACCGCCTGCGACAGGTGCACCGCCTGGTCCTGCAGGCTCTCGGCGGCCGCCGCCGCCTGTTCCACCAACGCCGCGTTCTGCTGCGTCACGTCGTCCATCTGGCCGACCGCCTGGTTGACCTCGGCGATGCCCAGCGCCTGCTCGGCGCTGGCGTCGCTGATGCGGGCGATGATGTCGTTGACCTCGCGCACCGAGTCGACGATGTCGCCCATGCGCTCGCCGGCCTGGTGCACCGAGGCGCTGCCGCTGTCGATGGTGGCCACCGAGGCCGCGATCAGGGTCTTGATTTCCTTGGCCGCCGCCGCCGAGCGCTGCGCCAAGGTGCGCACCTCCGACGCCACCACCGCGAAGCCGCGCCCCTGCTCGCCGGCGCGCGCCGCCTCGACGGCCGCGTTGAGCGCCAGGATGTTGGTCTGGAACGAGATGCTGTCGATGACGCTGATGATGTCGACGATCTGGCGCGAGCTGGCGCGGATCGACGTCATCGTCTGCACCGCCTGCTGCACGGCGGCGCCGCCGCGCTGCGCCATGTCGGTGGCGCTGGCGGCCAGCTTGCAGGCCTGCTGGGCGTTGGCGGCGTTCTGCTGCACCGCCCGGGTCAGGCTGTCCATCGCGCTGGCCGTTTGTTCGAGCGAGCTGGCCTGCATTTCGGTGCGGGTCGACAAATCGAGGTTGCCGCTGGCGATCTCGTGGGCGGCGGTGTCGATCGAGCGCACCGCCGTCAGGATGGTGCTCAAGGTTTGCGTCAGGTTGCTCATGGTTTGATCGAGCATGCGCGCGGTGTCGGCGATTTCATCGCGGCCGTCGTTGCGCCGGCCGGCGCCGAGGCGGCCCGCCGCCAGCGCCACGACCACGTCGGCGATGCCGCGGATGTCGCGCAGCATGGCGCCGCGCACGGCCACCGTCACGCCCAGCGACAGCGCGATCGACAGCAGCACGACGATACCCATGGTGGTGGTGAGGGTGGCGAAGTCGCCGGTGGCGCGGTCGTGCGCCTGTTCGCTCAACTGCTTTTGCAACGCCGACATTTTCGCCAGCTGGTCGTTGAGCTGCAGGAACTGGGTTTCCGCCTTGGCCATCGAGTTGGTGGCGATGCTCTGGTCCATCTGCGCCAGGTCCATCGTTTCGAGCACGGCCTTGCGGTAGGCCGCCAACGACTGCAGCGATTGCTCGATGATCTTGCGCTCGGCCTCGTTGACGCCGGATTCGGCGCCCAGCCGGCGCAGCCCGGCCTCGACGCCGGCGTGGCGCGCCTTGATTTGCTTGCCCAGGGCGTCGAGCCGCGACTGCGCGAAGCTGCCGTTGACCCAGGCCAGCAACTGGTAGATGTGGGCGTGCGCGTAGCGCGCCTCGCCGGAGACGTCGGCCGCCGCCTTGAGGCGCTCGGCGCGCACCTGCACCAGGTTCTCCATCGAGGCGTTCTGGCGGACCATGCCGTAGTAGCCGGCGGCGGCGGTGACGATCAACAGCACCAGCACCAGGCCGGGCGCGAGCAGCAGTTTGGGACCTATGCGTAATTTCTTCAACATGATGCTCTCCGGCGTGGGTGCGGGCTGCGTGCGAAGCTTGGTGGATAAGCGGCGCGCTGCGTCGTTATTGCTTCTTGTAGATGCCTGCCTCCAGCACGACGTCGCCGACGCGCAGGATGTAGGTGGTCTTCGGCTCGATCTTGCCGGTGGTCGGATTTTTGTACTGGTAGTCGACCCAGCCGCTGCCTTTTTTGGCGGCCAGCTCGATGATCTCGCGGCGGTATTTCTTGCCGCTGGCGTCGGGCACGTCGGTCAAGTCCTTGCCGACGATGGAGGGGTTGACCGGATGTGCCAGCACGATGCCGGTGTTGATGTCGCGCATGTCGACGTACAGCGAACCCTGGATGATGTCCGGGTCCTTGGCGCTGATCTTTTTGATCATCGCTTCCTTGCCGTTGGCCTTCATGAAGGCGGCGCCTTTTTCGGCCATGGCGATGGCGTCTTTCTCGGTCGGTTCGGCGGCGTGGGCGGCGGACAGGTTGAACAGGGCGGACGCGGCGACGGCGGCCGATGCGAAGTGCGCGAAGTGCGGTTTCATGGTGGGTCCTTGTCAGGTGAGGGGGATTGCTCGGCTAAACTTTACGCCCGCCCCGGTCGCCGGGATTGCGCTGCCGCAAGGTGTGGCCGCATGGCAATTACGACCGTGGTTTTATTGCCGCTTGCGCCCAGTCCTTAAATATTTCCAAGCGTCACTTGATTTTAGGCAATTTCAATGGCCCGTGGGCAGCCTAGCATGCAGTTTCCGCCACCCAACAAAAGCGATAGGAAACCGCCATGACCACCAACCTGATTTCGTCCGGGACCCCAAGCGCCGCGCAGGCGCCGAAGTTCAAACCCTTCATCCGCCAGACCATCGCCAACTCGCGCCAGTGGGAATGGATACCGCCCGATTTGCAGGAGGCGGTGCAGGTGGTGTCGCATGTGCTGCCGTTCCGCACCAACGAATATGTGCTCGACCATTTGATCGACTGGAACAACATCCCCGACGATCCGATCTACCGCCTGGTGTTCCCGCACAAGGACATGCTGCAGGCGGACGACTACGCCCAGTTGCGCGACCTGGTGCTGGGCCACGCCAACCCGCCGGCGATGGCCGAACTGGTGCGCAAGATCCGCATGCGCATGAATCCCCATCCGGCCGGGCAGATGACGCACAACGTGCCGCGCGTGAACGACGCGCCGGTCAAGGGCCTGCAGCACAAGTACAAGGAGACGGTGCTGTTCTTCCCCAGCGCCGGCCAGACCTGCCACGCCTATTGCACCTTCTGCTTCCGCTGGCCGCAGTTCGTCGGCATGGACGACATGAAGTTCGACGCCCGCGAGTCGCACGAGCTGGCGGCCTATCTGAAGCTGCATCCGGAGGTGACCGATGTGCTGATCACCGGCGGCGATCCCTTGATCATGAACACCCGCTCGCTCGAGGCCTACATCGAGCCGCTGCTGGTGCCGGAGCTGGCGCATATCCAGAACATCCGCATCGGCACCAAGTCGGTGGCGTACTGGCCGCAGCGCTTCGTGACCGACCGCGACGCCGACGATCTGCTGCGCCTCTTCGAACGGGTGGTCGCCAGCGGCAAGAACATGGCCATCATGGGCCACTACAACCACGCGGTGGAGCTGCGCTCGGAGATCGCCCAGCTCGCCGTCAAGCGCATCGTCGGCACCGGCGCCACCCTGCGCATGCAAGGGCCGCTGATCCGCCACATCAACGAAGACCCGAAAAGCTGGGCCGAGCTGTGGCAGACCGGCGTGCGCCTGGGCGCGATCCCCTACTACATGTTCGTCGAGCGCGACACCGGCCCGCGCGAGTACTTCGAGCTGCCGCTGGCGCGCGCGCACGAGATCTTCCAGGAGGCCTACCAGATGGTGTCGGGCCTGGCGCGCACCGTGCGCGGGCCGTCGATGAGCGCCTTCCCCGGCAAGGTGGTGATCGACGGCGTGGTCACCATCGGCGGCGAGAAGGTCTTCGCGCTGCAGTTCCTGCAAGCCCGCAATCCGAACTGGGTGCGCCGTCCGTTCTATGCCAAATACGATCCCAACGCGACCTGGATGGACCATCTGAAACCGGCCTTCGGCAAGGAGAAGTTCTTCTTCGAGGAGGAGGGCGGCAGCCGCAGCGAGTACGGCATCGAGACGCCCGGCCAGCGCAAGGTCATCCCGCTGATCTCGGCGCGGCAGGAGGCCGCCGCCGCCGCGGTGTCGGCCGGTTGCAGCGCACCGAACGCCGCATAGGGTGACGCCATGCTAACCGGGGAACGGACGCGGGAGGACCTGGTGTGCATGCCGCCACCCCCGACCCGCAATGCGGCCACAGGGGTCGGACCGCGTACGGGGGCCGACCCCGCGCCTCCGGTTCGCGGGTTGGGGGCGCCGGCGCCCAAACTGTCGGGAAGCGCGGTATTCCTGTTGGTGTTCCTGCCGTTCGCGCTGGGCCACTTCCTGTCGGCGCTGATGCGCACCGTGAACGCGACGGTGGCGCCGCAACTGGTGACGGCGCTCGCGCTCACGCCCGGCCAACTGGGGCTGCTGACCAGCGCCTTCTTTTTCGCCTTCGCGCTGGTGCAGCTGCCGGTCGGCATCGCGCTCGATCGCTGGGGACCGGCCAAGGTGCAGCTGCCGATGCTGATCGTGGCGGCGGTGGGCGCGCTGGCCTTTTCCGGCGGCGACACCTTCGCCGAGCTGCTGGTGGCGCGCGCCGTGATCGGCCTGGGCGTGGGCGGCTGCTTCATGTCGGCGGTGAAGGCGATTTCGACCTGGATCGCGCCGTCGCGCATGCCGTCGGTGCAGGGTTACCTGATCGCCGTCGGCGGCCTGGGGGCGGCGTCGGCCACGTTGCCGGTGCGCCTGGCGCTGCACTACACGGACTGGCGCGGCCTGTTCGTCGTGCTGGCCGTGGCGGCGGTGACCACCGGCCTGCTGATCCGCATGCTGACGCCGTCGCAGCCGGTCACTCCGGCCCAAGGGTCGGGCAGGGGCCCGGTGCTGGCGGCGATGGGCGAGGTGTACCGCCATCCGGCCTTCCGCGAGGCGACCATGCTGGTGTTGATCCCGCATACGGTGTTCTTCGGCATGCAGGGGCTGTGGATCAGCCGCTGGCTGACCGACGTGGCGCGTTTTTCGGACGAGGCGGTCGGCTACCTGCTGTATCTGAGCATGGCGGCTATCATCTTTGGAGCCATCGCGGTGGGCATGATCACTGAGTGGGCCGGCCGGCGCGGGGTGCCGCCGATCCGCGTGGCGGCGGCCGGCGTGGCGCTGTTCATCCTGGTGCAGCTGGGCTTCGTGTTCAACTGGTCGCCCAGCTTCCAGACCTTGTCGGTGCTGTTTACGCTGGTGGGCACGGTGACCGGCATCGAGTACGCGATCATCGCGCAGAACCTGCCCGCCAGCTTGACGGGCCGGGCCGCGACCTGTCTGAACCTGCTCATTTTCCTGGGCGCGTTCGCGGTGCAGGCGGGCTTCGGCATGGTGGTCGGCTGCTGGCGGCCCAACCTGATGCAGCAGTACCCGGCCCAGGCCTACCAGGTCGGCTTCGCGGTGCTGGTGTTGCTGCAGCTGCCCGGATTGGTATGGTTCGTGTGGCGGCACTGGAGACGGCCGGCGGGTTCCGGTAGAATGGATCTCCATTCCGGCAACCCGGCGACCAGCCCTCCATGACGCGATGACCAAACTTCAACAGGCCCAGAACGGAAACAGCGCGGACAACGCGTTCACCTCCCTGCCGCGCAGCTGGCAGGATTGGATCACGGAGAATCTGGCGCGCGCGTGCAGCCCGCTGGATATGGCGAACAGCATGGCCCGCTCGGGCCAGTACAGCATGGCCGCGGCCAGCGCCGCCATCGACGAAGCCCTGCGCATGCGGGCCCGGGCCGATGGCGGCGCCGGCGTCAGTGAGCCAGTGGCGGCGCGGAGCGTCTTCGTGGCGCCGCAGCAGATGCCCTTCATCGACATCGAACGCAATCGCGTCGCCGCCCCGGACCGCGAGGTGGAGCTGCTGTTCGTGCTCAAACAGCCGCAGGTGATCCTGCTCGGCAATGTGCTCAGCATGGAGGAGTGCGACGCCATCGTCGCCCATTGCGGCACGCGCTACACCCGCTCGACGGTCACCGGCGAGGCCGACGGCGCCAGCGTGGTGCACGAGGGCCGCACCAGCGAGATGGCCTTCATCCAGCGCGGCGAGGCCGAGGTGGCCGAGCGCATCGAGCGGCGCCTGGCGGCGCTGGCGCACTGGCCGGCCGAATGCGGCGAGCCGTTCCAGCTGCAGAAGTACAACAGCACGCAGGAGTACCGGCCGCACTTCGACTGGCTCGACCCGGACAGCAGCGGCCATCAGAGCCACCTGCAGCGCGGCGGCCAGCGCCTGGCCACCTTCATCCTCTATCTGAGCGACGTCGAGCAGGGCGGCGGCACCGTCTTCCCCGGCATCGGGCTGGAAGTTTTCCCTAAAAAGGGCAACGCGCTGTGGTTCCTCAACACCGACGCCAACCACCAGCCGGACCGCCAGACCCTGCACGGCGGCGCGCCGGTGGTCAGCGGCACCAAGATCATCGCCAACAAATGGTTGAGGCAGGGGCGCTACGGTTAGAATGTCGCAGACATCTTAACCAAGGAACTGTATGAGACTTGTGCGTTACGGCCGTCCCGGCAAAGAGAAACCAGGCCTGATCGACGACGAAGGCAAGTTGCGCGACCTGTCCGGCGTGATCGCCGACATCGGCGCCGAGCAGCTGTCGCCGAAGGCGCTGCGCAAGCTGGAGAAAATTCCGCAGGCGTCGCTGCCGCTGGTGCGCGGCAATCCGCGCTACGGCGTGCCGGTCGCGCGCGTCGGTAAATTCATCGGCATCGGCCTCAATTATTCCGACCACGCGGCCGAAATCGGCATGCCGCCGCCGAAGGAGCCGGTGGTGTTCATGAAGGCCGTCACCTGCGTCAATGGTCCGGACGATCCGGTGATGCTGCCGCAAGGGTCGAAGAAAACCGACTGGGAAGTGGAGCTGGGCGTGGTGATCGGCACGCGCGCGCAGTACGTCAGCGAGCAGGACGCGCTGAAATACGTGGCCGGCTATTGCGTGGTCAACGACGTCTCGGAGCGCGCGTTCCAGCTGGAGATGGGCACGCAATGGGACAAGGGCAAGGGCTGCGACACCTTCGGCCCTATCGGCCCGTGGCTGGTGACGCAGGAGGACATCTACGACGTGCAGAAGCTCGATCTGTACCTGGATCTGAACGGCAAGCGCATGCAAACCGGCTGCACCGAAACGATGGTGTTCTCGGTGGCGCAGATCATCAGCTATCTGTCGAAGTTCATGACGCTGGAGCCGGGCGACGTGATCGCCACCGGCACGCCGCCGGGCGTGGGCCAGGCGCGCAAGCCGCAGCGCTTCCTGAAGAAGGGCGACACGCTGCGCCTGGGTATCGCCGGCCTGGGCGAACAGCAGCAGGACGTCATCGCCTGGCAAGCCAGGTAGTGCTCATATCGTGTTGGCCGCCCTGCGCGGCGGCCGGCACATATGCGTAAACGCGGAGACACGTAGGGCGGATTAGCGCAGCGTAATCCGCCAAGCGCCGCCGACGGCGCATGACGAAATACGCGGCGTCGAGTCACAACACACTGGCGAACGCCCGCTTGACCGCATCGGCGAGCCTGGTGGTAATCTCCGCCAACTCCGCCTCGGTGCTGGTAAACGGCGGCGCCAGCAAAATATGGTCGCCCAGCCGGCCGTCGATGGTGCCGCCCATCGGATACACCATCAACCCCACCGCCATCGCCTGCTCCTTGATCGCCGCATGCAACTTGAGCTCCGGATCGAACGGCGCCTTGCTCTCGCGGTCCTTGACCAGCTCCATCCCGATAAACAGCCCGCGCCCGCGAATATCGCCCACGTGCGGATGCTCGCCGAACGCCTCGCGCAGCATGCGGCGGAAGCTGGCGCCGCGCACCGTCACTTCGCCCAACAGGTTGTCGCGCTGGATCACCTTCTGCACCGCCAGCGCGGCGGCGGCGGCGATCGGATGCCCCATGTAGGTATGGCCGTGCTGGAACGCGCCGCTGCCCTCCCGCAGGCGGTCGACGATATGCTCGCGCGCCAGCACCGCGCCGATCGGCTGGTAGCCGGCGCCCAGGCCCTTGCCCAGCACCACCAGGTCGGGCAGCGCGCCCTCCTGCTCGAACGCATACAGCGTGCCGGTGCGGCCCATGCCGCACATGACTTCATCGGCGATCCACAGGATGCCGTACTGGTCGCACAGCTGGCGCACGCCGCGGAAGTAGCCCGGCGTGGGCGGCACGGCGCCGGAGGTGGCGCCGACCACCGTCTCGGCGCAGAAGGCGATCACGCGCGACGGCCCGGCGGCGAGGATGCGCGCCTCCAGCTCGCGCAGCAGGCCGTCGGTGTAGTCGTCGACGCTCTGGTCCTTGGGGCGGTGCCGGTATTCGTAGCAGGGCGACACGCGCGGCACGTTCATCAACAGCGGCTCGAAGGGGCGGCGGCGCCACTCGTTGCCGCCGATGGCCAGCGCACCGAGCGTGTTGCCATGATAGCTCTGGCGGCGGGCGATGAAGACGCTGCGCTCGGTGTCTCCCGCCTCGACGAAGTACTGGCGCGCCAGCTTGAGCGCCGTCTCCATCGCCTCCGAGCCGCCAGAGACGAGGTAGACGTGATTGAGGTCGCCGGGAGCGTCGTTGGCCAGACGGGTAGCCAGTTCCTCGGCTGGTTCGCAGGTGAAGAAGGCGGTGTGGGCGTAGGCGTTGCGGTCGATCTGGGCGTGCATCGCGGCCAGCACGTCGGGATGGCCGTGGCCCAGCGACGAGACGGCGGCGCCGCCGCTGGCATCAAGATAGCTATTACCTCGGTTGTCGCGCACCGTCAGCCCGGAGGCACTGACGGCCAGCGGCGGCGGGCGGCGCAGGTTGCGGTGGATGATGTGGCTCATGGCGTCCTTTCTGGCGTGGGGAAGAGTGTGACCGACAGCAGAAGATAGCGCCGATCGGCTTGTATTCCCTTGATAAATGCCTGAACATAAGTAAATTGTTTCCCAAAGCCACAAGGAAGAATGATATGAGCGATCGACTGGGGCCGATTCCCTTCGCACACATGAGCGCGAGCCAGCAGGTGGCGGCGCAGGCGGTCATCGACGGCCCGCGCGGCGCGTTGTACGGGCCTTTCGTGCCGCTGATCCGCAGTCCGGAGCTGATGGCGGCGGCGCAGCGCATGGGCGAGTACCTGCGCTACCGCAGCGCCATCGGCACGCGGCTGACGGAGCTGGCGATCCTGGTGACGGCGCGCCAATGGAGCCAGCAGGTGGAGTGGGCGATCCACGAGCCGATCGCGCGCGACCACGGCATCGCCGACGGCGTGATCGCGGCGATCGCGGCGCGCCGGCGTCCCGACGGCATGGCGCCGGACGAGGCGCTGGTGCACGATTTTTGCGTCATGCTGCACCAGCGCCAACGGATCGACGACGACACGTACGCGGCGGCGCTGGCGATGTTCGGCGAGCACGGCGTGGTCGATTTGATGGGGATCAACGGGTACTACACGTTTTTGGCGATGGTGATGAACGCGGCGCAAACGGAGGTGCCGGCGTCGGCGGCCGTGCCGCTGCCGGATTAGCTTTATACTGTCACACAACGTTCAAGGAGTTCGTCATGACGGAAATCAATGTGAAGGAGGCGGTCAAAGCCGCCAAGGACGCGTTGCTTGAGTTATACGAGGATGATCCTCCGAAAGGGATGGCGCTGGAGGAGATCGAGAAGGTCCAGGACAACGGGCGTGAGCTTTGGGCGGTAACGCTGGGTTTTTTACGGCACACTGTGGTGGCTATGCCGATGCTGAACAATATCGGCGCGCTTTTTAATCCGGCGCCCAGCCAAATCGAACAGCGCGTTTATAAAACAGTCTTTATCGATGCAGCATCGGGCCAGTTTGTCAAAATGGATATTCGGCAGGTGTCGTAATGCTCAGCCTGGAGCAACAGTTGCTCAAGTGGGTGAGCAAACATGGCGCTCGTGGCATCCTTATCGATACCAATGTCTTGCTGTTATACCTATTTGGGAATTTGTTGCCATCGGCCATAGGCCAAAAGCGTTTGTCCAAATATGGCGTCGAGGATGCGGACTTGGTATGCCAGTTTGTTGGCCGATTTGGCCAAATTCTCACTACGCAGCATGTACTGGCGGAGACGAGCAATTTGGCCAGACAGATCATCGGCGGCGGGCTGAGACATGAAATGTGGTTGCGGCTTTATCCCTTGTTTTGTTTGGAAAAGCCCGGCTCGCTCAAGTCCTGCGATGTGGATGGCGCGGCGATCAATGCCGACCTGTTTGCGCGGCTAGGGTTGACCGATGCCGGTCTGACTTCTTTGGTACAGGCCAATACCTTGTTGTTGACTGACGATCTCGACTTATACGTTTCCGCTGTCTCGGCTGGTGGCGACGCCATCAATTTCACGCACATGCGCGAGGCAGCAGGCACGGTGTAGCGCTAGCGCTGAACCAGACGACCGAAAATGCTACGGACTAAAGAGGCTACAAGTGAAGCGCGTAATACTTGGCATTGATGCCGCATGGTCGCTAACCCAACCCAGTGGCGTTGCTGTCGCGGTAAACGAAGGCCAGCGATGGCGCCTGTTGGCGGTGGAGGCTTCCTACTCGTGCTTTATCAAGGGCAGAAGCCATTTAAAGCCTGCTGGCAGTTCGCCGAATGCCCGCGACCTGCTCTCTGCAGCGGCAGAAAAGGCAGAAGCACCTGTTGACCTGGTCGCAATCGATATGCCGCTTTCGCGCGTCCCGATCACGGCACGGCGCTTGTCGGACGATGCCATATCGCGCGCTTACGGGGCGAGGCATTGTTCTACCCATTCGCCAACGAGCGTCTGGCCTGGGGCAATCAGTGACCAGCTTCGAGCAGCTTTTACAGACGCCGGCTATCCATTGCTGACAGGCGAAATTCGATCGCCGGGGCTAATTGAAGTCTATCCCCATCCAGCGCTCGTTGAATTGGCGCAAGCACCCAAGCGACTGCCCTATAAATCTCAAAAAATTGGGAAATACTGGCCGGATGTGGAGCTTGGTAAGCGACGCTCCCTTTTGCTGGATCAGTGGTCTTATATCATCGGCTTATTAGATAAGGAAATCGAAGGCGTTTCAAATCTCATGCCTCCCCCACCTCCAACCACAAGGGGCGGCGCGCTCAAAGCATTTGAGGACAGGCTCGATGCGATCGTGTGTGCTTGGGTTGGGATCTGCGTGATCGAACATCGCGCCAGGCCATTTGGTGATCATGACTCGGCCATTTGGGTACCAACTGAGTATTTTTCCCAGCCACGCGATCCATTCTCAAAAGTCGCCGCCACCTAAACTCTAATTTGCCGCCAACTTGCCCCGTGAGATGTTTTTAGCTCGCGCTAGAATAGCGAGATGACATCCTCTTTATCTTCTTATTTCTCGCGGTTGCAGTCCACCTTACCGCCGGATGGCCCCGGTTTCAGCGCCGTGGTAGTACAAAATGGCGAGATCGCCTTTGAGCTGCATCATGGTTTGGCGTCGCTGGAGCTGGAGGTGCCGCTGTCGGCCCGGTCGGCGTACTACCTCGCGTCCGAATCCAAGCAGTTCATGGCGGCGGCGATCCTGGCGCAGGTGCGGGCGGGGGCGATCGGTCTCGACGACGATGTCTGCGCCCACTTGCCGGAGCTGGCCGGCTTCGAACAGCCGTTCGCGTTGCGCAGCCTACTTAACCACAGCAGCGGCATTCCCGACTATTTCCAATTTCTGCAGTGCCAGCCGGGTCGGCACGAGGACGACTACTTCCGCAACGCCGACATCCTGGCGCTGATCGCGCGCATGGATACGGTGGCATTCCCGAGCGGCAGCGCGCACCGCTACAGCAACAGCAATTACATCCTGCTGGCGGCGTTGCTGGAACGGTTGACGGGGCAAGCGGCGGCGCGCCACGTGCGCGAAACGCTGTTGCTGCCGCTGGGGATCACGCGCATGGGCTTCGACGACAATCGCGGCGCCGTGCTGCCGCAGCGGGTGGCCAGCTACGAGATCGACGAGGCGCGCCCAGGCGGCTACCGTCAGCATCTGGGCAACGCCAATACGGTGGGCGACGGCGGCATGTATGCGAGCACGGCGGAACTGGTGTTGTGGGAGCGTGAATGGCACCGCCAATGGGCGCAGCCGGACAGCCTGCTGCATGCGATGCTGCAACCGTCTCCGCTGGAGGACGGCACGGTGCCGGACTACCGCTTCGGCCTGGAGTGGACGCGGCGCGGCGGCCAGGATGTGGTCTTCCACGGCGGGGGACTGTGGGGCTTCCGCACGCTGCTGCTGCGCCTGCCGGCGCAGCGCCTGTCGATCATCCTGCTATCCAACTCCGACCGCGTGGAGCCGGAGTGGGAACAACTGGTCGACGCCGCCATGACCTAACGGCAACTCCGGGGTCAGGTCCACCATTGCTACACGAACTGTGCGGTAGCGGGTCTAAACGAGCCGGCTGAACCGCGCGCTGCGCTATCCGCCACCGTTACTGATGAACCCGTGTAGCAATGGTGGACCTGACCCCAGAGTTGCTTTACAGAATGCGCTTGAGCCAGGCGCTGATGTCGACGATTTCTTGCTGGCACAGCGAGTGCTGCATCGGGTATTCGTGCCATTCGACGTCGTAGCCGAGCTGCTTCAACGCGTCGCGCGATTGCTCGGCGCGCGCCAGCGGCACCACCGGGTCCATGCGGCCGTGCGCCATGAAGATCGGCGTGGCCAGACTTTCCTTGGTGTGCTCGGCGCCGGCCTTGGCGGCGATCGGCAGGTAGCCCGACAGGCACATCATGCCGGCCAGCTTTTCCTTCTGACGCAAGCCCGTTTGCAGGGTCATCGCCGAGCCTTGCGAGAAGCCGGCCAGGATGATGCGCGAGGTGGGTATGCCGCGCGCGTTTTCGCGTGCGATCAGCGCTTCGACCTTCAGCTGCGAGGCGCGCAGGCCCGCCTCGTCCTCCTGCCGTCCCAGGTCGCTGGCGACGATGTCGTACCACGAGCGCATGACGTAGCCGCCGTTGACCGTGACCGGCATCGTCTCGGCGTTGGGGAAGACGAAGCGGATCGCCGGCAGCCCGCGCAGGTCGAGCTCCTGCGGCATCGGCGCGAAGTCGTTGGCGTCGGCGCCCAGGCCGTGCATCCAGATGATGGCGACGCTCGGATTGGCGCCGGTTTCTTTTTCGATCGTTTGCAGCAGCGTGCTCATGGGGCTCCTTGGGGATGCGGATAGTCGTTGGGCAAAATATAGCAGGCCGGCGGCGCCGGCGGCGCCCAGCCACAGGCGGCGCGAGGCGCTCGGGCCGGCCATGGAAAATCGCTTCAGGCGGCCGGCTGCGGGCGCAGCGCGGATTTCGGACGGAACGCCTTGCACACGGCCGGGTCGGTTTCCATGTAGGGTCCGCCGATCAGGTCGATGCAGTAGGGCACGGCGGCAAAGATGCCGCCGGCGATGGTGGCGCCGTCGGCGTCCTTGAGCCCGCCCAGGGTTTCGGCGATGGCCTTCGGCTGGCCCGGCAGGTTCATGATCAGGGCCGCGTGGTCGGGCGTCTCGCGGATCACCGCCGTTTGCCGCGACAGGATCGCGGTCGGCACGAAGTGCAGGCTGATCTGGCGCATCTGCTCGCCGAAGCCGGGCATTTCCTTGGTGCCGACGGCCAGCGTGGCCTCCGGTGTGACGTCGCGCCGCGCCGGACCGGTGCCGCCGGTGGTGAGCACCAGGTGGCAGCGGTCGATGTCGACCAGATCGGTCAGCGTCGCTTCGATCAGCGCGCGTTCGTCGGCGATCAGGCGGGTTTCAAGGCGATAGGGGGTGGTTAGCGTGCGCGCCAGCCAATCCTCCAGCGCCGGGATGCCCTGGTCCTGATAGACGCCGCCGCTGGCGCGGTCCGAGACCGACACCAGGCCGATGACCAGCAATTGGGCGGGATCGACAGCGGTGACGCCGTCTGTGGTCGTATTACTCGTCATCCATTACTCGTCATCTTGCTCGCTGTCGTCGGCGTTGTCAGCGTCGTCGGTGGCCGTTTGCTTCTTCTTGCCCTCGACCTGCTTGAGGATCTGGAAGATCTCGCGGTAGGCCTTCGGCGGCTTGTTCTCGGCCTGTTCCTTGCGGGCGTTGCGGATCAGGGTGCGCAGCTGCTGCACGTCCAGCTCCGGATTCTCCGCCAGCAGCACGGTCAGCGCCTTGTCATCGGCAAGCAGCTTGTCGCGGCGGCGTTCCAGCGCGTGCATGGCGGCCGTCTCCGACTTGGAGGCGCCTTTCCAGCTGTCGATGGCTTTCTGGATCTCTGCCACTTCGGCCTCGTCGAGGGTGCGCATCTTCTTGCCGACGAACTGCATCTGGCGGCGGCGGCCCTCGTGGTTGGTGATCTGCTGGCACTCGAGGATGGCGTCGCGCACGTCCTCGGGCATCGGCACGCGCTTGACGCGGTCACGCGCCGCTTCGACCAGCGTTTCGCCCATTTTCTGCAGGGCGTCGGACTGGCGCTTCATCTCGGATTTGGAAGGGCGTTCGTATTCTTGCTCGAATTCGGTGGAGCTGAAGCCGACCGCGCCGCGATTTGGATTTACCATAATATCAACTTTCGGTGGGGCGTGTACCTGCCCCTGTAAACTGTAAACGACTGCTATGATAACTGTTTTAGCGGCCAACCGAAGAAAACAGCCCATGAGCGATACCCATTTCACCCACACCCAAGACCAGTTGAAGCAGCTCGCGCGCGATGTGCTGGCGTTTGCCAAGGCGCAGGGCGGCACCGATTGCGCCGTCGAGATCAGCGAAGGCAGTGGTTTGTCGGTGTCCGTCCGTAAGAGCAAGATCGAGACGATCGAGCAAAACAAGGACAAGGGTATGGGCGTGACGGTGTTCATCGGCCAGCGGCGCGGTAACGCCAGCACCTCCGATTTTTCGCCGGCGGCGCTGAAGGCGACGGTGGAAGCGGCCTACAACATCGCCCGTTTCACCGCCGACGACGATTGCGCCGGCCTGGCCGACGAGGACATGCTGGAACTGTCGCCGCGCGATTTGAAGCTGTTCTATCCCTGGGATTTGAGCACCGAGGAGGCTGTGGCGCTGGCCCAGCGCGCCGAGGCGGCGGCGTTCGACGTCGATCCGCGCGTGACCAATTCCGAGGGCGCCAACGTGCATGTGCAGCAGTCGCATTTCGTGTCGGCCAACTCGCGCGGTTTCATCGGCGGCTATCCGTTCTCGCGCCACACGCTGTCGGTGGCGCCGATCGCCGGCAAGGGCTCCAAGATGCAGCGCGACGACTGGTATTCGTCGGTGCGAGACTCTAAGAAGATGTCGTCGCCCGAGGCCATCGGCCGCTACGCCGCCGAGCGCGCGCTGGCGCGCCTGAACGCGCGCACCATCGACACGCGCACCTGCCCGGTGCTGTTCGAGGCGCCGCTCGCCGCCGGTTTGCTGGGCGCCTTCGTGCAGGCGACGTCCGGCGGGGCGCTGTACCGCAAATCGAGCTTTTTGATCGATTCGTTGGGCAAGCAAGTGCTGCCCAAGCACGTGCAGATCAAGGAAGACCCGCACATCGTCGGCGGCGTGGGGTCGGCGCCGTTCGACGACGAGGGCGTGCGTACCGTCAAGCGCGACGTGGTCAAGGATGGCGTGGTGCAGGGCTACTTCCTGTCGACGTACACGGGCCGCAAGCTGGGCATGAAGACGACCGGCAACGCCGGCGGCTCGCACAACCTGGCGTTGACGTCGACGTTGACGAAAAAGAGCGACGACTTCGTGGCGATGCTGAAGAAGATGGGCACGGGCCTGCTGGTGACCGAGTTGATGGGCCAGGGCACCAACTACGTGACCGGCGACTATTCGCGCGGGGCGTCGGGCTTCTGGGTCGAAAACGGCATCATCCAGTATCCGGTCGAGGAAATCACCATCGCCGGCAATATGAAAGACATGCTTGCGCAGATCGTCGCCGTCGGCACCGATACACTGGTACGCGGCAACAAGGAAACCGGCTCGATCCTGATCGAGAACATGGTGGTGGCGGGCGGCTGACGTTCAGCCGCCTCGCTACTTCGGCTTGCAAAGCACGCTGGACGGCAGGCCGCAGGCGATCAGCCGGCCCACGTCGGGATTGTCCAGATAATCCAGGTGGGCGCGGTCGGGGCGCTCAAGCAAACCCAGCCAGGTTGGCGCGTTGGACACGAGGACGTTGTAGACCGTGACATCCGCGCTCGCGTAGCGCTCCGCCGGCAGCGTGTACGACAACAGATCGTTGGGATCGGTCAACGCCACCAGGGTCAGGCTCCGGTTCGCCAAGGAGCGTGGCCGCCTTGCCAGACGCTCGTGCAACAGCACTTGCAAACTGTCGGGCGGCGCCGGCGCCACTTGGCGGACCGCGCCCGCATCACCTCCGGCGATCTGTTGATCCGCCAGCGACAGCAGCGGAATCGGATTGGCCGCCATCACCAGAAAACGCAAGCGATCGACGGCGCGTAACGCTACTTGCGACGCGCGCGAGCCGGTTTCCTCGTGCGTCATGCCCAGCAGCGTATCGAACAGGATCTTGCTGCCCAGGCTCTCCGACACCACCATCAGCGGCAAGCCGGCCGGCGCGTCGCTGGCGGCCAGCACCTGCAAAACCGCTGCCCGCATGCGGCGCTGGATGTCGTCGCGCGCCACGCCCTGATAGATCAAGGGGTCTGGCAAGCAATCGTCGATCAGCACATCCTTTACGCGGGCGTTGATGCGCGCGCGGATGAAGGGATACGGCGGCTCGCCCGCGCAGATGGACGACTTGTCGGTCTGGTCGTAGCACAGCTGGCGCTTGAGCGGCACCGTCAGCGGCGACCAGATCAACGCATCGAAGCGCAACCGGCCGGCCGGAGTCTCGACCGTCGACGGCACGATCTGGATCTGGGGATCGACGGCGGGGCTAGTGCGCGGCCGGGCATCGGGCGGCGTGGTCGCGTCTGTGAGCGCCTGCGTCAGCTGGGCGACCACTTGTGCCGCCCAGCCGGCGTCGTGCGTGCACATGCCGTGCACCAGCAACACGTCGGCGGTGCGCCCGTCGGCGCGCGCGGCGAGATCGATCAGGCCGGGAAATTGCGGGTTCGGCTCGGCAAATTGGGGCGGGCGGTAGGGGGTGGTGCAGGCGCCCAGCAGCAGTGCCAGGGCGGGCAATATGGCGCGCGCGAGCGCGCGGCGCATCGACGATATCAAGGTGATCATGCTGAACCTCCCGAAACGGCACGCGGGATGCGCCGTATGAGGTTCAGTGTATTTTTCCCTGCGACACGCACATTGTCGCGCCGCAGGGCTTCAGCTCAAGCGCCGTTCAGGCCGCCATGGCGGCGGCCCGGGCTTACAGCTTTACTGCTGCGCCAGCAGCGACTGCAACACCGGCTGTAACACCGCGCGGCCCAGCTCGGCGCTGCGGGCGCCGTTCCAGCCCGTGTCCGGGTCCGGATCGTTGGCGTTGTCCTTGAACGGCATCTCCAGGGTCAGCGAAAGACAGCCGAACGCGTGGGTGATGTGCGGCGAGCCCATCGTCAGCGTCTCCGGCGTGTACGGCGTTTCGCCGTAGCCGTACTCGTCCTGGAAGTCCGGGCTGGCGATCAGGAAGTTGTCGATGAAATACTGTTGCGCCTCGGCCTGCTCAGGCGTGAACTCCGGCAGCGATTCGCTGCCGGCAACGAACACGTACGGCAAGCCTTCGTCGCCGTGGATGTCGAGACACAGGTCGCAGCCGATCTCCAGCATCTTGTTTTTGACCAGGAACACTTCCGGGCTGCGTTCCATCGTCGGATTGAGCCATTCGCGGTTCAGGTTGGCGCCGGCCGCGTTGGTGCGCAGGTTGCCGCGCACCGAGCCGTCCGGATTCATGTTCGGCACCACGTAGAACACCGCTTCCTTCAGGCACTGGCGGCCGAACGGATTGGCCGGATCGAGCAGGGCGTCGACCATGCCTTCGACGAACCATTCGGCCATCGTCTCGCCCGGATGCTGGCGCGCGATGACCCACACTTTTTGTTCCGCTTCCGGATCGCCGATGACCAGCATGTTCAGGTCGCGGCCGTCGATGGTGCTGCCCAGGTCGATCTGCTTGACCAGCGGCGACAATTGCGCGTTGTCCAGCAGCGCCAGGTGGCGTTCCCACGAGTACGGCTCGAAGTAGGCGTAGTAGACGCTGTCGTATTCCGGCGTGTGGTTGATCGTCATGACCTGGCCGTCATAGGTGGTCGGCACGCGGAACCAGCTGTCGCGGTCGTAGCTGGCGACGGCCTGGTAATCCTTCCAGCCGTCCGGGTAGGCGGCCGAACCGGCGTTGAGGAAACGCAGGTTCAACGGCGTCGCCCGGGCACCCTGGACGCGGAAGTAAAACCATTGCGTGATGTCGGCGTGGGAATCCTTGCGGATGTTCAGGTCGATGGCCGCCGGATCGTCGGCGCGCACGACTTCGATGGCGCCGGCGTCGAATTGCTGGCTGATTTTGATAGACATTGCGTAAGTCCTGGTGGATTCAGTGTAAAGAGTATTTTTGCACTTTTGGCGCAGTGCCGACATCATACAGGCTCGCGGCGGCGCCGGGCGCCCGGCGATCGGTGGCCGCGCAAAGTGGCCCTGCGCCAGCGCAAGCCGGACGCCGGCCGGTTTGCTAAGTTGAAGTGACCTCAACGCCGCCCAGGAGCCCGCCATGAACCCGCCGCTATTCCAGGCCGACGACTTCCGCTACTATTTTTTCGCCCGCGGCGACAAGCGCATGCACATTCACGTCTCGCACCCGGACGGCACGGCCAAGTTCTGGCTCGAGCCCGAGGTCGCGCTGGCGTGGCACACCGGGCTGTCGAACAGGCAACTGCGCGACGCCGAACAATTCATCGTCGACCATGTTGTACAAATGCGCCAGATCTGGCGCACGTGGTTGCGCTAGCGCTTACGTCAGCCCGCCAAAGCGCTCGAAGAACGCAGGTTCGGCGGCGGGCGCGGCATCATCCTCGCGCCGCAGCACCACGTCGACATGCCGCTCGGCATCGGCGTACACCGCCTGATAAATACCGCGCGCCAGCTCGTAGGCCAGCGCGCCCGGCCACGGCGTTGGCAACAATTCCACCGGCAATTGTGGATCATGCAACTGCACGCGCCGGTAGGCATGGATCAGCAAGGTGCGGATCACAAACGCCTGCTCCGGCGTCAGCGCCGCTTGGCCGCCCTGTCCGCGCAGCGCGGCCAACAGCGGCTCGAAACGCGCGATAAAGCCCTCGTATCCCAATGCCACATCGCTGACATCCCAGCCGCTGGCCACTAGATCGCTCAACGGCCGGCCGGCGACCCGCTCCATCGACTTGGCCTGCACCACGAACAGTTTGCCCACCACGCCCAGCCGCTTGAGCAACTCGTTGAGCGCGCCGCCGTCGGCCGCCGGATGTCCCATGATGCCGGGCGCGATCACGCTATAGCCTTCCCACAGCAACTCCTTGCGCACGGCGCTGCGCTCGGCCGCGTTGAGCGCGCCGTCGCCGTTCAGCACCAAGGTCCAGCTGCCATCCCAATGCACATTGAGCGGCGCATAGATGCGGCGGTAGGCGTGCACGAAGCGCGCCATCGCGTCCGGCGTGATCGCGTACGAGCTGCGCCGGCCGTCGCGCTGCGCGCCCAGCCAACCCTCTTGCGCCAGGCGGAACACGGACGTGCGCAGCAGCCGGTCGTTGACGCCGAACGGCGCCAGCAACTCGATCAGGCTGCCGAGCCACACCATGCCGCCGTGCGGCACGATGGCGTCGCCGAAGATGGTCACCACCAGCGACTTCGAGCGCGGCGGGTCGCCGGCGAGGCAATCAGCTATCCATTCGGAATAATTCATAGGCAAACGTCGATTCTGTACACGGAAACAATAGTTTACTTTGCCTCGACTGCGGCGCAGCATTTATTTGTCGCCCGTTTCTTTAGGGATACTCTATTTTAATATGATCCAAAAAAACCGTAGCAAAATCATTTTGTGTATCGTAATATGATGTGACACGAGGAGACAGCTATGTACGCACAAATGGTGGAAACCGGCCTGAGCACTGTCCGCACGGCCGACGACATGGCCGCCGACGAGCGCGCCTTCCAGGCTCGCATCGACGACGGCGTCAAGATCGAGGCCAAGGACTGGATGCCGGACGCCTACCGCAAAACCTTGATCCGCCAGATCTCCCAGCACGCCCATTCGGAGATCGTCGGCCAGCTGCCGGAGGGGAACTGGGTCACGCGCGCGCCGACCTTGAAACGCAAGTCCATCCTGCTGGCCAAGATCCAGGACGAGGCGGGCCACGGCCTGTATCTGTACAGCGCCGCCGAAACCTTGGGCGTCTCGCGCGACGAGCTGCTGGCCGCCCTGCACAGCGGCAAAGCCAAATACTCCAGCATCTTCAATTATCCGACCCTGTCGTGGGCCGACATGGGCGCCATCGGCTGGCTGGTCGACGGCTCGGCCATCATCAACCAGATCCCGCTGTGCCGCTGCTCTTACGGGCCGTACGCGCGCGCCATGATCCGCGTCTGCAAGGAGGAGTCGTTCCACGCGCGCCAGGGCTACGACATCATGATGTCGCTGGCGCGCGGCACGCCCGAGCAAAAGGCGATGGCGCAGGATGCGCTCAATCGCTGGTGGTGGCCGTCGCTGATGATGTTCGGTCCCTCGGACGCCGAATCGGTCAACAGCGCGCAATCGGCGCAGTGGCGCATCAAGCTGTTCTCCAACGACGAACTGCGCCAGCGCATGGTCGACCAGACCGTCCCGCAGGCGGAGTTCCTCGGCCTGACGGTACCGGACCCCGACCTGAAATTCAACGCGGAGACCGGCCACTACGAATTCGGCGCCATCGACTGGAGCGAATTCCACAACGTCTTGAAGGGCAACGGCCCGTGCAACCGCGACCGCCTGCGCACCCGCGTCAAAGCCTGGGAGGACGGCGCGTGGTTCCGCGAAGCGTTGGTCGTCCACGCGGAAAAGCAGGCCACGAAAGCCGCCGCTTGAGCGGATCCACGTAGGGCGGATTAGCGAAGCGTAATCGGCCAAAAGCGCCGCCACGAGCATAAAAATTGAGGAGCACAACATGAGCAAAGAATGGCCCCTGTGGGAAGTATTCATCCGCAGCCAGCACGGCCTGGCGCACAAGCACGTCGGCAGCCTGCACGCGCCGGACGCCGAAATGGCCGTCAACAACGCTCGCGACGTCTACACCCGCCGCAATGAAGGCGTCAGCATCTGGGTAGTGCGCGCCGCCGACATCGTCGCCAGCAGCCCAAGCGACAAGGGCGCGCTGTTCGAGCCGGCCAACAGCAAGGTCTATCGCCACCCGACCTTCTTCCCGATGCCGGCCGAAGTCAAGAACCTGTAAGCGGAGCGCATCGTGGATAACAAAGTCAATTACCTGCTGCGCCTGGGCGACAACGCCTTGATCCTCAGCCAGCAGCTCTCGCAGCTGTGCGGCAAAGGCCCGGCGCTGGAAGAGGACATGGCGCTGACCAACGTCGCGCTCGACCTGCTCGGCCAAACCCGCCTGTGGTACGAATACGCCGCCGAATTGGAAGGCGCCGGCCGCGACGAGGACAAGCTGGCCTACCACCGCGACGCCCACGACTTCAAGAACTGCCTGCTCCTCGAACAGCCGAACGGCAACTACGCCGATACCATGATGCGGCAGTTCTACTTCGACACCTGGCACTACTTCCTGATCGAAGGGCTGACGCGCAGCGCCGACCAGCGCATCGCCGCCATCGCCGAGAAGTCGCTCAAGGAAGTCACGTACCACCTGCGCCGCAGCGGCGACTTGATCGTGCGGCTGGGTGATAGCACCGAACTGGCGCACGCGCGCACGCAGGCCGCGGCCGACGAGCTGTGGATGTACAGCGGCGAAGTATTCGCCTACGACGCCGTCGACGACGCGATGGTGGACGAGGGCATCGCGCCGCCGGCCGACGAACTGCGCGCGCACTGGCTGGCGCACGTGGCCGAGATCTTCGCCGAGGCCACGCTGACCATGCCGCCGGCCGACGCCTGGATGCAAAAGGGCGGCAAGCAGGGGCGCCACACCGAGCACCTGGGCTATATCCTGGCCGAGATGCAGTTCCTGCAGCGTGCCTATCCCGGCGCCGAGTGGTAGGAGTATCGAGATGACAGCCGCCGTTTTAGAGACCCCCGTGTTGAGCTGCGCGCAGGTCTGGTCCTGGCTGGCCGAGGTGTCCGATCCCGAAATCCCGGTCATCTCGATCGTCGACCTGGGCATCGTGCGCGACGTGCGTCTGGACGATGGAGTCTGCACGGTCACCATCACGCCGACCTATTCCGGCTGCCCGGCGATGCAGGTTATCGCCGACGCGGTCACCGAGGCGCTGCACGCGCATGGCGTTGTAGATGTGCGCCTGCAAAACCAGGTTTCGCCCGCCTGGACCACCGACTGGATGAGCGAGGAGGGCAAGGCCAAGCTGTCGGGCTACGGCATCGCGCCACCGGCCGAGCAGGTGATCGATGTCAGCGGCCTGAAAGGTAGTACACGCGGCGCGCTGGCGGCCATCTCGCGCCGCCCGCAGCCGCGCCTTGCCATCGCCTGTCCCAATTGCGGCTCGCGCCACACCGAGATCACCAGCCAGTTCGGCTCCACGCCCTGCAAGGCGCTGTACAAATGCCTGGACTGCCGCGAGCCATTCGACTACTTCAAGTGCCACTAACGACCATGAGCAAATTCCACCCGCTGACCGTCTCGCAAGTGCGCAACGAAACGCGCGACACCATCGCCGTCACCTTTGCCGTGCCGCCCGAGCTGCAAGACAGCTTCCGCTTCCAGCAGGGCCAGCACCTGACCTTGCGCGCCCTGATCGGCGACGAGGACGTACGCCGCTCGTACTCGATCTGTTCGGCGGTGCAGGAGGGCGCGCTGCGCGTGGCCATCAAGCGCACGCAAGGCGGGCTGTTCTCCAGCTGGGCCAACGACAGCATTAAACCCGGCGTGACGCTCGATGTCATGCCGCCGATGGGGCACTTCAACGTGCCGCTGGACGCCACCAACCACAAGCACTATTTGGCGTTCGCCGCCGGCAGCGGCATTACGCCCATCCTGTCGATCATCAAGACCACGCTGGCGGCGGAACCGCACAGCCGCTTCACGCTCTTTTACGGCAACCGCGCCTCGTCGTCGGTGATCTTCAAGGAAGAACTGTCGGACCTCAAAGACACTTACATGGACCGCTTGAAGCTGGCCTACGTCATGAGCCGCGAGCAGCAGGACATCGAATTGTTCAACGGCCGCATCACCAAGGACAAATGCGCGCAGTTCCTGCGGCACTGGGTGCGCGTGGACGATATCGACGTCGCCTTCATCTGCGGGCCGGAGGACATGATGCAGGGCGTATCCGAAGCGCTGCAGGAAGCCGGCATGCCGAAGTCGAACATCAAGGTCGAACTGTTCGCCGCCAGCATACCCAAACACCAGCATAAACCACGTGCGCTCGATCCAGCTGCGGCGCGCCACGAAACCGAAGTCACCGTCATCATGGATGGTAGCGCCAGCAGCTTCACCATGGACCAGGACAAGGAATCGCTGCTCGACGCCGGCCTGCGCGCCGGCATCGACATGCGTTATTCGTGCAAGGGCGGCGTGTGTTCCACCTGCCGCTGCAAACTGCTTGAAGGTAAAGTCGACATGGACGTCAACTACGCGCTGGAAGATTACGAGATCGCGCGTGGCTATGTCCTCAGCTGCCAGAGCTTCCCCATCACCGACAAAGTCGTCATCGACTTCGACCAGGCTGAATAAAAGAACGGAGACGTCATGAACTACGAGAACATCCTTTTTGAGATCAACGAAGGCATCGCCCAGCTCACGCTGAACCGTCCCGACAAACTCAACAGCTTCACGCAGGCGATGCACGACGAGGTGCGCCACGCCGTCCACAAAGTCGGCACCGACAAGAGCGTGCGCGTGTTGATACTCACCGGTGCAGGGCGCGGCTTCTGCGCAGGCCAGGACCTGTCCGACCGCGCGGTGGAACCTGGCGCGCGTGCCGTCGACCTGGGCGACTCGGTCGAGAAGAACTACGCGCCGCTGGTGCTGGCGCTGCGCGGCTTGCCGATGCCCGTCATCTGCGCCGTGAACGGCGTGGCTGCGGGCGCCGGCGCCAACCTCGCGCTGGCGTGCGACATCGTCCTCGCCGCGAAGTCGGCATCGTTTGTCGAGGTGTTCTGCAAACTGGGGCTGATCCCGGATACCGGCGGCACCTACTTCCTGCCACGCCTGATCGGCAGCGCCCGCGCCATGGGCCTGACCATGCTGGGCGAAAAACTCAGCGCCGAGAAGGCCGAAGCGTGGGGCCTGATCTGGAAGGCCGTGCCGGATGAGGAACTGGCCGCCGAAACCATGGCCATGGCGCGCCACTTCGCCACCGCGCCGACCAAGGGCCTGGCCTTCACCAAGCAGGCGCTGTACGCCAGTCCGCACAACACTTTGCAACAGCAGTTGACGCTCGAATGCGGAATGATGAGTGAGCTGGGGCGCACCGAGGATTACCGCGAAGGCGTCGCCGCCTTCATGGAAAAACGCGCACCGCAATTCCAGGGGAAATAAGCATGGCAGCTTTGAGCAAAGACCATCTGGTCGCCGTCATCGGCAGCGGCGCGATGGGCGCCGGCATCGCGCAGGTGGCCGCCGTCGCCGGCTACACCGTCAAGTTGTACGATACCCGCCCGGAAGCGGTGGCCAAGGCCATCTCCGATATCGCGCTGGTGTTCAACAAGCTGGTGGCGAAGGAGCGCATGAGCGCCGTCGCCGCAGCCGCCGCCATCGCCCGTCTGCGGGCCGCCGTCACGTTGGACGACGTGGCCGGCGCCGGTCTGGCGGTCGAAGCCATCGTCGAGAACCTCGACGCCAAACGCGGCTTGTTCGCCGAGCTGGAAGCGCTCATCGCCGACGACTGCATCCTCGCCACCAACACCTCGTCGATCTCGGTCACCGCCATCGCCGCCAAACTGCGCAAGCCGGAGCGTCTGGTCGGCATGCACTTCTTCAATCCGGTGCCTCTGATGGCGCTGGTCGAGGTGATCAGCGGCCTGGCCACCGACGCCGCCGTCGCGCAAACCGTGTGCGACACGGCCGCCGCGTGGGGCAAGAGCCCCGTGCACGCCAAGTCGACGCCCGGCTTCATCGTCAACCGCGTCGCGCGGCCGTTTTATGCAGAAGGTTGGCGCCTGCTGGGCGAGCAGGCCGCCGATGCCGCCACCATCGATGCCGTCATGCGCGAAGCGGGCGGCTTTCGCATGGGGCCATTCGAGTTGATGGACCTGATCGGGCATGACGTCAACTTCTCGGTCACGCAATCGGTGTTCAACGCCTACTTCAACGATCCGCGTTTCACGCCGTCGGTGCTGCAGCAGGAGATGGTCAACGCTGGATACCTTGGCCGCAAATCGGGACGGGGGTTTTACCTTTACGGCGATGGCGCCATCGGTGCGCCGCAGCCGCAAACCGAGGCCGCGCAGCCGGTGCCGGAATTCGTCAGCTACACCGTCGAGCAGGGCGCGAAGGCCGGCGCGCCGCGCGTGGCGGGCAGTTCGGTGGCCGACGCGCTGGCCGAGCGTCTGCGCGCGGCGGGTATCACCGTCACCCATCGGCAGTCGCCGGAGGCGCGCGGCCACGCCGCCGGTGCGGACGGCGCGCCGGCGTTCCACTGTAACGGCGCAGCCGTTTACCTGACCGACGGCCGCAGCGCCACCGAACGGGCGCGCGACAACCGGCATCCGGATACCGTCTTGTTCGACCTCGCGCTGGACTACGCCACCGCCACCCGCATCGCCGTCACCTGCGCCGATCAATGCTCTCCGGCCGCCTACCAGTCGGTGGTTGGCCTGTTCCAGGCCGCCGGCTTTGCTGTCACCCGTCTGGACGACGTTCCCGCTATGGCCGTCATGCGCACCGTCGCCATGCTCGCCAACGAGGCGGCGGACGCCGTCAACCAAGGTGTCTGTAGCGCCGAGGCGGCGGACACCGCCATGCAAAAAGGCGTCAATTATCCGCGCGGGCCGCTGGCGTGGGCCGATTCGGTAGGTATCGGCCAGATCGTCACGGTGCTGACCAACCTGGCCGCCAGCTACGGTGAGGACCGTTATCGCGTCTCGCCGCTGCTGCGCCGCAAGCACGCCAGCGGAGTCGGTTTTTATGCATAAGCCACTGCCTTCGATTCCGTCTTCGGCCGATGCGCAAGCGTTGGCGGAAAAAGTCGCCGACGCGATGTTCTCGCGCGATCCGGCCTCAAAGGGCTTGGGCATGACGATCAACGCGGTCGGTCCCGGCCGCGCCAGCATGTCCATGACCATACGCGCCGATATGCTCAATGGACACCAGAGCTGCCACGGCGGCTTTATCTTCACGCTCGCAGACAGCGCGTTCGCCTTCGCCTGCAACAGCTACAACCTGAACACGGTGGGCGCTGCCTGCACCATCGATTACCTGGCGCCGGGCAGGCTGCACGACGTTCTCACCGCCGAAGCGGTGGAGCTGGCGCTGAACGGCAAGAGCGGCGTCTACGACGTCAAGGTCAGTAATCAGGAAGGCCGGACGGTCGCGCTGTTCAGGGGCAAGTCGCTGCGTGTCGGCGGCGAAGTCATATAAATACGGAGGAGACACCGATGGTCCAACGCATCCCCGAGCCGTCCGATCTGGAACCGATCGAGCGCGCCAGCAAGGACGAGCTTCAAGCCTTGCAGCTGCAGCGCATGCAGTGGTCGCTAAAGCACGCCTATGACAACGTGCCGCACTACCGCGCCGCCTTCGATGCCGCCGGCGTGCATCCGGACGACCTGCGCACGCTGGGCGATATCGCCAGGTTCCCATTCACCGGCAAGAAGGAACTACGCGACAACTACCCGTTCGGCATGTTCGCCGTGCCGCGGGACCGGGTGGTGCGGGTGCACGCGTCGAGCGGCACCACCGGTAAGCCAACGGTGGTTGGCTATACCCAGAACGATATCGACACCTGGGCGAACGTGGTGGCGCGATCGATCCGCGCGGCCGGTGGGCGTCGCGGCGACATGGTGCACATCTCCTACGGCTACGGCTTGTTCACCGGCGGCTTGGGCGCGCATTATGGCGCCGAGCGCCTCGGCTGCACGGTCATCCCCATGTCCGGTGGCCAGACCGAGAAGCAGGTGCAACTGATCGAGGACTTCAAACCTTCGATCATCATGGTCACGCCGTCGTACATGTTGAACATCATCGAGGAGTACCAGCGTCAAGGCCTCGACCCCGTCGCCAGTTCGCTCAAGGTCGGCATCTTCGGCGCCGAGCCGTGGACCGACGCCATGCGCGCCGAGATCGAGCAGCGCGCCGGCATCGATGCGGTGGACATCTACGGCCTGTCCGAAGTCATGGGACCGGGTGTCGCCAGCGAATGCATCGAGAGCAAGGACGGTCCCGTGATCTGGGAAGACCACTTCTACCCGGAGATCATCGATCCAGACACGGGAGAGGTGCTGCCGGACGGCGAAGAGGGCGAACTGGTATTCACCTCGCTGAGCAAGGAAGCGCTGCCGATCATCCGCTACCGCACCCGGGACCTTACGCGCCTGTTGCCGGCCACTTCGCGTTCGATGCGCCGCATCGGCAAGATCACCGGCCGTTCTGACGACATGCTGATCATCCGGGGCGTCAACGTCTTCCCGTCGCAGATCGAAGAACTGATACTCAAGATGCCCAAACTGGCGCCGCAATACCAGTTGATCGTTTCCCGCGACGGCCATCTGGACAAGCTCGATGTGCTGGCCGAACTGCGCCCCGAAGCAGGCGACCTGCCGGTTGGCGAAACCGAGGCGCTGGCCCGGGAGCTGGAACAACGCATCAAAACCAATGTCGGCGTCACCACCAAGGTGCGGCTAATGGCCGCCAACGGCATCGAACGCACGCTGACCGGCAAAGCGCGCCGTGTCGTCGACCAGCGGCCGCGCGACCGCGCTTGAGAGGAAAACATGGTCAAGGTCTATGAGATCAATGGCGTCACCCCGGTGGTCCATCCGAGCGCCTACGTGCATCCCAGCGCGGTACTGATCGGCGACGTCATCGTCGGCCCGCGCTGCTATGTCGGTCCGCTGGCGGCGCTGCGCGGCGACTTCGGACGGCTGATCCTGGAAGAGGGCGCCAATCTGCAGGACACCTGTGTCATGCACGGCTTCCCCGGAGCCGACACTGTCGTCGAGCAGGACGGCCATATCGGACATGGCGCCGTGCTGCACGGCTGCCGCATCGGCCGCAACGCGCTGGTCGGCATGAACAGCGTAATCATGGATAACGCCGTCATCGGCGCGGACAGCATCGTCGCCGCCATGACCTTCGTCCGCGCCGGCATGGAGGTGCCGGCACGCAGCCTGGTGGTCGGCACGCCGGCCAAGGTGGTGCGTGAACTGCGCGAAGACGAAATTCAATGGAAGATCGCCGGCACCGGCCAATACCAGGAGCTGGCCGTGCGGTCCATGCAAACCATGCGCGAGGTCGACGCGCTGACCGAGGTGGAAGCGGACCGCAAGCGTATCGAGTGGGAAAGCTCGCTGCCGCTGCACCTGCACAAGAACGCCTCGGCATAAATCACGGAGAACACAACATGGCACGAATTTCACCCCCGGTATCAACCCTGCAAAGCCTGATCGGCGGCCGCTGGATCGGCCGCGAAGCCTCGACGCCGCTGCACAGCGCCTTGAACAACTCGCTGATCTATCACACCCACGCCGAGCGGATCGACTTCGGCGAAGCCGTCACCTACGCCCGCAAGACCGGCGTGCCGGCGCTGATGAAGCTGGACTTCCAGCAGCGTGCCGCGCGCCTGAAGGCGCTGGCGCTGTATCTGGTCGGCCGCAAGGAGGAGCTGTACGCGATCTCGCATCTGACCGGCGCCACCCGCGCCGACAGCTGGGTCGATATCGAAGGCGGCACCGGCACCTTGTTCGCCTACGCCAGCATGGGTGGGCGCGAACTGCCGTCGTCGAACGTGCTTCATGAAGGTCCGGCCATGGCGCTCGGTAAAAACGGCGGCTTCGCCGGCACCCACATCCTGGTGCCGCGCGGCGGCTTGGCGGTGCACATCAACGCCTTCAACTTCCCCATATGGGGCCTGCTGGAGAAATTCGCCCCGAGCTTCCTGGCGGCGATGCCGTGCATCGGCAAGCCCGCCACCGCCACCAGCTACCTGACGGAGGCGGTGGTGCGCATGATGCACGAATCCGGCCTGCTGCCGGAAGGCGCGCTGCAACTGGTCATCGGCGGCACCGGCGATCTGCTGGACCGCCTGGGCGGCGCCGACGTCGTCACCTTCACCGGGTCCGCCGACACCGCCGCAAAGTTGCGCGTCAACCCCAACCTGATCGCCAACTCGGTGCCCTTCACCGCCGAAGCGGATTCGCTCAATTGCGCCATTCTGGCGCCGGACGTGACGCCGGACGACGCCGAGTTCGACCTGTTCGTCAAGGAAGTGGCGCGCGAGATGACCGGCAAGGCGGGACAGAAATGTACCGCGATCCGTCGCATCATCGTCCCGGAGAACATGGTCGACGCGGTCGGCACGCGGCTGCGCGAGCGCCTGGCCAAGGTCAGTGTCGGCGATCCGTCGGTCGAAGGCGTGCGCATGGGCGCGTTGGCGTCCAGGGACCAGCAGCGCGACGTCGCCGAGCGGCTGGCGATGCTTGCGCGCGGTAACGAGGTCCTATTTGGTGAAGGCGACGGATTCAAGCCGGTTGGCGACGGCGTCGCCGATGGCGCCTTTTTCGCGCCGACACTCCTGTTATGTCGCAACGGCATGGTCAACGATGCGGTGCACGATGTCGAGGCCTTCGGCCCGGTCAGCACCATCATTAGCTACAACGGTATCGACGAGGCGCTGGCGCTTGCCGCGCGCGGCAAGGGCAGCCTGGTATCGACCCTTGTGACGAAGGAACCGGCCATCGCCGCCTACGCCGTGCCGGTGGCAGCCGCCTCCCATGGCCGCGTGCTGATACTGGATCGCGAAGCGTCGGTCGATTCCACCGGCCACGGCTCGCCGCTGCCGCAGCTCAAGCACGGCGGCCCGGGACGCGCCGGCGGCGGCGAGGAACTGGGCGGTATCCGCGCGGTGCGCCACTTTTTGCAGCGTGCGGCGGTTCAGGGTTCGCCGACGATGCTGGCCGCCGTCACCGGCGAATACGTGCGCGGGGCCAGGGTGCAGGAGAGCGAAGTGCACCCATTCCGTCGGCACTTCGAGGACCTCAAGATCGGCGACTCGCTGCTCACGCACCGCCGCACGGTCAGCGAGGCGGACATCGTCAACTTCGGGGGCGTCTCGGGTGACTACTTCTACATGCACTTCGACGAGATCGCCGCCAAGGACACGCAGTTCGGCAAGCGTATCGCGCATGGCTATTTCGTGTTGTCGGCGGCGGCCGGCCTTTTCGTCTCGCCGGCACCGGGGCCTGTGCTGGCCAATTATGGGCTGGACAACCTGCGCTTCATCACACCGGTCGCCATCGGCGACACCATCCGTGCGCGCCTGACCTGCAAGCGCAAAGTGGACCGCAACCGCACCGACGACAAGGGTGTTGGCCAGGGCGTGGTCGCGTGGGACGTGCAGGTCACCAATCAGAAGGACGAACTGGTGGCCAGTTACGACATCCTCACGCTGGTGATGAAACGTTCGTGATGGGGGCGGGGAGCTTTCCTTTTTGACCGCCGCCGGTCACAATAGCGCTTTATTTTTAAGCAGGCGGCAGTCATGGCGAGCACCATCACCAAACACAAAATCGTTCTCAATCCGCTGGAGAACCCGCGCAGTTGGCTGACCATCGCCGTGGCGGTGTTATGTCTATTTGTGGTGACGCAGCTGCCGCGCGGCTGGGACCTGGTCGGCGTGCTGCGGATAGTTTTGCTGGGGTTTGCCGGCTACATCGCCTCGGCGGCGATTGAGCACCTGCCGGTGCGCGGCATGGTGTCGGCGGAGAGCAGCACAGCGTTCCTCGGCCGGATCGCCCAATTCGGCTACGTCCCGGCGGAGGAAACCGCGCAAGGCCGCACCTTCGTGCGAAAAAGCGCCTCGCCGCTGCGCGCGATGTTCGGCCCGATCATCGTCGGTCGGCCGGTGGGAAACGAGTTCCCCGTCACCGTCCCGCTACGCTTCCACCGCGCTTTGAAGAGAATCCAGGCCTGAGCGTTAGCGCACCGTTAAAACACGTAGGGCGGATTAGCGAAGCGTAATCGGCCATGGTCGAGCCGTCGGCGGCTTTACCATGGCCGATTACGGCGTTCCGCCTAAGCCGCCCTACGTTATCAACATCAAATCGGTCAGCTGAGGACAACCTTCCGGAAAACCTCGTATCCCACCAACGCGAAGAAGATGTACGCGCACCAGGGAATGATAAACGCCGGCACCGCCGCGATGTATATCGCCTTGTCCAGGATCGTGTAGATCGAGGAAAAGGCGAAAGCCGCCGCCAGCACCCAGTTCTTCTGTTTCGTGAAAAGACCGACACACGTGATCGACGCGGCCAGGCTGAGTATCGTCGCAGTCTGCATCGTCACTCTCAGCGCGCCAGGCCAAACGGATCATCGATGCTGTGCGCCGGTTCGGTGAACCACTTGGGACCGTTCTCGGTCATGTAGAAATGGTCCTCGTGACGCACGCCGAATTCGCCGGGGATGCAAATCATCGGCTCGTTCGAGAAGCACATGCCCACGTCCAGCGGCGTCTTGTTGCCGCCCACCAGATACGGCCATTCGTGGATATCCAGCCCGATGCCGTGACCGGTGCGGTGCGGCAGCCCCGGCAGCTTGTAGCCCGGACCGAAACCGTCCGCCTCCAGCGAACGTCGCGCCGCCTGGTCCACTTCCTCGCACGGCACGCCCAGTTGCGCCGCGTTGAAGGCCGCCAGTTGCGCCGCCTTCTCGCTGTTCCACACCGAACGCTGACGCTCGCTGATCTCGCCGTACACATAGGTGCGGGTGATGTCGGAGATGTAGTTATGCAGCTTGCAGCCGGTATCGATCAGCACCGTGTCGCCCGGTTTGAGCGTCTGCACATAGCTCACGCCATGCGGATACGCGGTCGCCTCGCCGAACAGCACGATGACGAAATACGAACCCGAGGCGCCGACCTTGCGGTGCGCGCGGTCGATGAATTCCTCCACTTCGACGGTGGTGATGCCTTCGCGCAGAATGCTGGCGGCGGCCACGTGCACCGCCATCGTCATGTCCTTGGCGCGCTGCATCAGGGCGATCTCGTTGGCCGATTTTCGGGTGCGGCAATGCGCGGTCACGGTGCTCGCGTTCTCCAGCGCGTAGCCTTCGGCCAGTGGACGGATGCCGTCGTAGATAAAGAAGTTCGCGCTTTCGCAAATGCCTACGCGCGGCGCGGTAGCGCCAGCGGCGGCGGGCGCGATGCCCATGCGCTTGAGCGTATCGACGAACAACTGGTAAGGGCTTTCGTGCTCGTGCCAGCAGTTGACCGCTCCCTCGACCAGCATGAAGTCCTTCAGCGTGCTTTCCTCGAACGCCGGGGCGATATATTCGACCGCTCCGCTGGCGGGGATGATGGCGCCGACCATGCGTTCGCTCGCATGCCACTTGGTGCCGGTGAAGTAGGTCATGTTGGCACCGGCGTTGACATAGATCGCCGCGATGCCCTGCTGGCGCATGAAGGCCTGGGCGCGTTCGACGCGCTGCAGATGCTCCTCCTTGCCGATAGGGACCGCGCCTGCGGTCATATCGGATAACGTCGACAAAGCCTGCTCCATGGTCTTTCCGCCAATAGTCATTTTCTTAACATCCCTGTTTGAGTTTTCGAACGCGCGCGGAACCGGCCCGCGACAGCCCCCGATGATAGCAGTTTTGCGCTGGGGACTTGCCGCTGCGTCATCGTGCCGTAACAAGCAAATGCTAGTGTGCCGGCTTCTCCGCACTCACTTTCAGGACAATAGCATGCAGCGCAAAAAAGCCTTCTCCACCCGCCTCCTGTTGATTCCGACGGCCGCCGCGATCCTTGTGGCGGCTGTCGCCTGCGGCGGCGGCGATGAGCCGGTCGGCAGCAATGTGCCGCCGTTGCCGAGCGGCCGCTGGATCGCCGGCGATCTACACACCCACACCACGCAGTCGGCCGACGCCGATGTCAGCCAGACGCTGGACAAGGTACTGGGCAAAGCCTTCACCACGTTTGGCCTGGACTGGATGGCGGTGTCCAACCACCTGCGCGTATCGACGCGCGACGAGAAGGGCGCGAAGCTGGATACCACGATCCCGATGTCGGTCGGCGTGGAGCGCTACGAGATCCCGCGCGTGCAGGCCTTGCAGGCGGTCGGCACCTATGCCGACAAGCTGATTTTCAGCGGCTTCGAATGGGATATGCCGACCCACGACCATATCGGTATCGGCCTGTTCCAGGGAACCGACAAGCTGACCGCCAGCACCAAGGGCATGAAGGAATTCGAGTACTTGTTCACCACCCGCGACCCGGCCATGTTCGACGCCGCCGACGTCGCCGCGTGGAAGGCCAAGTACGGCGAGATCCGCTACAACAAGACCGCCGACGACGCGCTCAAGGCGATCAGCTGGTTGAAGGACAACTACCCAGACACCAGCTACGCGGTCATCAACCACCCGTCGCGCAACAAGGGCAGCTACACGGTCGATGACTTCCGCCGCTTCAACGACATCGCGCCGAACATCATGTTCGCCATCGAAGGCATGGTTGGCAACCAGATGGAACCGGATCGCGGCGGCTACACCGCCGCCTACACGCCGGAAAACGCGCCGCTGCGCGCATATGGCGGCGTCGATTACGTGGTGGCCAAGGTCGGCGGTGTGTGGGACGCGCTGCTGGGTGAAGGGCGCCGCGTCTGGAACCTGACCGATTCCGACACCCACTTCAAGATCGTCAACGGCAACAGCAGCGGCTACTTCCCGGGCGAGTACGCGAAGAACTATGTGTTCAACGCAGCCCAGGGCGTGCCGGCCATGAAGGACCTGCTGCAAGGTCTACGCTCGGGAAAAATGTTCTCGGTCTACGGTGATTTGATCAACGCGCTGGACTTCAACTTGGCCAGCAAGGACGATCGCAAGGAGATGGGCGGCGAGTTGAAGGTGGCCAGCGGCGAGAAGGTGGTCGTCACGATCCGCTTCAAGACTCCCGCGAAGAACAACTACGAGAAGCCGGTCGACAGCGGCACCGCCGCCAACGTCAAGCCGGTGGTCGATCACGTCGACCTGATCGTCGGCGATGTCGGACCCAAAGCAGCCCAGGGCAGCGCCGCCTACAGCGTGGCCACCAACGCCAGCGCCAAGGTGGTCAAGCGCTTCACCAGCGCCGACTGGAAGGTCGACGCCGACGGCTACTTCACCATCAGCTACGAGACCACCGCCAGCAAGAACCAGTACTACCGCCTGCGCGGCACCAATCTCGGCACCGATGTCGCCGGCCTGACTCAGGGCGGCGAGCCGCTGGCGGACCAGCGCACCGGCACCACCGACAACACCCAGCGCTTCAACGACATCAACGACCGTAACTACCGCAGCCTGTGGTTCTATTCGAACCCGGTGTTCGTCACGCTGCGGTAATCGGAACTGCCCTCACTTGGCGAGCAGGCTGACCTTGTCGAGGACGAAGGAGGTCTTCAGCGATGCGTTCTCGCGCATCGCGAAGTGCAGCGTCACCTGCTTGCCCTTGAACTCGCTGAGATCGAAGGTGCGGATCTTGTAGCCGTCGGCGGCATCGGCGTTGGAGTAGGTGGCCAGCGTGCGCAGCACCCGGCCCAAGCTGCCGCGTACCGTGACCACCAGCGTGTCGTGGGCGGTGTTGGTTGTATCGGCGCTGTCGATGTGCAGCGCGAAGCTCAGCTCCGCGCTGGTCGATTCCGCCGGTATCGTCACCGCCTGGGTCAATGTCTGGCTGGTCTTCCGGCCTTTGCCGCCCATCCAGGCGAACCTGGTGCCCTCGTGCGCGGTCTGGCCGGGCAGGCTGCCGATGGTGCTGGTGGTGCCGCGCCAGCCCGAGGTTCCGTCTTCGAAGCCGCCATTGACAACAAGTTCGGTGGCGTCGTCGCCGCCGCCGTTTTCGTCGATATCGGCGCCGACGTTGATGGCCGCGTAGGCGCGTTTGACGGCGATGGCTTCCTTGGAGTCGGCGCCGTACAGTTCCTGGGCGGACGCCAGTACCTTTTTGCGGGCATCCGCATAGTTGGTCGACGATGTGAACTTGGTGGTCAGCGCCTTGAACCAGATGCGATAGGCCTTGTCGTTGCCGATCCCGGTCATCGCCGCCGGCTGCTTGACCAGGTATTTGCTGTAATGGTCGCTGGCGGGATCGGCGTTCGATCCCTGGGACAGGAAGTAAAACATGCGGTTGTTCGGGCCGCTGGAGTAGTGCACGTCCAGTCTCTTGAGTGAGCTGCTCCAGGCATCCGGGCTGCTTCCGTCCTTGCTCGGTTTGTACATCCAGCGCAGCGGTTCGCCGCTCTTGCTGATCTCCTTGCCCGTCATCCAGTCGTTGCCGGTCGCCGGCACCACGTCGCCGGTGCCGCCCGCGCGCGCATAGGCTTCCACCATGTCGCCGCCGATGTCGGAGTTCGATTCGTTCAAGCCGCCCGACTCCCCGGAGTAGATCAGGTCCGCCGTGGACGCGGTGACCCCGTGCGACATCTCGTGGCCGATCACGTCGATCGATCCCAGGCTATAGAAAAATGAACCGTCGCCGATGTACATGCACTTGCAGCTGTCGTCGTAGAAGGCGTTGTCGTAGTTCTTGTCGACGTGGACGGCGATGTAGGTCGAGGTATTGTTCCCGTCCAGCGACTGCCATCCCAGTACGTTCTTGTTGGTGTCGTAGGTGTTCATCAGGCCCCATAGCGCGTTGACGGCGGCGGTCTGTCCATTGGCGTCGGTGGTACTGCCGCCGTTGTACTGCAGGCCGTCGCCCCAGGTGTTGGTGCTGTTGGTGTACACGCTGCCGGGGTTGGGATTGTTGGACGAGCTGTGGTTGGCGTTGGTGATGGCCATGCCGCCGAATTTGCCGCCGGTGCCGCGCATCGGGTCAAGCATCTGGAACGTGCCGCCCGATTGCGAGGTACTGATCGGCACCTCGCCGTTATACTGGCTCTTGCCCTGGCCGATCACCGTTTGCAGCGCTTTCCATTGGTCGATGATCGCGCCGGTCCGGGCGTTGACCACGGTGTCGAAGTAAAACGGCTTGCCGTCCTGCGCCATGCGGGTCTGCACATAGTAGGCCAGCTCGTGGCGCTCGACCACATCCTGGACATCGAGCGCATTGAGTTCGGCTTCCGGTTTGTTGGTCGCCGAGGCCACGCGCACCGTCTTCATGATCGGATAGAGCAGCAGTTCGGCGCTCGGCGTCCAGCGGTGAACACCATGCGGCGAGACCGACCTTATGGCGACATCGATCGCTTGTTCGGACGTCAGCGCCGGCGTCATGTCCACCGGCGTGGCGGCCGCGCCGGGGACCAGGCCGGGGCGGCGGTCCGAGACCGAGGAACTGATGATCTCCCCGGCGTTGTTGGTGACCACTACCGACTCCGAGCCGAACACCCGCAGGCCCTTGAAGGTGTGCTGCGCGCGCGTGATCTTCTGGCCGACGACGCCGGGATGCTGGGCGCTGATGCGGAAGCTGTAGTCGGCCGGGACGCCGCGCGACCTTTCGAGCGCGGTCAGTTTCGATACCAGTCCCGCGCTCTCCTGCGGGGATGGGGGCGCGATCGGCGCCGCCATCAGCTGGATGGCCGCTTGCGCCGTGGTGGTCGCGGCCATGGCGGCGGTGGCGATGCATGCGGCGATGCGTGTGACAAGTAAGGGCGTGTGCAGGTTCATCTCATCCTCCGAATCCGTTCCGGCGGGCATCGATTGATGGCGCCGAGTCCGCAAAAGCGGATGAGTCACGCTAGACCGTCCGCGCCTGTGGTGTTATGTCCCAGATCAAAAAATATTATTAATCATGCACTACTTTTTATCGCCGCCCTGCGAGACGGTGAAAAGATCGTGGGGATACGTGAAGATCCAATCGGCATAGCGCGATTTTTTGGCCAGGCCGGCATCGTCGTCGTCGAAGTTGTCCTGTTTGATCGGCCGTTGCGTGGATGCGGAGCGGATGCCGACGATGCGACCCTGCTGCAGCACCAGATGCCAATCGGCCTTGCCGGTGACCGGATCGGTGTACAGCCGGCGCAGGTGGCGTCTGGGATTGGCGAAGCGCGGGTCCTTCAGCAAGTCCTCCATCGTCAGCGGGTACTGGTTCTGGCCCGCCGCGCCGGCGTTGTAGTAGCGCTCCAGCGCGTGCCGGAACTCGTGGCCGATGAAGAGCAACTCGCGCTCCTTGTCGCGCCGCGCGGCGGTCGCGTACAGGTCCGCGCCGATGGTCAGGCCGATGCCCATGAACGCCACCAGCATCAGCGTCCATAGATAGGCGAAGCCGCGCTGGCGGGTTTGGGAGCATAGTCTAGAGCTGTTGAAACGGCGTGCCATCGCGTGTCTTTCCCTTTGCTCCACTGCGAATGTCGGCCACGCCGGGCTTCTCGGCGTCGGCGGACGGCAGCAATTGCCAGGTCGATGCGGATTCCGTCACCGGGTCCAGCGGGATCTTGCGGAAGTAGTGGTGGTTCACCAGATCGGCCAGCGCGGCGGGGTATTCGCCTTTGTCGGCGTAGTATTTGTCGATGCCGCTGCGCAGAACCTGCAGGTTTTCCTTCAACGCGATCTCCCTCGATTTGTCGACCGAGCTGAAATAGCGGGGCAGGGCGATCGTCAGCAGCAGCGATATGATCGCCAGCACCACCAGCAGTTCGACCAGCGTGAATCCCTTGTTTGTGCGGTTCATGAGGTCACCATAGACGGAGCGGAATGCCGTTCAATCCCGTTCTTGTGGAACGGGAGCTGATGTCGAAAACGTCCTCGCCCTCTGTCGGGTTGTCGGGCGGCGAGGCGTAGGAGCGCAGCGCCCAGCCGCCGCCTGCTCCGCCGCTGGCGAAGCCGTTGCCATTGCCCTCGGGCGGCGCGAAGGGATCGCGCGGCAGGCGGCGCAGGAAGTACATATTCTGCTTGCGCGGGCTGCGCAGGTCCGGCACGCCGTTGACCAGATCCTCCAGCTTCTTCGGATAGCCGGAGTCGCCGATCGCCAATTTGATGCGGCCGTTGTCGGCGGCCCGCTTGTAGGCGTCAATGGCTTCGCGTATCTCGATCAGCGCGGTGCGCAGCTGACGTTCGTGCTCGCGCTGCACCGCCACCTGCGCCATCGGCGCGGCCACCATGGCCAGCGTGGCGAGGATGGCCAGTGTGATCATCAGTTCGATGAAGGTGAAGCCACGCTGGCTTGCGCGAGACATGGCTATTGTCCCTTCTTCGGCGGGTACGGCGTCTGGCCGGTGGGCTCGGGCTTGGACGCCTGCGGCATCAGCGCGCTATCGGCGCCGGTCATGCCCGAACCGTTGTTTACGGCCGTGTTGTCCGCCGCCGGTTGCGTGGGTACGCTGTCTTGCACCATGCCCTGCGCCATGTCACCGGCCGAGGCCAAGGTGGCGCCGGACTGACCGCGCCCACCGACATCGGATTCGGTGCCCGAGTTGAATTCCGCCGCTGGCAGTTCCGGACGCTGTATCGAGCGCAGGATGCGCGGCGTGATCGACAGCACGATCTCGCTGCGGGTCGAGTCGTCCTTCTGGCTGCCGAACAGGCGGCTCATCATCGGCAGATCGCCGATGCCCGGAATCTTGTTGGCCGTTGTGCGGTCCTCGTCGTTGATCAGGCCCGCCAGCACCTGTGTTTCGCCATCCTTCAGCCGCAGCACGGTGGCCGCGCTGCGCGTGCCGATCTGGTAGGCCTGGGTGCCGGATTTGCTGATGATCTCCTTGACCACGCTGCTCACCTCCAGGTTGATCTTGATGGCCACCTCGTCGTCCAGATACACGTTAGGTTCGACATCGAGTTTCAGGCCCACGTCCACATAATTGACGCTGTCGGCGCTGACGCCATTGTTGGTGGTCACCGTGATCACCGGCACGCGGTCGCCGATCAGCACCTTTGCCTTGTCCTTGTTGCGCACGCGGATGCGCGGATTGGCCAGGATATTGCTGTCCGTGTCGGTCTTGTTGGCATTGAGTTTGACGGAACCAAGTTCCAGGCCGATCTTGCCGCTGTTTATGTGCCGCAGGTCGCCCACGTTCAAGGCGCCGAATTCGCCGCTGCCCAGCAAGGTCAGGCCGGCGGAATCGGGCCAGCGGATGCCCAGCTCCTGGCCGCGCGTGCGCTTGACCTCCAGCACCTCCACCTCCAGCATGACCTCCGGATCGGCTACGTCCTGCATGGAGATGATCCGCTCCGCCATGCGTATCATGGCGGGCGTGTCGCGCATGATGATGCTGCCGATACGCTCGTCGGTGACGATATCCCTTGCCTTGAGCAGCGTCTTGAGCGAAAACGCCACCGTCTTGACGTCGGCGTTCGCCAGCAGGAAGTTACGAACCACCAGTTGCTGGTAGTCCTTCACCTTTTGCGGATTGTTCGGATAGATGGTGATGGAACGGTCGCCGGTGATGCTTTGCTCCAGCTGATTGGCGCTGAGCAGCATGCCGATTGCCTCCTCGATGCTGGTGTCGCGCACCGAGATCGTCGCGCGCAGCGCCGGATCGACTTCGCGGTCGAAGACAAAATTCAGGCCGGACACCTTGCCGATGAAATCGAACACCGCGCGCACCGGCGCGTCGCGAAATTCCAGCGTGACGGGTTTACGGTAGGCGGCGGCCAGCCGGCCGTTGGCGGGCCGCAGGCGCGTCTGCGCGTCGTTCAACCGCGCCTTGAGCCGCAGCAGGTCGCGCTGGCCCGGGCGCTGTGCCAGCGAGGGGCGCAGCAGTTCCTGCGCCTGCGCCAGATCCGCTTCGCCGCCGCGCTGGTACAGCGCTTCGGCGTCCGCCATCACCTGCTGGTGGCGCTGGTCCTGCGTCAGCGCCGACAGGCCCTGGCGCGCCACCTGGTTGGCGGGATCGATCGTCAGTGCCTGCTCGTACAACTTGGCCGCTTCGATGCCCTGGCCCTTGAGCCGCAGCGCGTCGGCGCGGCTGTTCATCGCGTTGACCAGTTTGAGCCTGCGATTCAACAGCACGATGCGGTATTCGGCGTTGTGCGGGTCTTCCTTGGCCGCCTGTTCCAGTTTGGCCAGCCCCTGGTCGATTTGGCCGGCGTCCAGCAGCGCGTTGCCTTCCTTGAAGGTCTGGTTGCCGGCGCAGGCGCACAGCAGCAGGCTGGCTGCGATCACGTGGAAGCGCGTGGCGATGGTCTTGTTCAATTGGTGTCCCCTACAACGAGAGATTGTTTCTGATTGAGCGGCAGATAGATGAAGTTCATCGTGTCGCCGCTGACGCTGTCGAGCAGGTAGTTGTCGTTGATTTTTTCGCCGGGGCGGGCGACCACGTTCTGCCCGTCGATTTGCAGGAAATAGGCGGTCTTGCCTTCGTCGGTGAAGCGGCCCATGAAGTGGAACGGCAGTGGCGGCGGGCCTGATGGCGTGGCGCTCTGGCGCGCTGGCGTTATTTGTTCCGCCATCACCTTGAGCGGCGACTGTGGCGCCCAGCTTTGTTTGCCGAACACGTTACCCAATTCATCGTCCGCCACGCGCGAATGGATTTGCAGATCGACGCCGGCCGGAGGCGCCGCCTCCACGGCGGCGATTTCCGCGGGAAGCGCATCCGGTTGCGGAGCGCTGGCGGGGACCGATACCTCGCGCGGGGTGGCCGCCGCCGGACCCACCACGCCGCCGTCCTGCTCGGGCGCGAACCACGCCGCCAGCAAAGTCGCGACGGCTGCCGTGCCAAGTACGATTTTCCTCATCGCCGCTCCTCCTGCCGCCGTACCAGCAGAACGAACTGGATACGGGCCTCGACTTCGCCGGCCTCGATCTGCTCGCGCTTGAAGGCGACCGACTCCAGCGTCAGCGTCGGCAGCGTTTGCAGCGCGGTGATGAGGAAGCTTTGCACATTGGCGAAATCGGCTTTGACGGGTAGCGTGATCCGGTAGCGCAGGAATCCTGCGTTGGCGTCCCGCTCCGGCTTGTATTCCGCCTTGGCCAGCGGGATGTTGCTCTGCTGCGCCACCCGCACCAATTCCTTGAGCTGGTCGGGAATCGCGTCATGCGGCGGCAGATGATGGAAGAATGCGGCGACGCCGCTGGCGGTGGTCACCACCGGGGCGCGGGGTATCGCGGCCGCGCGTGCGGCGGTGTTCAGCTGCCCGATTAGAGCGACCCGCTGCTGTTCCAGTTGCGTCGAGTGCCATTGGGCCAGCAGCGCAAGCAGGGCGCAAGCGATGCCGATGACCGCGCCGGCGCCGGTGAGACGCATCCGGCGCCGCGCTTGCCAAACCAGCCGGCCCGCCAGATTGGGCGCCATGTTCAGCTTTATAGCTTTGCCGGGTTTTACTGCCGCCATTGTGCCTCCAGCTGAAATTGATACGGGCGCTCACCGCTGGCGCCGGACACCGCGCCGGTCATCTCGTGCTTGAGCAGATACACCGACCGGAACATCCGTTGCTGATTCAGGAAGGCGAGGTAGTTGATCATGTCCTGTGCGGTTTCCGCTTCGGCGCTGATTTTCAGGGTGCCTGCGGGCCTCGATGGCGCGGCCGCTTCGCCATCCTGGGCCGGCTCGCCATTCAGATCGAGTCCCAGCAGGGCGATGCGCATATCCTCGCGCGCCTCGATGGTCTTGAGCAGGCGCGTGACAGGCAGGTTCAGTTGACGCACCGCCTCCGCCACCGCCTTCACCTGAAGGTCCATTTGCTGCTGTTGCGCCGGCGCCAGCGCGGGCCGGGTCAGGCGCTGCGGTTGCAGCGCTGCCGACTGCGCATCCAGCCGCGCGTGCAGGCGAGCGACGGTTTGTCGCTGCGCCATCCAGTTGATGGCCGCCGGCATAAGCATCAGCAATCCGACGGCAAGCACCGCCAGCCGCCAGCCGGTTAGCGGCGCCGCGCGTGGAATAAAATCAAGGCGGGTCATGCCGCGACTCCCGATGAAGCGGTATTCGGCTGCGGTTCCATCACGGCGGCGCCGAATGGGTTGGCAACGATACGGAAGCGCGGCGGCAGGGTATCCGCGACCAGTTGGACGATGGCGCCGGGCGCGATACCGGAGGCGGTCCCCGGATCGACCACGGTAACGTGCTCGATGGCGGCCAACTCCGGCAGGCGCAGAGTCCAGCGCTGCCAGGCTTGCGGCAGCTCCTGCCGCCATGCCCCGCTGGCTGGTTGCGACTGGATTGCCACGATTCGTCCCCGATTCAGCGCCGCCATGGTGATACGTCCGGGTTCGATCAGCGCCAGGGCGGCGGAGGGCGCGCGCATATCCTCCGCCGACAGTGCGCGCAGCGCGGTGCAGAGCAAGGGTTCGACGACGCGGCACGAGTGAGCGCATTCACCGGCCAGCTCCTTGAGCGCGTGTAGCAACGTGGCGTCGATGCCGCAGACGACGCGCGCCTGGCCGTAAGGCGCATCGTCGCCGACGACATGCCAGCCGCGCGCGGCGTCGCCGTAAAGGGCGGTCAGTTGCGATTGCAGGAAGTGGGCGGCGCCCGGCTCCGACAGCAGCGCGTCGCTCCACGGCGCCAGCACCATATGGCTCCAGCGACCGGAGAGGCTGATCTCCAGCGGCAGGCCCGCCCATGCCGTCGCCGATTCGACCAGCATCGCGCGCAGCGCATCGAGGCCGACTTGCCAATGGCCTGCGGGATTGACCAGCGCGATCTGTTGCGCGCTGCCCTCGATGACGCGGCGGCCCTGGCGCACGACGCAAGACAGCTGTTGCGGCGCCATCAGGATATGCAGGCTGCGCGCGGCCAGGGGGCGTAACCTGGTCGCCTGGAGAGGCCGGGTCAGACGTTCAATAAGTGACACGATTGAGCTCCAGTAAAGTGGTTTCGCCCTGCCGCACCAGATCGAGACCGGCGCTGCGCGCCAGGCGGAATCCCATCGTCGCGGCTTCCTCCTTCATGCGCGAGACCGGCGCGCGGGTGCAGATCATCTCGCGCATGGCGTCGTTCAATATCAGCACTTCGGCCACCGCCTTGCGGCCCTTGTAGCCGGTGCCCCGGCAATGTCCGCACCCCGCGCCGGCCTTGAAGCGCCACTCGCCCACATCCGCCAGTGCCAGGCCGCTGTCCTTCAAGTCCTGGGGATCGGGTTCGATATCGACCGCGCAATGCTCGCAATTGAGCCGTAGCAGCCGCTGCGCGACGATGCCGTTCAACGCCGCCGCGAAGCTGTACGGGTCCACGCCCATGTGCAGGAAGCGGCCGACCACGTCGAACACGTTGTTGGCGTGGACCGTGGTGAAGACCAGGTGGCCCGTCAGCGACGCCTGCACCGCGATCTGCGCCGTTTCGTCGTCGCGGATCTCGCCGATCATGATCTTGTCGGGATCGTGGCGCAGAATGGAGCGCAGGCCGCGCGCGAAGGTCAGGCCCTTCTTTTCGTTGACGGGGATTTGCAGCACGCGCGGCAAGCGATACTCCACCGGGTCTTCGATGGTGACGATCTTGTCGCGGCCCGTATTGATCTCGGTGATGGCCGCGTACAGCGTGGTGGTCTTGCCGGAGCCGGTCGGCCCGGTTACCAGCAGCATGCCGTGCGGCTTGGCGGCCAGGCGCCGGATTTGCACGATGGCGTCGCTGTTCAAACCCAGGTTTTCCAGCCGCAGCGCCTGCGCCGCCTCGGTCAGCGCGCGCCGGTCCAGCAGCCGCAGCACCGCGTCCTCGCCGAAGATGTTGGGCATGATCGAGACCCGGAAGTCGATCTCGCTACCTTTCACGCGCACCTTGAAGCGACCGTCCTGCGGGACGCGGCGCTCGGCGATGTCCAGTTCCGCCAGCACCTTGATGCGGGAAATGATCTGCTCGGCCATCTGCAGGCCCTGCACCTGGCCGGCCTGCACCAGTACCCCGTCGACACGGTATTTGATGATCAAACTGGCCGCGTCGCACTCCAGGTGGATATCGCTGGCCTGGAATTTGAGCGCGTCGTAGATGGTCGAGTTGACCAGTTTGACGACCGGGCTGCTGTCTTCGCTGATGCGTATCAGCGAGATGTCCTCGATGCCCTGATCGAGACCTGACAGCTCGCCGTGGCTGCCGTCCTCCATCATGTCCTGCATGGCTTGCTGCACGTTCTCCTGCTGCGCCAGATAGGCGGTCAGGTCGTCCGGGTGCGCCAGCGCCACGGTGTAGCCGACGCCGATCGCGTAGTCGGCCCATTGCAAGGTGTCGTCGGCGAAGGGATTGCCGATCACCAGAACCGGCGCTCCGTCGTCGACGCGCAACAGCACGCATTCGCGCTGGGCGCAGTCGGTGAAGGACAGCAGGTCGAAGGCCGGCAACGCCGCCTGCAGCCACGCCATCGGCCAGGCCGGATAGAAGAACAGCTGCGCGAGCTGGCGCGTGAATTCCTCCGGCGTCAGGCCGGACATCTCCTCCATCACCGTCATCGGCGGACGGCCCTGCGCCAGCGCGGCAGCGCGCGCGCTGTGCAGCATCTCGGGGCCGAGGACGGCCGGTTCACGTGCATTCATGACAAACTCCCCGCCAACTCGAAGATCGGCATGTACATCAACACCACCACGCCGCCGATCACCACACCGATCAGCGTCATCAAAACCGGTTCCAGCAGGCGCGAAGCCCAGTCGACCCAGCGCGCGAACTCCTCGTCGTGGAATTTGGCCGAGCGTTCCAGCATGTCGCCCAGGCGGCCGGTGTTCTCGCCGACCTTGAGCAGCGATTGCGCCACCGGGGTAGCGAGCGCGTTCTGTTCCAGCGCGGTGGAAAAGGGCAGTCCTTGTTCGACCGCGCGGCGCGTTTGCACCAACTGCGGTTGCTGCGACGGCAGCAGCATGGCGTTGGTCATCGCCAGCGCCCTGGCCAGTGGTATGCCGGCGTGCAGCAGCAGGCTGAGGGCGCGGTAGAAGCGCGCCAGCCGGAATTCGGCCGCCTTGGCCGACAACACCGGCAACCGCAGCACCGCCAGCACCAGCCGCTGTCGCAGCGCGGCGTTGGTTATGCCGAGCACCGCCGCCAGGCAAACGGCAGCCAGCGCGCCGGCGCACAGCCAGGGATGGGCGGCGAGCGCCTGGCCGAAGCCGAGCAGCATCTGCGACGCCCACGGGATATCGCGGCCGGAGCTTTCGTACACCACGCTGAATTTTGGCACCACGTACCCGAGCAGGAACAAGGTGACCAGGCTGCCGACCACCAGCAGCATGGCGGGGTAGATCGCGGCCGAGACGAGTTTTTTGCGGATCGCGTCGAACTGCAACTGGTAGCCGACGAAGCGCGCCAGCGCCTCGGGCAGGTTGCCGGAGCGTTCGGCCGCGCGCACGGTGGCGACGTACAGTTCGGGGAACACGGCGGGGAAGTCCGCCAGGGTGTCGGAAAAGCTTTTGCCTTGCTGGAGCGAGCGCTGGATCGCGGCCAGCGTCGCGCTCGCGCCGGCGCGGGTTTCCTTGTTGAGCAGCGTGGCGGTGGCCTCGCTCAGATTGAGTCCCGCTTCGAGCAGCGCCAGTAGCTCCTGGCTGAATTGCAGCAGCGGGAAGGGCTGTTTGCCGATGCCGGAGCGTAGACGTTCCCCCGCGCCCGTGGCGCCGGTATTGTCGATGGCCAGCACGCGCCAGCCGTTGCGCGCCGCCTGCCGGACCGCCTCCGCCTCGCTGGCGGCGTCGATCGCTATGGTTTGCCGGCCCCCAGGCCCGCCCTGCACTTGTAATCGAAACTGCATCGCATACTTTGCATACCGAGTGGCTTTAAAAACAGGGCGGCGACCATGCCGCGGCGCCGCCCCTGTCTACCTTACTGCGTGACCAGGCTGACCTTATCGACCACGAACGAGGTTTGCAGCGACGTGTCCTCGGTGGCCGCGAACGACAGGGTCACGGTCTGGCCTTTGTAGGCGGCCAGGTTGAAGGTACGGGTCTGGTAGCCGCTGGCCGCATTCGCGTTCGAGTACGTGGCCAGGGTTCCCAGCACGCTGCCGGCGCTGTTCTTCACGGTCACGACCAGTTTGTCGTAGGCGGTGGTGCCGCTTTCGGCGGTGTCGATGTGCAGCGCGAAGGTCAGCGTGGCGGTGGTGGCGGCCGATGGAATCGCCACGCTCTGCGTCAGCGTCTCGGTCGCGGTCCTGCCGTTGCCGCCCAACCAGGCGTAGCGCGCGCCTTCGAAGGCCGTTTGGCCGGTGAAGGTGCCGATCGCGCCGGTGGTGCCGGCCCAACCGGTGGTGCCGGACTCGAAGCCGCCGTTGACGATCTTCTCGGCGCCGCCGCTGGTGCCGCCGACGGTCAAGGTGGCGTTGCCCGACGTTGCGGTCTTGACCGGCGAGGACGAATCGCTGACGACGGCGTTGAACACCGCGCCGTTGTCGGCCGTTTGCGCCGTCAGCGAGTAGGTGGCCGAGGTGGCTCCGCTGATCTGCGTGCCGTTGCGGAACCACTTGTAGGTGTACGGCGACGTGCCGCCGCTGGCGCCGACGCTGAACGACGCGGTCGCGCCCACGGCCACGGTCACGCTGGCCGGCTGGGTCGAGATCGAGACGCCCGAGCCGCCGCCGGTTTCGTCGACGTCGGCGCCGACGTTGATGGCCGCGTAGGCGCGCTGCACGGCGATGGCCTCCTTCGAGCCCGTGCCATACAGCTCCTGCGCCGCCAGCAGCACCTTGGCGCGGGCGTCGGCGTAGTTGGTCGACGACGTGAACTTGGTGGTCAGCGCTTTAAACCAAATGCGATAGGCCTTGTCGTTGCCGATGCCGGTCATCGCGGCGGGGCTCTTGACCAGGTATTGGCTGTAGTAGTCGCTGGTGGTGGTGGCGTTCGATCCCTGCGACAGGAAATAGAACATGCGGTTGTTAGGACCGCTCGACAGGTGGACGTCGATGTTCTTGATCGTGCTGCTCCAGGCGTTCGGGCTGCGGCCATCCTTGCTTGGCTTGTACAGCCAGCGCAGCGGCTGTCCGTTCCGCGCGATCTCCTTGCCCGTCATCCAATCGTTGCCGGCGGCCGGGATCACGGTGCCGGTGCCGCCGGCGCGCGCGTACGCTTCGACCATCTCGCCGCCGATGTCGGAGTGCGATTCGTTCAAGCCGCCCGATTCGCCCGCGTAGGTCAGGTTCGAGGTGGCGTCGGTGATCCCGTGCGACATTTCGTGGCCGATCACGTCGATCGAACCGAGGTTGTAGAAGCTGCTGCCGCCGTCGCCGATGTACATGCATTTGCAGCTTGGGTCGAAGAAGGCGTTGTCGTAGGCGGTATCGACGTGGGCGGCGATGTAGGTCGCCGTGTTGTTACCGTCGAGCGATTGCCAGCCCAATACGTTCTTGTTGGTGTCGTAGGTGTTCATCAAGCCCCACAGCGCGTTGACCGCCGCTGTCTGGCCGTTGGCGTTGGTGGTGCTGCCGCCGTTGATGTACTGTTGGCCGTCGCCCCAGGTGTTGCTGCTGTTGGTGTAGATGGTGCCGGGGGTCGGATTGTCGGCCGATGCGTGGTTTGCGTTGGTGATGGCCATGCCGCCGAATTTGCCGCCCGTGCCACGCGTGGAGTCGAGCATCTGGAAGGTGCTGCCGGACTGCGAGGTGTTGATCGGGACCGCGCCGTTGTACTGGCTGTTGCCGGTGCCGACCACGGTTTGCAGCGCCTTCCATTGCGCGACCACGGCGCCGGTCTTGGCGTCGATGATGGTGTCGTAGTAGACCGGCTTGCGGTCTTGCGCCATGCGGGTTTGCACATAGTAGGCCAGCACGTAGCGGTCGACCACTTCCTCCAGATCGAGCGCGTTGAGCGCGGCCTCGGACTTGTTGACGGCGGACGGTACGCGCACCGATTTCACCACCGGATAGATCAGCAGCTCGGCGCTCGGCGTCCAGCGGTGCACGCCGCGCGGCGCCACCGCCTTGACGACCTTGTCGATGGCGTCGCCGGAGCTCAGTGCCGGCGTCAGGTCCGTCACCGGCGCGGCGAGCTGGCGGCCCGCCTCCGAACTGGTGCTGTTGGCGTTGGCGGCCAATCCGGCGCGCCGGTCCGCCACCGATTCGCTGACGATGTCGCCGGCGCCGTTGGTCACCACCACCGATTCGGAGCCGAACACGCGCAGGCCCTTGTAGGTGTGCTGTGCGCGGACGATCTTCTCGCCGACGACGCCGGGATGCTGGCTGGCGATGCGGAAGCTGTTGTCGCTGCCGATGCCGCGCCGCGCGTCGAGCGCGGTCAGTTTGGCCACCAGTCCCGCCGTCTCTTGTGGAGAGGCGAGGCTGACTGGGGCCGCCATCAGCGGGCCGGCCGCGCAGGCGGCGTTCGAAGCGAGTATCGACAATGCGGCGACGACGGATGCGGTAAGTAGGGTCTTACGTTGGTTCATCTCTTCTCCAGGGTGGGTAGGTGCGCGAAGGTTTGCCTGGCCATGGTGGCGGCCAACTCGGCGTCTCCGATACCGCGCTGACGGATGGCTGCGCGGCGATTTTTTTGCGTCAAAACGGCGAGTAAAAACGACACTATTCTTTTCAAGATCACGAAGTCAAAAATCTTTGAAAATTGGTCGCGGACCAAAAAAATGTCTCAAATGAGACATTTTGCGCGGCGGGTCTATGGCTTTGGAGGTGGGGCGCCCTAGCACGTCAGGCGGGTTAACCCGCGCACGATTGCCGTGTTTTGTCGTAAATCAATCATGAAGTTGATCGATGCCGCAAGTTTCGGTTGCTATGCAACACTATGCTCATCTTTTCAGCAAGGCTGTTGCAAATTTTTAATCTTGCGAATTAAACTAGGTCATGCCGGCCGCAGCTTATTGCCACGAGCCGGCGCATAAAAAGCGCAGGGGCACGACTCCGCAAGCGCGACCCGGGAACTTCAGGAAAAGAGAAAATGACCACACACCCTCAAGACGTTCGCATCGCCACGCGCTCCCTGCGCGCCAACCGTACCGCGCTGCCGCCTCCCATCTAGCGCGGTCGCGTAGTTTGTCATGTTAGCTGCATACCGGCCGCCGGCCAGTCCCTATCCGGGACGCCGGCGCGGGTATCGCATCGTCCGCGGCCGCCGATCACGGTGGGTCGCGGGACGCAGCGCCAGCTAGTTGTTCAGGTTTTGTCCGCCGGCGCGCGGGCAGGGGGATCTTTTATGCTATCGATTGCCACCAAGGTGGAACGCATTGTTATGGAGTCGTCCTTCCTGACGGAGGGACTGAGGCGGGGATTGATCAATTTGTCGGAGCTGGCGCGCCAGCTGCAGCCGCAGATCGAGAGCGATCTGTGGAAGCCGGTGGGGCAGGCCGCCGTGGTGATGGCGCTGCGGCGCGTGGCCGAACGGTTGCCGGAGCAGCCAAGCCGCGGGATCTCGCTGGTGCACAAAACCGGCGAGCTGACCACCCGCACGGAGCTGACCGAATACACGTTCCGCCACTCCGACCGCATCCACGAATGCCACCGCGAGCTGCTGGCCAAGGCCGAGCCTTTGCGCGGCGCCTTCGTGACGGTGACGCGCGGCGTCAACGAGGTGATGGTGATCTGCAGCCGGGTGCTGATGCCGGTGGTGGAGGAGGTGTTCGCCGGCGAGCGGCTGCTCGCGCGGCAGGACGATCTGAACGCCGTGACCTTGCACCTCAATCCCGACACCAGCCGCGAGCCGGGCATCTACCACGCCATCCTCAAGCAACTGGCGTGGGACAAGATCAACCTGGTCAACATGATCTGCACCTACACCGAGCTGACCATCCTGCTCAAGCAGGAGCAGACCGGCGCGGCGTTCTCGGTGCTGTCACGGCTGGTGATGCACTAGCTTATTTGGCCAACTGTTCCCGCACGCGGGCGATGGCCTTGCGCACCTGGTTCGGGGCGGTGCCGCCGACGTGGTCGCGCGCGGCCACCGAGCCCTCGAGCGTCAGCACGGCGAACACGTCGTCCCCGATCAGGGCCGAATAGGCGCGCAGCTGCTCCAGCGTCATTTCGGACAGGTCGATCTTCAAATCGTCGCAGGCGCGCACCGCGTGGGCCACGGCTTCGTGGGCGTCGCGGAACGGCAGGCCTTTCTTGACCAGGTAGTCGGCCAGGTCGGTCGCGGTGGCGTAGCCCTGCAGCGCGGCGGCGCGCATCGCCTCCGGCTTGACGCTGATGCCGCCGGCCATGTCGGCGAAGATGCGCAAGGTGTCGACGACGGTGTCGACGGTGTCGAACAGCGGTTCCTTGTCTTCCTGGTTGTCCTTGTTGTAGGCCAGCGGCTGGCCCTTCATCAGGGTCAGAAGGCCCATCAGGTGGCCGTAGACGCGGCCCGTTTTACCGCGCGCCAGTTCCGGCACGTCCGGGTTTTTCTTTTGCGGCATGATCGACGAGCCGGTGCAGAAGCGGTCGGCGATGTCGATGAAGCCCACGCGGGGGCTCATCCAGATCACCAGCTCCTCGGACATGCGCGACACGTGCGTCATGATCAGCGCGGCGGCGGCGGTGAATTCGATCGCGAAGTCGCGGTCGGAGACGGCGTCGAGCGAGTTGTGGCAGACGTCGTCGAAGCCCAGCGTTTTCGCCACGCGTTCGCGGTCGATCGGGAAGGTGGTGCCGGCCAGCGCGGCGGCGCCCAGCGGCAGGCGGTTGACGCGCTTGCGGCAATCGAGCATGCGCTCGGCGTCGCGGCCGAACATCTCGACGTAGGCCAGCATGTGGTGGCCGAAGGTGATCGGCTGCGCCACCTGCATGTGGGTGAAGCCGGGCATGATGGTGTCGGCGTTCTTCTCGGCCAGGTCGGTCAGCGCGCCGCGCAGGGCGCCGAGCAGTTCGACCACGTCGTCGATGGCGGCGCGCACGTACAGGCGGATGTCGGTGGCCACCTGGTCGTTGCGGGAGCGGCCCGTGTGCAGGCGCTTGCCGGCGTCGCCAACCAGTTCGGTCAGGCGTTTTTCGATGTTCAGGTGGACGTCTTCCAGGTCGAGCAGCCATTCGAACTGGCCGGCCTCGATCTCGGACGAGATCTGCGCCATGCCGCGCTCGATCTCGGCGCGGTCGGCGGCGCTGATGATGCCCTGCGCGGCCAGCATCTCGGCGTGCGCCAGCGAGCCCTGGATGTCGGCCTTGGCCAGGCGTTTGTCGAAGAAGACGGAGGCGGTGTAGCGTTTGACGAGGTCGGAAACAGGTTCGTTGAAGCGGGCCGACCAGGCTTCGCTCTTTTTGGAAAGTTGTGCGGTCATAGTGGTGGGGATGGCTTTCGCGGTATTGGTGTCGATTGTCAGGACGGATTATAAACCGTCAACTGCTCAAAAATATGCCAAAATTGCCATTTTGCCCACGAAAATCAGGGTCAGTGCCGACATTCGGACAAATCGGAAAAACGGGGAACCTTTTTTATCCCGTAAAAGTTCCACAATGTCCGAATGTCGGCACTGACCCCCGGGTTTTATTGCCAGTTCATCAGGACCGGCGGCACCAGCAGCGCCAGCGCCATCACCGCGTAGATCAGTTGCAGCGGGATCATCCACTTGGCCCAGGTGATCCACGGCACCCGCGCCAGCGCCAGCACCCCCACCGTGATGCCCGACGTCGGGATCATCGGCGTGGTCAGCTCGCCGAACTGGAACGCCAGGATCGCCGTCTGGCGCGTCACGCCGACCAGGTCCGCCAGCGGCGCCATGATCGGCATCGTCAGCGCGGCCTGCCCGGTGCCCGAGTGGATGAAGAAGTTGATCACCGTCTGGATGCCGAACATTTTCCATGCCGTGAAAATGGGGCTGGACGATTGCACCAGCGGCGTCAAACCGTGCAGCATGGTGTCGATGATCTGGGCGTCGCGCGCCAGGATCATCGTGCCGCGCGCCAGCGCGATCACCAGCGCCGTGCCGACCAGGTCGCGCGCGCCCTGGATGAAGCCTTCGACGATCTGCCCCGAGTCGAGCCGCCCCACCAGGCCGATGACCACGCCCATGGTCAGGAACAGCGCGGCGATTTCGTCGATGTACCAGCCGTAGTGCACCACGCCGGCCACCATGATGGCCAGCGAGCCGGCGAAGATCCACAGCACGCGCTTGTGGCGCGCCGTCATGCCGTGCAGTTCTCCCAGTCCCTCGGGCCGCTCCTTGCGCTTTTCCAGGTCGAGCGCGTACGTCGGGCTCAGTTGCGGATTCTTTTTCACGCGCGCCGCGTACCACATCAGGAAGGCGGCCGTGATGGCCGTGGCGATGGTCCAGGCGATCAGCCGGTAGCCCCAGCCGGAGAACACCGGCACGCCGGCGATGCCCTGCGCGATGCCGACGTTGAACGGATTGAGGAAGGCGGCGCCGAAGCCCACCTGCGAACCGAGGAAGGGGATCGAGACGCCGGTGATGGTGTCATAGCCCAGCGCCAGCGCCAGCGGCACGAAAATCAATATGAACGGTATGGCCTCCTCGTTCATGCCGAAGGTGGCCCCGCCCAGCGAGAACAAGGTGACGAACACCGGGATCAGCGCCTTCTGGATGAAGGCCGAATCCTTGTGCGCGCGCGCCAGCGCCTTGATCATCGCGTCGACCGCCTCGGTTTTTTGCAGCACCGCGAAGGCGCCGCCGACGATCAGCACGAAGCCGATGATCTGCGCCGCCTCGACGAAGCCCTTGATCGGCGCCTTGAGCAGCGCCACCACGCCCTGCGGCGCGCTCGGCACGTAGTGGAAGCTGCCCGGCACGATCAGCTGTTTGCCGTCGACCAGGTGGGTGTCGTATTTGCCGCCGGGGACCAGCCAGGTGGCGGCGGCGATCAGCGCCAGGATGATGAACAGCAGGACGAAGGTGTGCGGCAGCTTGAATTTTTTGGTGGTCATGGGAGCGTCGCTATTGTCGTTTTTATTGTGATCGTTTTATTGGCTCAGCAAATCGCCGGCGCGGTAGGCCCGGGCGCCCGCCACTTTGCCGACGTTCATCCCGCGCAGCACGTGGCGGTGGGCGCTGCGGGCGAAGAACACGCCGGCCACGCCGGCGCGCACCACCGTCGTCTCGCCGCTGACCGGGTCGATCAGGTCGGCGATGGCGTCGCCGGGCGCGACGCGCTCGCCCAGGTCGCGGGTGTAGACCAGCACCCCGGCGTGCGGCGCGTACAGCGGCTCGACGCCTTCGAGCGGCGTGGCCTCGCACAACGGCACCGGCAGCGGCCCGGCGGCGATGGCGGCGGCGCCCATGCCGCTGCCGTCGTCGCGCAGCACGCCGCTCAACACCAGGAAGCGCAGCAGGCCGGCGGCGTCCTTCTCCGCCAACTCGTAGCCGACCTCCATCTCGCCGCGCAGCTCGACGGTGGTCGACAGGCAGGCCGGCGGAATCGGATATTTACCCTCGAAGTGGCGCTCCAGGTCCCACCACAGGCGGCTGCAGGCCTCGTCGAACGGTTCGCCGCCGGCCTGGTAGGCCAGCAGCAGCGCGTGCGCGCCCATCAGGGCCGACAGCGGCGCGATGGCTTCGGCCAGCGGCGTGCCGGCGTAGATGTGCATCACCGCCTCGTTATCGCAGTGCAGGTCGAGCACGATGTCGGCGTCGACGGCCATCGTCATCAGCGCCTTTTTCAGGGTGTCGGCGTCGGTCGACGGGCGCCACTCGGCGATGGCGGCGCGCGCGTGCTCGCGGATCAGGCGCACGTTGGCGTCGGCGTCCTGGCCCAGCAGGCCTTCGAGCGATTTTTTCAGGTCCTCGAACACGTGCTTGTAATTGCGGTTGAAATTGACGCCGGTGGTCAGGTCGAAGCGGCCGAAGGCGGCGCCGTGGATCGCCTGCGCCAGCCCGATCGGGTTGGCCGCCGGCACCAGGATGACCTCGCCGGCGATCTGGCCGGCCGCCTCCAGCGCCACCAGCCGCTTGCGCAGGAACTGCGCCACCAGCATGCCGGGCACCTCGTCGGCGTGCAGCGAGGCCTGGATGTAGACCTTTTTGCCGGCGCCCGGGGTGCCGAAGTGCAAGCTGGTCAGTTCGAACGCGGTGCTGCTGTGCGGGCCGGAGAGGGGGTGTTTTTGTACTTGCATGATGGTCTGGCAGGGAAGGTTGACGGTGGCGGCGACGTGCTGAACGCGGGCTTTAGTGCTTGAGTATGTAGCACTATTTTCACAAAGTAAATCGTTCGGGCCGAATCGGACGGCGCTTTCTTGAGTTTTCGGCGCGAACTGCGTACAGTTAGTTGATTGGAATTATTTACATATAACACAACAACCCGCAGAGAGAGAATTATGGCTGAATTGCACGGCATGCGAATTTCCACGATGGCGCGCTCGGTGCGCCGCGCGGTCGGCTTGGGCGCGGTGATCGGCGTGCTCGGCCAGCCCGGCCTGGCGCTGGCCCAGGACGCGCCGGCGGCCGACACCGCCGCCAAGCCGATGCCCCGGGTGGAGATCACCGGCTCGGCGATCAAGCGCATCGAGTCGGAAACGGCGTTGCCGGTGCAGGTCATCACCCGCGAGGAAATCGACAAGGTGGGCGTGACCACCGCTTCGGAAATCCTGGCCCGCCTGTCGGCCAACGTCGGCGGCCTGACCGACGGCGCCAGCATCAACGTCGGCGGCGACCAGCGCGGCTTCAACAGCGCCAACCTGCGCGGCATCGGCACCTCGTCGACGCTGGTGCTGCTCAACGGCCGCCGCATGGCCAACTTCGCCTCCCCCGGCGACGACACCGGCGTCGACCTCAATAACATCCCGGCCGCCGCGATCCAGCGCGTCGAAGTGCTGCTCGACGGCGCCTCCGCGCTGTACGGCACCGACGCCATCGGCGGCGTGATCAACTTCATCACCCGCAAGGATTACCAGGGCGTGGAACTGAACGCCTACGGCCTCAAAACCGAGGAGGGCGGCGCCGGCAAACGCAAGGCCAGCATCACGGCCGGTTTCGGCGACCTTGCCAAGGACGGCTTCAACGTGTTCGCCGTGGCAGACGTCCAAAAATCGAATGCCTTGAGCACCTCGCAGCGCGATTTCATCGGCGACCTGCGGGTGCCCGAGCGCCTGCCGCACCTGCTGTCGGGCTACACCTCGCCGGCCAACATCCGCCTCTCGAGCGCACAGCGCGACGAGCTGCAGGAGCAGAACTTCCTCATCAACGGCAAGCCGATCACCAACCGCACCATCAACCCGTCCGTACCGACCTGCGCGGCGCCGGCCAATCTGTACCTGCCGGCCGGCATCGGCGGCATCGACGCCTGCACCTACGACTACATGCGCGACACCGAGTTGTTCCCCAAGTCGGACAAGACCAACCTGCTCACCCGCGGCGTGCTGCAGATCAACCCGAACACCCAGCTGTACGCCGAGGTGGCCATCAGCCACTCGAAGACCTGGTACATCGGCTCGGGCGCGCGCGCCGATGACGCCGAAATCGACTACAAGAAGATCCCGGCCTTCGCCGGCTTCACGCTCTCGCCCGAGGAGGACGCCGATCCGGACGCGCCCGTCACCGTCGGCCTGCGCATGCGCATGAACGAGGCCGGCCGCCGCGCCACCGAGTTGACCAGCGACAGCCAGCGCTACGTGGTCGGCCTGACCGGCACCGCCAACGGCTGGGACTACGACGTCGGCCTGAACCACAGCGTCAACAAGGTCAAGGACCGCGACACCCACGGCTACCTGTTGAAGGACAAGATGCTGCAGGGGATAGCCGACGGCCTGATCAATCCGTTCGGGCCGTCCAGCCAGGCCGGCGTCGACTTGCTCAACAGCATCCAGGTCGACGACGTGCCCCGGCGCGCGCGCGGCACCATGGATTCGGTCGACTTCAAGCTCTCGCACACGGTCGGCACCCTGGCCGGCGGCGACGCCGCGCTGGCCGTCGGCGGCGAATACCGCCGCGAGCGCACCAGCTACGCGCTGTCGGACCTGTACTTGAGCGACAACATCAACAACGATTCGGCGCCCGAGGAAGAGCGCGGCAACAGCAACAGCCGCAAGGTCAAGGCGGTGTTTGGCGAGCTGCTGCTGCCGTTCACCAAGCAGTGGGAGGCGCAACTGTCGGCCCGCTACGACCACTACCAGATCGTCGGCGGCGCGGCCAGCCCCAAGGTCGGCATCAGCTACACGCCGACCAAGACCATGTTGTTCCGCGCCTCGGCCGGCCGCGGCTTCCGCGCGCCGTCGATGAACGACCTGTACCGCGCCACGATACATAGCCAGACGGCCACCTTGCCCGATCCGCTTGCCTGCGCCGTCGAGGACGCCACCTTGGCCGATTGCGCCGACAACTGGAGCACGCGCCGCTACTCGAACGCCAACCTCAAGCCCGAGCGCAGTCGCCAGTTCTCGACCGGCATGGTGATCCAGCCGAGCAAGAACGCGTCGATGACGATCGATTACTGGAACATCAAGCGCACCGACTTGATCAGCGAGATCGGCGACGACATCATCCTCGGCAACCTGGCCAAGTACGGCAACCTGGTGCACCGCGACGAGGACGGCGTGATCGACTACATCGAACTGCGCAAGGAAAACCGCGGCGCGCAAAAGGCCTCGGGCATCGACGTCATCCTCGACTACAACGGCGTGCGCACCTGGGCCGGCAATTTCGGCGGGCGCCTGTCGGGCACCTACGTGCTCAACTCGAAGATCCAGAACGACAACAACGATCCGTTTGTGAGCAACCTGGGCCGCTTCGTCACCGACGGCGTGGTGCAGCGCTGGCGCCACACCATCACCTTCGACTGGGACAAGGGACCGTATTCGGCCTCGCTGTCGAACACCTTCTCGAGCGGCTACCACGACCAGAACTCGGCCATCAACACCGACGACGGCACCGTGGTCGCGCCCAACGACGTCAGCTCCTACTCGCTGTGGGACCTGTCGGGCGCCTGGCAGGTGAGCAAGGCGTTCAAGCTGCGCGCCGGGGTCCAGAACCTGTTCGACAAGGCGCCGCCGTTCTCCAACCAGGCGTACTTCTTCCTGTCCGGCTACGATCCGACCTACACGGATCCGCGCGGGCGGCGCTTCTTCGCCAGCGCCAGCTACGCCTTCAAATGAAAGCCCCCCACAATGTAATACATGCTTAAGTAATTGATTGGTATCATCTGTATTACCACGGCGCCGCGCGCAAGCCCCGGCGCCGGTTTCATCATTGGAAGGGCAACATGAAATTTACAGGTTCTACGTTCCAGCGCCTTTGCTTGCTTTGGCTGCTGGTGTTCGCCGGCGTCAGTGCGCATGCGGCCCAGGGAGCGGCCGCCACGTCGTCGGCCAAGGCGCAGTCGGGGACCAAGGCCAGCAAGCCGGCCAAGGCGGTGCCGCCGCCCAAGCCCGTGCTGGCGCCGCCGGCGGGCAACCTGGTCGTCATCGGCGGCGGCCTGCGCGCCGACAACGCGGAAGTCTGGCAGCGCATCGTGCAGCTGGCCGGCGGGCGTGGCGCGCGCATCGGTGTGTTCGGCTCGGCCTCGATCAATCCGGAAAAATCGGCGCAGAACACGGTCAACAAACTCAATCAATATGGCGCCCAGGCGTTCTTCATCCCGCTCGGCGTGACCCTGCCCAACAGCGACTACCGCAAGGCCGCCGAGGACCCGGAGGTGGTGGCGCTGATCCATTCGGCCACCGGCATCTACTTCACCGGCGGCGACCAGGCCCGCATCACCAAGGCGCTGGTGCGCCCGGACGGCTCGCGCACCCTGGCGCTGGAGGCGGTGTGGGACGTCTACCGCGACGGCGGCGTGGTGGCCGGCTCCAGCGCCGGCGCGGCCATCATGAGCACGACCATGTTCTACGACGCCAAGGCGACCCTGGACATGCTCAAGCAGGGTGTCACCGACGGCAACGAGATCGCCCCGGGCCTGGGCTTCATCGGCGACGACGTCTTCGTCGACCAGCACCTGCTGGTGCGCGGACGTTTCGCCCGCATGATCCCGGTGATGTTGAAAAAAGGTTATCAGATCGGCCTGGGCATCGACGAGAACAGCGCGATGGTGGTCAACGCCCGCCGCGACGTGGAGATCATCGGCTACAGCGGCGCGCTGCTGCTCGACCTGTCGGCGGCGATCACCGACCGCGGCATCAAGGGTTTTAATATTAGCAACGCCACCATCAGTTATCTGGACCGGGGCGACAAATTCAACCTGGTCTCGCGCGAGTTCACGCCGTCTGCCGACAAGGCGGACAACAAGCTCGATCCGAACCAGCCGGACATGCGCGGCACCGTCTACACCAACGACATCCTGGGCAACAACGCGGTGCTCGACCTGATGGTGAACCTGATCGACAACGCCCAGCAAGAGGCCATCGGCATCGCCTTCGGCAATCCGCGCGACTCGTCGCCGGACCTGGGCTTCGAGTTCCGGTTCAGTAAAACCATCAACAGCGTCGGTTACAGCTCCACCGAGGTGGAGGCCTATTCGGTGCTCAAGCTGAGGATGGACATCCGGCCGATCCAGCTCCAGCAGCCGCTTTACCGATACCGGTAGCGGGCAAATCGGGTTATATTTGAAGGGACGGCGCCCAAAGCGCCGTCCCTTTTTATTTGGGGAGGCGGCCACCATGCGCACACCGGGCACCATGTTGAAACACCTGATCGGGGCGGTCCTGATGCTGGCCGTGCCGCTGGATGGCGCCGTGGCTGCGCCGGCCGGTCCCAAGGGTTCGCTGGTGATCATCGGCGGCGGCCTGCGGGGCGACAACGCCGACGTCTGGCAGCGCATCGTCGCGCTGGCCGGCGGGCCGGGCGCGCGCATCGCCGTGCTGCCGTCGGCGGCGGCCGATCCGCAACGCACGGGCGACAGGATCGTCGAGCGTCTGAATGGCTACGGCGCCGCCGCCTTCGTGGTGCCGCTGGCGGTGCGCCTGGACGGCAGCGATTTCCGCCGGGTGGCCGAGGATGGCGAGCTGGCGGCGGCCGTGCGCGGCGCCGGCGGCGTGTTCTTCTCCGGTGGCGACCAGTCCCGCATCACGCAGGCGCTGGTGCGCGAGGACGGCAGCCGCAGCGCGGTGCTGGAGGCGGTGTGGGACGTCTACCGGAACGGCGGCGTGGTGGCCGGCGACAGCGCCGGCGCAGCCATCATGAGCAGCACCATGTTTTACGCGCCGCGTTCGGTATTCGGCATGCTGCGCGGCGGCGTCAACGACGGCCGCGAAATCGCGCCCGGCCTGGGCTTCATCGGCGACGATGTCTTCATCGACCAGCACCTGCTGGTCCGTGGACGCTTCGCCCGCATGATCCCGGCGATGCTGAAAAAGGGCTACAAGTTCGGGCTGGGGATCGACGAGAACACGGCGATGGTGGTCGACAGCCGCCGCAACGTGGAAATCGTCGGCCACAAGGGCGCGCTGCTGATCGACCTGTCGCGCGCCACCACCGATACCGCCAGCGCCGGCTTCAACGTCTCCAACGCGGTGATCAGCTATCTGGACCGGGGCGACCGCTACGACCTGGCCTCGCATATCTTCACGCCGTCCGAGGCCAAGGCCGGCGGGCGGTTGCGGGCGGAGCACGCGGTGCTGCACCAGCCGGTGTTCTCGCCCGATATCCTTGGCCGCAACGCGGTGGTGGATCTGATGGAAAGCCTGATCGTCAACCGCCGCGTCGAGGCGATCGGCATCGCCACCAGCGGCCCGCAATCGCTGCTGCCGGAGCTGGGCTTCCAGTTCACCTTCAGTAAAACGCGCGACAGCGTCGGCTACGCATCGGCGTCGGCGGCTGTGCAAAGCTACTCGATTCTCAACGTCCGGCTCGATATCCGCCCGCTCGACATCGGCCAGTCGCTGACGACGCAAAAAAACTAGGCGGGGAGGGTGGTGGCGCCAAAAAAAGCGGTTTTACTAAATGCCGCTAATCTCTGCTAACCCTTGCTAGCCCCTGCTATTCCTTACTAAAGTTGCCGTGTGTGACGCTAAACCATACTAAATTTCGAGGCCACTGGCCCGGCGACGACCTAAAATAGCGGTCACGTCTTCAACCGTTCGCCAGGAATCCCATGAGCCTATTCGTTCCCTCCCGCCGCTTTTTCTCAGCGCTGATATTGGCGCTGTCCGCCGGCGCCTTTCCCGCGCTGGCGGCACCCGTGGTCGCCGCCCAGCCGGCCACCGTCCGCCTCGACTACATCCACAGCGGCAACGCGCTCAACGAGCAGTACGCGATGGAGCGCGTGGTGATCGAGCCGCTGCCGTGGCCGGGCGACATGCGCCGCACCATCGACGACACCAATCGCGGCAACAACCTGGTGGAGGTGGTCGACGCCGCATCCGGCAAGGTGCTGTACTCGCGCGGCTTTTCGACCGTGTTCGCCGAATGGGCCAGCACCGAGGAGGCGGGCAAGACCAATCGCGGTTTCCAGGAGTCGGTGCGTTTCCCTAAACCGGACAAGCCGGTGAAGGTGCGCATCCTCAAGCGCGACGAGCGCGGCGCCTTCTCCGTGGTGTGGACGACCAGCGTCGACACCGACGCGATGGACGTGGTGCGCAAGCAGGCGCCCGCGCCGGCGAAGCCGATCGGCATCCGCGTCAACGGCCCGTCGAAGGACAAGGTCGATCTGCTGATCCTGGGCGACGGCTACACGGCCGGCGAGATGAAGAAGTTCGAGGTCACCGCGCGCCGCCTGGCCGACCATCTGTTCAACACCTCGCCGTTCAAGGAACGCGCCAAGGACTTCAACGTCTGGGCGCTGGCCTTGCCGACGCAGGAATCGGGCGTGTCGCGTCCATCGACCGGCGTGCACCACGCGTCGCCGCTGGGCACCCGCTACGACATCTTCGGCAGCGAGCGTTATGTGCTGACCACCGACAACCGCGCGCTGCGCGAACTGGCGCAGAACGCGCCGTATGAATTCATCGAGATCCTGGTCAACAACGACACCTACGGCGGTGGTGGCATCTTCGGCCAGTTCAGCACAGCGGCGGCCAACAACGATTGGGCCAACTATCTGTTCGTGCACGAATTCGGCCACCACTTCGCGGGACTCGCGGACGAGTACTACACCTCGCCTGTGGCCTACGCCACCGGCGGCGCCACGCGCCAGGAACCGTGGGAGCCGAATGCGACGGCGCTGCACGATCCGGCCAACGTGAAGTGGAAGAAGTTCGTCAAGGAGGGCACGCCGTTGCCGACGCCCTGGAAGAAGGATGAATACGAGGCGGCGTCGCGCGCGTACCAGAAGGAGCGCGTCGCGCTGCGCCAGGCCAACCGGCCGGAGTCGGAGATGAGCGCCTTGTTCCACAAGGATCTGCAGCACACCAACGAACTGTTCTCGCGCGATCCGCACCGCCACGTGGTGGGCGCCTTCGAGGGGGCGAACTACGAGGCCAAGGGTTATTACCGCCCCGAGATGCAGTGCATCATGTTCGACCGCAGCGACAAGTTCTGTTCCGTGTGCGCGGACGGGATCAGCACCATCATCGACCTGTATTCCCGGTCGAAAAGCGAATAATCGGTTTTAGTACGGTACCGTACAGAGCTCATCCGTGCGAGTTGCTATTCTGGATACGTGATCTGGCGCTTCTAAACAAGAGCGCAACGCAGGCAAGGCCAAAGGTCTTGCTTTAATAAGATAAGAACGCATCCAAATTAAACTTGAGAGGAAATATCATGAGCAAAATCATCGCTACCCTGATCGCCGGCCTGTTCGCAACCGCTGCCTTCGCACAAACGCCTGAAGTCACCAAGGCGCAGCAAGAAGCCAACAAGGACATCGCCAAGGCTGAACAGAAAGAACTGAAAGTTGACGCCAAAGCCGACAAGAAGGCCAACAAGGCCGTCGCCAAAGCCGACCAGACCCACGCCGAAGCCCAGGCTAAAGTGAACGTGGAAGCCGCCAAAGCGAACGAAAAAATCGCCAAGGCAGATCCAGAAGACAAAGCTAAAGCTGCGGCAAAAGGCGAAAAGAACATCGCCCAAGCTGAAGAAAAAGCCAACAAAAAAGCTGTGAAAGCCGACGCCAAAGCGATCAAGGCAACTGTTGACGCCACCGAAGACAAAGCGCTGGCCGCCAACAAGACCGACGCCGTGAAAGCGAAAGCCGCAGCCGAAGTCAAAGAAGCCGCCGCTAAGCATTAATAGCGCGCAATAGAAAAAAGACGGGCTTGCCCGTCTTTTTTTTCGCCCAGAAATTCGTCACTCCGGGGTCAGGTCCACCAATGCTACACGGGCCGGACAGTAGACGGAGCATTCATCCGCCTAAAGCCGAGTTCGTGTAGAAATGGTGGACCTGACCCTGGAGTTGCAGTTAGACGATAGGGGTGAGGGAGGTCGGTTTGATCTTCGTCGCCAGCGCTTTGCCTTTGCGCGCGCGCTTGCCGAAGTGGACCGCCAGGGCCGATGCCGACAGGCGCTCTTCCTGCGCCTTGCCGCCACGTCCGATGCCCGAGACGATCACGCCTTTTTGGCTGATCGGCTTGGCCGCGATCAAGGTCTCCTTGTCGTCCAGCTCCATCAGGATGACGCCACGGCCGCCGTTGGTCAGCACCTTCATTTCGTCCATGCCGAACACCAGCACCCGCGCGTTGGCCGACAATACCGCGACCGCGCTGGCGCCTTCCGCCACCACCGCCGGCGGCAGCGGTACGTCGCCCTCGTCCAGGGTGACGAAGGCCTTGCCGCCCTTGATGCGGCTGACCATGTCGCCGGCCTTGGCGATGAAGCCGAAGCCCGCGCTGGTGGCCATCATCAGTTGCGTGGCGGCCGGCCCGGCGAAGTAGTGCTGGATGCGCGCGCCGGCAGCCAAATCGATCAGGGTGGTGATCGGCACGCCGTCGCCGCGCGCGTTGGGCAGCGCCGCCACGGGCACCGAGTACACCTTGCCGTTGCTGCCGAAGGCGAGCAGGTTGTCGACCGTACGGCACTCGAACGCGCCATACAGCGTGTCGCCCGCCTTGAACGTGAATTGCGTGGCGTCGTGGCCGATGCCGGTGCGCGCGCGTATCCAGCCTTTTTCCGAAATGATGACGGTGACCGGTTCGTCCACCACCTTCTGTTCGACCACTGCTTTCTGCGCTTCTTCGATCAAGGTGCGGCGGGCGTCGCCATATTGCTTGGTGTCGGCTTCGATTTCCTTGATGATGGCGCGCTTCATCGACGATGGATTGTCGAGCAGGTCCTGCAGCAACTGCTTCTCTTTGCGCAGTTCGGCGAGTTCCTGCTGGATCTTGATCGCTTCGAGCCGCGCCAGTTGGCGCAGGCGGATTTCCAGGATGTCTTCGGCCTGGATGTCCGACAGGCGGAAGCGCTCCATCAGCGCCGCTTTCGGTTCGTCCGAGTTGCGGATGATGTGGATCACTTCATCGATATTCAACAGGATGGTCTCGCGGCCTTCCAGGATATGGATGCGAGCGTCGACCTTGCCCAACTTGAATTTGGTGCGGCGGGTGACGGTGATGAAGCGGAAGTCGATCCATTCCTGCAGGATCTCGCCCAGGCCCTTCTGGCGCGGACGGCCATCGCCGCCGATCATCACCAGGTTGATCGACGCCGACGATTCCAGCGACGTATGCGCCAGCAGCATCAGCATGAACTCCGTCTGATCCTGGTTCTTCGATTTCGGTTCGAACACCAGGCGCACCGGCGCCGCGCGGCCCGATTCGTCGCGGATGGTGTCGAGCGAGTTGAGAATCAGCGACTTGAGCGCCAGCTGCTCCGGCGACAGCGCCTTTTTGCCCATCTTGATCTTCGGGTTGGTCAACTCCTCGATCTCTTCGAGCACCTTCTGCGACGAGGTGCCCGGCGGCAGTTCGGTGACCACCGCCTGCCACTGGCCGCGTGCCAGCTCTTCGATCTTCCAGCGCGCGCGCACCTTCATGCTGCCACGCCCGTTGGCGTACATTTCGCTGATTTGCGCCGCCGGCGTGATGATCTGGCCACCGCCCGGGAAGTCCGGACCCGGCACCAGCGCCATCAACTCGCTGTGCGAGATCTTCGGATTGCGGATCATGGCGACGGCCGCCTGCGTGACCTCGCCCAGGTTGTGCGAAGGGATTTCCGTCGCCAGGCCGACCGCGATGCCGGAGGCGCCGTTCAGCAGCACCATGGGCAGACGCGCCGGCAGCAGGCACGGTTCCTCGGTCGAGCCGTCGTAGTTGGCCTGGAATTCCACGGTGCCGAGATTGATCTCGTCGAGCAGCACCTTGGCGATCGGCGTGAGCCGCGCCTCGGTGTATCGCATCGCCGCCGCGCCGTCGCCGTCGCGCGAGCCGAAGTTACCCTGGCCATCGACCAGCGGGTAGCGCAGCGAGAAGTCCTGCGCCATGCGGACCATGGCGTCGTACACCGACTGGTCGCCGTGCGGGTGCAATTTACCCAGCACGTCGCCGACCACGGTGGCCGATTTGCGCGGCTTGGCGGTCGGGTTCAGGCCCATTTCGTTCATCGCGTACAGGATGCGGCGCTGCACCGGTTTCTGGCCGTCGCACACGTCCGGCAGCGCGCGGCCCTTGACCACCGAGATGGCGTAGTCGAGGTAGGCGCGTTCGGCGAAGGTGGACAGGGTCAGCGTTTCGCCGCCGTCACCGCCATCGCCGCCGTCGGGTGGACCGTCGCCGTCGCCGCCTTGTGGCGGAACGGGAGGCACAGGGGGCTGCGGCGGCTGGCCGGCTTGGGTCGGCGCCGGCGCGGATTCGTCAAAGAGATTTGCTTGAGTCATAGTCGTTCAAAATTAAATATCGGCTTCGGCTTCGTTGCCGTGTTCTTCGATCCACGCGCGGCGGGCGGCGGCTTCGCCTTTACCCATCAGCATATTGAAGCGCGCGGCCGATTCGCCGTGGGCGAAGGCGCCCAGCGAGACAGGCAGCAGGCGGCGCGTGTCCGGATTCATCGTCGTTTCCCACAGCTGCTCGGCGTTCATCTCGCCCAGGCCCTTGAAGCGGGAGATCGCCCAGGCGCCTTCCTTCAGGCCGTCCTTGCGCAGCTTGTCCTCGATGGCCACCAGTTCGCCCGGATCGAGCGCGTACAGCTTCTGGATCGGCTTCTTGCCGCGCGCCGGAGCGTCGACGCGGTACAGCGGCGGACGCGCGATGCAGATATTCCCGTTGGCGATCAGGCCGGGGAAGTGCTTGAAGAAGAGCGTCAGCAGCAGCACCTGGATGTGCGAGCCGTCGACGTCCGCATCGGAGAGGATGCAGATTTTGCCGTAGCGCAGACCGGACAGGTCGGGCGTGCTGTCGACCGTGTGCGGATCGACGCCGATCGCCACCGAGATGTCGTGGATCTCGTTGTTGGCGAACAGGCGGTCGCGGTCCGTTTCCCACGAGTTGAGCACCTTGCCGCGCAGCGGCAGGATGGCCTGGAATTCCTTGTCGCGGCCCATCTTGGCCGAACCGCCCGCCGAGTCGCCCTCGACCAGGAACAATTCGGTGCGATGCACGTCGGTCGATTCGCAATCGGTCAGCTTGCCCGGCAAAACGGCCACGCCCGACGATTTCTTCTTCTCGACTTTTTGCAGGGAGCGCAGACGCGATTGCGCCTGTTTGATGACCAGCTCCGCCAGCTTTTTACCGTAGTCGACATGGTGGTTCAGCCACAATTCCAGCGCCGGCTTGGAGTAGGTCGACACCAGACGCACGGCGTCGCGCGAATTGAGGCGTTCCTTGATCTGGCCCTGGAACTGCGGGTCCAGCACCTTGGCCGACAACACGAACGAGACGCGCGCGAACACGTCCTCCGGCAGCAGCTTGACGCCTTTCGGCAGCAGCGAGTGCATTTCGACGAAGTTCTTCACCGCGCCGTACAAGCCGTCGCGCAGGCCCGATTCGTGGGTGCCGCCGTTCGGCGTCGGAATCAGGTTGACGTAGGATTCGCGCACCACGGCGCCTTGCTCGGTCCACGCCACCACCCAGGCCGCGCCTTCGCCCTCGGCGAAGCCTTCGGCGTCCGGGCCGGCGAACTGCGCGCCCTCGAACAGCGGGATCAGGGTCTCGCCGTCGGTCGATTGGGCCAGCGCCTCGGTCAGATAGCCGCGCAGGCCGTCGTTGTACTGCCAGGTTTGCGATTCGCCGGTTTTGGCGTTGGCCAGCGTGACGGTCACGCCGGGCAGCAGCACCGCCTTGGAGCGCAGCAGGCGCTGAAGTTCGGTCTGCGAGATCGCGGGAGAGTCGAAGTATTTGGCGTCCGGCCACGCGGTGACGCGGGTACCGGACTTTTTGCCGTCGCGCGGGGCGACCACGGAGGACAGCGGCTCGACCACGTCGCCGTGTTCGAATGCCAGCTTGTGCAGGCCGGTGCCATCGGGTTCCTTGCGCCAGACGGTGATCTCCAGGCGCTTGGACAGCGCGTTGGTGACCGACACGCCGACGCCGTGCAGACCGCCCGAGAAGGCGTACGCGCCGCCCGAACCCTTGTCGAACTTACCGCCGGCGTGCAGGCGGGTGAAGACGATTTCCACCGTCGGCACGCCTTCTTCAGGGTGCAGGCCGACCGGGATGCCGCGGCCGTCGTCTTCGACGGTGATGCTGCCGTCGGCGTTTTGCGTGACGATGATGTTCTTGCAATGGCCGCCCAGCGCCTCGTCGGAGGCATTGTCGATCACTTCCTGGATGATGTGCAGCGGATTTTCGGTGCGGGTGTACATGCCCGGACGTTGCTTGACTGGTTCCAGGCCCTTGAGGACCCGGATGGATGATTCGCTGTAGTCGGAAACTGGTTTTTTAGTGGCCATACGTTCAAGCTTGTGATTTTAATACTGGGTTTATGTACAGTTTTATACGTTCGTTTGCGTATTCTATCCTCAACCGGAGGCGATCGAGGCCTAAAACTGGACAAAAAATAGCTGCGGGCCAATTTATACACGATGTTTACAACGGCAGCGTGACTTTTTAGACCGTTTTTACGGGTGTGTGACTAAGCTGTTTTGTCCCACAACCACCTGAAAGAACCGATTTATGAACAGCTTGATGCTCGCCGCAGTCGCCTGCGCCGCCTTCGCGTGCGCCCACGCGTACGCCTGGGAGGACGCTCCCAAGCCGGATAACGAGACCAGTTTCAATGCGGCCGTCGTCTCGGACTACCGCTACCGGGGGATCTCGCAGAGCCGCCTCAAGCCCGCGCTGCAGGGCGGCTTCGATTATGTCAACAACCCGACCGGTATGTATGCCGGCGTCTGGATGTCGACCATCAAATGGACCGAGGACGCGGGCGGGGACGGCGCCGTCGAAGTGGATATCTATGCGGGCAAGCGCGGGCAGGTCGGCGAGGCCGTATCGTACGATGTTGGCGTGCTAACCTACGCTTACCCGTCCAACGACCTGAAAAACCTGCGCGGCTTCGCCAACGCCGACACCACCGAGATTTATGGGCAGCTGGGTTTTGGACCTGCCTATATTAAGTACTCGCACGCGGTGACGAACTTGTTTGGCTTTGTCGACAGCAAAAACAGCGGTTACGTGGATATCGGCGCGAATCTCGATGCGGGCGATGGCTACACCGTCAATCTGCACGCCGGCCACCAAAAGGTGAAGAACAACGACGCCTCGAGCTACACCGACTGGAAGGTCGGCGCCACCAGAGACTTCGGCGCGGTGACCGGCGCGCTCGCGGTGATCGGCACCAACGCCGACAAGACGGCCTACGCCTCGCCGGCCAACGGCAAATTCCTCGGGAAGACGGCTTTGCAGCTAACAATCAGCAAAGTTTTCTGATAGAGCCTGCCATAAATCCATTCTGAATCACGTAGGGCGGATTAGCGAAGCGTAATCGGCCATCTGTGAGCCCTCGGCGGCGCATGCATGGCCGATTACGGCGTTCCGCCTAATCCGCCCTACGTGGAACACGACCAATCAACAATCCCATTCCTCCGATTTTTACGGTTTGTTTACACCGCCCCGCCAAGTCTTTACAAAATCTTTAGACCCTTCCCGCTAACCTTCACAGTATCAAAACAAGACCTGTGAGGGTGTGATGGACATAGTATTTATCGGTGCGATGGTGGTGTTCTTCGCCGCGACCGTGGCGTTTGCCGCCGGCTGCGACAAGCTGGGAGGCCAGCCATGAACGTCTTCTACGTGGTGGGCGCGGCTGCCGCCGCCGGCCTGCTGGTGTATCTGATCGTGGCGCTGCTGAAGGCGGAGGAGCTGTGATGACCCTTCAATCGACCATTTTGCTGGTGGTGTTCCTGGCCGCTGTCATCGGGCTGGCCTACCCGCTCGGCATTCTGCTGGCGCGCGTCGGCGACGGCCGCGCCATCCCCGGCATGGGCTGGATCGGAAAAGTCGAGGCGCTGCTGTACCGCGCCGCCGGCATCGCCGGCAAGGACGGTAAACCCGAAGGCCAGAACTGGAAAGCCTACGCCATCGCGCTGCTGGCCTTCAACGGCATCGGTGCGCTGGCCGTTTACGCCCTTCAACGGCTTCAGGCCTTCTTGCCCCTCAATCCCCAAGGTATGGCGAACGTCAGCCCCGATTCGTCGTTCAACACCGCCGTCAGTTTTGTCGCCAACACCAACTGGCAGGGCTACAGCGGCGAACAGACCATGAGCTACCTGACCCAGATGCTGGTGCTGACCGGCCAGAACTTCTTTTCCGCCGCCACCGGCATGGCGGTCGCCTATGCTTTGATCCGGGGCTTTTCCTCGCGTTCGGCCAAGTCGATCGGTAACTTCTGGGTCGATGCCACCCGTTCGACGCTGTATGTGCTGCTGCCGCTGTCGTTGGTCTTCGCCGTGTTCCTGATGGGGCAGGGCGTGATCCAGAACTTCTCCGCCTATAAAGATGTGACCCTGCTCGATCCAGTCACCTACACCCAGCCCAAAGTCGGCGCCGACGGCCAGCCACTGAAGGACGCCAAGGGCGAACCTGTCACCGAAACGCTGACCGCCAAAACGCAAACCATCGCCATGGGACCGGTCGCTTCGCAGGAGGCGATCAAGATGCTGGGTACGAACGGCGGCGGCTTCTTCAACGCCAATTCGGCGCATCCATACGAGAATCCGACGCCGCTGACCAACTTCATGCAGATGCTGGCCATCTTCCTGATCCCGGCCGGCTTGTGCTTCGCGTTCGGGCGCATGGTGGGCGATCCGCGCCAGGGCTGGGCGGTGCTGGGTGCGATGACGTTGCTGTTCGTCGTCACCACGGTCGTGGTGCTGGGCGCCGAGCAGCAGGCGCATCCCGCGCTGCAGGCGCTTAACGTCGACCAGGCCGTGAGCGCGCTGCAATCGGGCGGCAATATGGAAGGCAAGGAGACCCGCTTCGGCATCAGCGCCTCCGCCTTGTTCGCCGCCGTGACGACGGCTGCCTCCTGCGGCGCCGTCAACGCCATGCACGATTCGTTCATGCCGATCGGCGGCATGATCCCGATGCTGTTGATCCAGTTCGGCGAGGTGGTTTTCGGCGGCGTCGGCTCGGGCCTGTACGGCATGCTGATCTTCGCCATCATGGCCGTGTTCATCGCCGGCCTGATGATCGGCCGCACGCCGGAATACCTGGGCAAGAAAATCCAGGCCTACGAGATGAAGATGACCTCCATCGCCATCCTGGTGACGCCGACCCTGGTGCTGGTCGGTACCGCCATCGCCGTCATGACGGACGTGGGCAAGGCCGGTATCGCCAATCCCGGCGCCCACGGCTTCTCCGAGATCCTGTACGCGTTCAGCTCCGCCGCCAATAACAACGGCAGCGCCTTCGCCGGCCTGTCCGCCAACACGCCGTTCTATAACAGCATGCTGGCGGTGGCGATGTGGTTCGGCCGCTTCGCGATGATCGTGCCTATCCTTGCCATCGCCGGTTCGCTGGCCGGTAAAAACCGCTTGCAGGCGAATGCCGGCACCATGCCGACCCACGGACTGATGTTCATCGGCCTGCTGTGCGGCGTGGTGGCGCTGGTCGGCGTGCTCAATTATGTTCCGGCGCTTGCGCTCGGCCCGGTGGTCGACCACTTGCAGCTGTTTGCAAAATAAGGAATCACCATGTCGCAGACTATCCAAAAAGAGATGACCATCTTTACCAATCCACCGGTCAAAAAGCAGGGCATGTTCGATAGCGAGCTGCTGATGCCGGCCATCGCCGACTCGTTCCGCAAGCTCAGTCCCGCTACGCAGCTGCGCAGCCCCGTCATGTTCGTGGTCTATGTCGGCAGCATCATCACCACGCTGCTGTACCTGCAGGCGCTGTTCGGCAAAGGCGAGACCAGCCCCGGTTTCATCCTGGCGATCACCGTCTGGCTGTGGTTCACGGTGTTGTTCGCGAACTTCGCCGAGGCCATGGCCGAGGGCCGCAGCAAGGCGCAGGCGGCGTCGCTGCGCAGTCTGAAGCAAACCGTGGTCGCCAAGAAGCTGGCCACGCCGAAGCACGGCACCACCTGGCTGCCGCAGCCGGCGCTCGATCTGCGCAAGGGTAACTACATCCTGGTGGAGGCGGGTGATGTGATCCCGATCGACGGCGAGGTGATCGAAGGCGTGGCCTCGGTCGACGAAAGCGCCATCACCGGCGAATCGGCGCCGGTGATCCGCGAGTCGGGCGGCGACTTCTCGTCTGTCACCGGCGGCACGCGCGTTCTGTCGGACTGGCTGGTGGTCAAAGTCACCGCCAATCCGGGTGAGGCCTTCCTCGACCGCATGATCTCGATGGTCGAAGGCGCCAAGCGCCAGAAAACCCCCAACGAGATCGCGCTGACGATCCTACTGGTGGCGCTGACCATCGTGTTCCTGATCGTCACCGTGACCCTGCTGCCGTTCTCGCTGTTCTCCGTGGCGGCCAGCGGCAGCGGCGCGCCGGTCACCATCACGGTGCTGATCGCGCTGCTGGTGTGCCTGATCCCGACCACCATCGGCGGCCTGCTGTCGGCCATCGGCGTGGCCGGCATGAGCCGCATGATGCAGGCAAACGTGATCGCCACCTCGGGCCGCGCGGTGGAGGCGGCCGGCGACGTCGATGTGCTGCTGCTCGATAAAACCGGAACCATCACGCTCGGCAACCGCCAGGCATCGGCATTCGTGCCGGCGCCGGGCGTGACCGACCAGCAGCTGGCCGATATCGCGCAACTGGCCTCGCTGGCCGACGAGACGCCGGAAGGGCGCAGCATCGTGGTGCTGGCAAAGCAGAAGTTCAACCTGCGCGAGCGCGAGATGGCGTCGCTGAACGCGGTGTTCGTGCCGTTCACCGCGCAAACCCGCATGAGCGGCGTCGATATCGGCGAGCGTTCGATCCGCAAGGGCGCGGCCGACACCGTGCGCAAGTACGTCGAGTCCCTGGGCCTGCCGTATCCGGCCGAGGTGACCCGCGCCGTCGACGACATCTCGCGCCGCGGCAGCACGCCGCTGGTGGTGGTCGATGGCGGTCGCGTGATGGGCGTGGTCGAGCTGAAGGACATCGTCAAGGGCGGCATCAAGGAGAGGTTCGCGGAGTTGCGCCGCATGGGCATCAAGACCGTCATGATCACGGGCGACAACAAGCTGACCGCAGCCGCCATCGCCGCCGAGGCGGGCGTGGACGACTTCCTGGCCGAGGCGACTCCGGAGGACAAGCTCAAACTGATACGAAGCTACCAGTCCGAGGGCCGGCTGGTGGCGATGACCGGCGACGGCACCAACGACGCGCCGGCGCTGGCGCAGGCCGACGTCGCCGTGGCGATGAACTCGGGCACGCAGGCGGCCAAGGAGGCCGGCAACATGGTCGACCTGGATTCGAATCCGACCAAACTGCTGGAGATCGTCGAAATCGGCAAGCAGATGCTGATGACGCGCGGCTCGCTGACGACGTTCTCGATCTCGAACGACATCGCCAAATACTTCGCCATCATCCCGGCGGCGTTCGTCGGCACCTATCCGCAATTGAAGGCGCTCGACATCATGCACCTGGCCAGCCCGTCGTCGGCCATCATGTCGGCGGTGATCTTCAACGCCTTGATCATCGTCGCGCTGATTCCGCTGGCGCTCAAAGGCGTGCGTTACCGCGCCATTGGCGCCGTCGCGCTGTTGCGCCGCAATCTGCTGCTGTACGGCGTGGGCGGCATCATCCTGCCGTTCGTCGGCATCAAGGCCATCGACCTGCTGCTGTCGGCGCTTAACCTGGTTTAAGGAGTTCATCATGTCGTTTTCCGCAATTCGTCCCGCCGTCGTCGTCTTCAGCGCCTTGACCCTGATTTGCGGCGTGGTCTATCCGCTCGCCGTCACCGGCATCGGCGCCGCCGCGTTCTCCGCCAGGGCGGCCGGCAGCCTGGTGGAAGCCGGCGGCAAGGAGGTAGGTTCGACGCTGATCGGCCAGTCTTTCTCGTCGCCGAAGTATTTCTGGGGCCGTCCGTCGGCCACCGGGCCGATGCCCAACAACGCGGCCGGTTCCAGCGGTTCCAACCAGGGACCGAACAACCCGGCGCTGCTGGACGCGGTCAAAGGCCGTATCGACGCGCTCAAGGCGGCCGATCCCTCCAACACCGCCGCCATACCGGTCGATCTGGTGACGGCGTCCGCCAGCGGGCTCGATCCCGAGATAAGCGTGGCCGCCGCACGCTATCAGGCCGGCCGCATCGCCGCCGCCCGCAAGCTGCCGGCCAAGGAGGTGCTGGCGCTGATCGAGCGCCATCAGATCGCCCAGGTGTTCGGCTTCTTCGGCGAGCCGAGGGTCAACGTGCTGGCGCTGAATCTGGCGCTCGACGGCGCGGCGAGCCCCGACAAGCGGTAGAATCAACGCATGTCCATGTTCCCCAACGAGAGCCAACGACCCGACCCCGATGCGCTGCTGGCGCAGGTGCAGGCGCAGGAGCGCAAGGCGGCGCGCGGCAAGCTGCGCATCTACTTCGGCGCCTCGGCCGGCGTCGGCAAGACCTATGCGATGCTGGCCGCCGCCCGCAAGCTGCGGGCCGAAGGGCTGGAGGTGCTGGTCGGCGTGGTCGAAACCCACGGGCGCGGCGAAACCGCCGCCATGCTGGGGGACCTGGACGTGCTGCCGCCCAAGCGGATCGAGTATCGCGGCAAGACCCTGGCCGAATTCGATCTCGATGGCGCGCTGGAACGGCGGCCGCCGCTGATCCTGATGGACGAACTGGCGCACTCCAACGCGCCCGGCTCGCGCCACCCCAAGCGCTGGCAGGACATTGAGGAGCTGCTCGACGCCGGCATCGACGTGCTCACCACCGTCAATGTGCAGCATCTTGAAAGCCTCAACGATGTCGTCGGCGGCATCACCGGCATCCGCGTCGGCGAGACGGTGCCCGACACCGTGTTCGACCAGGCCGACGAAGTGGTGCTGGTCGATATACCGGCGGACGAGCTGCTGGCGCGCCTCAAGAGCGGCAAGGTCTATCAGGAGCAGCAGGCCGAGCGCGCGTCGAAAAACTTCTTCCGCAAAGGGAATCTGATCGCGCTGCGCGAATTGGCGCTGCGCCGCACCGCCGACCGGGTCGAGGACGACGTGCGGGCCTACCGTGTCGAGCAATCGATCGCCGACATCTGGAAGACCGGCGCCGCGCTGCTGGCCTGCGTCGGCCCGCGTCCCGGCGGCGAGCATACGGTGCGCAGCACGGCGCGGCTGGCCGGCCAGCTCGGCACCGGCTGGCATGCGATCTACATCGAGACGCCCTCGCTGCACCGGCTGCCGGCCGCGCGGCGCGAGCAGATACTCAAAACGCTCAAACTGGCGGAGAGCCTGGGCGCGACCACGGCGGTCATTTCCGGGCGCGACATCGCCTTGGCGGCGGTGGAGTATGCGCGCGGCCACAATTTGTCGAAGATCGTGGTCGGCCGCGCCCATTCGACGTGGCCTTGGCGCCCGCCGCACATCAAGCGTCTGGCGCTGTACGCGCCGGACCTGGATCTGATCGAAATCGGCCGGGCGAGCAAGGAGCCGGAGGCGGCATCGCCGGTTCCCATTGGGCGGGACGGCGGCACCGGCGCCCCGGCTGGCGACGCCGACGACAATGTGAAACTGCCCTGGCTGAGGAGCCGCGCCGCCGGTTACGTCATCGCGGCGACGGCCAGTGTGGCCACCGCGCTGGTGGCAATGCCGCTGGCTGTCTGGCTCGACCTGGCCAACATCGCCATGCTGTTCTTGCTGATGGTGGTGCTGGTGGCGGTGCGCTTCGGTCGCGGACCCTCGGTGCTGGGTACTTGCGTCGGTGTGGCGTGCTTCGATTTCTTCTTCGTTCCGCCGCGTTTCACGTTCGCCGTGACGGATTTCCAGTATGTGATCACCTTTGTCGTCATGCTGGCGGTGGGCCTGATCACCGGCCACCTGACCGCCGGCCTGCGCTTCGAGGCGCGCATCGCCTCGCAGCGCGAAAAGCGTTCGCGCGCGTTGTACGAGTTCGCACGCGAGCTTTCCGGCGCTCTGCAAACCGAGCAAATTTTCGACACCACGCAGGCGGCGATCCAGCGCGCCTTCCGCGCCCGCTCCACCTTGATGGTGCCGGACGACGAGGGGCGTTTGCGGATGCCGCCCCCCGGCGCCGGCGCAACGCGGGAAGCTGCTGGCGCATCGACCGTCGATGCCGCCTACATCGAACATCGTTCCGCTCTCGATATCGGCATCGCCCAATGGTCGTTCGACCACGCGGAAAGCGCGGGCCTGGGCACCGGCACCTTGCCGGCCAGCCGGATTTTCTACCTGCCGCTGGAGGCGCCGATGCGCACGCGCGGCGTGCTGGCGATCGAACCGGCGAACGCGCGCTGGATACTGATCCCCGAGCAGAGGCAGCAGCTCGACACCTTCGCCGCGCTGGCCGCCATCGCGCTGGAGCGGGTGCACTACATCGAGGTGGCGCAGAACGCGCTGGTCAACATGGAGTCCGAGCGATTGCGCAATTCGCTGCTGGCGGCGTTGTCGCACGACCTGCGCACGCCGCTGACGTCCCTGGTCGGTCTGTCGGAATCGCTGGCCGGTTCGAAACCGGCGCTCGCGACTTCGCAGCTGGATATGGCGGCCGCACTGCACGACGAGGCCCTGCGCATGAGCGCCCTGGTCTCGAATCTGCTCGACATGGCGCGCATCCAGAGCGGGGAAGTGAAATTCAACCTGCAATGGCAGCCGCTGGAGGAGGTGGTGGGCAGCGCGCTGCGCGCCAGCGCCTCCCTTCTGAAAGGCCATATGGTGCGCACGCGCTTGCCGTCAGACTTGCCGCTGCTGCGCTACGACGCCGTGCTGATCGAACGGGTGTTGTGCAACCTGGTGGAAAACGCCGGCAAATATACGCCGAAGGGATCGCAGATCGTTGTCGCCGCCGAGCTGCATGGCGCCTGGATTAATATCCTGGTCTATGATGATGGTCCGGGTCTTCCGCCCGGGCGCGAGGAAGCCATCTTCGAGAAATTCACGCGCGGAGAACGGGAGTCGGCCAAGCCTGGCGTGGGTCTGGGACTGGCGATCTGCCGCGCCATCGTCGAGGCGCACGGCGGGCGCATCGCGGCGGCGGCGTCGCCGTTGGGCGGAGCGGGCTTCGCGATTTCACTACCGCTTGGAACGCCGCCGGAAATGCCGGAGATGCAGGAGCTGGAACAGGATAGCTGATATGAACGACGCAAATGAATGACGTAGCGACCGCCCCCATCGCCTTGCTGGTCGAGGACGAGCCGCAAATCCGCCGCTTCGTGCGCGCCGCGCTGGAGCAGGAGGGCTGGCAGGTGCACGAAGCGGCGACCATGCAGCGTGGCCTGATCGACGCCGGCACCCGCAAGCCGGACCTGATCGTGCTCGATCTGGGGCTGCCCGACGGCGACGGTATCGATTTCGTCGCCGATCTGCGCAAATGGTCGACGGTGCCGGTGATCGTGCTGTCGGCGCGGGTCAACGAGGCGGACAAGATCCGCGCGCTCGACGCCGGGGCCGACGATTATCTGACCAAGCCGTTCGGCGTCGGCGAGCTGCTGGCGCGGGTGCGCGCCACCTTGCGGCGCCAGCGCCAGCCGGCCGCCGACAATGACGGCCTGATCGTGTTCGGCGACGTCGCGGTGGACCTGAAAAACCGCCGCGTCACGCGCGCCGGCGAGAATGTCCACCTGACGCCGACCGAATATCGCCTGCTTGCGGTTTTGGTTGGCAACCCCGGCCGCGTGATGACAAATCCGCAGTTGCTGCGCGCCGTCTGGGGGCCGTCGCAAGGGGAGAACGGCCACTACCTGCGCATTTACATGGGGCACCTGCGGCACAAACTGGAGGCGGATCCTGCCCAGCCGCGCCACCTGCTGACCGAGACCGCTGTCGGTTATCGCCTGCAACTCTAACTTCGCTCCGCGCCGAAGTGTCGCGGCGATCGCGCCGCTATAGTCTACGCATCGTTATCGGGGAGACTATATGACTGGGCAGACAAGCGTGCCGCGCGCGCTTTTTTTTGTGAGCTGCGCCGATGGACCAACGCTGGCGATGCCGGTGAGGCGCGCCGCCGGTTCGCGCGGCGATGTGTTGTACGTCCACGGCTCCACATTCGGAGCTGATCTGTCGGTGCTTTACGCGCTGGACGGCCGTAGTTGGGCCGATGCCTTGAACGATGCCGGCTTCACCGTGTGGGGCCTGGACTTCGCCGGTTACGGGGAATCCGAGCGCTATGCCGCCTCCTCGCACCGCGCCGTCGGAAGCATGGCCGATGTTCTGCCTCAGTTGCGGCGCGCGGTGGCTGCGGTAAGGCGGCGCAACGGCAACCGCCGGCTATCATTGCTCGGACATTCATGGGGCGCGACGGTGGCCGCCGCATACGCGGCCGCGTATCAGGATGAAATCGATGCCTTGGTGTTGTTTGCGCCCTTGACGGTGCGCCCGTCGGCGGCAATCGCACCGCCGCCGGCCGCCGGCCAGCCGTCGCATTATCCGCTCACGCTGTGGGCGCAGTACCGCCGTTTTGTCGAGGATGTGCCGCGTGGCCAGCCGCAGGTATTCGATGAAGCGCACTTCCAGAGCTGGGGCGCGGCCTTCCTTGAAACGGATGCCGACGCCCACCTGCGTACGCCGCCGGCGGTGAGCACGCCGGCCGGGCCGCAATTGGATGTGCGGGCCATGTGGGCGGGCCGGGCGCTGTACGATCCGGCACGCATCGTGGCGCCGACCTTGCTTGTGCGTGGCGAATGGGACAGCGTCTGCGATGCCGACGACGCCTGTCGCCTTCTCGGCGCGCTGGGTTGCGCCGTGCGGGCGGCTGCGACCATCCCCCGCGCCACGCATTTGATGCACCTGGAGGCGCGGCGCGGACTCCTCTACAATGAGGTGAACAAGTTTTTGCTGGAGCGTGGAGGATGACGACAGTGATGATCGAGGCGGTGCGAACATGACGGCGCCGGTGCAGCCGCGCTTCGCGCGCGTCGCCGCCGCCATCGGCGATCCCACGCGGGCGTTGATGTTGTCACGGCTGCTGGATGGGCGCTGTTATACGGCCACGGAACTGGCGGAGCATGCGGGGGTGGCCGCGTCCACCGCGTCGCAGCATCTCAAGCTGCTGGTGGACGAGGGGCTGGCGCAGGTGCGGGCGCAGGGGCGGCATCGGTATTTCATGTTGGCCGATGCGGATGTCGCGCACGCGCTCGAGGCGTTGTTGCGCGTGGCCGACGGCGCGCTGCCGGAGACCACGCGTTGGCGGGAACCGGCGATGCGCGGGTTGCGTCATGCGCGGAGTTGTTATGGGCATTTGGCGGGGGAGCTTGGCGTGCGGCTGTGCGAGGCGATGGTGGCGCGGGGCTGGGTGGTGGAGGAGGGCGGTCGGGAATATGCGTTGACGGCGGCGGGGCGCGACGGGCTGGCGCAAATGGGCGTGCCGACGGAGGCGCTGGAAGCGCGGACAGGGCGGCGGCAGTTGTACGGCTGTGTCGATTGGTCGGAGCGGCGAGATCACTTTGCTGGACCGCTGGCGGTGGCGATGCTGGAAGCGTGGATAGAGCAGGGTTGGCTGCGCCGCGAGCGGGATTCGCGGGAGTTGACGTTGACGGCCGCCGGCGGCAAGCGCCTGGCGAGTATTTCTGAAACACGTAGGGCGGATTAGCGCGCAGCGCGTAATCCGCCAGGCTCCGTCGGCGGCGCGTACATGGCGGATTACGGCGTTCCGCCTAATCCGCCCTACGTGTTTTAGAAGATTCATACATTTAGACGATTTAGAGGATTTTGAGCATCGTGTTCACTTGCTCAGCGTCCGCATGGCCCGCTCCAGCCCATCCATCGTCAACGGGAACATGCGGTTGTTCATCAGCTGGCGGATGATGCTGACCGATTGCCGGTACTGCCAAATCCCCTCCGGCTCCGGATTGAGCCAGACGAATTTCGGAAACGCGTTGGTGAAGCGCGCCAGCCACTCGCTGCCCGCTTCCGCGTTGTTGTACTCCACCGATCCCCCCGGCTGCAGCACCTCATAGGGGCTCATGGTCGCATCGCCGACGAAAATCAGCTTGGTATCCGCCGGATACTTGCGCAGGATGTCCCACGTCGGAAAACGCTCCGAATGCCTGCGCCGGTTGTTCTTCCACATATAGTCATAAACGCAGTTATGGAAGTAGAAGAACTCCATGTTCTTGAACTCCGTCTTCGACGCCGAAAACAGTTCCTCGGTGCGCTCGATATGGTCGTCCATCGTTCCGCCCACGTCGAACAGCATCAGCACCTTGATGTTGTTCTTGCGCTCCGGCTGCATCTTGATGTCGAGGTAGCCGGCGTTGCTGGCCGTGGCGCGGATGGTGGCGTCGAGCGCCAACTCCTCCTCCGCGCCCTGGCGCGCGAACTTGCGCAGGCGCCGCAGCGCCACCTTGATGTTGCGCGTGCCGATTTCCTTGTCACCGTCGTAGTCCTTGTAGGCGCGCGCCTCCCATACCTTGACCGCCGTGCGGTTGCCGCCCTTGCCGCCGATGCGCACGCCCTCCGGATTGGTGCCGCCGTTGCCGAAGGGCGATGTACCGCCGGTGCCTATCCATTTGCTGCCGCCCTCGTGGCGCTCCTTCTGCTCCTTGAGCAGTTCCTGCAAACGGTCCATCAGCTTGTCGTAGCCGAACTTCTCCAGCTCGGCCCTTTGCTTGTCGCTCAGCTCGCGCTTCATGCGTTGCAGCAGCCAGTCCAGCGGAATCGCGCTGTTGGTCTCGAAGACGTCGTTGACGCCCTTGAAGTACATGCCGAAGGCGCGGTCGAACTTGTCGAAGTGCGCCTCGTCCTTCACCAGGGTGAGGCGCGACAGGTAATAGAAGTCGTCGAGCGAGGCGTCGATGACGTTCTTTTGCATCGCTTCGAGCAGGGTCAAAAACTCCTTGATCGTGACCGGGATCTTGGCGTCCTTGAGGGTGAAGAAGAAATCGATCAGCATCTCAGGCCTTCCCGTGCCGTTCCAGCCGGTAGCGCAGCTGCGCCTTGATCTCCGGCCATTCGCCGGCGGTGATGCTGTACATGACCGTGTCGCGCACGGTGCCGTCGCGCCGCACCGCGTGGTGGCGCAGCACGCCATCCTTGCGCGCGCCGAGGCGCTCGATGGCAGCCTGCGAGGCGTGGTTGAAGTTATCGGTGCGCAGTCCTACCAGCTCAGCGCCCAGCTTTTCGAACGCGTGCGTCATCAGCAGCAGCTTGCAGGTGGAGTTGACATGGCTGCGCTGGCGGCTTTTGGCGTACCAGGTGTAGCCGATCTCCATGCGGCCGATGCCGGGGACGATGTCGTGATAACTGGTCGTGCCGACGACGGCGCCGCTGGCGGTGTCGATGACGGCGAAGGCCAGCCGGGTGGGGCGCATCTCCAGCGCCTTGTCGATGTAGGCGTCCACTTCGTTCGGCGCCGGCACGGAGGTGACGCGCAAGTTCCACAGTTCACCGTCCTGCGCGGCGGCCAGCAGGCCTTCGGCGTGCTGCGGCCCGAGGGGCTCGAGGCGCACGCCGTTCAATTCCAGCGTGAGGGGGGAGACGGACTTCATCAACGGTTGGTCCTCGACATGAACACCAGACGCTCGAACAGGTGCACGTCCTGCTCGTTCTTGAGCAGCGCGCCGTGCAGCGGCGGCACGATGGCCTTGGCGTCCTGGCTGCGCAGCGCCTCGGCGGGGATGTCCTCGGCCATCAAGAGCTTGAGCCAGTCCAGGAACTCGGACGTCGACGGCTTTTTCTTCAGGCCCGGCACGTCGCGCACCTCGTAGAAGCTTTGCAGCGCCTGCGCCAGCAGATCCTTCTTCAGATTCGGGTAGTGCACGGCGACGATCTGCGCCATCGTGTCGCGGTCGGGGAACTTAATATAGTGGAAGAAGCAGCGGCGCAGGAAGGCGTCCGGCAGCTCCTTCTCGTTGTTGGAGGTGATGATCACCAGCGGCCGGTGCACCGCGCGCACCATTTCGCGCGTCTCGTAGACGTAGAACTCCATCCGATCGAGCTCGCGCAGCAGGTCGTTGGGGAACTCGATGTCGGCCTTGTCGATTTCGTCGATCAGCAGCACCACCGGCTCCGGCGCCGTGAAAGCCTGCCACAGCACGCCCTTGACGATATAGTTCTGGATGTCGCGCACACGCTCGTCGCCGAGCTGGGAGTCGCGCAAACGCGACACCGCGTCGTACTCGTACAGCCCCTGTTGCGCCTTGGTGGTCGACTTGATGTGCCACTGCATCAGCGGCATGTTCAACGCGGCGGCCACTTCCTCGGCCAGCATGGTCTTGCCGGTGCCCGGCTCGCCCTTGATCAGCAGCGGGCGTTGCAGCGTCAGGGCCGCATTCACGGCCAGTTTCAGGTCATTGGTCGCGACGTACTGGTCGGAACCCTCAAAGCGTGGGGTGGCTTGCATGCGTTATGTCTCGGTGAAAATGGGATTTGTCGAGTATAGGGGAGAATGGCCGATGTTGTGGTCCGGTATCACCCCGATAGGCGGCCTCGGCACTGTGTTGTTCCGGCAATGATTCTGTGTAGCTTAGAAAAATTTCTTGAGTTAGAATCGCAGGCTAATAGTGCAAAAGTCAAGTTTTGCATCCGCGGTAGTATCCGATTACTTACCTTGCAAACACCATGAAAAAAATCACCGCACTTCTCGTGCTCGCAGGCCTCGCTCAGACCGCCCAGGTCGCCGTCGCGGCGGAAATCGTGGGCAATGCCCAGAACGCCAAGGCAAAGGTTGAAATGTGTATTGGTTGTCATGGAATTCCCGGCTACAAAGCCACCTTCCCGGAAGTGTTTCAGGTGCCGATGATCGGCGGCCAGTCGGCCAAGTATATTGAAAACGCGCTGCAGGCCTATAAGAAGGGCGATCGCAAGCATCCATCCATGAAGGGCATCGCCGCCAGCCTGTCGGACCAGGATATCGCCGATGTTGCCGCCTTCTACGCGCAGCAGACGCGCACCGCCGCGAAATGAGGACCGCCATTATGAAAAAACTGATCGCCGCACTGTTTTGTTCCGCCCTGTCGTTCTCCGCCGTCGCTGGCGGCAATGTCGCCGCCGGCAAGGCCGTGGCCGACAAATACAGCTGCTTCACCTGCCATGGCAAGGATTACAACTCCCCGATCGATCCCAGCTATCCAAAGCTGGCCGGCCAGCACAAGGACTACCTGGAACACGCGTTGACCGGCTACAAGCGCGGCGACGGCGCCAACGGCCGCAACAACGCCATCATGACCGGCCAGGTCAAGCCGCTGACCAACCAGGAAATCAAGGACCTGGCGGCGTATTTCCACAGCCTGCCTGGCAGCCTGGTGGTGCACCGCTAAACCGCTAAGCCACGGCGGCTCAGCCGCCCCAGCCCCGAAAAGCCACGCATTGCGTGGCTTTTATGCATCTTTTTGTCGATTTTTGGGGCCCGTCTACGTAGTTTCTTCCGCTTTCCTTAAGTGTTATCCCTCATCTGGCGCCAACCTCGCGCTGCTAAAATCCTCTTTCTTGATAATATCTATGGACACTCGCGCAATTCTATTGTCGGTTTCGCCGCCAATAAGCATTGGGCAAGCATCGGCAGCCGTCACCCTCTTCGTCCGCGCGCGGTCACCGCCACGGCCGACCAGCCACCTTCGAATGCCACTTCCCGGCGCCCTCGGCGTGCGGGATGGCCGGCAACGCCAGTCCCGAATACAGTCGGTACCTATGAATGGAGTTACGTATGCGTAAGTCACTTGTAATTTTGATGTCGTGCCTGATCCTGGCGGCATGTAGCAAATCGCCGGCGCCGTCGGCCGACAAACCGGTCGACGTGCTGCTGGTCGGCGCCGGCACCATGAGCGCCACCCTGGGCGCTATGCTTAAGGAAATGGACCCGAGTCTGACCATGGCCATCTACGAGCGCATGGATTCGGTCGCCGCCGAGAGCTCCGACGCGATGAACAACGCCGGCACCGGCCACTCCGCGTTCGCCGAGCTCAATTACACGCCCGAAGCGGCCGACGGCCACATCGAAACCAAGAAAGCGGTCGAAATCAACGAGCAGTTCGAGATTTCCAAGCAATTCTGGGCCTACCAGGTCAAGAACAAGTACATCGGCGCGCCGCAAACCTTCATCAACAACGTGCCGCACATGGCCTTTGTCTGGGGCGACGACAACATCAACTTCCTGCGCAAGCGTTATGCCGCATTGCAGAAGGAAAACCTGTTCAAAGGCATGCTGTACTCGGAAGATCCGGCCGTCATCCAGCAATGGGCGCCGCTGATCATGACCGGCCGCGACAAGGGCCAGAAAGTGGCCGCCACCCGCATGGAAATCGGCACCGACGTCAATTTCGGCAACCTCACGCGCGCGCTGGTCAAGCACCTGACCGACACCCACGGCACCACCTTGAACCTGCGCCACCAGGTCGAAGACATCAAGCGCGGCACCGACGGCAACTGGAACGTCACCGTCAAGAACCTGGCCGACGACTCGGTCAAGACCGTGCGCGCCAAGTTCGTCTTCATCGGCGCCGGCGGTGGTTCGCTGCCGCTGCTGGAAAAATCGGGCATCCCGGAAGCCAAAGGCTACGGCGGCGTACCGGTCGGCGGCCAATGGCTGGTCACCACCAACCAGGCGTTGATCGACCAGCACGCGGCCAAGGTGTACGGCAAAGCGTCGGTCGGCTCGCCGCCGATGTCGGTGCCGCACCTGGACACCCGCATCATCGACGGCAAGAAAGCGCTGCTGTTCGGCCCGTTCGCCACGTTCTCGACCAAGTTCCTGAAAAACGGTTCGTGGATCGACCTGCCGGCCTCGATCGACAGCAATAACGTCCGCCCGATGCTGCAAGCCGGCTACGACAACATCCCGCTGACCAAGTACCTGATCGGCCAGGTGATGAATTCGCCTGAAGACCGTCTGGCCGCGCTGAAGGAGTACCTGCCGACCGCCAAGCTGGAAGACTGGACGCTGCAAAACGCCGGCCAGCGCGTGCAGATCGTCAAGGACGACCCTGAAAAAGGCGGCCTGCTGCAGTTCGGCACCGAAGTGGTGGGTTCGGCCGACGGCAGCATCGTCGCCTTGCTGGGCGCCTCGCCTGGCGCCTCGACCGCGCCGCCGATCATGATCAAAGTGTTGCAGACCGCGTTCAAGGCCAAGCTGGCCACGCCGGAATGGGACGCGAAAATGAAGGCCATGGTGCCGTCCTACGGTCACAAGCTCAACAGCGATCCGGTACTGGCGAACAAGATCCGCCACTACAGCAGCGACATCCTGGGCCTGAAGGCGTTCACCTTGGAAGAGCCGGCCGTCGCCGCCGCGCCGGCAGAGACCGCCGCCAAATAAGGCAGACCGCCGCAAAACCAAAAGCCACGCAACGCGTGGCTTTTTTCATCCGGGGTCAAGGTCCGCCATTGCTACACGGGCTGGGCCATGGGCGAGCGAATTGCCGACCTACAGCCGCGTTCGTGTAGCAATGGTGGACCCGACCCCGGAGTTGGGGTTTGTTATTTGATGCGGCGCTTGATGGCTTCGATGTAGGCGTCGCCGTCCGGCGGCGTGCCGGTGCGCTGGGCGTTCCAGATCATCTCGCCCAGGCATTCCATGATCTCGTGCTGCGCTTCGTGTGCGGAGTCAAGTTTTAGCGTGAGGGCGGTGGCGGCGTCGCGGATGCCGCGCGGCTGGTCGATCGAGATCTGCTCGTCGATCGACAGGTGCATCGACAAATGTAAAAACGGATTGGCTTGCGCGCCCTCCACCGAATAGTCGCGCGACAGCGCCGTGTCGACGTCGGCCAGCACGTCATGGTATTCGGGGTGGTGGCGCGCCCAGTCGGCCGCCATCGCTTCGAGCGGGGTGAGGATTTCGTTGGCCCGCTGCTTGCGGTAGGCCTCGCAAAAGAAGCGGCGGACGTCGTCGGATGATGGATTGAACATGCCGCCATTGTACCTCCGGCGAAAAAAAAGCGGGACAGTGTGCCTGTCCCGCCCTTGTTGTTGCCGTCCTTGTTGCCGTCCCGCCAACCGCTCAGTTGTCGCTTTTGACCGGCTCGGCCGGCCCCGCCGCGACGGCGGCCACGGTGGCCGTCGACTCCGCTGCTGCCGGGGCGCAGGGCGATCCCGCCGGTTCCGGGTTCGGACGCGGCGCGTGCGGCTGGCGCAGGTAGCGCGAGCCGTGCTGGCGTCGATCATGGCCGTTGGCCGGCCACGTCAGGAAGCGCGACAGCTCCTGCAGCGCGCGCTGGTAGACGTCGCGCTTGAACTCGATCACGACATCGAGCGGCACCCAGTACTCGTGCCAGCGCCAGGCGTCGAATTCCGGATGGTCCGTCAGGCGCAGGTTGACGTCGTTGTCGCGCGCGCACATGCGCAGCAGGAACCAAATCTGCTTCTGCCCACGGTAATGGCCGCGGATCTCCCGCTTGATGAAATGATCCGGCACCTCATAGCGTAGCCAGTCGCGGGTGCGGCCGACGATTTTCACGTGCTCGGCCCGCAGGCCGATTTCCTCTTCCAACTCCCGGTACATCGCCTGCTCAGGCGTTTCTCCATATTTGATGCCGCCTTGCGGAAACTGCCACGAATGCTCGCGCACGCGCTTGCCCCACCACACTTCGTTCTGCGCGTTGAGCAGGATGATGCCGACGTTGGGCCGAAACCCCTCCCGATCGAGCATATTGCACCTCAAACTTTCTGCGACTGAGCTCCCTGCTTATATTTTTGCCCATAAAAAGACGCTTCGGCTGGGTTTTCGGGGTACGAAAACGGTCGAAGGGCCATCTATTGAACGCATTTGTATAAAGTATGGACGCATCAGCCAGCTAATCCTTTAAAATTAGGTTGATTATAACTCTCTCTTTTTAAAAAGAATTCACCGTATGCGCGCCTCACGATTTTTTATTTCCACGCTTAAAGAAGCGCCTTCCGACGCCGAGATCGTCAGTCACCAGTTAATGATGCGCGCCGGCATGATCAAGCGCCTGGGTTCGGGCATTTACACGTACATGCCGATGGGCCTGCGCGTCATCCGCAAGGTCGAGGCCATCGTACGCGAAGAGATGAACAAGTCCGCCGCCATTGAGCTGCTGATGCCGCTGATCCAGCCGGCCGAGCTGTGGCAGGAGACCGGCCGTTGGGACAAGATGGGCGCCGAGTTGCTGCGCATCAAGGATCGCCATGGCCGCGAATTCGCCTTCCAGCCGACCGCAGAGGAAGTCATCACTGATGTTGTCCGGTCGGAAATTAAATCGTATCGTCAACTTCCGTTGAATTTTTACCACATTCAGACCAAGTTCCGCGACGAGCGCCGTCCACGCTTCGGCCTGATGCGCGGCCGCGAATTCACCATGAAGGACGCGTACTCGTTCGACCGCGACCTGGCCGGCATGCAAGCCTCGTACAAGATCATGTATGACGCCTATGTGCGCATCTTCAACCGCTTCGGCCTGAAGTTCCGCGCGGTGGCGGCCGACAACGGCGCCATCGGCGGCACCGGTTCGCACGAATTCCACGTCATCGCCAGCACCGGCGAGGACGCCGTCGTCTACTGCCCGACCTCCGACTACGCGGCCAACATGGAAGCGGCCGAGGCCTTGCCGCTGAACGCCACCCGTCCAGCCGCCGCCCAGGCGCTGACCAAGGTCGCCACGCCGGACGCCACCAAGTGCGAGCTGGTCGCCGAGCAGCTCAAGCTGCCGCTGGCGCAGACCGTCAAGACCCTGGCGCTGACCGTCGAGACCGAAAAAGACGGCAAAGTGGCTAAACAGTATTTCATGTTGCTGCTGCGCGGCGACCATGAGCTCAACGAAGTCAAGATGGGCAAAGTGGCCGGCCTGGCCGAGCACCGCTTCTCGACCGAGGCGGAAATCCTGGAAGTGTACGGCTGCGTGCCGGGCTACCTGGGTCCGATCGGCACCAAGGCCCCGGTCACCGTGGTGGCCGACCGCACCGTCGCCAACATGGCCGACTTCATCTGCGGCGCCAACGACGCCGGCTTCCACTACACCGGCGCCAACTGGGGCCGCGACGTGGCCGAACCGGCCATCGTGGCCGACCTGCGCAATGTCGTCGAAGGCGACGCCTCGCCGGACGGCAAGGGCGTGCTGGCGATCGAGCGCGGCATCGAAGTGGGCCACGTGTTCCAGCTGGGCACCGCGTACTCGGAAGCGATGAAGGCCACCTTCCTCGACGAGAACGGCAAACCGGCACCGCTGCAGATGGGTTGTTACGGCATCGGCATCACCCGCATCCTGGGCGCCGCGATCGAGCAGAACTTCGACGACAAAGGCATCATCTGGCCGACGTCGCTGGCGCCGTTCGAACTGGTGCTGTGCCCGATGGGCATGGACCGCAGCGAAGCGGTCAAGGAAGCGGCCGAAAAGCTGTATGCCGACGCGCAAGCGGCCGGCATCGACGTCATCCTCGACGACCGTGGCCTGCGTCCGGGCGGCATGTTCGCCGACTGGGAGCTGATCGGCGTGCCGCACCGCGTGGTGATCGGCGACCGCGGCCTGAAGGAAGGCAACCTGGAATACCAGGGCCGCCGCGACACCGAAGCGACCGCCGTGCCGGTGGCCGATGTGATCGGCTTCATCCAGGGCAAAATGTCGCAGTGAGCAGAAGCGGTCTAGCCGGTGTGTTGCTGGCGCTGTCGGTAACGATGGCGCCGGCCGCGCAAGCCGGCAATCAGAAGGAGGAGGCGCTGGCCGATTCGGTCCGCGTGGCCCTCGCCAACAGCATCAAGGATGCGACGCCGCCGCGCATCACCTTCCGCAACGACGTCGAACGGCTGCGTTACGAAGGCTGGCTGGCGCAGATGTCGGCGCGCCTCAAGCGCAAGTTGCCCGACGAGCAAACCCGCCACGAATTTCTTGCCACGGTGTGGTACGAGTCGCGCCGCGCCGGGCTGGAGCCGGGCATGGTGCTGGGGTTGATTCAGGTGGAGTCGGCTTATCGCAAGTACGCGGTGTCGCTGGTGGGCGCGCGCGGATATATGCAAGTGATGCCGTTCTGGACCAACGTGATCGGCGATCGCGACCGCAGCGCGCTATTTAATATGCAGACCAATTTACGCTACGGCTGCGCAATCTTACGCATGTACATCGACATGGAAGGCGGCAACCTCTACCTCGCGCTGGGGCGCTACAACGGCAGCCGTGGCCGGCCGCAGTATCCGAACGCCGTGCTCACGGCGTGGAATAACTGGAAATAACCCCCAAAAACCAAAAAACCTTGGGGTCAGATACCGTCTTGAATAGCAAGCCCTTTCACCAAGTAATTGGAGTCGAAGGGCTTGCCGTTGTGGATCACG
>NZ_JBWKQJ010000012.1:0-285690 GCF_059418705.1 Duganella sp. GW821-FHT07F09 | reverse complement strand
CCGCCTGGCCGCATCTACATCTTCATTATCCAATGGAGATGCGGTACGCTCAATATACGAGGTCCGACATTCGGACAAACTGAGAAAAACGGGAACTTTTAACGCGCCAAAAGGTTCCAAAATGTCCGAATGTCGGACCTGACCCCGGCGTTTTTCCCAAAATGTCCGAATGTCGGACCTGACCCCGGCGTTTTTTCCGGTATTTGCTGCTGGGGGATGATTACCGCAGCAGGGAGTCGATTATGCCGGCGGAGCCGAATACTGACCGGCGCAGGCGGTCGTTGACGCCCAGCCATGCGACATCTTGCGGCGGGGTTTCGACCAGGATCAGATCCGAGCCGGTCTGGTCCATGTCACGCAGGGCGGCGTAGAGGCCGTATGCGTAGCCGGCCGGATTGGCGGGCAGCATTTGCTGGCTGGACGCCAACTGCGGCAGCGCGTGGCTGATGATGGCGACCTTGATGCCCTTGGCTTGCAGCTGCTGCAGCTTCGAGGTCAAGGCGGCGCCATCGAGCATCGTTACCGGCGTACGCGGCGCGTAATGCGATTCGAGCGTGCCGGAGGCGCGCGGCGCGGCCTGGTCCGGGGCGGCCGGCAATTGACCGATGACGTCGGCGATTTGCTGGGCGCTGATATGGCCGGGACGCAGCAGCACCGGGCCGTGCGTCGCCAGCCGCGACAGGTCGACGATGGTCGATTCGATGCCTACCCGGCTGGGGCCGCCCTCCAGCACCATGTTCAATAAGGCGGCCGAACAGGCGTCATCGCCCGTGATCGAGCCTTCATCCTCGTCGTCCAGCGCGAATTCGTCGCGCACGTGCTGGGCCGTGGTGGGGCTGACGTTGCCGAACTTGTTGGCAGACGGCGCGGCTACGCCACCCTTGCCGCCCTTGAAGGCGCTCAGCAAGGCGATGGCGACCGGATGCGAGGGGCAGCGGATGCCGACCGTGTCCTGGCCGCCGGAGACGGCGTCGGGAATGTGGCCGGCGCGTTTCAAAATCAGGGTCAGCGGTCCCGGCCAGAAGGCGGCGACCAGTTGCCGCGCCGCGTCCGGAATGTCGGTGACCCAATAGTCCAGATCGGCGCCGGGCGCCACGTGCACAATCACCGGGTGGTCGTTCGGACGGCCTTTGGCCTGGTAAATCCGCGCCACGGCGGCGGGATTTTCGGCGTCGGCGCCCAGGCCGTAGACGGTCTCGGTCGGGAAGGCGACCAGGCCGCCCTCCTCCAGAACCGCTGCCGCCGCCGCGATGTCGGCGGCGTCGGCTACCGCGTGATGCTGTTTCTTCACGGCGCGATACCCAGGATGGCGCAGGCGGCATTCAGCTGGCGCTGCGCCTCGTCCAAAGTCGGCGCGACAATGGTCAGGTGGCCCATCTTGCGGGCGCGGCGCGGATCGTCCTTGCCATACAGATGCAGGCAGGCGCCCGGCAGGGCCAGGATGCGGTCCCAAGCCGGCTCGCGGGCAGTGTCGCCGTCCCCTTCGAACCAGACGTCGCCGAGGATGTTGAGCATGACGGCCGGCGAATGCTGGCGCACGTCGCCCAGCGGCAAGCGCGCCATCGCGCGGACCTGCTGCGCGAACTGGCTGGTGACGCAGGCGTCCATCGTGTAGTGGCCGCTGTTGTGCGGACGCGGCGCCATTTCATTGACCACCAGGCTGCCGTCGGTCAGCACGAAGAATTCAATGCACAGCACGCCCACGTAGCCGAGCTCGGCCACAATCGCTTGCGCGGCCTGCTGCGCCACCTTGGCGCTGGCGTCCGAAACGTTTGGACCCGGCACGGTGGTGGTGAACAGGATGCCGTCGCGGTGCACGTTCTCGGCGATTGGATAGACCACCGACGCGCCATCGGCGCCACGCGCCGTCAGCACCGATACCTCATAGGCCAGCGGCAGCATCTTTTCCAGCAGGCAGGTGACGTTGTCCATGCTTTCAAACGCGGCGCGCACGTCCTCGCGCGACTTCACGCGGACCTGGCCCTTGCCGTCGTAACCCATGCGCACGGTCTTGAGGATGCCCGGCAGCAGATCGTCGGCGATATCGTCGATATCCTGCTGCGATGCGATCACTTTGTGCGGCGCCGGCAGCACACCCGAGCGCGGCGCGCAATCGACAAAGAATTTCTTCTCGGCGATGCGGTCCTGCGCCACCGACACGCCATGGGCGTTGGGCGCGACGAACACGCGTTCGGCCAGCCGCGACAAGCTGTCGGCGGGCACGTTCTCGAATTCGGTGGTGACGGCCAGGCATTGCGCGGCCAAGGCGTCGAGGCCGGCGGCATCGCTGTAGCCGGCGTTGACCAGGCGCTGCGCGACTTGGCCGGCGGGACATTCATCGGCGGGCTCGAGCACGGCAACCTGATAACCCATGCTCTGGGCGGCCTGGGCGAACATGCGGCCCAGTTGACCGCCGCCCATCACGCCCAGCCACGCCGCCGGATTGGCGGCGGGCAGAAGTGGAGAAAAATCTTTACTCATCGATTTATTTCAAACGTTATTCAAGCGGCAGCGTCATGGCCTTGGCCGCTTCGGTCTGCGTCACGCGGAAGGCTTCCAGCTTGTCGGCCAGCGCGTCGTCGTTGGCGGCGATCATGGCCACGGCCGTCAGCGCGGCATTGGCGGCGCCCGCCTCGCCGATGGCAAAGGTCGACACCGGCACGCCCTTCGGCATCTGCACGATGGACAACAGCGAATCCTCGCCGCGCAGATACTTCGACGGCACCGGCACGCCCAGCACCGGCACGATGGTCATCGCCGCGACCATGCCCGGCAGGTGCGCGGCGCCGCCGGCACCGGCGATGATGGCGCGCAAGCCGCGCGCGCGCGCGCTCTTGGCATACGCGTACATCTCGTCCGGCATGCGGTGCGCGGAAATGACTTGCGCCTCGAACGGCACGCCGAACTGCTTGAGGATGGCGACCGCGTTTTGCATCACATCCCAGTCCGACGACGAGCCCATGATGACGCCGACCAGAGGTTTGTTGTTAGCGTCCGCCATCTCAGGCCTTCAGCTTCTGGCCGGTCAGGCGCTCGATCGCCTCGAAGTACTTGGCCTGGGTCTTGTCGATGACGTCGGCCGGCAGCGCCGGCGCCGGCGCGGTCTTGCCCCAGTCCAGGGTTTCCAGGTAATCGCGCACGAACTGCTTGTCGAACGACGGCGGCGACATGTCCGGCGCGTACGAATCGGCAGGCCAGAAGCGCGACGAGTCGGCGGTCAGCACTTCGTCCATCAGGTGCATGACGCCGTTTTCGTCCAGGCCGAATTCGAACTTGGTGTCGGCGATGATGATGCCGCGCGTGGCCGCATAGTCCGCCGCTGCCGTGTACAGTTTGATGCTGATATCGCGCATTTTGGCGGCAAGTTCGGCGCCGATGCGGCTTTCCATGTCGGCAAAGCTGATGTTTTCGTCGTGCTCGCCCAGATCGGCTTTCGCGGCCGGGGTGAACAGCGGCTCGGGCAACTTCTCCGCCTGGCGCAGACCGGCGGGCAATTCGATGCCGCAGATGCTGCCGGTGGCCTGGTAATCCTTCCAGCCCGAACCGATGATGTAACCGCGCACCACCGCCTCGACCATGATCGGCTTCAGACGCTTGGCGACCACGGCGCGGCCTTTGACCTGTTCCACCTCATCGGCTGCAACCACGGACTCCGGCGCGACGCCGGTCAGGTGGTTCGGCACGATGTGGCCCAGCTTCTCGAACCAGAAATCGCTCATCTGGTTCAAAACCATGCCCTTGCCGGGAATCGGCTCGTTCATGACAACGTCGAAGGCGGACAGGCGGTCGGTGGTGACGATCAGGATCTTGTCGTCGCCGACGGCGTAGTTGTCGCGGACTTTGCCATGGCCGAGCAGTGGCAGGGATTTGATGGAGGATTGGTAAAGGCTGTTCATAGCGGAGAATGTATTAACCAAACGTAGAAAAAGCGAAAACCGGCGACAAGGAAACCTTGCCAGCCGGTCAAGAGATTCGGGCAACCTTCGCCCGTCCAACCCGAATTTTACTTCACAATCTGTTGCAGCTCGCCGGCCTTGTAACGCTCGGCCATTTTTTCCAGCGTAACTTGCTTGATTTTCGACGCCTGGCCGGCGCAGCCGAACTGCTCGAAACGGGCGCGAACGATTTGTTCGGCGGCCAGGCGGGCAGGCTTCAGGTAGTCGCGCGGATCGAACTTCGACGGGTTCTGGAACATGAACTGACGGATCGCGGCGGTCATCGCCAGGCGGATGTCGGTGTCGATGTTGATCTTGCGAACGCCGTGACGGATGCCTTCCTGAATTTCTTCAACCGGCACGCCATAGGTTTCCTTCATGTCGCCGCCGAATTCGCGGATGATGGCCAACAGTTCCTGCGGCACCGACGACGAACCGTGCATCACCAGGTGGGTGTTCGGGATGCGCGCGTGGATTTCCTTGATGCGGTCGATCGCCAGGATGTCGCCGGTTGGCTTGCGGGTGAACTTGTAGGCGCCGTGCGAGGTGCCGATGGCGATGGCCAGCGCGTCGCACTGGGTTTGCTTGACGAAGTCGGCGGCCTGGTTGACGTCGGTCAGCAGCTGCTCGCGGGTCATGGTGCCGTCGGCGCCGTGGCCGTCTTCCTTGTCGCCCTTCATCGTTTCCAGCGAACCCAGAACGCCCAGCTCGGCTTCGACGGTGACGCCGATGGCGTGCGAGAACTTGACCACTTCGCGCGACACTTCGACGTTGTACTCGTACGATGCGACCGACTTGCCGTCCGCTTCCAGCGAGCCGTCCATCATCACCGACGAGAAGCCGGAGCGGATCGCTGCCATGCAGACCGCCGGCGACTGGCCGTGATCCTGGTGCATGACGACCGGAATGTGTGGATAGGCTTCAATCGCGGCGTCGATCAGATGACGCAGGAACGCTTCGCCGGCATATTTGCGGGCGCCGGCCGAGGCTTGCATGATGACCGGGCTGTCGAGCGCGTCGGCGGCGGCCATGATGGCCTGCACTTGCTCCAGATTGTTGACGTTGAAAGCAGGGATGCCATAGCCGTTTTCAGCGGCGTGGTCCAGCAGTTGACGCATGGATACGAGGGACATGATGTGTACTCCAAACAATAAAAAAACTTGGTTGCCGGAGCGTTGCGCCCCCGTTCCGCGGGGGCGCGCTATCGGACTTACTTAATACCTACTTTGACGATCTTGAGCGCGTTGGTGCCGCCGGCCTGGCCCATCTGGCCGCCCCACGTCACGACGATCATATCGCCCTTCTTGACGATGCCGTTCTGCACCAGCAAGTCTTCGGCCGCCTGCAACACGGCGGCGCTATCGCCAGCCTGCGCTAAATTGTATGCCTTCACGTTGCGGTACAGCGCCGCCTTGCGCTGGGTCGTCACGCTCGGCGTCAACGCGTAGATCGGCGTGTCGATGTTGTGACGGCTCATCCACAGCGCGGTCGAACCGGACTCGGTCAGCGCGACGATCGCCTTGACCGCCAAGTGGTGCGCGGTGAACAGCGCGCCGTAGGCGATCGACTGGTCGATGCGGGTGAAGGTCACATTCAGGAAGTCGGCGTCGAGCTTGTTGTACTCGGACTGCTCGGCTTCCACGCAAATGGCGGCCATCATTTCCACGGTCTCGATCGGGTAGCGGCCCGAGGCGGTTTCCGCCGAGGTCATCACCGCGTCGGTACCGTCCAGCACGGCGTTGGCCACGTCCGACACTTCGGCGCGGGTCGGCACGGCGTTGAAGATCATCGACTCCATCATCTGGGTCGCGGTGATCGCCAGCTTGTTCGACTCGCGCGCCATCTTGATCATGCGTTTTTGCAACGCCGGCACCGCCGCGTTGCCCACTTCCACCGCCAAGTCGCCACGGGCGACCATGATGCCGTCGGAGGCGTCGAGGATCTCCTGCAGCACAGGGATCGCTTCGGCGCGCTCGATCTTGGCGATCATCATCGGCTTGTGGTTGAACGGCTCGCCGGCGATATTGGCCAGGGTGCGCGCCATTTCCATGTCGGTTGCACTTTTCGGGAACGAGATCGCCAGATAATCGCACTGGAAGCTCATTGCCGTCTTGATGTCTTCCATGTCCTTGGCGGTCAGCGCCGGCGCGGTCAGGCCGCCACCCTGGCGGTTGATGCCCTTGTTATTGGACAGCTCGCCACCGATTTTCACGGTGGTAAAGATTTCATGGCCGACGATCTTGTCGACCACCAGCACGATCAAGCCGTCGTTCAGCAGCAGCTTGTCGTCGGCGCGCAAATCCTGCGGCAGCGCCTTGTAATCCAGACCGACGCGCTCCTGGTTGCCCAGTTCGCCGTTCTCGCCCCACTTGGCGTCCAGGATGAACTTGTCGCCATTGGCCAGATCGATCTTACCATTTTCAAATTTGCCCACACGGATCTTAGGACCCTGCATGTCCGCCATGATCGCCACTTCGCGACCGCATTCGGCCGCCGCCTCGCGCACCAGCTTGGCGCGGTCGATATGGTCCTGCGCCTTGCCGTGCGAGAAATTCAAACGCACGACATCCACCCCGGCGCGTATCATTTTTACCAGAACGTTGAAGTCTGTAGAGGCCGGGCCGATCGTTGCGACAATTTTGGTACTACGGGACATAGGATTCCTTAGCGTTGGGTCATGCGGAAAGCCCCCGCAACAGCGGCGGAGACCAGGAAAAAACCAGGAAAGCTGCACTGTAAGCTCGTGTCGAGCTTGGTGTCGCCCGGTTCGTAGGTGCCAAAGTGGCTACCAATGTAGCCAAACTACAAATCTTTGTAGCAAACTTTCACGAACCGGGCTTTTTTCAGCTATTCCTAGGATTTTACTGGCAATTTGCTACACCGCACGACCGTGCTTTTTACGTCACATCGATACTAAAGTTATTGCGCCGCAGCACGCTGCGTCAGGATCTCCACCGCTGGCAAGGTCTTGCCTTCCAAGAATTCCAGGAAAGCGCCGCCGCCGGTCGAGATATAACCGATCTGCTCGGTGATACCGTATTTGGCGATCGCCGCCAGGGTATCGCCACCGCCGGCGATCGAGAACGCCTTGGAGTTGGCGATGGCCAGCGCCAAGGTCTTGGTGCCTTCGCCGAACTGGTCGAACTCGAACACGCCGACCGGGCCGTTCCAGACGATGGTGCCGGCGGCCGCGATCTGCGCGGCCAGGGTGGCGGCGGTTTTAGGACCGATATCCAGGATCATGTCGTCGTCGGCGACATCGGCCACGTCCTTGACGGTGGCGACGGCCGTTGGCGAGAATTCCTTGGCGCACACGACATCGACCGGGATCGGCACTTGCGCGCCGCGCTTGGCCATGATGTCGATGATGGCCTTGGCTTCTTCCACCAGCTCATTTTCCACCAGCGACTTGCCGATGTTCAGGCCGACGGCCTTCATGAAGGTGTTGGCGATGCCGCCGCCGACGATCAGGTTGTCGACCTTGTCGGCCAATGCCTTCAGGATCGACAGCTTGGACGAAACCTTGGAACCGGCGACGATGGCCAGCAGCGGACGGGCCGGGGCACCCAGCGCCTTGCCCAACGCGTCCAGCTCGGCGGCCAGCAGCGGACCGGCCGACGCGACCGGCGCGAACTTGGCGATGCCGTGGGTCGATGCTTCGGCGCGGTGGGCGGTGCCGAAAGCGTCGTTGACGTAGATATCGCACAACTTGGCCATTTTTTGCGCCAGTTCGTCGTTGTTCTTCTTCTCGCCCTTGTTGACGCGGACGTTTTCCAGCAGCACGACCTGGCCGGCTTGCAGGTTTTCCAGGCCGGCGCCATCGACCCAGTTCTGCTTCAGCTCGACCGGCTGGCCCAGCAGCTCGGACAGGCGAGCGGCGACCGGCGCCAGGCTGTCTTCCGGTTTGAACTCGCCTTCGGTCGGACGGCCCAGATGGGACGTCACCATCACTTTGGCGCCGGCGGCCACGGCCGCTTTAATCGCGGGAACCGAGGCGCGAATGCGCGTATCTTCGGTGATATTGCCCGCATCATCCTGCGGCACGTTCAAGTCGGCACGGATGAAGACGCGCTTGCCTTGCAGCGCATTCTGGGCGATGAGATCTTGCAGACGGATGAAGTTCAAAACAGCGGACATGGCGACCCAAGGGTGAGTTGAAAGAAGAGCGCTATTTTACCGCAAGCCGAGCCGTGTTTTATTGTTATTGAAATACAGGAACAAGGGTGGGTAAGAGGCGCAGTGCCGTAAAGAAAGCCATCCCAAAGATGATGGTCTCAAGCATATTGCGTCGCAGCAAATAGTAACCTGTAGCGACAACGCCCGAGATTAATTTCAGGTTGCTGAAATCGAGGACGACGTGGCCGTCCGGGGCCAGCAGCAGATCCGGGAAGATAATGGCCGCCAGCGCGCAGGCCGGTGCATAGCGCAGCATTTCCTGCACGCGTTTGGGGATGGTGACATGCTGGCCGATCAGCCAAAACGAACTGCGCGTAGCGGCGGTGGCCAGCGCCAGCACGCCGATGACGACCCAAATTTCCCAATCAGCCATTTTTGCCTTCCCGGCTACGCCACTTTTCCGTGCCTTCTTCGACTGCCATCGAGGTCAGCATTCCCACTAGCACGGCCAACAACAATCCCAATTTGTACGGCAACCCCGCCGCGACCACGGACACGCCGCCCGCGACGAGCACGCCGCACAGCGCCGGGCGCCCCACCATCAACGGGATCATCACGCAAATAATGGCCAACGTGCCGGCAAAACCCAGCCCCCATTCGGGCGGCACCGTGCTGCCGAGGAAAATGCCGGCGATCGAGCCAACCTGCCAAGCGCCCCAGTTCGGATACATCAAGCCCTTCAGATAGGACAACTTCCCAACCTGCGGCTCCTCGGACGGATACTTTTGCAAAAACATCGCCACCGTCATATCCCCGGAGACATAACCAAGCAAAAACCGACGCGTCCATGGAAGGTGCGCGAAGTGCGGCGCCAACAAGGCCGCGAAGATAACGAAACGCAGATTGACGACGAACGCCGTCAGGAAGATGACCCAGATCGGCGCGCTCGCCGCGATCAACGGCAGCGCCGCCAGTTGGGCGGAGCCCGCGAACACCAGCAAGGTCATACCCAGCGCCTGCGGCACGCTCAACCCGGACTTGACCATCGCGATGCCCACCACCAGTCCCCAGGCGCCGATGCCGAACAACGTGGGAGTGCCGACCTTCAGGCCTTCCCGCCAGGAAGGCTCATGGTGTTCCGGCATGTAGCGGCCGGGCGCGGGAGGGGTGCTGCTCGGTTGGGTCATGTGGCTTCAGCTACTCAGGTGGTTGTGGCATTCCCGCCACACAGCAGGCCACACCCGTATTGTGGAGGCGCTATTTTACCGATGATTTTTGCTCAATGCGCAATTCCGTTAAAATCGTGGTTTTCACGCCTTTCGGAGCATTACAACATGACCAACGCCAACACGTCCGCCGCAGCCGCCACCAACGCCGTTGAGCTGGATGGCAAGGATTTGCCGGCACATTGCCCGAACCCAGCAATGCCGCTGTGGTCGTCGCACCCACGCGTGTTCCTGGAATTCAACCACGACGGCGTCGCCAAGTGCCCGTACTGCGGCACCGCCTACCGCCTGAAGCCAGGCACCGTCGTCGGCCACCATTAATATGCACACCGCCAGCCGCGTCTCCCGGAGCCAGCATGCCCATTAAACGAGAAAAACAGTTGAACGGCAGCGCCGTCGAGGTGGAAACGGCGTTCTACGCCGCGCTCAACCGCGCCGACCTGGACGCGCTGATGGCCCTGTGGGCCGACGACGAAGAGATCGTCTGCGTCCATCCGGGCGGCCCCCGCCTGATCGGCCACGCGGCGATCCGCTCGTCATGGAGCAAGATCCTCGAACACGGCGGCCTGCACATCATGCCGTCGCAACTGCACGAAACCCACAATCTGATGAGTTCCGTGCACACGGTGGTCGAAGGCACGACGGCCGCCAGCGGCGAACCGGCGCACCTGCTCGCCACCAACGTCTACGTTAAAACACCGCGTGGCTGGCGCATCGTGCTGCACCATGTATCGGTAGCGCCCGGTCCCGTGCCGACCGACACGGCGACGCAAATCCTGCATTAACGCCACCATCGACTGTCCGCCGTGAAGTACACCGCTCCGTTCTGGCTGCCTAGCGGTCACCTGCAAACCATCTACCCGGCCGTGGCCATCGCCAAGCCGGCGGTGGCGTTCCGCCGGGAACGCTGGGACGCGCCGGACGGCGACTTCGTCGATGTCGACTTCGTCGACGGCCGGCCCGGACAACCGTTGGTGGTGCTGTTCCACGGCCTGGAAGGCTCGTCCGACAGCCACTACGCGCGCGCGCTGATGGCAGACATCGCCGCGCGCGGCTGGTCCGGCGCGGTGCCGCATTTCCGTGGCTGCTCCGGCGAGGCCAACCGCGCGCCGCGCTTCTACCACTCCGGCGACGCCACCGAAGTCGACTGGATCGTCCGCCGCCTGCACGCGAAGCACGTCGAACAGGGCGGCGGCAAGTTCTACGCGGCCGGCGTCTCGCTGGGCGGCAACGCGCTGCTGCGCTGGCTGGGCGAATCGCAACACCAGGCCGACTTCGTCGACGCGGCGTGCTCGGTGTCGGCGCCGCTGGATCTGGCGCAGGGCGGCGCCTCGCTGTCGAGCGGCTTCAACATGATCTACACGCGCATGTTCCTGCAAACGCTCAAGCCCAAATGCATCGCCAAGCTGCGCGAATTCCCCGGCCTGTTCGACCTCGACGCGCTGCACGCGGCGCGCGACCTGTACGCCTTCGACAACGTCGTCACGGCGCCGCTGCACGGCTACCGCGACACCGACGACTACTGGGACCGCGCCAGCGCCAAGCACGTGCTCAACGACATCACCGTGCCGACCCTGGTGCTCAACGCCAGGAACGATCCCTTCCTGCCCGGGCGCCACCTGCCGCAGCGTGCGGCGTCAAACGTGGTATTGGACTATCCTGACCACGGAGGCCATGTCGGCTTCGCGGTCGGCTGGCTGCCGGGCAAGCTGCACTGGCTGCCGCAGCGTCTGATTCACTTTATGGAAGGCGCCAACGACGGTATGGCCCAGAAACGGATCGAGAAGAAACATGGATGACATCGTCAAGCAGGCCTTGGCCAAATGGCCGAACGTGCCCCACTGCTACGGCTGGCTGGGCCTGGACGCGCGCGGCAACTGGCGCATGCGCGATGAGCGCGCCCAGCAGCAAAATCTACCCGGCGACAAACTCGCGCACGAGGCGCTGATCGCCTTCATCGTGCGCAACTACGCGGCCGACGAACGGGGTTGCTGGTATTTCCAGAACGGCCCGCAGCGCGTGTACGTGAACCTGGAAGCGACGCCCTACATCGTGCGCACCGATCCGTCCTGCGGATGGCTGCTGCACACGGGCACCGCCATGGGCGGCATCGACAAGGCGGTGTTGACGGAGACCGGCGCGCTGGTCCTGCGCAGCGGCGAAATCGTCGCCCAGCTGGACGACCGCGATTTCGCGCTGGTGCTGCCACTGCTGAGGATGAACGACGAGCCGGTGGCCGACGAGACCTTGCTGGAATGGATGGAGAGCGACGCGCACTCGGTCGCCTCCACGTTGACCTTGACCGATCACGAGCGCCAGGTGCCGGTGCATCGCGTGACCGCCGCGCAGCTGGCGGCGCACTTCGGCTACGTCAGCGAACCGAGCGCCCCGGCGTAAGGTCCTGCGAACCCTGGCGCAGCCGGTCGAACGGATTGGTCGACTGGTTGGAGAACGGGCTGTTCGGATTGCTGGTACGGTCGTCGTCCTCGGCGCGGGAACCCGAGCGCATCTCCGCCTTGAACGCCGGCCGACTGTCGGCCTCGCGCAAATCCTTCTTGCCCTTGTCGCCCATTTCCTCGCGCCGGCGCGCCTGCAACTCGCGCTCGCGCGCATCGATCACGGCCTGGTCGTAGAACGACGCATCGGGCGCCTTGCGCGCATAGCCGAGCTGGTCGAGCGCCGACAATACGCCGCCCTGCAACACATACGACTCGGCCAGCGCGATGTGCTGTAACGCCACCTTGCCCTGCTTCGAATACGCCTGCGCCAGCAGATCATAGGCGTTCGGATCTTCGCGATAGGACTGCACCTGGTCGCGCAGATAACTGGCCGCCTCCTCGTACTTGCCGGCGGCGATCAGCGCCTCGCCGTACAGGTGCGCGATGCCGCGTGACAGCGGATAACGCTGGTGCGCCGCCTCGGCGTCGACCACGGCCTGCGCGAGGACGGCCTTGTCGTTGGGCTGCGCCAGCTTGATCTCGATGGCCGTGCTGACGAAAATCGCATCCGACGACGGCTTCGGCGCCGCGCTGAAGGTGCCGGCGGCGGGCGCCTTGCCGAACGTCGCGCGCGCCTTGTCCAGCCACACCTGCGCGTTGGCGGTATCGCCTTTTTTGAGCGCCAGGAAAGCCATGCCGTACTGCCCCGCCGTCAGCTGATGGCGGTTCTCCTGCAGCATCTGGTTCTCAAAGAACGTCTTCGACTCGGCATAGCCCTGCGACGTCTGATCCTGCAACACGCGCGCGCGCGAACGCACCAGATAGAAATCGAGGCTGTCGACGCGCTGCTTGTACGGCTGGTCGCGGATGCGCGCCTGGATGTCGGCGATGCGCTCGGTCGTCAACGGGTGGCTCTGCAGATAAGCCGGCACCAGATCGCTGTAATTGCGGCTAGCGGCCTGCATGCGCTGGAAGAATCCCACCATGCCGGACGTATCGAAGCCGGCCTCGCCCATGATCTGGAAGCCGATGCGGTCGGCCTCGCGCTCGGCGTCGCGGCCGAAATTCAGTTGACGCTGGATCGCCAGGCCCTGCCCGCCCATGAACACGCCCATGGCCGCGTCGCCGCCGGCACGGGACGCCAGCGCGGCCAGGATCATCGCCGCCAGCGGGATCAGCGCATCCTGCTTTTGCTGACCGATGGAACGGGCGATGTGGCGCTGCGCCACGTGGCCGATCTCGTGGCCCAGCACGGACGCCAGTTCCGATTCGGACTGCGCCGCCAGCAGCAGCGCCGAGTGCACGGCGATGAAGCCGCCCGGCAACGCGAACGCGTTCAGGTTCGGATCGCGCACGGCGAAGAAGTAATAGTCGAAATTGGCCTCGCCGCGCGCGTCCGGGCGGGCCGCCACCAGCGCGTTGCCGAAGGTGTTCAGGTACTCGAGGATAGGGCCGTCGTCGAGGAAATCGCGGTCGCGGCGGATATCGCGCATGATCTCCTCGCCCAGCTTGCGCTCCATCAGCGGCGACAAGTCCTGGCGTTCGGTATCGCCCAGCGCCGGCAGGTTGGGAATCTTGGCCGGGGCGAGCGCGTTCTGCGCCATGGCCATCGGCATGGCGACCAGCAGGGCGGCCGCGATCATGCGCATGCGCAAGGGACGGCGGCCATCGTAGGTAGGGGGGCAACGGTTCGATTTCACGGTGATATGATACCCGCATCTCGGGTGCTTACGCACAACGCCCGCCACTGAATTATTTTGTTAGCTCTTCATCATGACCGACACCGCATCCGCTCCACCAGCCGACCACCTGACCCACTTCGACGCCTCCGGGCAAGCCCACATGGTCGATGTCGGCGCCAAGCAGGAGACGCACCGCATCGCGCTGGCCAGCGGGACCATCCGCATGAAGCCGGAAACGTTGGCGATCATCACCGGCGGCACGGCCAAAAAAGGCGATGTGCTCGGCATCGCCCGCATCGCGGCGATCATGGCGTCCAAGCGCACCAGCGACTTGATTCCGCTGTGCCATCCGCTGGCGTTGACGCGGGTGACGGTGGATTTTGAGACGGATGTGGCGAATTCGAGCGTTCATTGCAAGGCTCAGGTCGAGACTTACGGCAAGACCGGCGTGGAAATGGAAGCGCTCACCGCGGTGCAGGTCGGCTTGCTAACTGTGTATGACATGTGCAAGGCGGTGGATCGCGGCATGGTGATGAGCGACATACGGGTGATGGAAAAGCATGGTGGGAAGTCGGGGGATTGGAGCGCGACGAGCTAGCGACGAGCTGCCGCCCCTGATGGCGAGCGAGGCCAGGACGCTACAATGTTGGCTGAAATTCGATGACAGCAGGTTGACGTGACGTGCGTGCGACCAGCGTGGTCACTTCCCTGCTTCCTTCTGGTGACGTACCGCCAAGATGATCACGGTATCGGTATCGGCGGATACGTGATACCGCGCCACGTAGCCACTGTCTCCAAAATCAATCTGCCATTCCCGATACGCCTCCTCCATGTCCTCAATGGGGCGGCCGATCTCCGGCCGCAGCCCCAGCATCTTGACGCCTTGTCGAACAGCTTGAACGGCACGCGTCGCGGCGCCCGGGTTCTTGTCCGCCAAAAATCGATAGAGACGCTGCACGTCGCGCAACGCACGCGGCGACCAGATCAGCCGTGGCATTCAGGCGGCTCGATGTCGTTGCCTTCGCTGAGCTGAGCGAGCCACGTGTCGGCCTCGCCGGCGGTGGCATGCAATCCGGAAGACTGAAACTCCTCCCATGCTTTTATCGTGTCTTGCCTGAAGGCGTCACGCTTCTCCTCGCGCTCAACGTACTGTGCGACGGCCTCGCGCAACATCCAGTGCGGGGTTCGACGGCGTGACTGCGCCAACTGCTCAAGCCGGGCACGGGTGTCCGGGTCCAGCTTGACAGACATAGGTCGAGCAACGGTGGCAGTCATGGGGCTTTCCTGTCGGTTAGTGATAGGTAATACCTTATCATACTTCCTGTCCGACGTTAGGGCTGCCGGCGATGCTATCGTGTCCGACCGAGCCACGGGCGGCGCCGTTCGCCGCCTCACCTGGCGTGAATGAAAGACAACACCAGCGTTATCAAAATTCACAAATCCGTATCTTTTTTGAGTAATAAATCGTCAAAATGCAACGCTTTTCCCCCTGCGTGAATGTCCATGACAGCATCACCGATTGCTGCTTTGTTACTCTAAGTTAACGCGTATATAATAAATAGCACGGAAGTAATTTTTGGCAGTTACCTTGCCGTGGTCGCCGACGCGCCTGCGAGAAAGAACTTGAATGAGCAGCAACCCTCTCCCGAGCGAAGCCAAGACTCAGGAATACGAATTCGAACAGATGAACCTGCAGGTGGGCGGCAGGATCCAGTTCATCACGCACCGGACCATGAAGCCGATCCAGCACTTTTCGACCATCATCGGCTGGGTCAAGGATGAGTATTTAATCGTGAAAGTGCCGTTTGAGAACAACGCGCCGATCTCGATCAACGATGGCGACAAGCTGACCATCCGCGTGTTTTCCGGCGTGAACGTGTGCTCGTTCTCGTGTGTCGTGCAGCGCGTGTTTCCTCGTCCGTTCTTTTATGCGCATCTGTCGTTCCCGGTGTCGATCCAGGGGACCAGCTTGCGTGCGGCGATGCGGGTGAAGGTGGATATTCCGGCGCAGGTGACGACGCCGGTTGGCACGTCGTCGGTGTTCCTGGTGAACCTGAGCGTGTCGGGGGCGCTGATCGAGTCGCCGAAACGGTTGCCTGAGGATGATGCGCAGGTTGGACTGTCGTTCTATTTGATCGCGCAGCCCGGCAACCGGCAGGTGCGCGTGAATCCGAATGCGACGATCCGGAATATCAATGTGGTCAAGCCGGCGGCGGGGGATAAGCCGGAGGTGTTCACGTACGGCGTGCAGTTTGTGGATTTGGATCCGGTGCATTACACGATGTTGCAGAATTTGACCTATGAGGCGTTGATCGCGGACCGGCAGAAGATTGTGTGAAAACCCGTCGCGTGGCCGTCGATACGGACGAAAAAAACCGGCTGCGAAGCCGGTTTTTTTTATGCCGCATCGTTATTAGATGTTGTTCTTCTCGAGCGCTGCCTTGGCTGCGACATGGCTGACCGTGGTGGTGGTAGTCCACACGAGATTAGTGGCGCCAGCCGCGATCGTCGGCGTGTAGGTCACGGTTTCACCGTTGACGCCGGTACCCAGACCAGCTGCCAAGGTCAAGGTGACAACGCCGTCCGCAACCACTGCCGAAGCGACTTCCTTGGTAGGCGTGAACGCGGCTGGAACACCGTTTTTGCCAGTGTCGCAGTCCGTCAGCACGCCGCCGGCTTCTTGCGCACACAATGCGACAGCCGTTTTCAGCGAATCGGCGGCGCCTTGGATATTGGCGACTTTGGCTTTGACCGTGTAGTCGCTATACGCAGGGATCGCGACAGCGGCCAGAATGCCGATAATGGCAACCACGATCATCAGTTCGATCAGGGTGAAGCCGGCCTGTGCTTGTTTCTTCATCATTTTCATGGATTTCATTTTGCGACTCCTGTGGGGTGAAAAAATTGGGTGGTACACCTCTCTTATCGCAAGCGGTGTGCCAGCCTATTTTTTAAGCAAAACCAGCCAGAATATTTTCAGAACCGCCATTTTTGCCGCTCCGAGTGCCGTTTTTTGTCACTCCTTAGCGCCGCGTTTTGTCAGCCGTGACAATGCGTGACAATTATTGTCAGGCGATGCGGAAGGCCATTTGCGTGCCGCCGAGATCGATCACGTCGCCATGACCGAGCCGCCATGCCTGCTTGTCGACCGCGACGCCATTGACCAGCGGCGCCTGTCCTCCCTCGATATGCGTCAACGTATAAACATCCGGCTGGCGCTCGATCACCACCACCTGCACGCCGGCGCGGCCAAGCGTGGTCTGGGGCTTGGTCAGCGCCATTTGTTTGCCGGCATTGTTGCCATTTAAGACTTCGATGTGGGCCAGCAGCGGTTCGGCGGCCATGCTCGGCCGCACGCCGTCGGCTACGAACTCGACCTGGAACTTGGCCATCTTGATGACGTCCTGGTGCTGCAGGAAATGCTTGCCGATGCGGTGGCCGTTGACGAAGGTGCCGTTGGTGCTGTGCAGGTCTTCCAGGAAGGAGTCGTCGAGGATGGTGACGATGACGGCGTGCTCGCCGCTGACGGCCGGATGCGTCAGCACGATGTCGTTGCGCGGATGGCGCCCGATGGTCATCCGTTCTTTGCTCAGCTGAACCTGCTGTTCCACCTGGCCGTCGCGCGTGACGATAATTTTCGCCAATCCGATTCTCCAAAAAATAAAGGGGAGCGCTAGGCTCCCCTTCATTATTCCACATTCAACCGGGCTGTTATTACAGCATGGCTTTCAGCAGACGCGCCATTTCGGACGGGTTCTTGGTGACGGTGATGCCGCAAGCTTCCATGATTTCCAGTTTGGCTTGTGCGGTGTCGGCGCCGCCGGAGATCAGCGCGCCGGCGTGGCCCATGCGCTTGCCCGGAGGAGCGGTCACACCGGCGATGAAGCCGACGACCGGTTTTTTCATGTTGTCTTTGATCCAATAAGCCGCGTTGGCTTCGTCCGGACCGCCGATTTCGCCGATCATGATGACCGCGTCGGTATCAGGATCGTCGTTGAACATCTTCATGACGTCGATGTGCTTCAGACCGTTGATCGGGTCGCCGCCGATGCCGACTGCCGACGATTGGCCCAGGCCCAGCGCGGTCAGCTGGCCGACTGCTTCATAGGTCAGGGTGCCCGAACGCGAAACCACGCCGATACGGCCCTTCTTGTGGATGTGACCTGGCATGATGCCGATCTTGATTTCGTCCGGGGTGATCAGGCCTGGGCAGTTAGGGCCCAGCAGCAGGGTCTTCGAGCCGGCTTTGGCCATGCGGTCCTTCAGGGCCATCATGTCGCGGACAGGAATGCCTTCGGTGATGCAAATTGCCAGGTCCAGCTCGGCTTCCACGGCTTCCCAAATAGCGGCGGCGGCGCCTGCTGGCGGGACGTAGATGACCGACACGTTGGCGCCGGTTTCTTTTTTCGCTTCAGCGACGTTGGCGAAAATTGGAATGCCTTCGAAGTCTTCGCCGGCTTTCTTTGGGTTCACGCCTGCGACGAATGCATTTTTGCCGTTCGCGTAATCGCGGCAGCCACGGGTGTGGAACTGGCCGGTCTTGCCGGTGATCCCTTGGGTAACGACTTTGGTATCTTTATTGATCAGAATGGACATGTTGATTCCTTAATTAAGCTTGACCGGCAGCGGCTGCTACGACGCTCTTCGCTGCATCTTCCATGGTGTCGGCAGCAATGATAGGCAGACCGGAATCGGCCAGCATCTTCTTGCCCAGGTCTTCGTTGGTGCCCTTCATGCGGACCACCAGCGGCACGTTCAGCGAGACAGCTTTCACAGCGGTGATCACGCCTTCGGCGATCACGTCGCAGCGCATGATGCCGCCGAAGATGTTGACCAGGATAGCTTTCAGGCCTGGGTTTTTCAGCATGATCTTGAATGCTTCGGTGACTTTCTCAGCCGTCGCACCGCCGCCCACGTCCAGGAAGTTGGCCGGCTCGCCGCCGAACAGCTTGATGGTGTCCATGGTGGCCATGGCCAGACCGGCGCCATTGACCAGGCAGCCGATGTTGCCGTCGAGGGAGATGTAGGCCAGGTCGAATTTCGATGCTTCGACTTCGGCTGGATCTTCTTCGTCCAGATCGCGGTAAGCGACGATTTCCGGTTGACGGAACAGTGCGTTGGCGTCGAAGTTGAACTTGGCGTCCAAGGCGATGACCTTGCCCGAACCCGTCAGGATCAGCGGGTTGATTTCGGCCAGCGACGAATCGGTTTCCCAGTAGGCTTTGTACAGGCCTTGCAGGTTGGCGCGGGCGTCGGCGATCGACTCGGCAGGCACGCCGATTTTGGTCGAGATCGCGTCGGCGTCAGCGTCGGTCAGGCCGACGGCTGGGTCGATGGCGATCGAGTGCAGCAGTTCTGGGTGGGACTCGGCAACTTCTTCGATGTCCATGCCGCCTTCGGAGGAAGCCATCAGGACAACGCGCTGCGAGACGCGGTCGGTGACCAGCGACACGTACAGTTCTTTCTTGATGTCCGCGCCTTCTTCGATCAGCAGGCGGCGTACTTTTTGGCCTTCAGGGCCGGTCTGGTGCGTGACCAGCTGCATGCCCAGGATCTGCTCGGAGAATTCTTTGACTTGTTCCAGCGATTTCGCAACTTTCACGCCGCCGCCTTTACCACGGCCACCGGCGTGGATTTGTGCTTTCACAACCCAGACCGGGCCGCCCAAGGTTTCCGCAGCTTTGACTGCTTCTTCAACGGACATGCACGGAATACCGCGCGGAACCGTCACTCCGTATTTTCGGAGGATTTCTTTGCCTTGATACTCATGGATTTTCATGCTGGCTTCCCTTCTGATGCTGATGTGTATAAATCGGTTGATACTGCGAAATGTGTGATGCTAGATAAGCAGATGTTGCTACGCGCTACCCGGTGCTGCTTTGTCCACCCAGCGCGGGTAAAACCGGCCCGTGCGACGGCGTCGTGACGCAGTGCGGGGCAATGTTTTGGAATTGGGGGGTGTGGCGACGATCAGGGGGGTGCTGCCAGCGCGATGGCCGGAGGTGGAACAGGCGTCAATCTTCCATAGGCAACCGGTATGCGGATATGCTGGGACGACCGTGCGGAACGCACGACAGTGAACTGGTATTGACAGTGACATAAGAATATACCGCTCTCGCGGCATGAGTTAGTTAGCAGCCTTGCGCATTTCTCTTATCGAAAATGCACGTTGCCGTAGCTTCTACGGACAACCACCGCACCCACGGTGCTGCAAAAACCCTAAAAGTGTAGCACACCCCAGCCCGACTTGCGACGTGCCTGATGCCAAGTTCTTCATAAATGCTGCGGCGCGGGGAAATGGTGTCGCGTGATGGCACCGCCGGATTTCGATATCCGGTGGAAAGGGGATGTGGTGAATTTAGTGGTCGTCGAACTCGTCCAGGTCGACGCCTTTCATCGCGGCTTGCACGGCGCGCTGGGAAAAACCGCGCAACATCAGAAACCGCATCTGCTTGTTGCGCTCCTTCGGGTCGGTGGCGACCACGCCGAATTTGCGCTCCCACACTTCGCAGGCGCGCGCAGTTTCGCTGTCGGCCAGGCCGGCTTTAAGTTCCTGCAACGCTTCGCCTTTGACGCCGTGGCTTTGCAATTCCGCCACGATGCGGCTGTTGCCGAAACGCGCCGAGCGGCGGTGGATCAGCGATTCCGAAAACCGTTCCTGCGACAGCCAGTTGTTTTTCTCCAGCAGGTCGAGCAACGCTTCGACGTCGTCGCCCTCCTCCGCGTACTTGGACAGCTTGCGGCCCAGCTCCAGCCGGCTGTGTTCGCGCATCGACAGAAACCGCAGCGCGCGTGCCTTCAGGCTAAGTTGAGGTGCGGCCATAAAACCCTCTGCACAATGAGAAAACCACCGGCCATGGAAGTGGCACGGTGGCTGGGATGCGCCTTCCGCCTACGCGGAAAGCGCGCGATTCGGGCAACGGGCGAATTACGCCGCGTCGGCCTTGTCGCCTTTGTCCGCCTTGTCGACGGACTTCAGCTTGACGACGCTCTCGCCCTTGTCGGCGGCCAGCGGCGGCAAGGTGCGCACGCCCAGCGATTCGCGGACCTTGTTTTCGATTTCCCATGCCAGCGCCGGACGCTCTTGCAGGAAGATACGGGCGTTGTCCTTGCCCTGGCCGACGCGCTCGCCGTTGTAGCTGTACCACGAACCGGACTTCTCGACGATCTTCGCTTCCACGCCCAGGTCCAGGATTTCGCCTTCGCGCGAGGTGCCGGCGCCGTACAGGATGTCGAAGTGCGCTTCCTTGAACGGTGGCGCGATCTTGTTCTTGACGACCTTGACCTTGGTTTCGTTACCGATCACCTCGTCACCCGATTTGATCGAGCCGGTGCGGCGGATGTCCAGACGCACGGAGGCGTAGAACTTCAGCGCGTTGCCGCCGGTGGTGGTTTCCGGCGAGCCGAACATGACGCCGATCTTCATGCGGATCTGGTTGATGAAGATGACCAGCGTGTTGGTGCGGTTGATCGAGCCGGTCAGCTTGCGCAGCGCCTGCGACATCAGACGGGCTTGCAGGCCCGGCAGCGAATCGCCCATGTCGCCTTCGATCTCGGCGCGTGGCGTCAGCGCGGCGACGGAGTCGATGACGACCAGGTCGACCGAGCCCGAACGCACCAGCGCGTCGCAGATTTCCAGCGCTTGCTCGCCGGTGTCCGGCTGCGAGATCAGCAGCTCGTGCAGGTTGACGCCCAGTTTTTGGGCATAGCCGACGTCCAGCGCGTGTTCCGCGTCGATGAACGCGCAGGTGCCGCCCAGTTTTTGCATTTCCGCGATGGTTTGCAGGGTCAAGGTGGTTTTACCGGACGATTCCGGACCGTAGATCTCCACCACGCGGCCGCGCGGCAGGCCGCCTACGCCCAGCGCGATGTCCAGGCCCAGCGAGCCGGTCGACACCACTTGCACGTCCTCGATCGGCGCGTTGGCGTCCATGCGCATGACGGAGCCTTTGCCGAATTGCTTTTCAATCTGTGCCAGCGCGGCGGCCAGCGCCTTGGCTTTTTCAGATGCGGGAATTACAGCTTTTTTGTCGTCCATAATGTGCTTTCAACCAGTGGGTGGTGGGACAATTCGTCGGTTCAGGCAGTACTGTATAAAAAAACAGTGATCAATGCAAGCGGATTTGTAGAGAATCGGCGAAATCGTACAAAAACTCGCCACCTTGCGGGAAATGAAACACAATACAAGCTTCTGCAGCCGGAGTGTTCTGACATGCGTATTTTACTAGCCGAAGATGACAGCGTGCTGGCCGACGGGCTGACGCGTTCGCTGCGCCAGTCCGGCTACGCCATCGATTGCGTGCGCAACGGCCAGGAGGCCGACACCGCCCTGTCCACCCAGGAATTCGATCTGCTGATCCTGGACCTGGGGCTGCCCAAGCTGTCCGGGCTGGAGGTGCTGCGCCGCCTGCGCTCGCGCTCGTCGCTGCTGCCGGTGCTGATCCTGACGGCGGCCGATTCGATCGAACAACGGGTCAACGGCCTCGACCTGGGCGCCGACGATTACATGGCCAAGCCGTTCGCGCTGTCCGAGCTGGAGGCGCGGGTGCGCGCGCTCACGCGCCGGGGCGCCGGCGGCGGCGCCACCATCATCAAGCACGGGCCGCTGTCGTACGACCAGGTCGGCCGCAGCGCCTATATCAACGACCAGATGCTGGACCTGTCGGCGCGCGAGCTGGGCCTGCTGGAAATCCTGCTGGCGCGCACCGGCCGCCTGGTGTCGAAAGAACAACTGGTCGACCACCTGTGCGAATGGGGCGAGGAAGTGAGCAACAACGCCATCGAGGTCTATGTGCACCGGCTGCGCAAAAAGATCGAAGTGGGCGGCGTGCGCATCGCCACCGTGCGCGGGCTGGGCTACTGCCTGGAGAAATATTCCGAAGCGGCCCGCGCCAACGCCGACATCGGCGACGCCATCAAGTGAACCGCCTGCCCGCGCCCGAGCAACTCGCGGACGCGGAGGCGGACGGCCCGGAATACCAGCCGCCCGCCGCCGAGGCCGACGAGGGCGTACAGAACTCGCTGTTCGGCGAGATCCTGGACTGGATGCTGGCGCCGCTGCTGTTGCTGTGGCCGATGAGCATCGCCATCACCTACCTGGTCGCCAAGTCGATCGCCAACCAGCCGTTCGACCACGCGCTGGAGGACAGCGTGACGGTGCTGGCGCAGCAGGTGCGCTCGGTCGACGGCAAGATCATCAAAAGCCTGTCCGGCTCGGCGCGCGACATCCTGCGCGCCGACGACGTCGACAATGTCTACTTCCAGGTCCACGGCCCGCGCGGCGAGCACATCGACGGCGACCGCGACCTGCCGCCGCCGCAGGTGGAAGAGGACGAACACTACCGCGCCGGCAGCGTGCGCTTCCGCAACGACAGCATGCATGGCACGCCGGTGCGCGTGGCCTATTCGTATGTGCGGCTGGAAAGGGGCGGCGACGACGAGCCGCAGCTGGCGCTGGTGCAGGTGGCCGAGACGCTGGAAAAGCGCGGCCAGTTGGCCAACGAGATCATCAAGGGCGTGATCCTGCCGCAGTTCATCATCCTGCCCATCGTGCTGGCCCTCGTGTGGTTCGCGCTGGCGCGCGGGCTGTCGCCGCTGGCGCAGTTGCAGGAGCGCATACGCGCGCGCGGTTCGGACGACCTGAGCCCCATTGAATCGAGCGACGTGCCGGAGGAGATTTCACCGCTGGTGCGCTCGCTCAACGAGATGCTGGCGCGGCTGTCGCTGTCGATCGAGATGCAAAAACGCTTCATCGCCGACGCCGCGCACCAGATGCGCACGCCGCTGGCGGGCATGCGCATGCAATCGGAGCTGGCGCTGCGCCAGACCGACGGCGGCGAGATCCACCGCTCGCTGGAACAATTGGCCAAGAGCTCGCAGGCGGCCACGCGGCTGGTGAACCAGCTGCTGGCCCTGGCGCGCGCCGAGAACCAGCCGCAGACCGGCACCGCCATGCTGGCGCTGGAACTGTCCGAGCTGGCGCGCGGCGTGGTGCAGGATTGGGTGCAGGCCTCGTTCTCGCACCGCATCGACCTGGGCTACGAGGCGCCGCACGAACCGGTGCAGATCGTCGGCGATCCGACCATGCTGCGCGAGCTGCTGTCCAACCTGATCGACAACGCGCTGCGCTACACGCCGGCCGGCGGCAGCGTGACGGTGCGGGTGCGCGGCCACCAGGGCGAGCCGGGTTATCTGGAGGTCGAGGACACCGGACCGGGCATCGCCAAGGCCGAGCGCGCACGGGTGTTCGAGCGCTTCTACCGCATCCTCGGCCACACCGCCGAAGGCAGCGGACTGGGGCTGGCGATCGTGCGCGAGATCGCCCAGCAGCACGGCGCCGAGGTCGATATCTACAGCAATCCGCGCTCGCTGCAACCGAAGCTGCCGGGCTGCCTGTTCCGCGTCAGCTTCCCGCCGCCGCCACCGCCGGAAGAAGAAAGCGAAGCGCCGCATTATGGATAACACCGAAGCCCGGTCCACCCCGCCGCTGACGCGCAAACAGCACTGGCGCAAGACCCGCGCCATGACCGGCTGGTTGCTGCTGCTGTGGCTGCTCACCGGCTTTTGCGTCGCCTTCTTCGCGCGCGAGCTGACCGGGCTGAGCGTGTTCGGCTGGCCGCTGTCGTTCTATCTGGCCGCGCAGGGCGCTTCGCTGGTGTCCCTGGCCATCCTGGCGTTCTACGCCTGGCGCATGCGCCGCCTCGACCTGGCGGCCGCGCCGACCAAGCCATCGGCCACGAAGGAGCCCAGCGTTTGAAAGAACCCGGCACCTTCTTCCGGCGGCTGAGCCGCTATTACTCGCTGTTCACGCTCGGCTTCGTCTTCTTCCTGATCTCGCTGGCCGTGCTGGAACAGGAGGGCATGCCGCGCGTGTGGATCGGCTACCTGTTCATGTTCGCCACCATCGTGCTGTACGCCACGCTGGGCGTGCTCAGCCGCACCTCCAACGTGCTGGAATATTATGTCGCCGGGCGCCGCGTGCCGGCCATGTTCAACGGCATGGCCACCGCCGCCGACTGGATCTCGGCCGCCAGCTTCATCAGCCTGGCCGGCGGCCTGTATCTGCACGGCTTCGACGGCCTGGCCTACATCATGGGCTGGACCGGCGGCTACTGCCTGGTGGCGCTGCTGATCGCGCCCTACCTGCGCAAGTTCAGCCAGTACACCATCCCCGATTTCCTGGCCGTGCGCTACGGCGGCGCCAGCGGCGACCTCAGCCGTGGCGGCCGCGCCGTGCGCATCATCGCCGTGATCGCCACCATCATCGTCTCGTTCATCTACGTGGTGGCGCAGATCTACGCGGTGGGGCTGATCGCCTCGCGCTTCACCGGCGTCGACTTCTCGGTCGGCATCTTCCTCGGTCTGGCCAGCATCCTGGTGTGCTCCTTCCTGGGCGGCATGCGCGCCATCACCTGGACCCAGGTGGCGCAATACATCATCATCCTGGTCGCCTTCCTGATACCGGCCATCTGGCTGTCGGCCAAGCACAGCGACAACCCGATCCCGCAGGTGGCCTACGGCAAGCTGCTGCCGCAACTGAGCGCGCGCGAAGCGGTGCTGCAGGAGGACCCGAAGGAGGCCGAGGTGCGCGCCATCTTCCGCCAGCGCGCCGACGACTACCAGTTGCGCCTCAACACCCTGCCGTCGTCGTGGGAGGCGGGCCGGCTGCAAATGCAGCGCAAGCTCGACGACGTCAAGCTGCGCAACGCCTCGCTGCTGGAGATCCGCACCGCCGAGCGCGCGCTGATCGCCTATCCGAAGGACGCCGACGAGGCGGCGCGCATGTGGTCGGACGCGCGCGCCCAAAACCTGGCGCGGGCCGAGCCGATCACGCCGCACGCCACGCCCTACCCCGGCGATCCGGCCACCTCCGACATCAAGCGCAACAACTTCCTGGCGCTGGTGTTCTGCCTGATGCTGGGCACGGCCGCGCTGCCGCACATCCTGATGCGCTCGTACACCACGCCGTCGGTGCACGAGACGCGCGTGTCGGTGTTCTGGACCCTGTTCTTCATCCTGCTGATCTACCTGACCATCCCGGCGCTGGCGGTGCTGGTCAAGTACGACATCTACAGCGCGCTGGTCGGCAGCGACTTCGCCCACCTGCCCAACTGGGTGTCGTACTGGAGCAATGTCGACAAGATCAATCCGCTGTTCAGCATCAGCGACATCAACCGCGACGGCGTGGTGCAGCTGGCCGAGATCACCATCGACGCCGACGTGCTGGTGCTGGCCACGCCGGAGATCGCCGGCCTGCCGTACGTGATCTCCGGCCTGGTGGCGGCCGGCGGGCTGGCGGCGGCGCTGTCGACCGCCGACGGCCTGCTGCTGGCGATCTCCAACGCGCTGTCGCACGACGTCTATTACAAGATCGTCGACCGCACCGCCTCCACGCAAAAGCGCGTGACGATCTCCAAGTTGCTGCTGCTGGGCGTGGCCTTCATCGCCGCCTACGCCGCCTCGACCAAGCCGGGCGACATCATCTCGCTGGTGGGCGCGGCGTTCTCGCTGGCCGGCTCGGCGATGTTCCCGGCGCTGGCGCTGGGCGTGTTCTGGAAGCGCGCCAACCACCAGGGCGCGGTGGCCGGCATGATCGCCGGCTTCTCCGTGTGCCTGTATTACATGTTGCACACCAATCCCATCCTCGGCGGCAGCGCGGCCGGGCAGTGGTTCCACATCGCGCCGATCTCGGCCGGCATCTTCGGCGTGCCGGCCGGCCTGCTGACGATGGTCGTCGTCAGCCTGGCGACGCCGGCGCCGGACCCGGAGACCGCCGCGCTGGTCGACTACATCCGCGCGGCCGAACACAAGGAAATGTAACGTTACATTTCAGGCATCGGCGGGATGTGGCGGATTTGATAACTGGGTGATACCCTGCGGAAGTTATCCTACCTTCATAAAGTGTCATGAGATCCATGCAATTGCTTGCCCGCGCCGTCCTGTGTGCGCTCGCCGCCGCAGCCATGTCGTCGCCGGCCACGGCCGCCGACGCGCCAGCCGCCAGTCCGCCCACGCCCGCGCGTCCGCCGATCGCCGACTTCTTCAGCAATCCGGAGTTCAGCGGCGCGCTGCTCTCGCCCAGCGGCAAATATCTGGCCGTGCGCATGGGCAAAAAAGACCATCGCGACATGCTGGCCGTGATCACGCTAAGCGACAACAGCGTCAAAGCCGTGGGCAACTTCAGCGACGCCGACATCGGCAGCTTCGACTGGGTCAACGACGAGCGGCTGGTGTTCACCGCCACCGACCGCACCGTCGGCCAGGGCGACGCGCGTTACGCCCCCGGCCTGTACGCGGTCAACCGCGACGGCAGCAAGTTCATCCAGCTCGCCAGCCGCGCCGGCCAGCCGTTCATCACGGCGGGCGGCGCCACCGCCATCCACAGTCGCGAGCTGCTGCCGTGGAATACGTATTTGCTGGGCCAACGGACCAAGCAGGATTCCGAGTTCGTCTACGTGGTCAAACCGGCCATCCAACGGCCGGGACAAATCGACTACATCGAGCTCGAACGCCTCAACACGCTGACCGGGCGCTACACGGCGTTCAGACGGCCCGGCGACAGCATGTCCTGGCTGCTCGACAAGGACGGCGAGCCGCGCCTGACCGCCACGGTCGAGAAAGGCATCAAGACGATCTACTACCGCGACCCGGCCAAGGAGCAGGAATGGCGCAAGCTCGTCAGCTTCAACAACTACACCGGCGGCAAGGGCGCGTTCAGGCCGCTCGCGTTCGGGCCGGACGGCACGCTGTATGTGACCAGCAACGCCGGCCAGGACAAGACGGCCGTCTACACCTTCGATTTCGCCGCCAATAAAATCTCGGACCAGCCGGTGATCGTGCTCGACGGCTACGATTTCACAGGCAATCTCATCTTCGGGGACAACAAACTGCTGGGCGTGCGGCGCCTGACCGACGCCTGGGACACGACCTGGCTCGACGCCGGCGTGAAGGCGATGCAGGCCAAGATTGACGAGATGCTGCCCAATACCATCAACCTGCTGTCCCTGCCGACCCGGCCGGAGTCGCCGTGGGTGCTGGTGGAATCGTACTCGGACCTGTTTCCACCGCGCGCGATGCTCTACAACAGCGACACCAAAAAACTCAATCTGATCGGCGGCACCCATCCGCAAATCGATCCGGCGCGGATGGCGCAACAATCCTTGGTCCACTACAAGGCGCGCGACGGCCTGGTGATTCCGGCGTGGCTGACCATGCCGCGCGGCGCCAACAAAAACCTGCCGCTGGTGGTGCTGGTGCACGGCGGCCCCTACGTGCGCGGCGGCAGCTGGGGCTGGGACGCCGACGCCCAGTTCCTGGCCTCGCGCGGCTACGCGGTGCTGGAGCCGGAGTACCGCGGCAGCACCGGCTTCGGCAGAAAGCTGTTTCGCGCCGGCTGGAAGCAATGGGGCTTGAAAATGCAGGACGACATCGCCGATGGCGCGCGCTGGGCCATCGCCCAGGGCACGGCCGACGCCAAGCGCATCTGCATCGCCGGCGCCAGCTACGGCGGCTACGCGACCTTGATGGGCCTGGTCAACGATCCCGACCTGTACAAATGCGGCATCGACTGGGCCGGCGTAACCGACATCAACCTGCTGTATGACGGCCAATGGAACTACACCTCCGACCTGGACGACGCCTGGAAGCAATACGGCATGCCGACCTTGGTCGGCGACCAGGTCAAGGATGCCGAGCAACTCAAGGCCACCTCGCCACTGCTGCAGGCGGCGCGCATCAAGCAGCCGCTGTTGTTGGCCTACGGCGGCGCCGACATGCGCGTGCCGCTGCCGCACGGCACCAAGTTCTACAAGGCGGTCAAGGAAGGCAACCCCAACGTCGAATGGATCGAGTACGAGGAGGAAGGCCATGGCTGGGCGTTGCCGAAAAACCGCATCGACTTCTGGGGCCGGGTGGAGAAATTCCTGGACAAGAACATCGGCCAGGCCGCCGCGCCGTAGGGTGCCAACAACAATAGCAAGAGGAAATGTGGCGGATTTGATAACACGGTGGTATTGTTCGACACTTCACACATTTCACCGCCCCGCCCAATGCGATTTCCCCAGCTGTTCGTCCACGCCACCTTGACGGCGGCGGCCGCCGCGTTTGTTGCCCAGGTCCACGCCGCCGACGCGGCGGCCCCGACCGCCGGGGCCACGCAAGCGCCGCCGCCGCTCGGCGCGTTCTATGACAACCCAATGTTCAGCGGCGCGCTGCTCTCGCCCAGCGGCAAGTATCTGGCCGTGCGCGTGGCCGGCAAGGACAGCCGCGATCGCCTGGGCGTGATGACCTTGAGCGACTCCAGCGTCAAGGTGGTGGGCGCCTTCAGCGATGCCGACATCGGTTCCTTCCAGTGGGTCAACGACGAGCGGCTGGTGTTCACCGCCACCGACCGCAGCGTCGGCCAGGGCGACGTGCGCTACGCGCCGGGACTGTACGCGATCGACCGCGACGGCGGCAAGTTCCTGCAACTGGTCGCCCGCAGCGGCAAACCGTTCGTCACCGGCGGCAGCTTCGGCGCCCGCAGCCGCGAACTGCTGCCATGGAACACCTATTTGCTGGGCCAGAAGAACGGCCAGAATTCCGACGACATCTACGTCACCTACCGCGCCGTCACCAACCAAGGCCAGTTCGACTATGTCGATCTGCAGCGCCTCAACACGAGGACCGGCCGCTATACGTCGTTCAAACGTCCCGGCAACAGCATGAACTGGCTGCTCGACAACGACGGCGAGCCGCGCCTGACCACCACGCTGGAGGGCCGGATCGGCACCATTTACTACCGGGACCCGGCCAGGGACGACGAATGGCGCAAGCTCGTCAGCTTCGACGCCTACACCGGCGGCAAGGACGCCTTCAGCCCGCTGGCCTTCGGGCCGGACGGCACCCTGTACGTCGTCAGCCACGCCGGCCAGGACAAGTCGGCCGTGTACACCTTCGACTTCGCCACCAACAAGATTTCCGACCAGCCGGTGGTGCGGTTGGCGGACTACGACTTCACCGGCAGCCTCCTGTTCGGCAAGGGCAAGCTGCTCGGCGTGCGCCGCCTGACCGACGCGCGCGACACCGACTGGCTCGACGACGGCATGAAGGCGATGCAGGCCAAGGTCGACCAAATGCTGCCCAACACCGTCAACCTGCTGTCGCTGCCGACGCGGCCGGCGTCGCCATGGGTGATGGTGACGGCCTATTCCGACCGGTTCCCGGCGCGCACGATGATCTACAACAGCGACACCCAAACAATGCGCCTGCTGGGAAACAGCCATCCGCAAATCGAACCCGAACGGATGGCCCAACAGACGCTGGTGCGCTACAAGGCGCGCGACGGCCTGGAGATCCCCGCCTGGCTGACCATGCCCAGGGGCGGCGGCAAGAACCTGCCGCTGGTGGTGCTGGTCCACGGCGGCCCCTACCTGCGCGGCGGCAGCTGGGGCTGGGATGCGAACACCCAGTTCCTGGCCTCGCGCGGCTACGCGGTGCTGGAACCGGAATTTCGCGGCAGCACCGGCTTCGGCACCAAGCATTTCCGCGCCGGATGGAAGCAATGGGGCTTGAAGATGCAGGACGACATCGCCGACGGCGCGCGCTGGGCCATCGCCCAGGGCACGGCCGATCCCAAGCGCATTTGCATCGCCGGCGCCAGCTACGGCGGCTACGCCACCCTGATGGGCCTGATCAACGACCCGGACCTGTACAAGTGCGGCGTCAACTGGATCGGCGTGACCGACATCAACCTGCTGTACGACGGCCACTGGAACTTTAGCTCCGACATGCCCGAAGGCTGGAAACAGTACGGCATGCCGGAGCTGGTCGGCGACCAGGTCAAGGACGCCGAGCAATTGAAGGCCACCTCGCCGCTGCTGCAGGCGTCGCGCATCAAGCAGCCGCTGTTGCTGGCCTACGGCGGCGCCGACCGGCGCGTGCCGCTGCCGCACGGCACCAAGTTCCACCAGGCCGTCAAGCAGGGCAACCCCAACGTCGAATGGATCGAGTACGAGGAGGAAGGCCACGGCTGGACGCTGCCGAAAAACCGCATCGATTTCTGGGGCCGGGTGGAGAAATTCCTGGACAAGAATATCGGCCCGAACGCGGCGATCCCCTGAGCGCCAACGCCGTTCGCCAATCAAAACTATCTAACTATAATAACTATGAGACTTCACCAGTTCCTGCCCCGCGTCGCCCTGGCGGTTGCCGCCATCTTCGCCGCCCACGGGTCCGCCGCGCATGCCGCCGACGCGCCGGCGGCGGCCACCGCCCCGGCGCGGCCGCCGATCGCCAGCTTCTTCTCCAATCCATCCTTCAACGGCGCCATGCTGTCGCCCAACGGCCGCTATCTGGCCGCCTTCACGGGCGCCAAAGGGCGCCGCGACGGCCTGGCGGTGGTCGACCTCGGCGACATGAGCGCGCGCATGGTGGCCCAGTTCTCCGACACCGATATCGGCGAGGCGCGCTGGGTCAACAACGACCGCCTGATATTCAGCACGACCGACAAGACCACCGGCCAGCGCGACCTGCGCTTCGGCCCCGGCCTGTTCGCGGCCAACCGCGACGGCAAGGGTTTTCGCCAACTGGCCAAGCGCAACTCGCCGTTCCTCACCGACGGCAGCGGCAATGAGATGCTGCCGTGGCACACCTTCATGCTCAACCAGGACGGGCCGCAGACCGGCGAGGACGTCTACGTCAGCGACGCCGGCATCGTCAACCCCGGCATCCTGGTCTCGCTGGACTTGTTGCGCCTGAACACCCGCACCGGCGGCGCGCGGCCGGTCGACCATCCCGGCGTGGCGCGCTCGTGGCTGCTCGACCAGAACGGCGAGCCGCGCCTGGTCGAAACGCTGGACAAGAACATGCGCTCGATCCGCTACCTGGACCCGGCCACCCGGCAATGGCGCGTGCTGGCGACCTTCGACGCCTACGTCGGCGGCGACAACGAGTTCGATCCGCTCGCCTTCGGGCCCGACGGCGCGCTGTACGTCACCAGCAACCGTGGTGGAGATCGCAGCTCCCTGTACCGTTACGACCTGGCCAACAACAAACTGGGCGAGTCCCTGGTGAGCCTGGACGGCTTCGATTTCCGTGGCCATCTGATCATCAGCAACAACAAGCTGCTCGGTGTGCGCGTGCATGCCGACGCGGTCGGTACGGCCTGGTTCGATCCGGCCATGAAGGCGCTGCAGCAAACCGTCGACGCCAGGCTGCCCGGCACCATCAATCTGATCACGCCCGCCCGCCGTCCGGAAACGCCGTGGGTGCTGGTGCAATCGTTCTCCGACCAGCAACCGTCGCGCTACCTGATCTTCAACACCGAGACCAAGCGCATGAGCGAAGTCGGCACCGTCGCCCCCGACATCAAGCCGGCCGACATGGGCACGCGCGAGCTGGTGCGCTACGCCGCGCGCGACGGCCTCGACATCCCGGCCTGGCTGACGTTGCCGCCGGGCGGCCCGCACAAGAATTTGCCGATGGTGGTGCTGGTCCACGGCGGCCCCTTCGTGCGCGGCGGCAGCTGGAACTGGAACGCCGACGCCCAGTTCCTGGCCTCGCGCGGCTACGCGGTGCTGGAGCCGGAGTTTCGCGGCAGCACCGGCTACGGCGAAAAACATTTCCGCGCCGGCTGGAAGCAATGGGGCTTGAAGATGCAGGACGACATCGCCGACGGCACCCGCTGGGCCATCGCCCAGGGCACCGCCGACGCCAGGCGCATCTGCATCGCCGGCGCCAGCTACGGCGGCTACGCCACCTTGATGGGCCTGATCAACGATCCCGACCTGTACCAATGCGGCATCGACTGGGTGGGCGTGACCGACATCGGCCTGATGTACGACGCCGGCTGGCGCTACAGCTCGGACATCTCCAACGACTGGAAGCAGTACGGCATGCCGCAGCTGGTGGGCGACCGGGTCAAGGACGCGGCGCAGCTGAAGGCGACCTCGCCGCTGGAGCAGGCGGCCCGCATCAAGCAACCGTTGCTGCTGGCCTACGGCGGCGCCGACCTGCGGGTGCCGCTCGTCCACGGCGTCAAGTTCTACGACGCCGTCAAACGCACCAACCCGGACGTCGAGTGGGTCGAGTACGCGGAGGAAGGCCACGGCTGGGCGCTGCCGAAAAACCGCATCGATTTCTGGGGCCGGGTGGAAAAATTCCTGGATAAAAACATCGGTGGGAAGTAAAAAATTCGCTGTATAGTCACGGCTCAGTCTTATCAACGATAAGGAGCGGAACATGTCCTCAGGGAAAATTCTGGTCGCACAGGGCGGCGGCCCGACCGCCGTCATCAACCAGTCGCTGGCCGGCGTGGTGCTGGAAGCGCGCCGCTTCCGCGACGTCACCCGGGTCTACGGCGCCATGCACGGCGTGCGCGGCATCATCAACGAGGACTTCGTCGACCTCACGCGCGAAACCAGCAGCAACCTCGAACTGGTGGCGGCCACGCCGTCGTCGGCGCTCGGCTCCACCCGCGACAAGCCGGACCTGCCGTACTGCGAAGAAATCTTCAAAGTGCTGCGCGCGCACGAGATCGAACAGTTCTACTACATCGGCGGCAACGACTCGTCCGACACGGTGCGCATCGTCAGCGAACAGGCGCAGCAGGCCGGCTATCCGCTGCGCTGCATGCACATCCCCAAGACCATCGACAACGACCTGGTCGGCAACGACCACACGCCCGGCTTCCCGTCCGCCGCGCGCTTCGTCGCGCAAGCGTTCGCCGGCGCCAACCTGGACAACGCCTCGCTGCCGGGCGTGTATGTCGGCGTGGTGATGGGCCGGCACGCCGGCTTCCTGACGGCCGCCGCCGCGCTGGGCAAGAAATATTCCGACGACGGCCCGCACCTGATCTACCTGCCCGAGCGCGTGTTCTCGCTCGACCAGTTCCTGCTCGACGTCAAGGGTGTGTACGAGCGCTACGGCCGCTGCGTGATCGCCGTCTCCGAAGGCATCCACGACGCCTCCGGCGAGGCCATCGCCAGCCTGCTGGCCAAGGAAGTCGAACGCGACGCGCACGGCAACGTCCAGCTGTCGGGCACCGGCGCGCTGGCCGACCTGTTGTGCGACGAGATCAAGGCCAAGCTGGGCATCAAGCGCGTGCGCGGCGACACCTTCGGCTATCTGCAGCGCTCGTTCATCGGCTGCGTGTCCGACGTCGACCAGCGCGAAGCGCGCGAGGTCGCCGAAAAGGCGGTGCAGTTCGCCATGTGGGGCGACCGCGACGGCTCGGTCGCCATCAAACGCACCGGCTTCTATGCGGTCGACTACGAACTGCAGGCGCTGCAAGCGGTGGCCGGCAAGACGCGGGTGATGGAGGATGAGTTCATCAGCGCCAGCGGCACCGACGTCACGGAAGCGTTCCGGCTGTATCTGCGGCCGCTGCTCGGCTCGGGCATGCCGGACGCCTTCCGCCTGCGCCCGGCGCCGGTGGAGAAAATCCTTAAACGCTAGATATTGGAATCAATGGTTATCAGAAGCACGGTTTTAGCGTCGGTGGCGTCGGTCGTACATGGTTTCGGCGCGCGGCACGACGACATGGCGCGGCACTTTCCACAGTATTGGGAGCGGCGTCCGGTGCAGCACGAACGGCACGGCACGCATATCGCCATCGCCGACAGCGAGCAGCAGGACTGCGGCGATGCCGACGGCATGCTGACGGAACGCCCCGGCCTGCTGCTGGCCATCGCCACCGCCGACTGCGTGCCCGTGTTATTGGCGCGCAAGGACGGCAAAGCGGTGGCCGCGCTGCACGTCGGCTGGCGCGGCGCCTACGCCGGCATCATCGCGCGCTTCGCCGAGATGCTGGCCGCGCGCGGCGAGCGGACCGGCGACTGGCTGGCCGCGACGGGACCGGCGGCGGGCGACTGCTGCTATCAAGTCTCGCCGGAGCTGATCGCGCAATTCGGCGAGCGTTACGCCATGCCGGCGCGCGTCATTTCGTCGGAGGCGGGCAAGCTGAACCTGGCCGGCATCGCCGCCTGGCAACTGGAGCGCGCCGGCTTCGCCAACTTTTCAGCCGCGCCGGAATGCACCATGTGCCATCCCGGCGACACCGGCTTCGCCTACCACAGCTACCGGCGCGACCGCGAAACGCGCACGCCGATCAAGGACGTCCAATGGTCAGTCATCGCCATCTCCCAATGAAATCCGCTTTAGTGTTGTCGCTCGCCCTCGGCGGCGCTATGCCGGCCGCGTCGGCCGCGACCCTGGACCTGACCTTGCAGGATCAGGCCAGGCAGCGCACTATCCCTGTCGAACTGTCGCTGCCGGCAGCGCCGTGCACCAAGGCGCCCTGCCCGGTCGCCCTGCTCAGCGCCGGCTACGGCATCGGTTACAAGGAATACCGCTTCCTGGTCGAGGAGCTGAACCGGGCCGGCTGGCTGGTGGTCAGCGTCGACCACCAATTGCCGACCGATGCCAAGCTCGACAGAAACGAGGATGTCGTCCCGCAACTGAAGACCATGCGGCGCCGTGGCGTCGCCAATCTGCGCTTCGTGCAGGACAGTCTGAGCAAATCGCACCCCGGCTACGACTGGCGGCACGTGACGCTGATCGGCCACTCGTTGGGCGGCGACATCTCAGCCGAGCGCGCCAGCGAAGGCGACCCGACGATCACCCGCGTGGTCACGCTGGACAACCGGCGCGGCGCGCTGCCGCGCACGGCGGCGGTCAAAGTGCTGTCGATCCGCGCCAGCGACACGCAAGCCGACCCCGGCGTGCTGCCGGACGCGCAAGAGCAAAAACAATACGGCACCTGCATCGTCAAGCCGCCCGGCGCCAGGCACAACGACATGTACGACGGCGGCGGCGCCGAGCTCAAGGCGGCGATCGCCAAGGTCACGCAAGCGTTCCTGGTCAAAGGCGTCTGCGAAGCCGCGCCATAATCAAAAGCAACTCCGGGGTCAGGTCCACCATTTCTACACGGGCTGGTCGGTATGAGCCGGTGGCGGCTCATACATGGCGGATTACGCTTCGCTAATCCGCCCTACGTGTCACTCCGGTCCGCATGCGGAACTTATTTATACTAGCGCCCAATAAAAAAAGCGGACGACGCGTTGGCGTGGTCCGCTTCTTTTTTGCATGTAAACCTGGGCTTACACGACGATGGTCTGGTGCTCGTCGCCGACGCGGGCGCGGATCTTGCCAATGGTGTAGACGATCTCGCCGGCCTCTTCCAGCTGCTCAATGGCGGCGGCGGCGTTTTCCTGCGAGACGATGACCGTCATGCCGATGCCGCAGTTGAACACGCGGTGCATCTCGGCGTCGGCCACGCCGCCGTGCTGCTGCAGCCACGTGAACAGCGGTGGCAGGGTCCACGACGTCGAGTCCAGCTCGGCGACCAGGCCCGGCTGCAACACGCGCGGGATGTTTTCGACCAGGCCGCCGCCGGTGATGTGCACCATGCCTTTGACTTCCATCGAGGCCATCAGCGCCAGCAGCGGCTTGACGTAGATGCGGGTCGGCTGCATCAGCACGTCGGCCAGCTTGCGGCCATGGAAGTCGCCTTCCAGGTCCGGCTTGGCCACTTCGATGATCTTGCGCACCAGCGAGTAACCGTTCGAGTGCACGCCCGACGAGGCCAGGCCCAGGATGACGTCGCCCGGGGCGATCTTGGTGCCGTCGATGATTTTCGATTTTTCCACCGCGCCGACCGCGAAACCGGCCAGGTCGTACTCGCCGGCCGGGTACATGCTCGGCATTTCAGCCGTTTCGCCGCCGATCAGCGCGCAACCGGCCTGCTCGCAACCCTGGGCGATGCCCTTGATGACGTCGGTGGCGATGGCCACGTCGAGCTTGCCGCAAGCAAAGTAATCAAGGAAGAACAGCGGCTCGGCGCCCTGCACCAGGATGTCGTTGACGCTCATGGCGACCAGGTCGATGCCGACCGTGTCATGACGGTTGAGCTCGAACGCCAGCTTGAGCTTGGTGCCGACGCCGTCGGTACCGGACACCAGCACCGGCTCCTTGTACTTCTTGCTGATCTCGAACATGGCGCCGAAACCGCCCAGGCCGCCCATGACACCCTCGCGCATGGTGCGCTTGGCGAAAGGCTTGATTGCTTCGACTAAAGCGTCGCCCGCGTCGATATCGACGCCGGCGTCACGGTAGGACAGGGAAACATTTGAAGTTTGGCTCATGGTGTATTTCGCAGCGGAGGCGGTAAAATAGAAGGCGGAGACCGTTTCGTAACAAAATCGCACGTTTTCGGCGCTTTTCTGCACAAATCCGCGCAAATAAGCCTGCGCGAACCCGGTCAATCCGCTATTTTATCAAAATGCCTCGTCCACCTGCCGTTTTTAACCATCTAAATCACATTCCATGCCATTTCCCCTCGCGCTAGAGCACAAGCACACGGCATTCTGGCTGGCGGCACGGGCGACCCATCCCCTTGGCATTTCGGCACCACGCGCCCCGGCGCCCCTCTATAATGCGTGACGTATTGAAAAAAAGCGTCAAGAACAGCGTTATGCAAACGATCAAACCAAGGCGAACGCCATGAAACAGCTGGTGCTCGATTTAGGCGCGGACCAGGCGCACAGCCTCGCATCGTTCGAGGTGGGACAGAACGCCGAGGCGGCGGCGCTGATGGCGCAATTCGCCGATCGCAGCTCGCGCGAGCACTTCGCCTACCTGTGGGGCTTGGGCGGCGTGGGCAAGACCCACCTGCTCAAAGCCCTGGCCAGCGCCGGCGGCGAGGACGAGCAGCGGCGCGCGCGCTACATCTCGCCGTTCTCGATCGAGTCCGAGTTCCAGTATTCGCCGGAGGTGGACCTGTACCTGCTCGACGACTGCGAAAAACTGTCGCCGGTGGCGCAGATCGACGCCTTCGCGCTGTTTAACGAAATCCGCGCCAACAACGCCTTCATGGTGTGCAGCGGCGCCGTCGCCCCGGCCGTGCTGCCGGTGCGCGAGGACCTGCGCACCCGCATGGGCTGGGGCCTGATCTACCAGATCCACGGCTTGACCGACGACGAAAAGGTGGCCGCGCTGGGCGCCGCCGCCACCGCCCGCGGCTTGACGCTGTCGCCCGGCGTGATACCCTACCTGCTGTCCCATTTTCAGCGCGACATGCGATCGTTATCGACGATGCTCGACTCGCTGGACCAGTATTCCCTTGAAACCCAACGCCCGATCACCCTGCCGCTGTTGCGCGAGTGGTTGCAGGCGGAAGCGAAAGAATGACGAATCCCGCATGAAGCTTGCCCTCTTTGACCTTGACCACACGCTGCTGCCGATCGACTCCGACCACGAATGGGGCGAGTTTTTAGTGCGCATCGGCGCCGTGGACGCGGCCACCTTCAAGCGCCGCAACGACGATTTCTACGCGCAGTACCAGGCCGGCACGATCAACCCGGTCGAATACCTGGAGTTCGCGCTCGGCACCCTGGCCGGCTTCCCGCCCGTGCGGCTGGCGGAGATGCAGGCGCAATTCATGAACGAGGTGATCGTGCCGGCGATCCGCCCGGCCGCGCTGGCGCTGCTGAAAAAACACCAGGACGCCGGCGACCTGGTGGCCATCGTCACGGCCACCAACCACTTCGTCACCGCGCCGATCGCCAGGGCGCTGGGCGTGGAGCACCTGATCGCGGCCATGCCGGAACTCGACGCCGAGGGCGTCATGACCGGCCGCCTGCTTGGCACGCCGACCCAGGGCCCCGGCAAGATCGTCCACACCAAGGCCTGGCTGGAAAAGATGGGCAAGACGCTGGAGGATTTCGACACCGTCTACTTCTACAGCGACTCGCACAACGACCTGCCGCTGATGTCGATCGTCTCGCACCCGATCGCGACCAACCCGAACGCCACCCTGAAAACGCACGCCACCGCTCAAGGCTGGGCTTTAATTGAACTATTCAATGATTAAGAAACTGATCCGAAAAATCCTCGGCACCAAAGACAAGACCGCCAAGGCCCGCGACACCAACACGCCGGTGATACTCGGCCCGGACGCCCACGGCATCGATCCGAAGCTGCTGTCGTCGAACGCGGTGCGCGTCACCAGCACCTTGCAGGAAGCCGGCTTCGAGGCCTTCGTCGTCGGCGGCGCGGTGCGCGACCTGCTGCTGGGCGTGAAGCCGAAAGACTTCGACATCGCCACCAACGCCACGCCGGAGCAGGTGCGCAAGCTGTTCCGCCGCGCCTTCATCATCGGCAAGCGCTTCCAGATCGTGCACGTGATGTTCGGCCAGGACCTGTTGGAGGTGACCACCTTCCGCGGCACCACCTTGGACAACGCGCCCAAGGACGACCATGGCCGCGTCCTGCGCGACAACACCTTCGGCTCGCAGGCGGAGGACGCGGTGCGGCGCGACTTCACCATCAACGCCATGTACTACAACCCTGCCAACCAGCAGGTGCTGGACTACCACGGCGGCATCGAGGACATCCGCGCCAAGACGCTGCGCATCATCGGCCAGCCGGAGGCGCGCTACCGCGAAGACCCGGTGCGCATGCTGCGCGTGGTGCGCTTCGCCGCCAAGCTCAAATTCACCATCGAGCCGGTCACCGCCGCGCCGATTCCCGTGATGGCGTCGCTGATCGACAACGTGCCGCCGGCGCGCGTGTTCGACGAGATGCTCAAGCTCCTCATGAGCGGCCACGCGCTGGCCTGCCTGCAGCAGCTGCGCAAGGAAGGCCTGCACCACGGCCTGCTGCCGCTGCTCGACGTGGTGCTGGAGCAGCCGCTCGGCTTCAAGTTCGTCACGTTGGCGCTCGATTCGACCGACTCCCGCATCGCCGCCGGCAAGACGGTGTCGCCGGGCTTCCTGTTCGCGTCGCTGCTGTGGCACCAGGTGCTGGAAAAATGGACCGCCTATCGCGCGGCCGGCGAGCAGACCATTCCGGCGCTGCACCTGGCGGCCGACGACGTGCTCGATTCGCAGACCGAGAAGCTGGCCTTGCAGCGCAAGATCGGCACCGACATGCGCGACATCTGGTCGATGCAGCCGCGCTTCGAGCGCCGCACCGGCAAGTCCCCTTACAAGCTGCTGGAGCACCTGCGCTTCCGCGCCGGCTACGACTTCCTGCTGCTGCGCTGCGCCTCCGGCGAGATCGACGCGGAGCTGGGCGAATGGTGGACCGCCTTCTACGAGGGCGACGAGGCCACCCGCGAGGACTTGATCGCGACGGCCGGCCAGTCGTCGTCGGCCCCCGGCGGCGCGGCGAGCAAGCGCAAACGCGCACCGCGTCGCGGCGGCCGTAGCAAAGGCCCCGCGGCCGAAGGTGGCACCGGCGGCGCCGGCGGCAGCGGCGAGTAGTCCGTCCACGCGACCATGGGCATCATCGGCAAACAGGATGAAGGCGGCTTCGCCTTCATCATCGCCTACATCGGCATCGGCGCCAACCTTGGCGACGCGCGCGGCAACGTCGCCGACGCCCTCGAACGCCTGCAACGCCTGCCCGGCTGCACCCTGATGGCCGCGTCAAGCCTGTACCGCACCGCGCCGATCGACTCCGACGGCGACGATTACATCAACGCCGTCGCCCGCGTCGCCACCACCCTGGACGCCGAGGCGCTGCTGCGCGCGCTGCACGACATCGAACAGGCGCACGGGCGCGAACGCCCCTACCGCAACGCCCCGCGCACGCTGGACCTGGACCTGCTGCTGTACGGCGACGCCATCATCGCCAGCCCCACCTTGACCGTGCCGCACCCGCGCATGACCGAACGCGCCTTCGTGCTGGTGCCGCTGCTGGAACTGGCGCCGGCGATCCATATCCCGGGACGCGGCCCGGCGCGCGACTACGCGGCCGGCGTCGCCGGCCAGGGCATCGCCCCGGCCACCTGACCTTCTGCACGCGATAGCATTCAGGACTACACTATCGCGGTCCGACTTCATCTCTAAAGGAACCACCATGTCTGGTTATTTGCAAGGAAACGAACTGGCCGCGAGCCAAAAGCCCGCCGCCACCACCTCACCTGCACCGGCCAAAGCGGCCGCCACCAAGGCTGTCACCGTCCACACTCTGGCCAACCTGCGTTCGGCCGGTGAAAAAATCTCCATGCTGACGTGTTACGACGCCAGCTTCGCCTCGCTGATGGACCGCTGCGGCGTCGAGATGCTGCTGATCGGCGACTCGCTCGGCATGGTCTGCAACGGCCACCAGTCGACGTTGCCGGTCACCGTCGCCGAGGTGGCGTACCACACGGCAGCCGTCGCGCGCGGCAGCAAGTCGGCGCTGATCGTCGCCGACCTGCCGTTCGGCGCCTACGGCACGCCGGAGACGGCGTACGCCAACTCGGTGCAACTGATGCAGGCCGGCGCGCACATGGTCAAGCTGGAGGGCGGCGCATGGCTGGCCGACACGGTGCGCTTCCTGACCGAGCGCGGGATTCCGGTCTGCGCGCACCTCGGCCTGACGCCGCAATCGGTGCATCAACTGGGCGGCTACAAGGTGCAGGGCAAGACCACCGACAGCGCCGACCTGCTCAAGGCCGACGCGTTGAAGCTGCAAGCGGCCGGCGCTTCGGTGCTGGTGCTCGAGGCGATACCGTCGTCGCTGGGCAAGGAGGTCACCGGCCTGCTGGCGATACCGACGATCGGCATCGGCGCGGGGCCGGATTGCTCCGGCCAGGTGCTGGTGATGCATGATTTGCTGGGCGTCTTCCCGGGCCGCAAAGCGCGCTTCGTGAAGAACTTCATGGAGGGCCAGAGCAGCATCGACGCCGCCATCGGCGCGTACGTCGCGGCGGTCAAGGACGGCAGCTTCCCGGCGCTGGAGCACTGCTTCTAAAACGCCACGGCGGCCCGCACGGGCCGCCGATGGTTTTTGCCGGTTACGCCTGCTTGCGCTTGCGACGGGCGATAAAGCCGAGCAGGCCCAGACCGGCCAGCATCATGCCGTAGGTTTCCGGCTCCGGCACCGGCGTCACCGCCGCGGCACCCGACAGGTGCAGGTCGTTCACCGTCGCCCACACGCCCGGCTGGTTGCCCGCCGTGACGCTGAACGACACCAGGCTGCCCGTCGAGACGAAGCCGACGAACGAGTTAAGCTCCGGCGCGTCGAGCGTATAGGTGACCGTCGCGCCGGTGCTGTCGGTGGCCGACAGCGTCAGGTAGGCGGCCGGCGTGGAGAACCCGAAAATGTCCGAGCCGAAGAAGAAGCCGCCGACGCCCGCCACCGGGGTGCTCGGCGCGAACGTGATCAGATCGATGCGGTTGTTGCCGGTGAGCCAGATGTCCGAGTCGTCGTCCGAGGCGCCATAGAGGATCGGCGAGGTTGGCGCGGTGCCGACCGTATATTCATAGATGCCGGCGGCGCGCGTGAGCGGTCCTTGGTAACTATCGATCTCGAGATCGTCGAAGGTATCGACGCCGGTGGTGCCCACGGCCCCCAGATAAGACGACTGGCTGGTGTAGGTGGTGATGTCGGCATGGGCGGCGCTGGCTGCCAGCAGGAACAAAGCGGAAGCGGCGGAAGCGAGGACGGATTTGGCGGAAAACAATTTACCCAAGATAGCGCTCCTAATCAAAAGTTAATTTGCGAAGACTTCAACTGGTTTTTTTGCAGTGCGACATGGCGACTATAAGCTTGTCATTTGGATATTGCAAAGATTATATTCGTTTTTGATAAGTATTTTTCCTTCTTACGTGGTGGCCGCCCTCCGCGCGCGGCAAGGTGGCGTGCCGCACAGAGTCGATAGCATGGCTGGGCTAGCCTGACTGAGGCGGCCGCCCCATCCCGGCGTCGGCCTCCTTCGCATTGCTATGCACCACGAGGAGTCACGCATGAACACCACCGACCAGCTCAGCGTCAACACGCTGCGCTTCCTGGCCGTCGACATGGTCCAGCAAGCCAACAGCGGCCACCCCGGCCTGCCGCTCGGCGCCGCCCCCATGGCCTACGTGCTGTGGACGCGCTTCCTGAAACACCACCCCGCCGATCCGCACTGGTTCGACCGCGACCGCTTCGTGCTGTCGGCCGGCCACGGCTCGGCCCTGCTTTACGGTCTGCTGCACCTGAGCGGATACGACCTGTCGCTGGAAGACCTGCGCCAGTTCCGCCAGTGGGACAGCCGCACGCCCGGACATCCGGAGCGCGGCCACGCGCCCGGCGTGGAAATCACCACCGGCCCGCTGGGCCAGGGCTTCGCCAACGGCGTCGGCATGGCCATCGCGGAGGCCAGCCTGGCCGCGCGCTACAACCGCGAAGGCCACAACGTCATCGACCACCACACCTACGGCATCGTCAGCGACGGCGATTTGATGGAGGGCGTGGCGTCGGAGGCGGCCTCGCTGGCCGGCCACCTCAAGCTGGGCAAGTTGATCTACCTGTACGACGACAACCAGGTCACGCTGTCGGCCGGCAGCGACATGACCTTCAGCGAAGACCGCGCCGCGCGCTTCGCAGCGTACGGCTGGCATATCCAGACGGTGGAAGACGCCAACAACATCGAGGCGATCGAGCAAGCACTGGCCACCGCGCGCGCCGAGGTGCACAAGCCGTCGCTGATTTTGGTGCGCAGCCATCTGGGCTTCGGCTCTCCCAACAAGCAAGACAAGATCGACGCCCACGGCTCGCCGCTGGGCGCCGACGAAGTGGCGCTGACCAAGCGCGCGCTGGGCTGGCCGGAGCAGCCGCCGTTCCTGATTCCCGACGGCGCGGCCAGCCCCTTCACCAACGGCGGCGCGCATGGGGGGCGCCACCAGGCCGAGTGGAGGGACCGGCTGGCCGCCTACGAACAAGCATTCCCCGGCGAGGCGCGCGAACTCAAACAGCTGATGCGCGACGGCGCCGGTGAGCTGCCGGCCGGCTGGGACGCTGACATCCCCGTGTTCCCGGTCGACGCCAAGGGCATGGCCACGCGCACCGCCGCGGGCAAGGTGGCCAACGCCATCGCAGCCAGGCTGCCGGCGCTGATCGGCGGCTCGGCCGATCTCGATCCGTCGACCTTCACCGCGCTGACCGGCTTCGGCGACTTCCAGCCGGACGGAATGGACGAGAGCACCGGCGACCGCCAGGGATCGAACGGCGGCGGCTGGAGCCGGCGCGGACGCAACTTGCACTTCGGCGTGCGCGAACACGCGATGGCGGCCATCAGCAACGGCATCGCCGCGCATGGCGGCGCGCTGCCGTTCAACGCCACCTTCTTCGTGTTCTCGGACTACATGCGGCCGGCGATACGGCTGTCGGCGATGATGGGATTGCAGGTGGTGTACGTGTTCACGCATGACAGCATCGCCGTGGGCGAGGATGGCGCCACGCACCAGCCGATCGAGCACCTGGCCAGCCTGCGGGCGATACCGGGGCTGGTGGTGATACGGCCGGCCGACGCCAACGAAACGGCGGTGGCGTGGAAGGTCGCGGTGGAATCGGCAGGTCGGCCGGTGGCGCTGGTGCTCACGCGCCAGCATGTGCCGACCTTGGACCGCGAGCGCTATGCGGCGGCCGAGGGCTTGCGGCGCGGCGCGTATGTGGTCGGCGAGGCGACCGGCGGCAAGCCGCAACTGGTGCTGATCGCGACAGGGTCCGAGGTGGATCTGGCGTTGCGGGCGCAGGCGCGGTTGCTGGAGGACGGCGTGCGGGCGCGCGTGGTGTCGATGCCGAGCTGGGAATTGTTCGAGGATCAGCCGCAGGCGTATCGCGATGAGGTGCTGCCGCCGGAGCTGGATGCAAGGCTGGCGATCGAGGCCGGCGTCGCGCAGGGGTGGCATCGGTACGTCGGGCAGCGCGGCAAGGTGCTGTCGGTCGAAGGCTATGGCGCCTCGGCGCCGGGTGACCGGCTGCTGCGGGAGTATGGCTTCGGGGTGGAGAATGTGTTGCTGATGGCGCGGCAGATTCTGGGCTAGCTGGTTATAAGCTGAACTGAATGAACCCGTAAAACACGTAGGGCGGATTAGCGGGCGAGGCCCGCCAATCCGCCCCGGGGGCCCATCGAAGAGGCGGCCTACCTGGCCGGTAGGCCTTAGAGGCGGCACGCCGTAATCCGCCATCGATGAGCCGCCGACGGAGCTTGGCGGATTACGCTGCGCTAATCCGCCCTACGTAAATCAACTCACCGCCCGCTCTTCTCCGCGATCACCTCGAGCAGTTTCGCCCACGACTTGCTGAACGCCTCCGCGCCCTCGCGCTGCAGGCGCTCCGCCAACTCGTCGCCATCAATGCCGGCATCGGCGAACTTCGCGATCACCTTCTCCGCATCGCCCCCCTCCGGCGGCATGCTGCCATTGACGATGCCATGATCGGCAAACGCCAGCAAGGTCTTCTCCGGCACCGTGTTGATCGTATTGGGCGCCGTCAGCGACGTCACGTACAGCACATCGGACGCTGCAGGATCCTTGCTCCCGGTGCTGGCCCACAGCAGCCGCTGCGCCAACGCGCCCCGCTCCGCCAACAGCTTCCAGCGCTGCGACGCCAGCAACTCGCGATAGGCCACATAAGTGCGGCGCGCCATCGCGATCCCCAGTGTGTTGTTCATCCCCTCCGGCCCCTTGTCCTTGACCGCCGTATCCCAGCGGCTGACGAACACCGACGCCACCGACGCCACCTTCGGATCGAGCCCCTTCTCGAGCCGCCGCTCGACACCGCGAATATACGCCTCGGCCGCCGCCAGATACTGCTCCCGCGAGAACAGCAACGTCACATTGACCGGAATGCCGGCGAAGATCGCCTCCTCGATCGCCTTCACTCCCTCCGGCGTGCCGGGGATCTTGATGAACGCGTTAGGACGGTCCAGACGCTTGTGCAGCGTCCCGGCCTCGCGCAGCGTGCCCTCGGCGTCATGCACCAGCAGCGGCGAGACCTCCATCGACACCCAGCCGTCGTGCCCCTGCGACGCCTTGTACATCGGCAGGAACAGATCGGCGGCGGCGCGCAAATCCTCCAGCGCCAGCTCCAGGAACATCGACTCGCCCGACTCGCCGGCGGCGCTGCGTTCAGCGATCGCCTTGTCGTAGAAATCGGCGCCATGGATGGCCGCCTCGAAGATACTCGGATTCGACGTCAATCCTTTCAAGTCGTACTCGTGGATATACTTCTCCAGCGTGCCGCTGGTGAGCAATCCGCGCGTGATATTGTCCAGCCACAGGCTTTGCCCGAGCTCATACAGACGCAATGCAGGGTTCATGGTGTGCTCTCCTTTTCACGGCCGGCGAACGCCGGCAACTGGTGCTGCAACAGATCGCCGATACGTTCGACGGTCAGGTCCGGGGTGGTGAAGCTGGCGACATCGGTCGCGGTGGCGTAGTGCCCCTGGCGCGGGAACACGGTGGTCAGGCGATCGCCCCAGCCGGACTTCATCGCCGCCAGTATCCTCACCTTGTCATCGACCATCACATAGTGGCGCGCCGGGTAGGCCTTCTCGACCTCGCACAGCATGGTCTCCTTGTGGATGTAGATCAGCACCCGGCCGTCGACGGCGTCCCACAGCCCGGAATACTCCACCTTGCGCGGCTGGAAGACCACGTCGCCGTCGGACAGGATCACCACCTTGCCCCACCGGCCCAGGTGTTTGATGACCTCCAGCGCCTGCGGATACAGGCGGTCGGCGAAGCGGTAGTTCATCAGCCAGCCGGCCATCAGCAGCAGGCGCGGTTCGTTGAGCGATTCGACACGGTAGCGCTGCAGCGCGCCCAGATAGTCGGCGTAGCCCAGCTCGGAGCGCAGCTCCTCGAAGATCGCCCAGTAGCGGTCGCGCGCCTCGGCGCCGAACTCGCGCTCCAGGTGGTCGCGCAGGTCGCGCTGGACCGCGTCGTTGTCCATCAGCGTGTTGTCGCAGTCGACCAGAAAGACGATATCGTCCATCATGGCTTGGCCGGTTTCTCGGCGTGGCCGCCGAAGCCGGCGCGCATCGCCGACAGCACCTTGCCGGAGAAATCCGCGTTGCCGCGCGAGCTGAATCGCTCGAACAGCGCGGAACTCAGGATCGGCACCGGCACGCCTTCGTCGATGGCGGCGTTGATGGTCCAGCGGCCCTCGCCGGAATCGGAGACGCGGCCGGCGAATTGGTCAAGATGCGGGTCCTTGAGCAGCGCGTCGGCGGTCAGGTCGAGCAGCCATGAGCTGATCACGCTGCCGCGACGCCACACTTCAGCGATCTCGCCCAGATCGAGGTCGTACTGGTAATGCTCGGGATTGCGCAGCGGCGTGGTCTCGGCGTCGACATCGTGTTCGAGCTTGCCGATATTGGCGTTGCGAAGGATGTTCAGCCCTTCGGCGTAAGCGCCCATGATGCCGTACTCGATGCCGTTGTGGACCATCTTGACGAAGTGGCCGGCGCCATTCGGTCCGCAATGCAGGTAGCCCTGTTCGGCGCTGCTATTGGGCTTGTCGCGGCCCGGCGTCGGCGTGGCGGCCGCGTGGCCCGGCGACAGCGACACGAACAAAGGCTTGAGATGGCCGACGATCTCTTTCTCGCCGCCGATCATCAGGCAGTAGCCGCGCTCAAGGCCATGCGTGCCGCCGCTGGTACCGACATCGACGTAGTGCAGCCCGATCTCCTTGAGCTGCGCGCCGCGCCGGATGTCGTCGTGATAGTGGGAGTTGCCGCCATCAATGACGATGTCGCCCGCCTCCAGCAGTGGTTTGAGCGTGTCGAGCGTGGCGTCGACCGATGCCGCCGGCACCATCAGCCATAGCACGCGCGGCGTTTCCAGCTGCGACACCAGATCCTCCAGCGAGGAGGCGCCGGTTACGCCCTCGCGCAGTACCGACTTCACCGTCTCCGCGTGCCGCGCATAGGCGACGCACTGGTGGCCGTCCCTGGCGAGCCGCCAGACCATGTTGGCGCCCATGCGCCCCAGACCTACCATACCGATTTTCATATCATATCCTCGCACTGTCAAAGTGCGCGGGCATGTCGAATGCAGGCCCGCGCTCTGCCGAGGGTAGACCTGGCGGGCGATCGCATCGGTTCGGTGGAGCACATAGCGGGCTCATCAATCGACACGTTTGTAGGCCGATTTGTATCGCGATTGTTTCAGCGGTGGGTTGGTTAAACCAACTCTCGCAGACAGTCGTCGAAGACGGACAGCAAGCGGGCGACATCGGCTTCGGTGGTGTCTGGACAGACCAGCAGCATGTTGTGAAAGGGCGTGATCAACAGGCCGCGATTAAGCAGGTACAGATGGATAATCTGTTCCAGCTCGCCGTCGAGGATCTTCTGCGCCTCGCCACCGTTGCGCGGCGCCGTCGGCGCGAACTGGAATTCGGTGCGGGCGCCGACCCGCGTCACGCACCACGGCAGCCGGTGGCGGGCGATGACGTCGCGCAGCCCATGCTCCAGCGTCCCCGCCAGCGCGAACATGTGCTGGTACGCCGCGTCGGTCATCACCTGTTCGAGATTGGCGCGCATCGCGGCCATCGCGAACATGTTTGCGCTCAAGGTGGTGCCGACACCGGAGTGACCCGGCGGCGCGGCGCGTTTCGCCTGCTCGACCCGGCGCGCCAGCGCTTCGGTAAAACCATACACCGCGCAGGGTATTCCGCCGCCGACGGGTTTGCCGATCACCAGCGCGTCCGGCCGCATGCCGTGCGCCTGCGCGTAGCCTCCGGGGCCGCTGCTGATGGTGTGCGTCTCGTCGATCACCAGCAGCGCGCCGTGGCGCTGGATGATCCGCTGCGCCGCTTCCCAGTATCCGGGTTCCGGCAGCACCATGCCGATATTGGTCATCACCGGCTCGGCCAGCACGCAGGCGACGTCGCCGCGCGCCAACGCCATCTCCAGCGCCGGCAGATCGTTGAATTCGACGACCACGGTATGATCCGTCAGCGTGTGAACCTGTCCCAGAAGGCTATCGCGCTGCGTCGGCACGCCGTCAACCAGATCGACGAACACGTCGTCCACCGTGCCGTGATAGCAGCCATTGAAGACCAGCACCTTGTCGCGCCCAGTCGCCGCGCGCAGCCAGCGCAGCACGAATCGGTTGGCGTCCGAAGCCGATAGCGCGAACTGCCAGTAGGGCAAACCAAAACGCCGCGCCAGTTCGGCCGCCACCGGCGCCGCGTCCTCCGACGGCAGCATGGCCGTGTAACCACGCGTGGCCTGGCGCGCCACCGCCCGCGCCACGGCGGGCGGCGCGTGACCGAACATGGCGCCGGTGTCGCCCAAACAGAAATCGACATACTCATGGCCGTCGATATCGCGAAAGCGCGCGCCGGAAGCCTCGCCCACCGTCAGCGCGAACGGCGTCGACCAGTCGTTCATCCAGTGCATCGGCACGCCAAACAGCAGGTGTCGTGCCGCCTCCCCCGCCAGCCTGGCCGATTCGGGATTGCGCGAAGCGTAGCCGGCGCGCTCCCGTGCCGCCAGCGCCTGCGCGCGCGGCCAGTTCAATCCATCGCGTGTGTTGTGCATCACGCCCTCCTCACACCAACAGCATCAGATGCTCACGCTCCCAGGAACTTATCACGCGGCTGTAGGTGGCGAATTCCAGCTCCTTGACTTCACAGAACGCCTGCACGAACAACTCGCCCAGTATCTCACTCAATGGTTTGCACTCACGCAGCCGCAGAATCGCATCTTCAAGATTGCGCGGCAGTTGGTCGTGCACATGCTCCGCACTGCCCTCGGTCGGCTCGGAAGGCGTCAGGCCGTCGACCATCCCAAGGTAGCCGCAGGCCAGCGTTGCCGCCATCGCCAGGTAAGGATTGACGTCGACACCGGGCACCCGGTTCTCCACGCGGCGATTGGTCGGCGTGGAGTTGGGAATGCGGAAGCCGCAGGTGCGGTTGTCGTAGCCCCAATGTACATTGGTCGGCGCCGACATGAAGCGCGACAGCCGCCGGTAGGAATTGACGTGCGGCGCGAACAGCAGCGTGGCCGCCGCCGTGTACCGCTCCAGGCCCGCGATATAGTTGAAGAACAAGGGGCTCGGCTCACCTTTTTTATCAGTGAAGATGTTGTTGCCGGTCGCGGCATCGAGAATGCTCTGGTGGATGTGCATCGCGCTGCCCGGCTCCGTCTCCATCGGCTTGGCCATGAAGGTGCCGAAGATCCCGTGTCGCAGCGCCGTCTCGCGCACCGCGCGTTTGAACAGGAACACGCGGTCGGCCAGCTCCAGCGCGTCGCCGTGGGTGAAGTTGATCTCCATCTGGCCGGCGCCGGCTTCGTGGATCAGCGTTTCCACGCCCAATTGGTGCTGCTTGCAGAAAGCGGAGAGCTCGAGAAAGAAGGGATCGAAATCGTTGACGGCGTCGATCGAGTACGATTGGCGGCCGGATTCGGTCTTGCCGCTGCGACCCAGCGGTGGCGTCAGCGGCTCGTGCGGATTGCTGCTGCGGGCGACCAGATAGAACTCCATCTCCGGCGCCACCACCGGCTGCCAACCACGCTCGGCGTACAGCTTGAGGACCTTGCGCAGCACCGCACGCGGCGACAGCCCCACCGGCGTGCCGTCGAAATTCTGGCAATCGTGGATCACCAGCGCGACGTTTTCCGCCGCCCACGGCACCTGCCGCAGCGTCGCCAGATCGGGAACGCAGATCATGTCCGGATCGGTGGCGCCGGTGTAAGGCAGGTTGTTCGGCTGCTCGCCGTTGACGGTGTTGAGCAGGACGCTCTTAGGCAGGCGCATCTCCCCTTCGCTGAGGAACAGGTCCTTGGGCAGGATTTTCCCGCGCGCGATCCCGGTCATGTCGGCGATCACGCATTCCACCTCGTGGATGTTGCGGTCGCGTAGAAAATCCTTCATTGCCTGGCTCATCGCCGTCTCCCGTTTGGCTAGCCGATCTGAATCCAGGTGGTTTTCAGTTCGGTGTATTTATCGAAGGCGTGCAGCGACTTGTCGCGGCCATTGCCGGACTGTTTGTAGCCGCCGAACGGCACGGTGATGTCGTCGCCGTCGTACTGGTTCACGTGCACGGTGCCGGCCCGCAGCGCGCGCGCCGTTTGAATCGCCTTGGTCATGTCGGATGTCCACACGGCGGCCTGCAAGCCGTAAGGCGTGGAATTGGCCTGCCTGATCGCTTCCTTCAAGTCGGTAAAGGCCAGCACCGACAGCACCGGCCCGAAGATCTCTTCGCGCGCGATGGTCATACCGCTGTCGACCTGGTCGAACAGCGTCGGCTCGACGAAGAAGCCACCGGTCTCGGTGCGCGCCTGGCGCCCGCCCGACAGCAGCTTGGCGCCATCCGCCTTGCCGGCCTCGATGTAGCCCATCACCGTCTTCAGCTGCGTCGCGTCGACGATGGCGCCCATCACCGTGTTTTCATCGAGGGGATCGCCCGGCTGGAAGTCCGGCATCATCGCCAGCGCCTTCTCGATGAATTGGTCCTTGATCGATGCTTCGACGAACAGGCGCGAAGGCGCGTTGCAGCTCTCGCCCTGGTTGAAGTAGATCGAGCCGATGGCCGATGCCACCGCGGCATCCAGGTCGGGACAATCGGCGCAGACGATGTTGGCCGACTTGCCGCCCAACTCGGTCCATGCGCGCTTGAGGTTCGACTGCCCGGCCATCTGCAAAATCTGCTTGCCGACGCGCGTGGAACCGGTAAAGCCGATGCAGTCCACGTCCATGTGCAGCGCCAGCGCGGCGCCGGCCTCGTGGCCGTAACCGGGCAGCACATTGAACACGCCGGCCGGAACGCCCGCCTCCAGCGCGATGTCGGCCAGCCGCAGCGCCGTCAGCGGCGACTTCTCCGACGGCTTGAGCACCACGCTGTTACCGGCGGCGAGCGCCGGCGCGATCTTCCACGCCGCCATGATCATCGGATAGTTCCACGGCACGATGGCGGCGACCACACCCACCGGCTCGCGCGTGATCAGCGCCAGGCTGTTCTCGGCGGTCGGCGCGATCTCGTCGTAGATCTTGTCGATCGCCTCGCCGTACCATCGCAGGCAGTTGGCGGTCGCGCCCACGTCCACGCTCTGGCTGTATTTGATCGGCTTGCCCATGTCCAGCGTTTCGAGCAGGGCCAGCTCCTGGCCGTACTTTTGCACCAGGTCGGCGAACTTGATCATGATCCGCTTGCGCTGCGCCGGCGACTTGCCCGCCCAACTGCGCGCTTCGAAAGCCTCGCGCGCGCTGGCCACGGCCGCATCGACATCGGCGCCGTCGCAGCGCGCCACCATGCCCAGCTTGCGGCCGTCGATCGGCGACAGGTTCTCGAACTGCTGCTCGTTCTTCGCCCATACACGCTGGCCGCCGATGAAGGCGCGGCCGTCCATCCGCAGGTTTGCCGCCCGCTCATGCCACGATGTTGCCACCGTCTTTGTCGTCATTTTTCGCTCCAATCCAATTCAGGTTAGACCCAGCCGCGTTCCTTGATGTCGGCGTAGGTCAGGTCCAGACACTTGCGGATCAGCGCCACCATCTCGTCGATCTGGGCCACGGTCATGACCAGCGGCGGCGCGATGATCATGCGGTCGCCGACGGCGCGCATGATCATGCCGTTGTCGAACATGTATCCACGGCAGACCATGCCCACGCCTAGCGCCTCGTCGAACGACACGTTATCGTGCGGAACGGCTCCCTTTGCGCGCACCAGGTTGAGGCCCGCGACAAAGCCGCAGCTGTCCGCGTATCCGACCAGCGGATGGTCGGACAGTTCCGCGAAACGCTTCTTCAGATAGGGCCCGGTTTCGCCGGCGACGCGCTCGACCAGCTTCTCGTCTTCGATGATACGGATATTCTCCAGCGCCGCAGCGCAGGCGACCGGATGGCCGGAATAAGTGAAGCCGTGATTGAACTCGCCGCCCTGCCCGATCAGCACATCGGCCACGCGGTCGCCGACCAGCACACCGCCCAGTGGCACATAACCGGATGTGACGCCCTTGGCGAACGTGATCAGATCGGGCTTGATGCCGAACAGCTCCGACGCGAACCACTTGCCGAGACGCCCGAAGCCGCAGATCACCTCATCGGCGATCAGCAGGATGCCGTACTTGTCGCAGATGCGCTGGATTTCGGGCCAGTAGGTCGCGGGCGGGATGATCACGCCGCCCGCGCCCTGCACCGGCTCGCCGATGAAGGCCGCGACCTTGTCGACGCCGATCTCCAGGATTTTCTTCTCCAGCCAGGACGCGGCCTCGATGCCGAATTCGTCCTCGGTCATGCCGCGCCCCGACTCCAGGTAGTTCGGCTGGCCGATATGCACGATGCCGGGGATCGGCAAGCCGCCCTGCGCATGCATGCCGTCCATGCCGCCCAGCGATGCGCCGGCCACGGTGCTGCCGTGATAGGCGTTATGGCGGCTGATGATGGTGTGGCGTTCCTTGTAGCCCAACACGTCCCAGTAACGGCGCACCATGCGCAGATTGGTGTCGTTGCCTTCCGAACCGGAGCCGGTGAAATAGACGTGATTGAACTGCGGCGGCGATATCTTCGCCAGCTTGGCAGCCAGCTGCACGGCCGGCACGTTGGTGGTGTTGAAGAAGCTGTTATAGAACGGCAGCGTCTCCATCTGCTTGTAGACCGCTTCCGAAATGCTGGTGCGGCCGTAGCCGACGTTGACGCACCACAGGCCGGACATGCCGTCGAGGACCTTCTTGCCCTGCGAGTCCCACAGGTAGATGCCCTCGCCGCGCACCATCACGCGCGCACCCTTTTCGCCCAACGCCTTGTGGTCGGTGAACGGATGCATGTAGTGGGCGGTATCCAGCTTCTGGATCGCGGCGGTGTCGTACACCTGCGGCGCGGCGGGACTTTTTACCGACGCGACCAGCGCGGCGCTTGGTGCCAATGAGTTGTTAGCCATAGTGATTCCTTGTTGGAGAGGTGGATGATCAGACGTGCAGCAGCAGGTGTTCGCGTTCCCAGGGGCTGATGACGGTCATGAATTCCTGATGCTCCAGGTCCTTGATGGCGGCGTAGACGTCGATGAAGCGGCCGCCCAATACGCTGCGCAGTTTGTCCTCGGCACGCAGATGCTGCAGCGCCTCCGGCAAGCCTTGCGGCAATTCGACTTTGAGGTCGTAGGCGCTGCCCACGGTCATCGGCGTCGGTTCCAGCTGCTCGGTCATGCCGAGATAGCCGCAGGCCAGCGTCACCGCCAGGGCCAGGTAGGGATTGGCGTCCGCGCCGATGATGCGGTTTTCGACGCGACGATCCTGCACGCCCGATTCCGGCACGCGGAACCCGACGGTGCGGTTGTCCATGCCCCACTGGATATTGATCGGCGCCGCCGTGTGGCGCACCAGGCGGCGGTACGAATTCACGTACGGAGCGACGATCGCCATCGCCGATGGCATATAGCGCTGCAGGCCCGCGATGTACTGCTTGAAGATCGGCGCGGCCGAGCCGTCCTCCGCGCTGAAGATATTCATCCCCGTTTTCACATCGACCACGCTCTGGTGCACGTGCATCGCGGAACCCGGTTCGCCCGCCATCGGCTTGGCCATGAAGGTCGCGTACATGTCATGCTTGAGCGCCGCCTCGCGCAGGGTGCGTTTGAAGAAGAACACCTTGTCGGCCAGTCCGAGCGGGTCGCCGTGCAGGAAGTTGATCTCCATCTGGCCGGCGCCGATTTCGTGAATCAAGGTGTCGACGTCGAGGTTCATCAGGTCGCAGTAGTCGTAGATGTCCTCGAACAGCGGATCGAATTCGTTGACGGCATCGATGCTGTAGACCTGGCGGCTGGTCTCGGCGCGGCCGCTGCGGCCGATCGGCGGTTTCAAAGGCAGATCGGGATCGGTGTTTTTCGCCGTCAGGTAGAACTCCAGCTCCGGCGCGACGACCGGCTTCCAACCCTTGTCCTCATATAGCTTGAGCACACGGCGCAGCACGGAGCGCGGCGCGAAGTCGACCAGGCGGCCGTCGGAGAAATAGCAGTCATGGATCACCTGCGCGGTCGGGTCGCTGGCCCACGGCACCATGGTGATGGTGGTCGGATCGGCCTTCAGGATCATGTCGCGGTCGGTGCTGGAGATGGCGCGGTCGTAGCCCGCGTCCTCGGTCGGATAATTGCCGGTCACGGTCATGCCCAGCACCGCCTCGGGAATGCGCATGCCGCGCTCCTGCGTAAACTTACCGCGCGGGAGGATCTTCCCGCGTGCCACGCCCGTCAGATCGGGCACCAGGCATTCAATTTCGGTGACGTGTTTTTCGTTCAGCCACAGATCCATGTCTGTGTACGTAAAGTTCTCGCGGATTGCCATGTAATTCTCTCATTGTTGTTTTGATCGTGGGCGGGGCCGAATGCGGGCCGCCGTTGCCGTGGTGCCGTGGGATGACGCGAAAAGGGGCACTAAGGGACCCGCCGCGCCCACTGTTCGTAGGTCTTCATGCGTCGCTCCCTTGCTTGTAGATGCGGCAGGCCTCGCCGAAGGCCTGGAACAACTTGATCGAGTCGGGGTTTTCGGATAACCGCCACTCGGGGTGCCACTGTACCGCGAGCGTGAATCCCGTGTCGCCCGCCAGGCTGTAGGCCTCGACCAGGCCATCGTCGGCGCGGGCTTCAACCACAAGCGACGGCGCCAGTTTGGCGATGCCTTGCCCGTGCAGGGAATTGACCATGATCGTCGATGCGCCATCCAGTATTTGCGCCAAACGGCCGCCTGCTTCCAGCGTCACGCGGTGCGACGCGGCGTACTGCTGCTCCAGCGTTAGCGTTTTTTGCTCGCGATGGTCGGACATGCCCGGCACATCGTGCACCGCCTGGTGCAGCGTGCCGCCAAGCGCCACGTTCATCTCCTGGAAGCCACGGCAGATCGCCAGTAGCGGTATGCCACGCTCGATCGAGGCCCGTATCAGCGGCAGCGTGGTGGCGTCGCGCGCGGGGTCGCGCGGCAACAGGGGATCGAGCACCGGCTGTCCGTACAGGGCGGCGTCCACGTTCGATGGGGAACCGGTCAGCATGATGCCGTCGGCCAGGTCCAGCAGCGCGTCGAAATCGGTGGCCTCGCCCAGCGCCGGCACGATCAGCGGCGTGCAGCGGGCGCCGTCGGCCACGGCGGCGACGTACTTGAGATGCGCCGTGTGGCTGGCGTGGACGCCAACCAGATTGACGCAAGCGGGGACCAAAACGATGGGGCTGCGCATATTTATCGATTTAACATGAATTACATTTGATCATAGTCCTATTTTGGTATCATGGTGAGCACCACTTGTTGATATTTATTAGAACCACTTTGCGTTCCATCTCCCCCACCTCCGACCTGCTGGCCCAGACGCTGGCGCAAACCGGCTTCCATCCACGTTTGCCCCAGCAGCGCCGCCTGTACGAGGCGGCCAAGGCCGCGATCCATCAGCAGCACCTCGGCGCCGGCAGCAAGCTGCCGTCCAGCCGCGACCTGGCGGCCGACCTGCGCATCGCCCGCAACACAGTCATCGCCGCCTTCGAGCAGCTGGCGGCGGAGGGCTACGTCACCAGCCGGCTCGGAAGCGGCACCTATGTCGCCGATTTGCAAGCGCACAGCGCCAGCATGCGCGGCGGCCAGCCGCCTGTCCCGCATGGTGCACGGGCGGCGCAGAGGGTGCAGCGCGCCGCCAGGCTGTCGAAGCGCGGTCAGGAGGTCACGCGCGTCGCCGCCGGCCCCAAATTCGAGATACAACCGTTCGCGCCTGGCGATCCGGACTTCTCATCGTTTCCGCTCAAGCTGTGGCATCGGCTGCAAAACCGCGTGTGGCGCGAGGTGGGTAGCGACCTGCGTTCCGACCTGCTGGATTACGGACAGGCCGGAGGCCATGCGCCGCTGCGCCAAGCCATCACGGAATATCTGCGCTTATCGCGCTCGGTCAAAGTATCGGTGGAACAGGTGCTGATCACCGGCGGCACCCAGCAATCGCTCGATCTGTGCGCACATCTGCTGGCCGATGCCGGCGATACCGCCTGGATCGAGGACCCCGGCTACTGGGGCGCGCGGCGCGTGTTCCAGGCGCGCGAGCTCAAATTGCATCCGGTGGCGGTGGACGGCGAAGGCATGGCGATCAAGGCGGCGGACCTGGCGACCAAACCACGCCTGATTTACGTGACGCCCTCGCACCAATACCCGACCGGCGCGGTCATGAGCCTGGCGCGCCGGCGCGAGCTGCTCGATGTCGCCGTGCGCAAGGACGCCTGGATACTGGAGGACGACTACGACAGCGAATTTCGCTACACCGGCCGGCCGCTGGCCGCGCTGCAAGGGCTGGATAACGATGACCGGGTGCTCTACATGGGCACCTTCTCCAAGGCGCTCTACCCCGGCATCAAGATCGGTTACCTGGTGGTGCCGCCGGCGCTGATCGACGGGTTCAAGACCGCGCTGTACGATCTGCAGCGGCCCGGCCAGTTGATGGTGCAGGCGGCGCTGGCCGACTTCATCTCGCTCGGCCACTTCACCACGCACCTGCGCAAGATACGCCAGATCTATGGCGCGCGGCGCGAACTGCTACGGCGTACGCTGGTGAACCAGTTCGGACCCCGCCTGGACGGCAGCGTCACCATCTCCCGCGAGGAATCGGGACTGCATCTCGTGGTACAACTGCCGGACGACGTCGACGACGTGGCGCTGGAGCGCAAGGCGGCGGAAAAGGGAATCCAGGTGAAGGCGCTGTCGACCTATTATCTGTCGCAGCCGGTGCGGCGCGGCCTGCTGGTCGGCTATGCCTACTGCACGCCGGAGCAGATTACCCATTACGGCAGGCTGCTGGCGAGGATCATCATAGACACGTAGGGCGGATTAGGCGGAACGCCGTAATCCGCCAATGCTTGCGCCGTCGGCGGTGCAACCATGGCGGATTACGCTTCGCTAATCCGCCCTACGTGTTATGCCAGCCTTTTATGTCAGCCTTTCGCCGCCGACGAGATCTGTTTTTGCCGCAGCCGCTCGTTGCGGGCGATGTAGAGGCTCGACGCGATCACGCCGATGGTGACGACCAGGATGGTCAACGCAGCCACCGCGTTCACGCGCGGGTCCAGACCCAGACGGGCGCGCGAGAAGATCACGATAGGCATCGTCGACGAACCGGGGCCGGACAGGAAGGCGGACAGCACCACATCGTCGAGCGACAAGGTGAACGTCAACAGCCACGCGGAGCCCAAAGCCTGCTTGATGTTCGGCAGCGTCACCAGGAAGAACACCTGATATGGCTTGCAGCCCAGGTCCATCGCCGCCTCCTCCAGCGACTTGTTCATCTCCTGCAGGCGCGATTGCACCACCACCGCCGCGTAGGCCATCCCCAGCAAGGTATGGCCGATCCAGATCGTCATCAGGCCGCGCTCTGGGAAACCGAACACCTTCTGCACCGACACCAGCATCAGCAGCAGCGACAGGCCGATGATCACCTCCGGCATCACCAGCGGCGCGCTGACCATGCCGGCGAACAGCGTGCGGCCGGTAAAACGGTGATAGCGATTGAGCACGAAGGCGGCGAAGGTGCCCAGCACCACCGACGCGCAAGCCGTCATCAGCGCGATGCGCAGCGACAGTCCCAGGCCGCTGATGATCTCCGTGTCGTTCATCAGCGCCGCGTACCATTGCAGCGAGAAGCCGCTCCACACCATGTCCTGACGCGAGCTGTTGAACGAGAAGACCACCAGCACGACGATCGGCAGATACAGGAACAGATAGCCCATCGACAGCCAGCCGCGCCCGAACCAGCGCTGCATAAACGTGGTATTGCCTTTCATGAGCGGGCCTCCTGCTCTGCCTTGTATTTATTAAAGATCGCCATCGGCACCAGGATCAGCAGGATCACCACCACCGTCACCGACGACGCCAGCGGCCAATCGTTATTGGTGAAGAATTCGTCCCACAGCTGGCGGCCGATCATCAGGGTCTCGGGACCGCCCAGCAATTCCGGGATCACGTATTCGCCGATGGCCGGAATGAACACCAGCATCGAGCCGGCGATGATGCCGGACTTCGACAGCGGCACCGTGATGCGCCAGAAGGCTTGCAATGGTGTGGCCCCGAGGTCGGCCGCCGCCTCCAGGAAGCGCGTATCCATCTTCACCAGATTGGCGTACAGCGGCAGGATCATGAAGGGCAGATAGGCATAGACCATGCCGATGATCAGCGAGAACTGGGTGTTCATCAGGTGCAGCGGCTCGCTGATGGCGCCGATCCCGATCAGGAAGTTGTTGACGATGCCGTTGGTGGCCAGGATGCCCTTCCAGGCGTAGATCCGCAGCAGGAAGGAGGTCCAGAACGGCAGCATCACCAGCATCAGCAGCACCGGCCGGACGGTCGGCTTGGCGCGCGCCATGAAGTAGGCGAACGGGTAGCCGATGATCAGGCATAGCGCGGTCGTGATGGCGGCAAACTTGAGGGAGCTGAGATACGTCAGCACATACAGCTCGTCCTCGGCGATGAACAGGTAGTTCGATATCTTGACCTTGAGCGTGATGACGCCGTCGACGAGTGTCATCAAGGTGCCGAACGGATTGCCCATGTCCGACTCGGTGAAGCTGATGCGCAGGACGATCAGGAACGGCACCAGGAAGGCGAATGTCAGCCAGAGGAAGGGCACGGCGATGACAACGCGGCGGCCGGTCAGCCATTGCAATGTCAATAGGTTTTTCAGGAAGTTCATGCCGGTTCCGCCTTAGCTGGTCAGCACGACGACGTCCGCGCCGTCCCACCATGCGTAGACGCGCTGGTCGCGCTTGAGCGCGGCGTCGTCGTGGCGGGCGGCGTTGGTGCGCGAGACCTTGATCTCCATGCCGCTGTCCAGGCGCACGTGGTACAAGGTCTCGTTGCCGAAGTAGGCCATCGCGGTGATCGCGCCCTGCACGCAGTTGTAGCCATGCTCGCCGGCGTTGGCGCGCTGCTCCAGGGTGGGCGCCTCCGTTTGCAGGGCGATCTTTTCGGGGCGCACGGCCACCGCCACCGGCATGCCCATCGTGCCGGTGATGCCGTGGGTGACGTAGTGGCGGCCCTCGGGCGTGTCGATGATGACGTGGTCCGGTTCATCGACCGCCACGCTGCCGTTGAACAGATTGACGCTGCCGATGAAGTCCGCCACGAAGCGGCAGTTCGGCGTTTCGTAGATTTCTCCCGGCGGTCCGACCTGCAGGATGCGGCCTTCGCTCATGACGGCGATGCGGGTCGCCATGCTCATCGCCTCGTCCTGGTCGTGCGTGACCATCACGCAGGTGACGCCGACTTCCTCGATGATGCCGACCAGTTCCATCTGGGTGCGCTCGCGCAGCTTCTTGTCCAGGGCGCCGAGCGGCTCGTCGAGCAATAGCAATTGTGGCCGCTTGGCCAGGCTGCGCGCCAGCGCCACCCGCTGCTGCTGGCCGCCGGAGAGCTGGTGCGGCTTGCGCTTGCCGTAGGCGGTCAGCTGCACCAGATTGAGCATCTGCTCCACGCGCGCGGCGATTTCGTCCTTCGGCAAGCCGTCGCGGCGCAGGCCGAAGGCGATGTTGTCCCATACCGACAGGTGCGGGAACAGCGCGTACGACTGGAACATCATGTTGATCGGGCGCTGATACGGTGGGACGCTGACGATATCCTTGCCGGCTAGCGTGATCTGACCCTGGGTCGGCGTCTCGAACCCGGCCAGCATCCGCAGCAGGGTCGATTTGCCGCAGCCCGAGCTGCCCAGCAGCGCGAAAATCTCGCCCTTGTTGATGGCGACCGACACGTCGTTGACAGCGCGGGCACCGTCGAATTCCTTAACCAGATTGCGGATCAGGAGGAAGGGTTCAGCAGCTCGCTCTATGGTCATGTTATAAAAATATAAATGATATTAATAGTATATCTGGAACGCGGGTCGGGACATCGCCGCCGGCCGCCCGATTTTTGGACACGTGATTATAAATGCTGCCACTTATTGTCGCCTATACATGCAGCAATAAGTGTTCCCGTTCCCATGGGCTGATGACGGTCATGAACTCCTGGTGCTCGACTTCCTTGATCGCCGTGTAGACGTCGACAAAGCGCTCGCCCAGCACCTCGCGGATGCGGTCCTCGCGGCGCAGCCATTCAAGCGCCTGGGGCAATCCCTGCGGCAGCTCGGACACGTGATCGTAGGCGCTACCGGTGATCATCGGCGTCGGCTCCAGCTTGTCGACCATGCCAAGATAGCCGCAAGCCAGCGTCACGGCCATCGCCAGGTAGGGATTGGCGTCGGCGCCGATGATGCGGTTCTCGACGCGGCGCTGCTCGACGCCGGAGATGGGAATGCGGAATCCGACGGTGCGGTTGTCGTTCCCCCACTGGACGTTGATCGGCGCGGCGGTGTGGCGCACGATGCGGCGGTACGAATTGACGTACGGCGCCATGATCGCCATGACCGCCGGCGTGTAGCGTTGCAGGCCGCCGATATAGTGGCGGAAGTTCGCGGACGGCGAGCCGTCCGGCGCGCTGAAGATATTGCGGCCGGTGGCGGCGTCGCTCACGCTCTGGTGCACATGCATCGCCGACCCTGGCTCGTTGGCCATGGGCTTGGCCATGAAGGTGGCGTACATGTCGTGCTTGAGCGCCGCCTCGCGCAAGGTGCGCTTGAAGTAGAACACGTTATCGGCCAGCGCCAGCGGATCACCGTGCTGGAAGTTGATGCCCATCTGGCCGGCGCCCGTCTCGTGGATCAAAGTGTCGACGTCGAGGTTCATCAGCGCGCAGTAGTCGTAGATATCCTCGAACAGCGGATCGAACTCGTTGACGGCGTCGATGCTGTAGACTTGGCGGCTGGTCTCGGCGCGGCCGCTGCGGCCCACCGGCGCCCGCAACGGCAGATCGGGATCGATGTTCTTTTCGGTCAGGTAGAACTCCAGCTCCGGGCCCACCACGGGCTTCCAGCCGCGTTCCGCGTACAGCTTCAACACGCGGCGCAACACGGAGCGCGGCGCGAAGTCGACCAGGGTGCCGTCGGCGAAGTAGCAGTCGTGGATAACCTGCGCGGTGGGATCGACCGCCCACGGCACGGTGGTGATGCTGCCGGGGTCCGCGCGCAGGATCATATCGCGGTCGGTGGAGGAGATGGCGCGGTCGTAGGCCGCGTTCTCGGTGGGGTAGTTGCCGGTGACGGTCATGCCCAGCACCGCCTCGGGGATGCGCATGCCGCGCTCCTGGGTGAATTTCGCGCGCGGCAGGATTTTCCCGCGCGCGACGCCCGTCAAGTCGGGCACCAGGCATTCAATTTCAGTGACTCGGTTCTCGTTGAGCCACTGATCCATATCGGCATCGGAGAAGTTTTCACGGATAGACATGTTCGCTCTCTGTAGTGATGATCAAGCGATCGATAGTCTAATTTACCATATTTACAACCTTGCCTCCGCCGCCTCCACCCGCGTTTGCACAAGAATCTTCTTGATTTCGGGGACGCAGGAGCCGCAATTGCCGCCCGCCTTGAGGCAGGACGTCACCTGCGCGACCGTCTGCAGGTCCTTCTCGATGATGGCGTTGCAGATCGTGTTGCGGCCCACGCCGAAGCACGAGCACACGGTCGGACCGGTGTCGGCGCCCTTCTCGACCGGCATGCCGACCAGCAGGCCGACGCGGTCGATTTCGCTCAATTGCTCCTTGACGAACAGGCTGGCGAGCCATGCGCGCGACGGCATGTCCTGGCGCGGCGACAGGAAGATGCACTGTTCGATGCGGTCGTTCACCACGTGCACTGCGCGGTACACGCCGGCGGTGCGGTCCTCGTATTCGAGCCAGTCGGCGTCCAGATCCTGCACCCCCAGCACGCCGCGCGCCCACTGGCCGAAATCGGAGATGGTGTTGCGGCCGGCCAGCTCGTAGCGGGCGAATTCGCGGCCCTGGATGCGGGTCCAATGGGCCACGCTGTCCAGGTCCACTTCCGTGCGGCTCAGGATGAAGCTGTGCCAGTTGACGCGGAACTGCTCGATGCGCACCGGCGTGTGCTTGAATTCCGGCTCGCCGGATACCGGATCGACCACCGGATTGACCAGCGCGCCGACACGGGCGTCGGACGACGTCTGGCCGGACCAGTGGATCGGAATGAACACCGTACCGCGCGGGATGCCACCGCCGTGCTGTACGCGCGCCACCATCGCGCCCCATTCGGAGCTGACGCGCGCCAGATCGCCCTCGCGCACGCCGTGCAGCAGCGCGTCCTGCGGGTGGATGTCGACGAACGATTCGGAGATGTGATCGGCCAGCGTGAAGGATTTTCCGGTGCGCGTCATCGTATGCCACTGGTCGCGTACGCGGCCGGTATTGAGCGCCAGCGGGAAGTCCTCGCTGATGGCGTTGGCCGGCGCGCGCGGGACGGTGACGATGAAGCGCGCCTTGCCGTCGGCGTGGGCGAAACGCTTGTCGGCGAACAGGCGGGCTTCGACCTCCATGCCGCCGTCGGCGCCACGGCGCACCGGCCACTGGATCGGCTCCAGACCGTCGTACTCGTTCTTGTTCAATTGCGCCAGGCCGGACATGTCGAAAGCGCGCGGCACGTCGGCGGCGCTGTTGCGGAAGCCGCTCAGGCGCGCGTGTTCATCGAACACGCTGTTAGCGCCGGCGAAGTCGAAACCGCTGAAGCCCATGCGCTGCGCGAACAGCGCCAGGATCTTCCAGTCGGCCATGGCCTCGCCCGGCGCCGGCAGGAAGGCGCGCTGGCGCGAGATGCGGCGCTCGGAATTGGTGACCGTGCCCTCCTTTTCGCCCCAGCCCAGCGCCGGCAGCAGCACGTCGGCGTAGGCGTTGGTGTCGGTGTTCTGCATGATGTCGGTGGCGACCACCAGCTCGCACTTTTCCAGCGCGCGCCGCACCTGGTCTGCGTCCGGCATGCTGACCACCGGATTGGTGGAGATCACCCACACCGCCTTGACCTTGCCATCCTCGATCGCCTTGAACAGGTCGACCGCCTTCAGGCCAGGCTTGTCGGCCATCGCCGGCGACTCCCAGAAAGTCTGCACGACCTCGCGGTGGTCGGCGCGGTCCAGGTCCATGTGCGCGGCCAGCATGTTGGCCAGGCCGCCCACCTCGCGCCCGCCCATGGCGTTCGGCTGGCCGGTGATCGAGAACGGTCCCATGCCCGGCTGGCCGATGCGACCGCCGATCAGGTGGCAGTTGATGATGCTGTTGACCTTATCGGTGCCGGAAGACGACTGGTTCACGCCCATCGAATAGGCGGTGATGGTCTTGTGCGTGGCCGCGAACAGTTGGTAGAACTCCATCAGCACCGGCAGTTCGATGCGGCAGATCTTCGCCACGGCGGCCGGATCGCTGCAATCGGCGTTGGCGGTGGCGAGCGCCGCGTCGAAGCCGTTGGTGTGGCCGGCGACGAAGGCCGGATCGACCGCGCCGATGCGGTTCAGATAGCTGAGCAAACCGTTGAACAGCCAGACGTCGGTGCCCGCCTTCACCGGCAGATGCAGGTCTGCCAGCTCGCAGGTCGCGGTGCGGCGCGGGTCGATGACGACGATCTTCATCTCCGGCCGGCTTTCCTTGGCCTTCAGGATGCGCTGGAACAGAATCGGATGGCACCACGCGGTGTTGGAGCCGACCAGCACCACCATGTCGGCCAGTTCCAGGTCGTCGTAGCACAGCGGCACCAGGTCTTCGCCGAAGGCGCGCTTGTAGCCGGCCACCGCCGACGACATGCACAGGCGCGAATTGGTGTCGATGTTGGCGCTGCCGATGTAACCCTTCATCAGCTTGTTGGCGACGTAGTAGTCCTCGGTCAGCAGTTGGCCCGACACGTACAAGGCCACGGCGTCCGGGCCATGTTCGTCGATGATGGCGCGCCAAGTGCCGGCGACCTTGTCGAGCGCCTCGTCCCACGAGACGCGGCGCAGGCCTTCATCGCCGCGCACCTGCGGGTACAACAGGCGGCCGTCCAGGCTCACCGTCTCGCCCAACGCGGAACCCTTGACGCACAGGCGCCCCTTGTTCGCCGGGTGCAGCTTGTCGCCGGCGATGGAGACCGTGCCGTCGCCCTTGGGGGTGGCGCTCACACCGCAACCGACGCCGCAATATGCGCAGGTGGTGCGGACTGACAGATGGTCTTGGGACAGGTTCAAAATTCGCTCGCTTAGACTATTGAATCACGCGGCCCTGGCGCTGAGCGCCTCGCCGAATAACAGGGTTTGCCGGATCGAGGCGATGTCGGTGTTGTTCTGGATCAGGCCGAAATACCAAGGACCATCCTTGACGTCGCCATACAACACGGCGCCGGTGACGCGGTTGTTCTTCAACACCAGCCGCTTGTAAACGCCGCGCCGCGCATCGCGCAGCACCAGGTCCTCGGTGCCTTCGCCGCCGATAAAATCGCCGACCGAGTACAAGTCTACACCGGTGACCTTCAGGCGTGTGGGCGAAGTTTGCTGCACGTAGCGGCGCACGCCGGCGCCGGCCAGATGGGCGCCGCAAACGCGGGCCTGGTCCCAAATCGGCGCCACCAGCCCAAATGTCGCGCTGCGGTGCTGCACGCACTCGCCGACGGCGTAGATGCGCGGATCGTAGGTTTGCAAGGTGTCGTCGACGATGATGGCGCGGTCGCAGTGCAGGCCGGCCGACTTGGCCAGCTCGATGTTCGGACGCACGCCCGCGGTCATCACCACGAGGTCGGCCGGGATCTCGGTTCCATCCTTGAAGCGTACCGCCGTGGCGCGGTCGGTTCCGACGATTTCGGCGGTCTGCGCGTTCAGCATGAAGGTCATGCCCTTGTCTTCCAGCGCCTTTTGCAGCAACTGGGCGGCGGGCTTGTCGAGCTGCTGGTTCATCAGCGCGTCGGTCACATGGACCACGGTGACGGACATGCCCTGGCGCTGCAGGCCGTTGGCCGCCTCAAGCCCAAGCAAGCCGCCGCCGATGACCACCGCGTGCTTGTGGTTGCGCGCCGCCTCCAGCATCGACTCCACGTCCTGTATATCGCGGAAGGCCAGCACGCCGGGCAACTGGTGGCCCGGCACCGGGATGATGAACGGCTTGGAGCCGGTGGCGATCAGCAGGCGGTCGTAGCGTACTTCCAGGCCGGAGCGGGCGCGCACGACGCGCTTGCGGCGGTCGATATGCTCGACCGGGTCGCCCGCGTGCAGGGTGATGCCATGCTGGACGTACCACTCACGCGTGTTGAGCATGATGTCGTCCATCGTCTTCTCGCCGGCCAGCACCGGCGACAGCAGGATGCGATTGTAGTTACCATGCGGCTCGGCGCCGAACACGGTGATGTCGTACATGTCCGGATCGAGCTTGTGCAGTTCCTCGACCGTGCGCATGCCGGCCATGCCGTTGCCGATGACGACCAGCGCAGGCTTCGATTCCACGCGCTCCGGGGATTTCATAGGCCTACCCAGACTTTGCCGTCGGCCACGCGGGCCGGGTAGGTGCCGACCGAGTTGGCCGGCGCTTCCAGGCACTCGCCGGTTTGCAGGTCGAAGTGCTGTTTGTAGATCGGCGAGGCGACCACGGTGCGCTCCCCCAGGCTGCCCACCAGGCCGCGCGACAGCACCGCAGCTTCCGAGTTCGGATCGTAGTTATCGATGGCGAACACGCGCGGGCCGCCGTCGTTGACGTGGAAGACCGCTATCTGCGCGTTGTTCAGCAGTGCGCAGACGCCGGTGTTGGGCACGATGTCGTCCAGGTTGCAGACGGCGATCCAGTTATCAGTTTGAATATCGCGATGCATTTGTATTCTCCTTAAGCTGCGCTGACGGCGATCGGAATCACGCGTTTGCGTTCTTCCACGGTGGCTGGACGAATCTGGCCGCGTTCTTCCATGAAGACGACGTTGTCGTCGCCCTTCTCGCTGTTGACGAAGGTGCGGAAGCGTTTGCGGGTTTCCGGATTCTCGACGGCTTCTTTCCACTCGCACGCGTAGGTGTTGACGACGTGCTGCATGTCGGCTTCCAGCTCGGCGGCGATACCCAGCTTGTCCTGCACGACGACCTGCTTCAGGTAATCGAGGCCGCCTTCCAGGTTCTCGCGCCAGGTGCTGGTGCGCTGCAGGCGGTCGCCGGTGCGGGTGTAGAACATCAGGAAGCGGTCGATGTACTGGACCAGGGTGGCCTTGTCCAGGTCCGTGGCCAGCAGCTCGGCGTGGCGTGGCTTCATGCCGCCGTTGCCGCAAACGTAGAGGTTCCAGCCCTTTTCGGTGGCGATGATGCCCACGTCCTTGCCCTGCGCTTCGGCACACTCGCGGGTGCAACCGGACACGCCGAACTTGATCTTGTGCGGCGTGCGCAGGCCCTTGTAGCGGTTTTCCAGCTCGATAGCCAGCCCGATGGAATCGTCGACGCCGTAACGGCACCAGGTCGAGCCGACGCAGGACTTCACCGTGCGCAACGACTTGCCGTAGGCGTGGCCGGATTCGAAGCCGGCGGCGATCAGCTCTTCCCAGATCAGCGGCAGCTGCTCGACGCGGGCGCCGAACAGGTCGACGCGGGCGCCACCGGTGATCTTGGTGTACAGCTGGTACTTCTTGGCGACCATGCCGACCGCGATCAGGCCATCGGCCGTCACTTCGCCGCCCGGCATGCGCGGCACCACCGAGTAGGTGCCGTCCTTCTGGATGTTACCGAGGAAGTAGTCGTTGGTGTCCTGCAGGCTGGCGTGTTCCTTCTTCAGCACGAAGTCGTTCCACACCGACGCCAGGATGCTGGCGGCGAGCGGTTTGCACACGTCGCAACCGAGACCCTTGCCGTGCTTTTCCAGCAGGTCGTCGAAGGACTTGATCTGGCCGACTTTGATCAGGTGGAACATCTCCTGGCGCGAGTAGGCGAAGTGTTCGCACACGTGGTTGTTGACGGCCATGCCGAGCTTTTTCATCTCGGCCTTCATCACCTGCGTCACCAGCGGCACGCAGCCGCCGCACGAGGTGCCGGCGTTGGTGCAGCTTTTCAGATCGCCGATGGTGCAGGCGCCGGCGGCCACCGCCGCGCACAGGGCGCCCTTGGAGACGTCGTTGCAGGAGCAGATTTGCGCGCTCTCCGGCAAAGCGTCCACGCCCAGGCCAGGCTTGGCGGCGCCGTCCGATTGCGGCAGGATCAGGAACTCCGGCGATTCCGGCAGTTCGATTTTGTTCAACATCATCTGCAGCAAGGTGCCGTATTCGGCGGCGTCGCCGACCATCACGGCGCCTTGCAGATACTTGCCGCAGTCGGAGACCACGATCTTCTTGTAGATCTGTTTGCGCTCGTCGGTGAACTGGTACGAGCGGCTGCCGGCGACGCTGCCGTGCGGGTCGCCGATACTGGCCACGTCCACGCCCATCAATTTCAGCTTGGTGCTCATGTCGGCGCCGGCGAATTCGCCCACTTCGCCCAGCATGTGCTTGGCCGCGACGCGCGCCATTTCGTAGCCCGGCGCCACCAGGCCGAAGATCAAGCCGCCCCACAGCGCGCATTCGCCGATGGCGTAGACGTCCGGGTCGGAGGTGACGCAGTTGTTGTTGATCTCGATGCCGCCGCGCGGGCCGACGGTCAGGCCGCATTCGCGCGCCAGCATGTCGCGCGGACGGATACCGGCCGAGAAGACGATCATGTCGGCGTCCAGGTGGCCGCCGTCGGCGAACTCCATGCGGTGGGTGCCGTCGACGCCGTCAACGATGGCGGTGGTGTTTTTGCCGGTATGGACGGTCACGCCCAGGTCTTCGATTTTACGGCGCAGAACGCGCGCGCCGCCATCGTCCACCTGCACCGCCATCAGGCGCGGCGAGAATTCGACCACGTGGGTTTCCAGTTTCAGGTCGCGCAGCGCCTTGGCGCATTCGAGACCCAGCAGGCCGCCGCCGATGACGACACCGGTCTTGGAGCGCTGGCCGCACTCCATCATCGCTTCCAGATCCTCGATGGTACGGTAGACGAAGCAATCCTTGCGCTCCTTGCCCGGCAGCGGTGGTACGAACGGATAGGAACCGGTGGCCATCACCAGCTTGTCGTAAGGGAGCACGTCGCCGTCGCCGGTGGTGACGGTCTTGGCGGCGGTGTCGATGGCGGTGGCGCGGGTGTTCAGGCGCAGCACCATGTCGTCGCGTTCGAAGAAGCCCGGCTTCACCAGCGACAGGTCTTCCGCCGTTTTACCGGAGAAGAATTCCGACAGGTGCACGCGATCGTAGGCGGGACGCACTTCCTCGCACAGCACCGTCACCTGCAGGTTGGTCTTGCCGCTGGCGGCCAGGCTTTCCAGGAATTTGTGGCCGACCATGCCGTGGCCGATAACGATGATTTTCATAGCGGGTTCCTTTGAACTTTAAGCTGCCAGTTTGTTGGCGATTGCGGATTCTTCGATGGCTGCGCTGCTGAAGCGGGCGGCCAGTGCGCACAGCGCGGTCGCGGCAACGACGATGCCCAGGATGCTCAGCGTCTGCTGCGTGTCGCCCAGGCCCTTCATCAGGAAGCCCGCGGCCACCGCGCCGACGTTGCCGCCTGCGCCGATGATGCCGGCCACGCCGCCCAGGGCGCGCTTGTCGACGAACGGCACGACGGCGTAGGTCGCGCCGCAAGCCATGTGGGTGAACAGGCCGAAGATCAGCATCGCGCCGATCGCCAGCGCGGCGGTACCGGCGTGGGCGAACATCAGCAGGCCGGCGCCTTCGCCCAGCATCAGCACGAACAGCAAGGTGACGCGGTTATTCAGGTTGCCCTTGGCGGCGAATTTGTCCGAGGCCCAGCCACCCAGTGCGCGGGCGAACAGCGCCAGCAAACCGAAGCTGCCGGCGGCCATGCCGGCCTGGCCCAGGGTCAGCTTGAAGTGGTCGACGTAGTAGATCGCGGCGATGTTGTGGATGAAGATCTCGATGCCGAAGCAGGCGCCATAGGTGATGAACAGCAGCCATACGCGGTAGTTGGCGGCGGCCAGCTTGAAACTGTCCCAACCGCCTTTTTTACCGCCTTCGATGGCGATGCCGGCGGCGCGCAGCTCGCTGTAGTTACCTTGCGGGCAGTCCTGGGTGTAGCGGTAGTAGACGCCGGCCATGATGATCATCAGGATGCCCGGCACGATCAGCGCCGCGCGCCAGCCGAAGGTCTCGGAGACGCCCAGCATGACCATCGCGGTCATCAGCAGCGGCATCACAGCCTGCGCGACACCGCCGCCGGCGTTGCCCCAGCCTGCGGCCGCCGCGTTGGCGGTGCCGACCACTTTAGGACCGAACATCACCGACGTGTGGTACTGCGTGATGACGAAGCTGGCGCCGGCCGCACCGATCCCCAGGCGGAAGAACAGGAAGCTCTCATAGCTCTGTGCGAAGGCCACGCCGATCACCGGGATGGAGCCGAGCAGCAGCAGGCCGGTGTAGGCTTTGCGCGGGCCGAAGTGGTCGCACAGCGGGCCGACGATCAGGCGCACCAGGATCGTGATGGCGACGGCGGCGATGTTGATGTTGGCGATCTGCGCGACGCTCAGGCCGAATTCGCCTTTAATGACCGGCATCAGCGGCGCGCAGGCGAACCAGGCGAAGAAGCAGACGAAGAACGCCATCCAGGTCAGGTGGAACGCCCGCATTTGCGGCGTTGAGATCGAGAAGAGCTTGATGCTGGTAGCTTTGCTGGCCATTTTTTTATCCCGTTCAGAAAACAAAAAGGCGTCCGCGCAACCAAGGTGATAGAAACCAGGTCGGGCGGACGCCGTTGTCCTGCCGGTCCTTCTTTGGACCAGCGGTATGTATTTGGGGGGGATCGCCGTTGATCCCCTGCTCCTTCTAATGCAAGAGGCGTGCCAATGGTCGGGAGAGAGGTGCTACAGAGGGAGAATGCGGGTTTGGGGTTTCAGTAAAGAAATTGCAAGCTTATCGTGGTGCGATGTTGCGGTGCATGATGCACGCTCACGGTGCGCGATGGCGGTGCGTTGCCATATACATATCCACCAGCGGGGTCAGTGCCGACATTCGGACACGAGCACATCCACGCAGACGGCAAGAAAGTCCAGCTCGTGTCCGAATGTCGGCACTGACCCCCAGGGGGGTTAGCCGGCGGCGGCCAGCGCCGCGGCCACCATCTCGTCGATCTCGCCGCTGATATTGGACAGGACGCCCGCCACCACCGAGAACTCCTTGCCGGCGGCGCCGGCGCGCGCGGCGACGATGCGGGCGTTGAAGGCGACCATCCGCGCCTGGCGGTTGATCGTCTCGATATCGGTGATCACGCCGCGCAGCTGCTTGCGCACCAGGCGCGCGTTGCGCTTGGCCTGCTCCTCGTAGATGCCGGTGATCTGGTTCAGTATTCCCAACGTTGGCGTTGTGATACGCACCAGCTCCGCCAGCAGTTCGACCGCCTGCCCCGAACCGCGCGCGATCGCGTTCAGCGTGCGCTCGCCCAGGTCGGCGAAGGCGACGATCTGGCGGTCGCCGTCCATTTTGCCGAAATAGGCTTCCCGCAGCTCCGGGCAGAACACGCCCGGCAGGCCGTCCGCTTCGCTCAAAAGCGACTTGTGGGCGCCCCGGAACAACGCCAGGGCTTCCTGCGCCGTCTTCGCGCCCTCTTCCTGCCCCTGCGACGCCAGCAGCGCGTACAGCACGATGCGCTGCGACGTGAAACGGCGCCGCCCCGACAGGTTGATCAAGGCGCTGAATACCTCGCCGGTCAACGCCTTGTTGGCGGTGCCGGCCGGCGCCAGGGCGCCCGTGGACATGTCCATTACGCCGCTTCCTTCGCGGGATGCGCCTGTTTCCGGTACAAGAACTCCAGCACGGCCGTGCGGTACTCCGTATAGCGCGCGTCCTGCGCCAGCGCGACGCGGTCGCGCGGACGCTCCAGCCGCACGTCGACGATTTCGCCGATGGTGGCGGCCGGGCCGTTGGTCATCATGACGATCCGGTCCGACAGCAGCACCGCCTCGTCAACATCGTGCGTGACCATCACCACGGTGGACTTGGTGGCGGCGACGATCTTGAGCAGCTCGTCCTGCAAATGGGCGCGGGTCAGCGCGTCCAGGGCGCCGAACGGTTCGTCCATCAGCAGCACTTTCGGCTCCATCGCCAGCGCCCGGGCGATGCCGACGCGCTGCTTCATGCCGCCCGAGATCTCGTGCGGACGCTTGGTTTCGGCGGCCGTCAGGCCCACCAGCGCCAGCGCCTGCATGGTGCGCTCGCGCAGTTGCGTCTTCGATTCGGCCTTGCCGAACACCCGTTCGACGCCAAGATGGATGTTCTCATAACAGGTCAGCCAGGGCAGCAGCGAATGGTTCTGAAACACCACCGAGCGCTCCGGCGACGGCCCGGCGATCTCCCGGTTGGCGCACAGCAGCACGCCGTCGGTCGGCTTGAGCAGCCCGGCGATCAGGTTGAGGAGGGTCGATTTGCCGCAACCCGAGTGACCGATCAGGGTGATGAATTCACCCTTGCGCACCGTCAGATCGATTTCACGCAGCGCGTGGAACACACCTTTTTTGGTGTGGAAGACCATCTCCACGCCTTCGACATCGATGAATTTTGGATCGTCCATGACAGTGCTCCTTAGTTGGATACTTGTTCGTAGGTGAAAGCACGGGCCAGCGCCATCAGCGCCTGCTCCAGCAGCAAACCGACAAAGCCGATCGCCACGATCGCGATGATGATGTGGGGGACGTTCAGGTTGTTCCACTCGTCCCAGACCCAGAAGCCGATGCCCACGCCGCCGGTCAGCATCTCCGCCGCGACGATGACCAGCCACGCGGTGCCGATCGACAGGCGCACGCCGGTCAGGATGTAAGGCAGCGCCGATGGCAGGAGGATCTTGGTCAGCACCTTCCACTCCGACAGGTTGAGCACCCGCGCCACGTTCATATAATCCTGCGGCACGCGCTGTACGCCGACGGCGGTGTTGATGATCATCGGCCAGATCGAGCAGATGAAGATCGACCAGATCGCGGCAGGATTGGCCGACTGGAACACCAGCAGGCCGATAGGCAACCAGGCCAGCGGCGACACCGGCTTGAGCAAACTGATAATGGGGCTGAACATATTGCCGATGAACTGCACGCGGCCGATCAGGAATCCCAACGGAATACCGACCATGGCGGCCAGACCGAAGCCGATCGCCACCCGCTGCAGGGACGCCAGCAGGTTCCAGCCGATGCCCTGGTCGTTCATGCTGTTGCGGTAGAACGGGTCGGAGAACAGCTTGATAGCCTCCTGCAGCGTCACCAGTGGGGTCGGGAAGGAGGTGTTCTTCACGGTGATGATCTGCCACACCAGCACCAGCAGCGCGGCGCCCAGCAGCGGGGCGGCGATCTTCAGGGCGGTGGCGGAGACCTGCTTGCGCGCCCGCGCCGTCGAATTGGCGGCGAGCGGGCGGCGTGGACGGCGCGCCGGTTTGGTGTCGAGTGCAGCCGCTACCGGGGCGGCGCTATCGGGTTTGAGCATGGCGTTCATGGCATTCCTCTATCTGGCTAGGGAAGAAATCAGGCTTTGATCTTGAACGAGGCGGCGTACGCTTTCGGGTCTTTGCCGTCCCACACCGAGCCGTCCATCAACTTCGACGCACGCAGCGGGCTTTTCGGAACCGGCGTCTTGGTCATCGTCGCCGCGTCCTTGTACAAATCGATCTGGTTGACCGAGGTGGCCACGGCCAGGTAGTTCGGATCGTCCTTCAGCAGGCCCCAGCGGCGGTGCTGCGTCATGAACCACATGCCGTCCGACAGATAAGGGAAGTTCACCAGGCCGTCGTTATAGAACTTCATGTGATTCTGGTCGTCCCAGGTCTTGCCCAGGCCATTCTGGTAGCGGCCCATGATGCGCTGGTCGATCGCGTCCTTGCTGGTGTTGACGTAGGATTTGTCGGCGATGACCTCGGCCATCTTGTTCTTGTTGGCCAGCGAGGCGTCGATCCATTTGCCCGCCTCGAGGATGGCGGCCATCATCGCGCGGCAGGTGTTCGGGTTCTTCTTGGCGAATTCCAAGGTCGAGCCGAGCACCTTCTCCGGATGGTCCTTCCAGATGTCCTGGGTGGTGGTGGCGGTGATGCCGATGCCGTCCATGATGGCGCGGTGGCCCCACGGCTCGCCCACGCAGAAGCCGTCCATGTTACCGACCCGCATATTGGCCACCATTTGCGGCGGCGGCACGGTGATGACCTTGGCGTCCTTCATCGGATTGATGCCGTTGGCCGCCAGCCAGTAGTACAGCCACATGGCGTGGGTGCCGGTCGGGAAGGTCTGGGCGAAGGTGTACTCGCGTTTTTCGGAGTTCATCAGCTTCGCCAGCGAGGCGCCATCGACGGCGCCCTTGTCGGCCAGCTTCTTCGACAGCGTAATCGCCTGACCGTTGTTATTGAGGCCCATGAGCACCGCCATGTCCTTCTTCTGGCCGCCGATGCCCATCTGGACGCCGTACAGCAGGCCATACAGCACATGCGCCGCATCGAGGTCGCCGTTGGCCAGCTTGTCGCGCACACCGGCCCACGAGGCCTCTTTACTGAGCACGAATTTGACGCCGTACTTCTTGTCGAAGCCCAGCACCGACGCCATGACCACCGACGCGCAATCGGTCAGTGGAATGAAGCCGATCTTGATTTCTTCCTTCTCCGGCTTGTCCGAACCCGCCGCCCACACGCCACCCGTCGATAAACCCAACATACTTCCTCCCGCTACTAAACCCGCACCATGAATCACTTTTTGAATTGCCGCTCTGCGCGAAACATTAACGTCGCTGGCGGCTGGTGGCAAGGCGGAATCTGCTGGTAGCTTCTTATCGTTCATGACTATCCCTCTGTAGACAGTAAAACCGTTCGGACAAAAAAAACGCCTACCCCGCATGAACGCATTCATGTTCGGTAGACGTCGTTGTCTGGTGTGCCCCACCGCCGTTGGCAGGGCTCATCGGCGCATCATTGCGCTTGCCTACAGACTATGCAATGTCCGTGCCAGCACTGTTTACAGAGGGAGGAAAAGAAAGCGGCATCGGCCCGCGCACCGCCAAATGGCTGGTTCGCGGCGAAAAAAGCGCACCGGCGGTGCGCATCGCATCATTTTGGACGGAGAATAAAATAAAGTACTAACACGGCGCTATCAGCCGAGCAAATCCTCGACGTCGAGGATGCGCTGGGCGACCTCGGAGAGCTTGAGGTTCTTGCTCATCGCCATACCGCGCAGCTTCTGGTAGGCCTGTTCCTCGGTGAAGCGCTGGCGCTCCATCAGCAGGCCCTTGGCGCGTTCGATGACCTTGCGCTCGGCCAGCTTGCTCTTGGTGTCGGACAGCTCGTCGAGCAGCTTCTGCTCGCGTTTAAAGCGCGCCAGCGCCACCTGTAGCACCGGTTTGATGCGCTCGCCCTGCAGGCCGGCCACGATATAGGCCGACACGCCGGCCGCCATCGCCGCCTCCATGCTCTCGGTGTCCGCGCTCTCGGTGAACATGACGATGGGGCGGCGCTCGTCGCGCGTGGCGATGACGATGTGTTCGAGGACGTCGCGCGCGTCCGATTCGGCGTCGACGATGATCATATCGGGCTGCAGCTGGGCGATCCGCTCGGGCAGGTACATGTCCGGCGGCAGCGAGGCGACGATGTCGTAGCCCGCTTCCAGCAGGCCGATACGCAGCACCCTGGCCCGTTCGACCTGGGCGCGCAACGACTCATCATCCTCGTCGCCGGCGTGGATGATGGCGTTGACAACCACGATACGTAAATTACGCATGGTCATACCAAACCGATAATTTTGATGTGCATGCGCAGATTCTAAGGCACAAAGGCCAAATCCTGCCAGCGTTCAAATTATCGTTGCATGCCCCAGCGCTTGACGGTGACGCTTTCGAGTGGTCGGAATACCACGTTTTCCACCAGCAGTCCGATGAGAATCACGGCGGCCAGCCCGGCGAACACCTTGTCGGTGTAGAGCTCATTGCGGTTCTGAAAAATGTACCATCCAAGCCCGCCCTGGCCGCCGGTGGTGCCGAATACCAGCTCGGCGGCGATCAGGGTGCGCCAGGCGAACGCCCAGCCGATCTTGAGTCCCGACAGGATGGACGGCAGCGCGGCCGGCACCAGGATGTGCAGTACCAGCCGCAGGCCGCTCAAGCCATAATTGCGGCCGGCCATGCGCAACGTCTCCGGCACGCTCTGGAAGCCGGCATAGGCGCCCAGCGCCAGCGGCCACAGGACCGCATGGACGATGACGAAGATCAGGCTGCCCTTGCCCAGGCCGAACCACAGCAGCGCCAACGGCAGCAGCGCGATCGCAGGCAGCGGGTTGAACATCGACGTAAGGGTCTCCAGCAGGTCGCGGCCGACGCGGGTGGACGCGGCCAGCGCCGTCAGCACGAAGGCGGCGGCGATGCCGGCCGCATAGCCCTGCAGCAGAACGGCCAGCGAGATGCGCACGCGGTCGAGCAACTCGCCGCTGGCGATGCCGCTGACGAAGGCGTGCGCCGTCTGCACGAAACCCGGCAGCAGCAGGTCGTTGTCCTGCCAGCGGGCGACGCCTTCCCACAGCACCGCCAGCAGGATCAGGATGAGGCTCTTGCGCAGCCATGCCTGTTGCCACAGGCGACGCGGGAACGGCAGCGGGATGTCGACGGCGCGCGGGGCGGCCGTGTTGGTGGTGTAGACGTACTCCTGGCGCACCGGCGGATCGAGGACGAGGCTCATGACACGTGGCTCCTCTCATGCGGCGCACCGGTGCCGGCGGGCGCGCTCGCCGGCACGGCGGCCGGTTGTCCCTGCGCGGGAGCGCCGAACAGCAGCCCGTGGATGCGCTGCGTCGCCGCCTGGAAGTCGGCGCCGCCGGCGCTGTCCAGGCCAAACTGGTGGCTGTTCAGTTCCGCTCTCACCTGCCCCGGGTGCGGCGACAGCAGCAGGATTCGGTTGCCCACCACCAGCGCCTCCTCGATCGAATGGGTGACGAACAGCAGCGTGAAACGCAACTCCTCCCACAATCGCCCCAGTTCCTCCTGCATATTGCGACGCGTGAGCGCGTCCAGCGCGGCGAAGGGTTCGTCCATCAGCAAAATCTCCGGCTGCATCGCCAGCGCGCGCGCGATCGCCACGCGCTGCTTCATGCCGCCGGACAGCGTGTGCGGATGCGCGTCCTCGAATCCGCCCAGTCCCACCTTGGCGATCCAGTGCCTCGCGCGCTCCTCGGCGTGGTGGCGGTTCAGCCGCTTGGTCATCAGCAACGGGAACATGACGTTCTCCTTGACCGTCTTCCACGGCGGCAGTTGGTCGAACTCCTGGAACACGACGATGCGGTCCGGCCCCGGCCCGTCGATCCGACGGCCGTCGATGCTGATGCTGCCGGCGGCGGGCTTGATGAAGCCCGCCGCCGCCTTCAACAGAGAGGACTTGCCGCAGCCCGAAGGCCCCAGCAGCACGAACCGGTCGCCGCGATAGACGTTGAAGCTGACGTCGTGCGTGGCGCGCGTGGCGCCGTATTCAAGGCTCACGCCATCGGCGATCAGCAGCGGCGCGACGCCGGTATTGGGACGAACCACCTGGAAGGCCATGACGTCACCCGCCTTTCGTGATGACGGGATCGTCGAAGAAGTAATCGCGCCAGCTGGCCGGTTTCTTCTTGATCGCGCCGACGCGGTGCAGGAACTGCGCGAGGCCGAGCGTATTCTGCGGCTCGACGCTGAAGCGCACCTCCGGGTTCTTGAAAATCTTCAGCAGCAGATCGCGATCGACCTTGCTCTTCGAGACGCGGATGTAGGCATCGGCCGCGCCTTCCGGATTGGCGCTCGCATACTTCGCCGCCTCGGCCAGCGCGCCGGTGAACGCGCGATAGGTCTTCGGATTCTCGTTGCGGAATTTCTCGGTCGCGTACAGCACGGTGGCCGAACTCGGACCGCCCAGCACATCGTAGGAGTTGAGGATGATGTGCGCGTTCGGATTGCCGGCCAGTTCCTGGTCCTGGTACGGCGGGCTGCCGAAGTGGCCGTTGATCTCCGTACCGCCGGCGATGACGGCGGCCGCCGCATCCGGGTGCGGCAAGGTCTGGGTGAATTTATCGAGCCGCGCGAACTCCTTGTCGCCCCACTGCTTGGCCGCCGCGTACTGCAGGATGCGCGACTGCACCGACACCGTCACCGCCGGCAGGCCGATGCGGTCCTTCGCGGTCAGGTCGGCGATCGTCTTCACCTGCGGATTGGTGCTGACCAGGTAATAAGGGAAGCTGCCCAGCGAGGCCACGCCCTTGACATTCTGCCGGCCGGCGGTGCGGTCCCAGATCGTCAGCAGCGGGCCGACGCCGGCGCCGGCGATATCGACCGCGCCGGACAGCAGCGCGTCGTTGACGGCGGCGCCGCCCGACAGCTGCTTCCACTCGACCTTGACGTCGACGCCGTGCTTCTTGCCTTCCTTCTCGATCAGTTGCTGATCCTGCGCGACGTTGAGCAGCAGGTAGACCACGCCGAACTGCTGGGCGATGCGGATACTGCCTTCGGCCCGCGCGCTCGAAGTGGCCGCAAGGCTCAGGACAAGGGTGGATGCGACAGCGGCTGCAAGGGTGCGGGAAGTAAGTCTGGACATCGGATTCCTCTAAATATGTGGAGATATCAGAAAGGCGCGTCGCCCTCTATGGTGGTGCGATAGAGCTTGCGGCGCAGATGGTCCGGCGTGCCGCCAGCCAGGTGCATCAGCGAGCGGTTGTCCCAGAATACCAGATCATGCGGAGCCCACCGGTGGCGGTAGATATGCGCCGGCAGCACGCTGTGGGCGAACAATTCGGCCAGCAGCGCGCGGCTTTCGTCCTCCGGAATGCCGACGATGCGCGTGGTGAAATGCTCGCTGACGAACAACGCCTTGCGGCCGGTTTCGGGATGGGTGCGCACCACCGGATGAGTCACGGGTTTGACCTCGTCGATCTGCGCCTGCGTCAGCGCCGGGCGGAAGGGACTGCGGCGGCGCAGTTCATCGTACTGGGTCAGGTAGCTATGCTCGGCGCGCGCGTCCTGCACCGCGTGGCGCAGGGCGGCGGGCAAGGTGTCCCACGCCAGATGCATATTGGCGAACAGCGTATCGCCGCCCTCCGCCGGCAGCTCCTGCGCGTGCAGCAGGGAACCGAGGCTGGGTTTCTCCTTGTACGACAGGTCCGAGTGCCAGAAGTGGCCGGCGTCGCCCAGGCCGATCGGCTGGCCGTCCTCGATGATGTTGGAGATGATCAGCACCTCGGGGTGCGACGGCAGCTGGAAGTTGCGCAGCACGTGGATTTGCAGCGGCCCGAAACGGCGGCTGAAATCGACCTGCTGCTGTGGCGTGATGCGCTGGTCGCGGAACACCAGCAAGTGGTGATCGAGATGGGCTTTGTGGATACGCTGGAACTGGCGCGGCGACAGCGGACGGCTCAGGTCCAGGCCGAGGATCTCGGCGCCGAGCGGCGCATCGAACAATTCGATGTCAAAAGCGGATTGGAGAACGGCAGACATGGCACACGCCCATTAAATGAGTAGTCGCCCAGTCTATGCCGTCCGCCATATAAACAAAACGAAGCTTATCCGATATCCATATGCGGTTAACGCTGGATGACAGAAAGAGTAGCGGGATCGCCGGCGCGCCAGATGTTATCGGCACCACCGCGCTATTCGAGATCCGCGTCGATACGCTCGATCAGACCGTCAGCGTCGGCCTGGATCTTGAGGGACCCGATCTCATGGCCAAAGTCGCCGGTGAAATCGACGCGTGCGATGGCCGCGAAATCATCCAGTCGCTCGAGCGACAGAAGCTGGCTGGAGGTTTTATAGCCAACGAAGAAGCGCTCGAGGTAAAGGCGAATTCCATCTGTGCCGACAAAGGCCTCGCCAACCGAAACGTCTTCGATGACAGCATCGGACGCGAAGAGGGCCAGCGCGCCGTCGACGTCGAAGGCGTTGGCGGTCCGGATGAATGTGTCGACAAGCTTTTTCATGGCTGCTCCTCAGGCGTCGACAATGTGCTGCCATTCCTTGTGGACGAATTCAAGACTGTAGCCGTCCGGGTCGCGCACCTGCGCCGCGTAATAGCGCGGATCATAGTGAAGCTGCGGTCCGGGCGGGTGGATTTCGGTCGCGCCCGCGGCCATGGCCGCCGCGAAGGCCGCGTCGACAGCGCGCTGGTCATTCGCGACGAAGCCCACGTGCGCGGCGCGGCCTTCCACCGTACCTTCGCGCAGCCAGAAGAACACGCGGCCGTTCGCGCCGAACCCCTTCAGATCGGGATGGCCGGCGGGGCCTTGCCTGCCGTCATAGTCCAGCGCATGGGTGATGCCGAGCGGCGCGAGCGCCTGCTCGTAGAAGGCGATCGAGCGATCGATATCGCTGACGGAGATGAAAATGTGGTCGAGCATGGAGTTCCCTCATGTTTGTCTGGTGGGATTGATGGTACGACCGTCGATCACGGCCCGCCCACCCGATCCTCCTCAAAGCTTGCCTATTTCTGCTTTCGCGTTGCACGCCCAGGGGGCCTCTGTTAGTGTCTGACCATGGAACAGCAAATGCAAGAACTGAGGCGACTGGCCTCCCGGGCCGAGAACCGGCGCACGGAGACCGGCATTCCGCGTGTCGCCATGGTGCAGGGTGAAATCCCCGAGCACCTGCTGGCCGCCGTCTACGATCCGATGATCAACCTGATCCTGACGGGGTCCAAGACGATGACGGTCGGCGAGCGGACCTTCCACTATGACCCGGCGACCTATTTCGTCATGTCCGTGGGGCTCCCGGCCGTCGGCGCCGTCCACCCGGCGGCGACGGGCGAACCGTATCTGGCGGTCAGCCTGACGCTCGATCCCGCTATCGTCGCGGCGCTGATCCGCGACTTGCCGGTGGACGTCTGCCGCACGCTATCCGGTTCGGGATTCTCGGTCGCGCCGGTCAACGGCGAGCTGCTCGACGCCTGGATTCGTATGCTGCGGCTGATCGACCGGCTGGACGAGATCGCGGTGCTCGCCCCCGCCTACGAGCGCGAGATCTTGTTCCGCGTGCTGCAGGGGCCGCTCGGCTGGATGCTGCGCGACGTCGCGTCGCCGGACACGGCGCTTTCGCGGATCGGTGTCGCCATCGACTGGATACGGCGCAACTTTACCGAACAGATCAGGGTCGAGGCGCTGGCTGACATGGCGGCGTTGAGCGTGTCGGCATTCCATCGTCATTTCAAGGCGGTGACGGCGCTGAGTCCGTTGCAGTACCAGAAGCGCATCCGTTTGCTGCACGCGCGGTCACAACTGATCGCCGGCCAGGGCAGCGCGACGTCGATCGCGTTCAGCGTCGGCTACGAAAGCCCGAACCAGTTCAGCAGGGAATATGCCCGCCTGTTCGGCCTGCCGCCTTCCAAAGACCTGGTGAACGCCGCGCGGGCGCTTCGCGACGCATAGCGGGCGCGCCCGCGCCCAGGTCATTCCACCCAGCCCGGAAGCCTTTCCGGGAAATCTGGCTTATCTGATATCGATATTCGGACCGCTGCGCCGATCCCGGCCTGCCGCGTTTGACTGGCCGCAAGCAAGATGGACACGGCGATGGACAACGCCTTGGCGTACTGGGCAGAATCGATGCTCAGCCCGTGCTTTGTCCATCTAAGGTAGCCGTTCATTATGGCCGATCTCAATGCCCTCCTGTCGCCGCAGCCCGCACTTTTTGAACAGCACAATCGCCTCGTCAAATTAAGCACCCCGCTCGGCGACGATACCCTGCTGCCACAACGCGTGCTCGCCCATGATCGCCTCGGCCGAGGCTACGAATACGCGGTCGATTGTTTCTCAACACGCCATGACATCGCATTGAAAGAGCTCCTTGCGCAGCCTGTCACATTGTGGGTGCGACAGACGGACCTGCGTTACCTTCCCGTTCACGGGTACGTGCACACAATGAAGCGCCTGGGCAGCGACGGCGGGCTCACGTTCTATCAGATGTCATTTGCGCCGTGGCTGCACTTCCTGAAATTTCGTAAAGATGCCCGCATCTGGCAAGACAAAACCGCCGACGACATCCTCCGCGACGTCTTTAACGTCCATCCTCAGGCGCAGGGGAATTTCCGTTTCGATGTGAGGGAGCCGGCGCTCCGGCGTTCATATTGCACGCAATACGAGACTGACTGGCATTTCGTCCAACGGTTAATGGAGGAAGAAGGCTGGTACAGCTATCACGAGCAACAGCCCGACGGTTCCGGGCATGTGCTGGTGATTACCGATACCGCGTTCGAGCTCCGGCCGGTCGCCCAGGAACGAATTCACTTCCACGCAGGCGGCACCGAAGACGAAGTGGACAAGATCACCCATTGGAGCGCGGACCGCAGCCTGGCGCCCAGTCAACTCACCACCAGGACCGACGATTACAAAGCACCGTACGTTTCCAAGCAGAGCAATACCATCGTTCGTGCTGAGCATGGCGATCTGCCCGTCCAGTTGGAAGTCTATGAATACACCGGCGCCTATACCTACTCAAAACAGGAGCACGGCGACAAACTGGCGCGCTTGAAGGTGGAGCAATGGGAGTCGGGCATGAAACGGTTCTCCGCCGTTTCCGGTGTGCGTTCTCTGCCAGCAGGTGGGTGGTTCACCTTCGAAGATCATCGGGTGCATGAACCTGATGCACCCGAGGACCGCCAGTTCCTGGTCATCGCGGTGGAATGGTGCATTGAAAATAATTTGCCGCTGTCGAATACGCTGAAAGACTTCCCCGGTAGCCTCCTGGCACGGTTGAATGCGTCGAAAGCCTCCATGGGACTCGGAAACGAGCATACCGGCCACTGTTACAACCGCATGGAAGTCCAGCGCCGCAAAGTACCGTTCCGTAGCCCGTTCGAGCATACCAAGCCCACTTTGCATCCGCAGACCGCCGTGGTCGTCGGCCCGCCGGATGAAGAGATCCATACCGACCACCTCAACCGCGTCAAAGTCCAATTTCGCTGGGACCGGCAAAATCCCGGCGACGAGCGCGCCTCGTGCTGGGTGCGCGTCAGCTATCCCAACGCCGGTCAAGGCTGGGGCGGCGTCAACGTGCCGCGCATCCGGCAGGAGGTCATCGTCACTTTTCTCGATCGCGACGCGGACCGGCCGGTCATCACCGGGCGCCTGTATAACGAAGATCAGGCCCCCCACTGGCACACGGACGGCAGGCTGTCGGGCTACAAGTCCAAGGAATACAAAGGCAGCGGTTTCAGTCAGTTGGTGTTCGACGACACGACCACGCAAAACAGGACACAGCTATATAGCACCAACGCCCATGCGCAGCTAAACCTCGGCTATCTGGTGAGCCAACACGGCAATAAACGCGGTGGCTTCTATGGCTCGGGGTTTGCGCTCAGCACCGATGATTTCGGCGCGGTCGTCACGCACAAGGGACTGTACCTGAGCACATTCGGCCGCCCGGGACCGCAAGGTACCCAGCTTGATGCGACTGAAGCCAACACGCAACTTAAAGCGGGCGCGTCGCTCACCAAAAGCCTGTCCGATACAGCCTCGAAAGCGGGCGCGGAAGCGCTGGCCGGCCAGGACGCGCTCAATCGATTCATCGATGCCACGCAGGACCGGTACGAAGGCGACGGCCAAGATGGCGCCAACCGGTTCAAAGAGCCGATATTGCTGGCGGCGTCGGCCGCAGGTATCGGCCTGGCCAGCACCACAGGCACGCATGTGCACGCGGGGGCCGAAGTCACGCTGTCGTCGGGCACGGATATCAATATCGCGACGGGCAAAAGCCTCCTTGCCAGCATCGCCGAGAAAATCAGCCTGTTCGCCTTCAATGCCGGCATCAAACTCTTTGCCGCCAAGGGCAAAGTCGAAGTCCAGGCGCAAAGCGACGATCTCGATCTGATCGCCGAAAAGGTGGTGCGCCTGTTGTCGACAACGTCGCGAATCGAAATCCATGCCAAAGAGGAAGTAACGATCTCCGCCGGCGGCTCATTTATCAAGATCAACGGCTCCGGCATAACCAACGGCACACCCGGCACCTGGTGCGCGCAGGCGTCGATGCACACCATGCCTGGACCGGCGACCAAGTCCTACGTGATGCCGCATGTGGCCAAACCCGAGCTACAGAAGAGCGATGTCGAGTTCCGTCATCTGACCGATTGGGGCGCACCGTTGGCGGGCGCCGCATACAAAGCCACATTGAGCGATGGAAGCGTGCGCAAGGGCATGCTCGACGCGCTGGGCGTGGCCCGCATCAGCGACGTGCCACCGGGCGTTGGCGTAAAGATTGAATATGACTACAAGCCATTGCAGGCGAGTTCCACTGTCAGTACCGAACTGGACGACGACATACACGAGCTACTGAACTGGACACCGCGCGGCGCGAAAAAAGAGGGGCAAGCATGACCCGGCAACCGGACGAAAAGGGTATTCTGGACGACGCGTGGGAGCAGGTCGTCGGCGGCATGGACTGGCTCAAGTCCGTGTTCTTTGGCGAGTTTGCCGACAATCGTCCGCTGTCGGCCGTCATCGCCGATATGTTGGTGAGCTTTCTCCCGGGCGTGGTTATCGTCACCAGCGTCCGCGACGCGGTCGCGGTTGTTCTGCGGCTGGCCAAGCATCCGGAGAAGCGCGAAGACTTGATGGAGTGGGTGTTGCTGTGTGCCTGCCTGATCGTCATCGCGCTGCCGCTGGCGATGGCTGCGGGCGGTGTCGCGGCGGCAGGCGTTGGCGCCATTGTCGGCGGCATCGCCGGCTCGGAGTTGGGCGCGGCGCTGCGTGCGGTCATGCTGCTGTTGATCAAGGAGGCGTCCAAGCTGGTGGAACTGGTGCGTTTTCTGCAAAAGTTCATCAAGGGTGACATCTTAAAATTTTTGCGTGCCGTAAAATTTACGCAGTACGAGAAAGCCCTGATTCAGGCGCTGAGCAAGATCAGCGTTAAGCTGGTGGAGATTGTCACGTCGCTGCGTGTTCACTTGGAAAGTCTGCGGTACTTCGATAGCGCCAAGACCGCCATTGCCAAGCTGGTCGAGTGGGAGAAGAAGTTTTACGCGGTACAGCAGGATGCGCTGAAACAAATCCCGAAAGCGCTGGTCGAACTTGATGGCCGGCTGGGAAAGGTGTTGGCGCAGACCGCGCCCAAGGAAGCGCACACGGTGTCCGGTGGCGTGCAGGCCGACAAAACGGTGGCAGCGGTCCCGGCAAAGCAGCGGGTTAGGGACACGCCGGGCGAGGTGCTGGGGAAGGTGGAGGACGCGGCTCTGGCGGCTGAAGCGAAGCCGAAGCCAGCCGCAAAACCCAAGCCAAAAGTTGCCCAACCGGTTCCCGATCCGCCGCTAAAAGAAAATCCTGATCGGGTCAAGCCGCCTGATGATGGGACTAATACGAAGAAGCAAGCAGTTGCCGACGCTGCGGCGGCGGCAGATAGGGAACGCATCACCCAACTATCTAACGAGGTACGCGAAGCAGAACAAAAAGGGGAGGTAGCGCTCGCTGCGAAGAAGAAAACAGCGGCCCAAAATATCTTGCTCCCATACATACCCAAAAAACCTGATGACACATGGGATGAAGTTATTAAACGATTAGATGTTTCGTCACCCAAAGATGGTGCAGTTTTTTGGTCTGGCGATCCAAAAGCAGCACAAAGATTCGCGGAGAAAATTAACGGCGTGACGTTAGAAACCACGGCTGGAGGAAGAATTATTGACAATTGGGACGTGCTTGACGGTTATGCATGGGATAGTCGTTATGGGGATCCACCTTTTGGGAAAGATTTATGGTCGGGAGCCTCTCAAAAATATGCTGATGGCGCGTTAGGAAAAGTAAATGTTGTGCAGACACATACAAAGATGTGGAACACAGAAACCCTTTGGCATCATGTGGAAAAAACCACTTTACAAGATAAATTGATGTCGGGCGATGTGAGTGCAGTAAATATGTACGAACTGAATCGTTCGACCGGAGATTTTATTTCGTTAAGCAAGAACCATGTTAAATCATTATTCAAACTAGAAAAGACCAAACCCCTATGATTCCATCGTCCAATCCAAAATTAGCACGGCTTTATGCTTTTTTCGACGAAAAAGGATCTGCAAGATTGCAGGGCCTTGATGATAGCTATTTTTCAGATCTTAACCAAGCTGAGAGAGAAGAAGCATGGAATTTCCTTAAAGAAAAATTTTGGCTGTCCACAGACTGCATAGCCGGACTTTACTTAATCGATCCCCTAAGAGCTGTGGAGCTTTTCAAAACCACATTGGAGTTACCCTGCCCCATCTCCCCTTACGCAGCAATGCAGGAAGCATTGGAAGGGAATAGATTACTTATGCTGTCCTACGTCAATAAAACCGAGTTCGACGAAAAATACGTTAATTCATTCATCCAATTTTCCGAAAGCAAATTTCCTAAAATCAGAGCGGAATTCGCATCGGCCATACCCACAAACCATATTACACCGGCCCTCGTCGACGCCCTAAAAAGCATGATTTTTACGGAAGCGGAACGAGTTCCCCTCACAAATGCGATCACCAAACTGATGGTCGTTCACGGCTTAGATTTTGACGCAGAAGACCCCTTATACAAGTCTATTTACTTATCTTTGAGGTCTGATGACGTTAAAGAAAAGAAATCAGCAATGTTGCGACTGGAAAAACTTCAAACCCCAGACTTCAGGTAAGGCAAAGCATCCGCCTTGATTCCAAATTAACCAGTGACGAGAACGCAGTCAAAAAATATCAAAACAGGAATCAATATGTCATTACCTATTGTTCGATTAGGAGACTTCACTTCACATGGCGGCTCGGTGATCTCAGCATCTCCCACCCACAGAATCGGAGGCTTAGGCATCGCCCGGATGGGCGATCAAGTTAGCTGCCCCATACCTGGGCACGGTGTGAATATCATTCTCGAGGGAGCAACGACTTACTTAATTGCCGGACGCATGGTCGCTTTGCACGGGCATAAATGTGCGTGTGGTTGTGCTCTCATCTCAAGCCTAGCCACAGCAAGTTACGGTTAGGTCTTCTACAGTTTTCATAAACCGTTATATGAAATGAATTCCTATAAGGATTTCCTGGACCGTTTTTCGATGTTCAATAAAGAGCGTCTGGACGGCCTCAATGAAATGCATTTCAGTGGAATGACGCCGCAGGAAAGGAAGATGGCGTTTGATTACCTGCCGAGGCGTGTCGCAGAAGGTGGTTCTGCGGAGACGGTGAATGGTATTTTTACGGCAGATTTTGAACTAGCCTTGGCGCCCGTTGTTCATCTAATGGAAAATGGCGTATTGAATGGGGCCAGCAATGACAACACCAAGTAGTATGGGGAAGTTCGCGGCATCCGCAGCACGGTACCCCAAAGCGACAACGCCCATCCGAGGCGTCATCGCTAACTGTCAGAGTCAGCTCAGCTGATCCTCATACTTACCCAACCTGACCGCCGAACGCGGCGCCAACTCATGCGCGGCGGTAACAGTCATGCCCAGATCATGCAGCTTGCCGTCCTCGATACCATACACCCAGCCATGCACGGTCACTTCCTGGCCCCGGTCCCACGCATCCTGCAGAATGGTGGTCTGGCAGACATTCGACACCTGCTCCACCACATTGAGCTCCACCAGCCGTTTCGACCGCTCCTGGCTCGGCATCACATCACCCATGTAGCGCTCGTGCTTCTGGTTGACATCCTGCACGTGGCGCAGCCAGTTGTCGACCAGGCCAAAACGCTGGCCCGTCATCGCCGCGTGCACGCCCTTGCAGCCGTAGTGGCCGACGATGATCACATGCTTCACCTTCAGCACGTCGATCGCGAACTGCAGCACCGACAGCGCGTTCAGGTCCGAATGCACCACCACGTTGGCGATATTGCGGTGGACGAAAACGTCGCCCGGCGCAAGGCCCAGCAGCTCGTTCGCCGGCACGCGGCTGTCCGAACAACCGATCCACAGATATTCCGGCGCCGCCTGCGTGGCGAGGCGGTTGAAGAAATCCGGATCGCGTTCCACTTCCGATTCGGCCCATTTGCGGTTGTTTTCCAACAGGCCGCGCAACGGGGAATTGCTGATGTCTTGATCGCTCATGAATGCTCCTCTTGTACATAAGAAGACCGCCGAGCCGCCCAACAAATGGGCTGCACGGCGGTCCGATATTACGCGTCCTGTGTGACGACGGGGTTACACAAAACGGTTACTCAAAAAAGTCCTTCACCTTGTCGCGCCAGGTTTTGCTTTGCGGGCTGTGCTTGGCGCCGCCCTCGGTGGTCAGCTTCTCGAAGTCGCGCAGCATGTCCTTCTGCTTCTCGGTCAGCTTGACCGGGGTCTCGACCGCGACGTGGCAGAACAAGTCGCCCGCGAAGCCGGAACGCACGCCCTTGATGCCCTTGCCCTTGAGGCGGAAGGTCTTGCCCGACTGGGTGCCCTCGGGGATGGTGAACGATACTTTACCAGAGAGCGTCGGCACTTCGATCTCGCCACCCAGCGCCGCCTTGGCGAAGGAGATCGGCATCTCGCAATGCAGGTCGTCGCCCTCGCGCTGGAACACCGTGTGCGGCTTGATGTGGATCTCCACATACAAATCACCCGACGGTCCGCCGTTGGTGCCCGGTTCGCCGTTGCCGGAAGAGCGGATGCGCATGCCGTTGTCGATACCTACCGGGATCTTCACTTCCAGCGTCTTGTTACGCTTGATGCGGCCCTGGCCCGCGCACGCGGCGCATGGCTCGGGGATGATCTTGCCGGTGCCGTGGCATTTCGGGCAGGTCTGCTGGATGCTGAAGAAGCCCTGCTGCATGCGCACCTGGCCGTGGCCCGCGCACGTGGTGCAGGTGACCGGCGAGGTGCCCGGCTTGGCGCCGGAACCGTGGCAGGTGTCGCACTTGTCCCACGACGGCACGCGGATGGTCGTGTCGAAGCCGTGGGCCGCCTGCTCCAGCGTGATCTCCAGGTTGTAGCGCAGATCGGCGCCGCGATAGACCTGCGGGCCGGCGCCGCGGCCACGGCCGCCGCCACCGAAGATGTCGCCGAAGATGTCGCCGAAGGCGTCGCCGAAACCGCCTGCGCCGCCGCCAAAACCGCCACCGCCGCCCATGTTCGGATCGACGCCGGCGTGACCGTAACGGTCATACGCCTCGCGCTTCTCCGGATTGGTCAGCATCTCGTAGGCTTCTTTGACTTCCTTGAATTTTTCTTCCGACTCTTTGCTATCCGGATTGCGGTCCGGATGGTATTTCATCGCCAGTTTGCGATAGGACTTCTTGATCTCGTCTTCCGACGCGTTTTTTGCGACACCAAGTGTCTCGTAGAAATCACGCTTTGCCATTTTGTCGGGACCTTGCTGTATTTATACTGTGTGCTGATTACGCTAAAAAGCCGAGCCGGCACCGCTTACACGGCCGCTCGGCTCGGCGCTCGCCGCTTCGTAGGGGAAGCGGCGCTCTTGCGGACAATTTACTTGCTGTCTTTGACTTCTTTGAAGTCGGCGTCGACCACGTCGTCCTGTGGCTTGGCCTGCTCCGCACCGGCGCCCGGAGCACCCTGGCCAGCTTCGCCACCGCCGGCCGCAGCCTGCTGCGCCTGCATGTCGGCGTACATCTTCTCGCCCAGCTTCTGCGAAGCGGTCGACAGCGATGCGACCTTGGCGTCGATGTCGGCCTTGTCGCCCGACTTGATCGATGCTTCCAGTTCGGTGATCGCGGCTTCGATCTTCTCTTTCTCGCCCGCTTCCAGCTTGTCGCCGTATTCGGTCAGCGACTTGCGGGTCGAGTGCACCAGCGCGTCGGCCTGGTTGCGCGATTCGGCCAGCTCTTTCACTTTCTTGTCTTCTTCGGCGTTGACTTCGGCGTCCTTCACCATCTTCTGGATTTCCGCTTCGGTCAGGCCGGAGTTGGCCTTGATCGTGATCTTGTTCTCTTTGCCGGTGGCCTTGTCTTTCGCGCCGACGTGCAGAATGCCGTTGGCGTCGATGTCGAAGGTCACTTCGATCTGTGGCGTGCCGCGCGATGCCGGCGGGATGCCTTCCAGATTGAACTCGCCCAAGCCTTTGTTGCCGGCGGCGATTTCGCGCTCACCCTGATAGACCTTGATGGTCACGGCGGGCTGGTTGTCGTCGGCCGTCGAGAACACTTGCGAGAACTTGGTCGGAATCGTCGTGTTCTTGTGGATCATCTTGGTCATCACGCCGCCCAGGGTTTCGATACCCAGCGACAGAGGCGTCACGTCCAGCAGCAGCAAGTCCTTGCGCTCGCCCGACAGCACCGAGCCTTGAATGGCTGCGCCGACGGCGACCGCTTCGTCCGGATTCACATCCTTGCGCGGATCCTTGCCGAAGAACTCTTTGACCTTTTCCTGCACCTTCGGCATACGGGTCATACCGCCGACCAGGATGATGTCGTCGATGTCGGACACTTTGACGCCGGCGTCCTTGATCGCGATGCGGCATGGCTCGATGGTCGCGTTGATCAGTTCCTCGACCAGCGATTCCAGCTTGGCGCGGGTCATCTTCAGGGTCAGGTGGACCGGCGCGCCGTTGGCCATGGCGATGTACGGCTCGTTGATCTCGGTCTGCTGCGACGACGACAGTTCGATCTTCGCGCGCTCGGCCGAAGCCTTGATGCGCTGCAGGGCGATCGGATCTTTTTTCAGATCCAGGCCGTTGATCTTCTTGAATTCGTCGATGATGTAGTCGATGATGCGCTGGTCGAAGTCTTCGCCGCCCAGGAAGGTGTCGCCGTTGGTCGACAGCACTTCGAACTGCTTCTCGCCGTCCACGTCGGCGATTTCGATGATCGACACGTCGAACGTACCGCCGCCCAAGTCATACACGGCGATCTTGCGGTCGCCCTTGTCGGTCTTGTCCAGGCCGAAGGCCAGCGCGGCCGCGGTCGGCTCGTTGATGATGCGCTTGACGTCCAGGCCGGCGATACGGCCGGCGTCCTTGGTCGCCTGGCGCTGCGAGTCGTTGAAGTATGCCGGCACGGTGATGACCGCTTCGGTGACTTCTTCGCCGAGGTAGTCTTCGGCGGTTTTCTTCATCTTGCGCAGCACTTCGGCCGAGATTTGCGGCGGCGCCAGTTTCTTGTCGCGCACGCCGATCCATGCGTCGCCGTTGTCGGCTTTCATGATCGAGTAAGGCATCAGGCCGATGTCCTTCTGCACTTCTTTTTCGTCGAACTTACGGCCGATCAGACGCTTCACCGCGAACAGGGTGTTCTTCGGATTGGTCACTGCCTGACGCTTGGCCGGCGAGCCGACGAGAATTTCACCATCTTCTTGGTAAGCAATGATCGATGGCGTCGTGCGCGCGCCTTCGGCGTTTTCGATTACCTTTGGCTGACCATTTTCCATGATGGAAACGCAGGAATTTGTGGTTCCCAGATCGATACCGATAATTCTACCCATGATTTTTCTTCCTCTTTGCTAAGTTCAGATGGTACTAATATGTGGAAAAGCTGTATGTTTTCAAGTGCTTAAGTTCGGCTGACGGCGAAAATAAATTTCCGCCCCGGACATTACTTCGCTTGCGCGGCGGTCACGATGGCGGGACGCAGCAGGCGGTCCGCGATCATATAACCTTTTTGCAGCACGGAAACTACGGTGTTGGCTTCCTGGTCCGCCGGCACCACGGCAACGGCCTGGTGCTTGTTCGGATCGAGCTTCTCGCCCTGCGCCGGCTGGATCTCCAGCAGGCGGTTTTTCTCGAACGCGGCGGTCAGCTGCTTGAGCGTCATTTCCACGCCTTCCTTCAGCGACTCGATCGATGGCGACTCGACCTTCAGGGCCATCTCCAGGCTGTCCTTGACGGGCACCATGGCTTCGGCGAAGCTTTCAACCGCAAACTTATGCGCCTTGGCAACATCTTCCTGGGCCCGGCGGCGGATGTTCTCGCCGTCGGCCTTGGCGCGCATGAAGGCGTCATGCATTTCCGCCAGGCGCGCTTCGGTGCTGGCCAGCTGTTCTTCCAGGGAAGGCTGCTGGTCAGGAGTCGATGGCGCGGCCGGCTCGGCGGCCGCTTCCGGATTAGGTACTGCTTGATTTTCCTGATCTTGCATCTAAAGACTCCTACTATCGTATTTGTTTGACATTACTTTTGTTACCGCACTGGCTGCAAGTGGGGCGATATCCTATGTTTTCAAGGGTTATTCTGCCCACCGATTAGTCAGCTCCGGCGCGCGCCCGCGCCGCGCCTGGGCGACATCGGGCTGATCCAGCAGCTGGCTATTTTAACAGGCTGGCACTCACCGACCGCAAGTGCTGATTATGGCGGAACGGGGCGGGTGTGGTGTAGTTGTCACTTTTTCAGCGGTTTGGGGGGCTGCGCCCCGGCGCGGCCCTAGTCGGCGGCGCCCAGTTGCAAGGCGGCGGCGCGGCCGGTTTCGGCGTCCTTGCGGCGCTCCTCGTGCTGGGCGGGCGACATCTGGGTCGGCCAGCCGATCATGTGCTGCTCGGCGATCTCGCCCAGCGCGGCGATCCAGTCGGGCGACTCGTTCAGGCAGGGGATGTAGTGGAATTCTTTGCCGCCGGCCTGCTCGAAGTCGTGCCGCACCTCCATCGAGATTTCTTCCAGGGTCTCCAGGCAATCGCTGATGAAGCCGGGACACAGGATGTCGATGCGCTTGACACCGTCGCGCGCCAGCTGGGCGACGGTGGGCGCGGTGTACGGCTGCAACCACTCGGCCTTGCCGAAGCGCGACTGGAAAGTGACCATGTACTGCTCCGGCTTCAACTTCAACGCGGCGGCCAGCAGGCGTGCGGTCTTGAGGCACTCGCAGTGGTAGGGGTCGCCCAGCATCAAGGTACGCTTGGGCACGCCGTGGAAACTCAGCACCAGCTTGTCGGGACGGCCGTTGGCCTCCCAGTGGGTCAGCACCGAGTTCTGCAGGGCGCGGATATAAGCGTCGTGGTCGTGGTAGTTGCGCACGAAGCGCAGCTCGGGGATGTTGCGCACCGAGCCGTAGTGCTGGAACACGGCGTCGTAGATCGAGCCGGTGGTGGTGCCGGAATACTGCGGATAGGCCGGCAGCACCAGGATGCGCTCGCAGCCGTCGGCCTTGAGCTTGGCCAGCACCTCGGGGATCGACGGCGAGCCGTAGCGCATGGCCATGGCCACGGTCAGGTTCTCGTGGCCGCGCTCGCCGAGCGCGCCCAGCAGGTACATCGCCTGGGCGGCGGTGTGCACTTTCAGCGGCGAGCCCTCGCGGGTCCAGATGGTGGCGTACTTCTTGGCCGACTGGCCGGAGCGGAACGGCAGGATGATCAGGTTCAGGATGAACCACCAGACCGCGCGCGGGATTTCCACCACGCGCCGGTCCGACAGAAACTCCCTCAGGTAGCGGCGCACCGCCGAGCTGGTCGGCGCGTCGGGCGTGCCCAGGTTGACCAGCACGATCGCGCTGCGGCCGACGGTGCCGTGCTTATAGGGAGGTTCTTTGGAAAAGGTCATGGGGGCCGATGGCGGTTTGAATAGGACAGGCCGCCATTATAGATAAGAAACCCGCTGGGCTGTGTTGCCCGCCTCCCCTACCGTCTAAGCAATCCAGGGATTAATGACATGCACACCCACGGCTTCAAATGGCTTGGTATCCCGCGTGGCCACCGAGAACCCGTGGACGAACGCAATTGCCGCTATCTGGCCATCCGCGACCGAGACGGGACGGCCCAAAGCGCGTGCGCCGCACATCAATGAGGCAAAGCTTGCAGCCGCTGTGTTATCGAAAGAAAATATGCGAGGCCCGAACAATCTCGCCAATAAAACGCCCAGCCCAATATCCAGCGCCTTCTTGCGCTTGCCATCGGGAAGTAATTTAATGCCCAACAGAAGTTCGGAAAGGCTGATCGCCGTCAGGTAGAGCGTTTCAATCGGCTGCTGATCCAGCCATTGTTGAACGCGGACATCTCCATTTGGCTTCAGCGGCTCCGAAACGACGTTGGTATCCAGGATGATCATTCAACCTCTGCGGGCTCAGGCGGAGTTTGATCGCGCAGGTTTTTCAGATCGATGCCGCCGTGGAGCCGTCCAAAAGCGGCGAGTTCGGTTCCTGCCTTTAAACGCCGTCGTTCGGGTTTACCGCGCTCTTTGGGAAGGTCTGGCCGGTCGCGCTGCGGTTCACGCGGTGGTTTGGGATCGGTATCTGAGCTCATGTCGTCACCTCTCTAGCAAGTGCATATGATAGCGCGTTCCTCATTGAGAAAAGTCATCTTGAATTGAGTTACCTCAATCGGTATGGTGAATGCATTGCCCTCGCAAGCTAGTCGAAAAACCTGCACGGTCGAGCGCCACGATAGCTCCCGATCTGCCGCTCTCCCCTTATCGCCGCAGCGTCAGCCCGCCCTCCACCACGACGGTGCGATCGGCGCCGGCCAGCGGCCGCGCCGGCTCGTTGTCGTAATCGACCACTTCGGCGCCGGTGGCGGCGTCGGCATGCGTTACCCGCAGCCGCAGGCGGTCCAGCCCCGCGCCCTGCACGGCGCCGCCATCGACGGCTTCGAGCACGAAACGATAGCCCGCCCGGCCATCGAGCCGACCCGTGCCGGCCACCTGCACACGCCCCTCGCCGGTCAGGGTGGCGCGCGTCACCGACTCGCTGCGGAAGTGGAAGGGGCCTGAGAACCAGGCCACGGGCGGGCCGGCGGCGGCGCCGTCGGCGGGCGCCGTTCCGTCCAGCGGGGCCCATAGCGCGAACCGCAACGGCGCCTGTTGACGCCCGTGGCGCCCGCGCCCGGCCGGCGCCACGCCGCCGGCCAGCGCGCCCGCGCCGCTGAGCGCGGCCAGTCCGGGCGCATCGACGTAGACGTGGCGCCGCAACTCGGTGGCGCGCCCGCCCGAATCGGTGACCACCACCGTGACGGTGTACACCCCCGCCGCGCAGAACCGGTGCCGCAGCCGCACCTGGCCATACCCGCCGGCCTCGGCGACCGTCGGCACCGGCGACGCGCAGCCGTCGGTCCACATCGCGCTGGCCCTGTGGGTTTGCGCCCGGGCGTTGTCGACGAAGTTGACCGTCAGCGCCAGTTCCCGGCCCAGTTCGACCACGGTCGGCAGGCCGGCGATCGGGCCCAGCACCGGCGCATCGGTGCCGCGCAGGCCGGGGCGCAGCATGACCAACCCGGCGTTCGAGTTCGCCAGGATCGTGCCGCCGTCATTGATCGCCAGCGCCTCCAGCAACTCCAGGCCGGCCGGCGCCCGGTACAGGCGCGTGTTCAGGTCGACCGGCATGGCGGTGAACGACGGCCAGCGCACCGCGCGCCGGCCCTCGCCCGTCGCGCGCAAGGTCATGCCCGCGATCTCGCCGCGCTCGTTGATATCGGCCGCGTGGCTGAACAGGCTCGCGTCGACCGGCAACCGCACCAACCCGCGCCCCAGGGTCCACTGGAACGCCTTGCGCTGTCCGCCCGTCTCGGCGCTGCCGACCAGCTCGCCACGATTGTTCAGGTCGCCGAGACGGTAGTCGACGCCGGCGGCTATCCGCAGCGTGCCCGTGGCCCGGCTCCAGAACAAACCATCGAAGTTGGCGAAAGGCATGTCGGCAATGATGCCGGCCACTTCGTTGCGGTCGTTGATGCGCAAGCCGTACCCCAAGCCGCCCGGGGTCGGTGTCAGGTCGGTCTGGGCGCCCGCCCGGTCCCACAAGACGGCGTGCGGCAAGGTATCTTCGCTGGCGCCGCTGGTGAAGCCGGTCGCGTAGCCGACCAGGTTGATGGCGTTGGCTTGGGCGTACGGCGCCAGCGGCGGGCCGAGCTGGGTGACGCTGCCGTCCGGATTCCAGCGCACCGCGCGCGAGGCGACGTCGGCACCCGACACCTGGCCGACGATCTCGCTGCGGTTGTTGACGTCCCGCGCCGCCGACGGCGGCGGTCCCGGCAGCGCGCGCATGCCGCCGGCCGGCGTCCAGGCGTAGGCCTGCGGACCGGTCTCGGCCGGCCCGGTCGAGGCGCCCACCACCATGCCGCGGTTGTTCAATCCGAGCACCGACGTAAACCCGCCGCCGAGCGAGCCGATGGGCCGGATGCGGTCGCCGTCGAAGAAGCGACTGCTAGTGTTGGGGAAATCTTCGTCGGTGAACGCCGCCTGGCCGCGCTCGTTGAGCAGCGCCGCGGTCGGCTCCGGTCCCAGGTTGATCACGGTGTAGAGGCCGGCGTGCATCTGGCCCGCCTGGTTGTTTTTCGGCTCGGCCGGCGTGGTTTGCGCGCCGGCCCAGAACGGCAGCGACGCGAGCAACGCCGCCACTAACGCGGCGCGCCGGCGCGTGCCGATGCCGCACATCGATGGAGTGTGCATGATGGATTTTCCTTGCAAAAGATTAGCGCAAGCGGGCGCCTGCGCCGACGGGACCGGCTCGCGTGGAACAAGCGCGCCGGTCGCCACACCCTCGATGCCGCTAACGGCGCACCGTCAGCCCGCCCTGCGCGACGGCGGCGCGGTCGGCGCCGGCGGCCGCGCCCGGCGTGCCGTTGTCGTAGTCGACCACCTCGGCGCCGCTGGCGGTGTCGAGGTGCGTCACCCGCACCCGCAGCCGGTCGGCGGCGGCGTTCCCCGCACCGCCATCGACCGCCTCCAGGACGAAGCGGTAGCCGTCCCGGCCGTTGAGCCGGCCCGTGCCCTCCACCCGGGCCTGGGCGTCGGTCGATGTCGCCAGCGTTACCGTCTCGCCCTGGAACTGGAACGGACCGGAGAAGCGGACCACCGGCTTGCCGGCGGCGGCCGCCTCGCCCAGCGGCGCCCACAGCGCAAAGCGAAGCGCGGTGCTCCGATCCCCGGCCCCGGCCGCCGCCGCACCGGCCAGCGTGCCTTGGCCGGCGAGCGCGGGCGCGGCGAACGGCACGACCAGGAAGTTGCGCCAGATTTCGGTGGAGCGCCCGCCCGAATCGGTGACCAACACCTTGACGGTGTGATAGCCCCCCGCGCAGAAATTATGTTGCAGCCGTAGCTGGCCGATGCCGCCGCCTGAGCCGACCGTGGTCGACGACGACGGGCAACCGTCCGTCCAGACCGCGCTGGCCGTGTGCGTTTGCGCGGTGTTACTGTCTGAGAAATTGAGCGTCATCGTCGGATCCTGGCCGAGGTCCACCACCGCCGGCAGGCCGATGATGGGGCCGAGCACGGGCGCGTCGGTGCCGCGCCGGCCGGGGCGCAGCAAGACCAGGCCGGCGTTCGAGTCCGCCAGGATGTCGCCGCGTTCGTTGATGCGGTAGGCCGCCCGCAATTCCAGGCCCGCCGGCGCCCGGTACAGTTGCGTGTTCAAGTCGATCGGCACGGCGGTGTACGACGGCCACAGCGCCGCGCGCCAGGGGGCGCCCTCGGCCGCGGCGGTCGCGCCGACGATCTCGCCCCGGTCGTTGATGTCGTACGCCTGGCTGATGGTGGCTAAGCCGAGCGGCAACGGCACGATGCCGCGCCGCAAGGTCCAATAGAAGCCCCGGGGCCGGCCGGCGATCTCGGCGCTGGCGACGATCTCGCCCCGGTTGTTGATGTCGCCCAGTCCGAATCCGGGGCCGGCATCGATGCGCACGGTCCCGGTCTCACGACTCCAGAAAAAACCCTCGATGCGGCCGGTGGCCGGGTAGTTGAACACGCCGGCCACTTCGTTACGTTCGTTGATGCGCAGGCCGAATCCGTCCCCGCCGTCGAACGGGCCCAGGTCGGTCTGGGCGCCGCTCCGGTCCCAGAACGTGGCATGGGCGTGGATGTCGCCGTTGGCCACCGTCGTGTAGCCGGTCGAGGCACCACGGTTGTTGATGGCGGTTCCTTCCGATACCGAGGCGGGGAGCGGCCCCAACAATGTCGTGCTGCCGTCCGGATTCCAGCGGATGGCGCGCGCGGGCACGTCGGGCGCCGAGACCCAGCCGACGATCTCGTTGCGCTCGTTGATGTCGAGCGCGGCCGACGGCACGGCGCCGGGCAGCAAGCGGATGCCGCCGGCCAGCGTCCAGGAGAACGCTCGCGGGTCCATCTCCGTCTCGCTCCTCGTGGAGCCCACCACCACGCCACGGTCGTTCAATCCGGACACAAACGTGAAGCCGCCCGCCGTCGGGCCGATCGGCCAGATGCGCTCGCCGTCGAAGAAGCGGCTGACGGTATCGGGGGCGTTGAAGCCGGTGAACGCCACCTGGCCGCGCTCGTTGAGCACGGCGTTGGCCAGCTCCGGCCCCAGGTTGATCACCGTGTAGAGGCTGGCGCGCTGCTGGTCGATGGGCTTGGCTTGCGGCTCGGCCGCCCACGACGGCAGCGACGTGAACAAGACGGCGATGGCGGCGGCGATGAAGCGGCGGTGCGCTCCGGTGCTGCGGATCGATTGAAGTTGCATGATGGCTTCTCCTTGCAAGAAGATGCGCGCAAGCAGGCGCTTGCACTGCGGCCACACGGATCGCGTCGGGAACGCGTCTCCGGTGCTGCCTTCAACTCTAGGCGCACGCGGCGGGGCGGCGCTGACGAGGCGCAAACGTACCGGCGACAGCGGTGCCGGTCTTTAGGGCAAGGTTGGGAAGAAGAATCTCGTAGGGCGGATTAGGCGGAACGCCGTAATCCGCCATCTATGCGCCGCCGACGGCTCGGAGATGGCCGATTACGCTTCGCTAATCCGCCCTACGTGATTTAGAAGTAGGCAGAAGTTACCGGAATCAGGAGGCGAGCAGCTCGCGCGCGTGCTTGCGCGTGGTGGCGGTGATCTCCAGGCCGCCCAGCATGCGCGCCACTTCCTCCACTCGCGCCTTGGCGTCGAGCACGTCGATGCGCGAGGCGGTCTTGCCGTTGTCCAAAGTTCCTTTGGCGACCTGGAAGTGCTGGCCGGCCTGGCTGGCCACTTGCGGCAGGTGCGTGACGCACAGCACTTGCCGCTCCTGCCCCAGGCGGCGCAGCAGGCGGCCGACCACTTCGGCCACGCCGCCGCCGATGCCGCTGTCGACCTCGTCGAAGATCAAGGTCGGCGTGGTCGTGGCGTTGGACGTGATGACGGAAATGGCCAGCGAGATGCGCGCCAGTTCGCCGCCCGACGCCACCTTGGCCAGCGGCCGCGCGGCCACGCCGGCGTGCCCGGCCACCAGGAACTCGACCTGCTCCAGGCCGTGCGCGCTCGGCTCGCCGGCGTTGAGCGCGACCTCGAAACGCCCGCCCGTCATGTTCAGTTCCTGCATCGCCTTGGTGACCGCCTCGCCCAGCTGGCGCGCGGCCTGCGCGCGCGTGGCGCTCAGGCGCCCGGCCACGTCCATGTAGGCCGCCTTGAGTTTTTCCTCCTGCTTGCGCAGGCCCTCGATGTCGCTGGCGTCGGCGATTTGCGTCAGGCGCTCGGCCAGTTTCGCGTGCTCCGCCGGCAGATCTTCTTCGGTGACGCGGAACTTGCGCGCGGCCGAATGGATCGCCTCCATCCTCGACTCCACCTGGCGCAGCCGCTCCGGGTCCAGGTCGACGCGGTCGAGGTAATCGTTGATCGCGTACACCGCCTCCTGCAGCTGGATGCGCGCCGGCTCGATCAGGTCGACGATGGCCTGCAGGCCGGTGTCGATGTTGGCCAGCTTGCCGAGTTTTTGGTTGAGCGACGACAGCTGCGACAGGATAGGATGGTCCTCCGATTCCGACAGCGCCGCCAGCGCCTCCTGCGCGCCTTCGAGCAGGCTGGCGGCGTGCGACAGGCGACTCTGCTCATTGGTCACCTCGGCCCATTCGCCCGGTTTGACGGCCAGTTTTTCGAGCTCGTTGACCTGCCACTCCAGGCGTTCGCGCTCATACAGCACGTTGGCGGCGTTGGTTTCGAATTCCTGCAGCTGTTTGGCCAGCGCGCGCCAGGCCTTGTGGCTGGCCGCAACCGCCTTGACGTCGGCGCCCGCGCCGGCCTGGCCGTCGAGCAGCAGGCGCTGCGCCTCGGTTTTCATCAGCGACTGGTGCGCGTGCTGGCCGTGGATGTCGACCAGCATGTCGCCCAGCTCGCGCAGCTGCGAGGCGGTGGCGGCGATGCCGTTGATGTAGGCCTTGCTGCGGCCGGCGTTGTCGATCACGCGGCGCAGCAGCGCGCCGCCCTCCTCCACCGAGAACTCGTTGGCGGCGAGCCAGTCGCGCGCCTGCTCGCTGACGGCGAAATCGGCCGTGATGTCGGCCTTGGCCGCGCCCTCGCGCACCACGCTGGCGTCGCCGCGACCGCCCAGCGCCAGGGTCAGCGCGTCGATCAGGATCGATTTGCCGGCCCCGGTCTCGCCGGTGAAGACGGTGAAGCCGGGGGAAAATTCCAGTTCTATCGAGTCGACGATGACGAAATCACGGATGGACAGGGTACGGAGCATGGATGCCTGGAGAATGGTTAATTGAGTTTGCCTTCGCCCGACGGATACTCGTTCCAGTGGAGCTTTTCGCGCAGCGTGTTGAAGTAGTTCCAGCCCTCCGGATGCAGGAAGGTGATCGCGTGCGGCGAGCGCTGGATCACGATCTGGTCCTGCGTTTGCAGGCTGGCGAAGGTTTGCATGTCGAAGTTCACGCTGCAATCGCGCCCGCGCACGATCTCGATGACGATCTGGCTCGACTCGGGCAGCACGATGGGCCGGTTCGACAGCGCGTGCGGCGCGATCGGCACCAGCACCACGCCGCCCAGGCTCGGATGCAGCAGCGGGCCGCCGGCCGACAGCGCGTACGCGGTGGAACCGGTCGGGGTGGAGATGATCAGGCCATCGGAGCGCTGGTTGTACATGAAGTGGCCGTCGACGTCGACCCGCAATTCGGCCATGCCGGCGCCGGCGCCGCGCGCGACGACGACGTCGTTGACGGCCAGGCCGAAGTGGATGTCCTTGCCGTCGCGGCGCACCCGCCCCTCGAGCAGGGTGCGGCGTTCGGCCTTGTAGCTGCCGCCGAGGATCTTGGCCAGCACGTCGAGCATGCCCTCGAGCGGGATGTCGGTCATGAAGCCGAGGCGTCCCTGGTTGATGCCGATCAGCGGCACGTCGAAGGGGGCCAACTGGCGCGCGATGCCGAGCATGGTGCCGTCGCCGCCCATGACGATGGCGGCGTCGCATTCGGCGCCGATCTCGCTGGCGCTCATCACGCGCACGCCTTCGAAGCCGCCCGTCAGGTGCTCGGCGGTCTGCTCCTCGAACACCACCGTGCGTCCGCCCCGGCGCAGGAAGTCGACCACGCTGCCCACCGAGTCGGCGATGCCGTCGGTGTTGGGGCGCACGGCCAGTGCTATGGTTTGAAAATCGGCGTGCGTGGCGGTCATAAAAGTCTCGGCAAAAAGGTGGGATCGACGACACGCAGCAGGGTAACCCATAACGCCGGCTTCTGCCATCACCCGTCGGCCCACCCGTTACTGTACGTTTAGACAGTATTTTCCGCAGTATAGTGTGCGGGCCGCCAGACTGCAAGCACCGGCCCGCATTTGAACCGCTGCCGTCTCAATGCAAAGTCATGATGCCGCTGGCCGCGCTCAGCGCGCTCGCGACGAAGATGCAGATCATGAAGGACACCATCAACACCGCCCACCGCCAGAAAGTGCCGAAGCGGCTGCGGTGGTAGACCCGCCGCATCGCCCACGGCAGATAGAGCAGCAGCCAGCACCACAGCAGGAACTGGATGATGCCGACGCTCACCAGCAGCATGACGCAAAAGACGAAATAGGCGAAGGCGTTGGTGTGCAGCGCGAACAGCACGTGTTCACCGAAGCGCCGCCCCGATCCCAGGTACAAGACCTTGAGGAACAGCGCGAACACCGGCATCAGGCAGAAAATCGCGTACGGCGCGTATTTATAGAAGGCGTCGGCGAACACCTTTTGCTGCCGCTCCTGCGGCAGCGCGTCGAACGCGTGCCATTGGCGGCTCAGGCGCGGCCAACCGCTGAGCATGTCGTCGATCTGTTCGGGGCCGAATTGCTTGTCCGATTTGGCCGGCTTGTTTTCCTTCACCTCGGGCACCCCGGCCTTGAGATCCTGTTCCATGGCGGCGATGGCCGCCTCGGCCGCCGACTTGCTTTTCACCAAGTCGGCATCGGCCACGGTGGCCGGAGCGGACGCCACTGCGGCCTCGGGCCTCGCCGCCTTCTCCTCCAGCACCGGCTCGAAACCGCCGGTGAACTTGAGCACCGCGAAAAACAGCAGGCTCAGCGTGAGATAGATGCGCAGCGGCTGCACGAAGCGCACGCGGCGTCCACGGATGTATTCGTTGGTCAGCGCGCCCGGGCGGAACAGCAGGCGCGACATCGTGCCCCACAGCTTGCCCTCGATCGCCACGTAATGCCCGATGAACTCGTGCAGGAATTCGCGGGTGCTGGCGTGGTGCAGGTGGGCCTCCTGGCCGCAATTGGCGCAAAACGCGCCGGTGAGCACCGCCTCGCAGTTGGGGCAACGGCCGGCCGGCGCGTGGCTGTCCGGGAGGGAATGTGCGGCAGTGCTCATGCGATCAATCCTGGTGGAGGAAAAGTAGACTAAATGATAAACGAGTTCCCGCCGATGTTGTCGAAATTCAATCTAGCGACCGACGGAAAACCAACTCGCTAATATCGTTACAACAACGACACGAGGGAGAACATGATGAAGGACAAACAAATCAACACCGACGCCAAAGTAAAAAACGATGGCCAGGATCGCCTGCCGCACGAGCGCGACGAGTCGCCCGACGACCAGGACATCGAACCGCGTACCGTTGGGAAACAGGCCGCCGCCGACGTCGACAGCGGCATGGTCGACACCGACGCGCGCAACAAACCTGGTGTCGAGCATATCAAGACGCCGGTGCCGCGCGACGCCACGGCGCGGCCGCAACCGCACACCAAACGTGATTAAAGGGCGACCAAACCAGCGTCCGCTCCACACAACCAATATAACAATTCAAGTCATCAGGGTCACAACATCATCATGAAAAACACCACCGCAAGCGCACTTCTGATCCTCGGCGCCGTGCTGGCGCCCCAAGTGGCGCTGGCGCAAAGCGCCTCCTACCCGGTCGGCTACGGCCCCAACCCGGCGCTACCGGAGCCAAACAAATCGCTGATCCCCACCGTCAACGTCGCCCCGGTGGACCGCTGGACCGCGCAGGAAACCCCGCAGCCGGCCGCCGGCTTCGCCGTCACCGCCTACGCGCGCGGGCTCGACCATCCGCGCTGGGTCTACACCCTGCCCAACGGCGACGTGCTGGTGGCCGAAACCAACGCCCCGCCCAAGCCGGACGACAGCAAGGGCATCAAGGGCGCCGTCATGAAGCACCAGATGAAAAAGGCCGGTGCCGTGACCGAGTCGGCCAACCGCATCACCCTGCTGCGCGGACTCGACGCCAAGGGCGTGGCGCAGACCCGCACGGTCTTCCTCAAGGGCTTGAATTCGCCGTTCGGCATGGCGCTGGTCGGCAACAACCTGTACGTGGCCAACAGCGACGCCATCGTGCGCTTCCCGTACAAGGAAGGCGAAACCAGCATCACCGCGCCCGGCGTCAAGGTCATGGACTTGCCGGCCGGCACCTTGAACCACCACTGGACCAAGAACATCATCGCCAGCCCGGACGGCAAATTCCTGTACGCGACGGTCGGCTCGAACAGCAACGTCGGCGAAAACGGCATGGACGTCGAGGAAGGCCGCGCCGCGATCTGGGAGCTGGACCTGGCCACCAACAAGTCGCGCCTGTTCGCCACCGGCCTGCGCAATCCCAACGGCATGGGCTGGGAGCCGCAAACCAAAACCCTGTGGACCGCCGTCAACGAGCGTGACGAACTGGGCAACGACCTGGTGCCCGACTATATGACGTCGGTCAAGGACGGCGGCTTCTACGGCTGGCCGTACAGCTACTTCGGCCAGAAGGTCGACGCCCGCGTCAAGCCGCCCAAGCCGGAGCTGGTGGCCAAGGCCATCGCGCCCGACTACGCGCTGGGCGGCCACACGGCTTCGCTGGGGCTGGCATTCTACGAGGCCAAGCTGTTCCCGCAGAGCTACCAGGGCGGCGTCTTCATCGGCCAGCACGGCTCGTGGAACCGCAAGCCGCACAGCGGCTACAAGGTGGTGTTCGTGCCGTTCAGCGGCGGCAAGCCGTCGGGGCCGCCGCAGGACTTCCTGTCCGGCTTCCTCGACAAGGACGGCAAGGCGCAGGGCCGGCCGGTGGGCGTGGCGGTCGACAAGGCCGGCGCGCTGCTGGTGGCCGACGACGTGGGCAACATCATCTGGCGCGTGGCGCCGGCCGCCGCCAAAACGGCGGCGCGCTAGCGGGCGGCGTCAGTGTGCGGAAGCGAACGGACTCGGCCGCACACTGCCGCCATGATGACACTCCCATCGACAGACCAACACACGGAGAACATCATGAGCAACGAACGCGCAGGATCGGCAGTATGGAGCGGCGGCCTCAAGGACGGCGCCGGTAAGATCTCCACCGAGAGCGGCGCCATGGATGGCGTGCAATACGGCTTCCACACCCGCTTCGAGGACGGCCCCGGCACCAATCCGGAAGAGTTGATCGGCGCGGCCCACGCCGGCTGCTTCACGATGGCGCTGTCCGGCATCCTGGCCGAGGCCGGCATCACGGCCAAGCATCTGGCGACCACGGCGACGGTCACGCTGGACAAGGTCGACGGCAGCTTCGCCATCACCAAGGTGCACCTGAACCTGGTGGCCACGATACCCGGCGCCGACCAGAAGAAATTCGACGAGGCGGCCCTCAAGGCCAAGCTGAACTGCCCGGTGTCGAAGCTGCTCAACGCCGAGATCACGCTCGACGCGCAATTGCAGGGCTGACGCCGGGGCAAGCAGGGATGCGGCAAAACGCATAGAATCCCGGTTTCTCACTTCACCAACGAAAGACCACGATGCGTATTTTGCACACCATGCTGCGAGTCGGCGACCTTCAGCGCTCGATCGATTTTTACACCAAAGTGCTGGGCATGAAGCTGCTGCGCACCAGTGACAACCCGGAGTACAAGTACACGCTGGCGTTCCTGGGCTACGGTTCCAATCCCGACCATGCCGAGCTGGAGCTGACGTACAACTACGGCACCACCAGCTACGACATGGGCAACGCCTACGGCCACATCGCCATCTCGGCCGACGACATCTACGCGGCGGCGGCGGCGGTGCGCGCCAACGGCGGCACCGTCACCCGTGAGCCGGGCCCGGTCAAGGGCGGCTCGACGGTGATCGCCTTCGTCACCGACCCGGACGGCTACAAGATCGAATTGATCGAGCGCAGTTTCGACGGCCAGGGCGCGGGGTTATAACTGCGCCTCAGGTGCCGCTGAGCCGCAAGTGATGTGCGCTTGCCGCGAACTCCGGATGCGCACACAGTCTGACTGGGCTTGATGGCTTTAGCGGGAGCGGGTTTTTCGGATCCCGCTCGAACAACACAACGGCCACGCTGTCATTCACACCGACGGATTCAGTAATTGAATGTCGAGAGGCAGCTTGGAAAAATTTGCGCCAGGCGGCAGCAGCCTGGCCACAATTAGCGCTCCCTGAAAGCCGCCGCCGCAATCAACACATCGCCCAGCCGGCCTTTCTTGAGCGCCTCAAGCGGCGTGGCAGCCCCAAGATACGTCGATTTGCTTGTAAAGAAGTGATATCTGGACGCTGCCGGCACGTCCCCCAGTACTTTCGCAACCTTTTCGAGGTCACGCCGGTGTAGATCGCCATCGGCATAGAATGCCGGGTAGTAGTTTTCGCCGGCAGGGCCGAGGAGTGCGAACATGCGGCGCGCCTTTACTGCCTCATTGATTGATTGCCTGCTAATGCCCAAGGCTTCCTGAAACTCTTTTGGCGGCAGCAGCTCCTTGCACTCGATACGCCGCTGGCACACTGCGGCAGCCTCCCGGCGCAACTTCGCCATTATCTCCGCGTTTGCCTGCTGTTGCTCCGCAGTCGGTTCTACCGACTCTTTTCGCCCTCCGGCTAAGACGCTGCGAACGATCGAATCTTCATTTTTAGCGGTTTTCTCTTCCGCTACCGACGTTTTCAGCTTACCGCGTCCGCGCGCGTTGTTCAGACTCCCGGTATTTTCGCTAAGCTCGAGCACGCGTGCCGAAATCTGTTCCAGGATATGACTCACGGCGGCAACTTCATCCGCCGGAGCGCCCTGTAGAGCTTTCAACGAAGCATCCAACTGTTTGGACTTCAGTTTCAGTTTACTGCCTGTAGATGGGGAGGCGAACAGGCCGGCCAGTTGCTCGAAAAGGCTCGTCGGGTATGCGGAGGACACAGATGCTTTTTTGAGGACCGTAGAAGACATGGCTATTCCTCCAATAGAGCATGAAGTATATGCAGGCATGTCAGGCAGGTCAAGCTTGTCAAGGTGGTGGTTGTGCGCGTTCAAGCACTCCAAAGGTCCTTCCGACGTTCGTCCCGCAACTTCGCCGAATCGGTAGACAAGAAAAAGCCGCCCAATCCCACTGAGCGGCTCAGCCGGCGAACCGGCATTTTCAAAGAGATGGGGAGGTTTAACGCGCCAACAACGCGTTGACCGGCGCCAGATCCTCTTCCTTCAACGTGCCGGCGGCCGACTTCAGGCGCAGGCCGTTCATGATGGTGTCGTAGCGCGCCCGCGACAGGTCGCGCTGGGTCGCGTACAGCTGGCGCTGCGCGTTCAGCACGTCGATGTTGATCCGCACGCCGACCTGGTAGCCGAGCTTGTTCGAATCGAGCGACGACTTGCTCGACAATTCCGCCGCCTCCAGCGCCTTGACCTGGGCCAGGCCGCTGTTCATGCCGAGGAAGGCCTGGCGCGCGTTTTGCGACGCCAGCCGTTTGGTCGATTCCAGGTCGTTGCGCGCTTTATCTTCCAGCGCGATGGTTTCGCGCACCTTGCTGGTGATGCCGAAGCCGTTGAAGATCGGAATGTTCCAGGTCACGCCGATGGCGTTGCCCTTCTGCGTGCCGGACGCGGTCTGGCTGGTGTGCTGGGTCTGGGCGATCAGGTTCGCGGTCGGCAAGTGGTTGGCGCGGTTGCGCGAGATTTCGCGCTTGGCGATCTCCAGCGACAGCTGGGCCGAGATGACGGCGAAGTTCTGGCCTTCGGCCGAGCTGATCCACGGATCGACGGCGGCCGGCTCCGGCGCTGCGATGGTCACGCCGACGCGCAGCGGCGCCAGTTCACCCGGCGCCTGGCCGATGATCACCTGCAGCGCGGTGCGCTTGTTGTCCAGATCGTTGATGGCGGCGAACTCCTGCGCCACCACCAGATCGTAGGCCGCCTGCGCCTCGTGGGTATCGGTGATGGTCTGAGTGCCGACCTCGAAGTTGCGCTTGGCCGAGGCCAGCTGCTCGGTGGTCGCTACCTTCTGCGCCTGGGTCGAGGTCAGGTTGTCCTGCGCCGTCAGCACGTCGAAATAAGCTTGCGCCACGCGGGTGATCAAGTCCAGGCGCGCCTGGGCGAACGTGGCCTCGGCCTGCGCCTGCGACAACTTGCTCTGCTGATACGTCTGCCACAGGCCCCAGTTGAACAGCGGCTGCGACAGCGCCACGGTATAGGTGTTGGAATGGAAATCCGTGTTGCGCTTGTTGGCGACGACCGGCACGCCGCCGATGACGTCCACCTGGCCGACATTGAACGGCGTGAAGTCGCCCGTGTTGCGGGTGTTCGAACCATTGGCGCTGATGGTCGGCAGCAGGCCGGAGCGCCCTTGCGTGATCCGCTCGCGACCAGCTTCAACCGAAGAGCGGGCGCTGGCGTACGTGGCGTCGTTCGCGAGCGCTTGCTGATAGACTTGAAGAAGATCGGCCGCCTGTGCGTTGAGCGTCAAAAAGGCGCTGGTGATCAGCACGGCGATAAGGGGTCTCTGCATTGCATTCTCCGTTGGAGTCGTCAAAAAAGTTGATCAAATCAAAAACACTGCCACCCTGGCGCCGCGCCTGCCGCGTCGATCGCCGCTAGTACTTCGGCATCGCCGGGTCCACCTGCAAGGCCCACGCGTGGATGCCGCCGGTCAGGTTGACCGTCTTGCCGAAGCCGTTACGCTCCAGGAAGGCGGCCACCTGCAGGCTGCGCGCGCCGTGGTGGCAGATGCAGACGATCTCGGCGTCCTCATCGAGGTCGTCGATGCGCGCCGGTATCGTGTTCATCGGGATCTGCACCGCGCCGTCGATGCGGCAAGTCTCGAATTCCCAATTCTCGCGCACGTCCAGCAACACCGGCTTGGGACGCGCCTGGTCGGCCAGCCACGCGGCCAGTTCCGGAGCGGTAATATGCTGCATACGCCGCCCGTCGCTTAAAACTGGAACGCCGACGGCGTCGTCGCCGAGGCCAGCGGCTTGACGCTGGTCTCGAACAAGGTGCGCGTGTCGTAGCCGGCTTCGCCGGTACGGGTAATCAATTGCGCCTTCATCGCCGGCGCCTGGCCGATGATGACGGCCAGGCGTCCGCCCACCTTCAACTGCTGCAACAGCGACTCCGGCAGCACCGGCAGCGAACCCGACACGACGATCACGTCATACGGGGCGCCGTTCGGCCAGCCCTGCGCGCCGTTGCCCAGCTCGACCTTCACATTGGTCACGCCGTTGTCGGCCAAATTCTTTTCCGCCAGCGCATTCAGTTCCGGCGAGATTTCCACCGTCGTCACGTGGCGGCCCTTGTGCGCCAGCAGCGCGGCCATGTAGCCGGAACCGGTGCCGATCTCGAGCACGTTCTCGTGCTTTTTCAGGTTCACATCCTGCAGCAGGCGCGCCTCGATCTTAGGCATCAGCATCGATTCGCCGCCTGGCAGCGGGATCTCGGCGTCGACGAAGGCCAGCGCCTTGTGCGCGGCGGGTACGAAATTCTCACGTTTAACCACGTGCAACAGCTCCAGAACGTCCGGGTCGAGGACGTCCCAAGGACGGATTTGCTGTTCGATCATGTTGAAACGGGCTTGTTCGATATTCATCTTATGACTCGGTCGGGATTAAATAATCCGTCATTTTATCGTTGAACTGGCATGGAGGCACATATTAACGAGTTGACGGCCATATCGCGGAAAATTGCGACAGTCTGCAGTTTAAGGGGGATGAACCTACCAAATTGGCAACTTGGACGGAAAACGCCACGGGGCCGCTCACGGGGCGACCGCTTCCAGCCCGCCCAAGGTGGTGCCGATGAAGGTGTCCATGAAGGCGCGCGGATCGATCGCCGGCATCTCGCAGGCCGGCATGAAGGAGTTGGTCCACATCATCAACATCATCACCGGAGCGATCAAGACCGGCGTCATGACGGCCGGATCGACCGGCCGGAACTCGCCCCGGCCGATGCCGCGCACCAGCACGCTGGTGATCAGGTCGCTGCCGCGCTTGACCACCTCTTCGTTGTAAAACTTGGCAAGTTCGGGGAAATTGTGGCCTTCGGAGAGCATCAGCTTCGTAATGCCCGCCAGGTGGGTGGTGCAGATCTCGTCCCACCAGGCCATCAGGATGGTGCGCAGCAGCTCACCGCTGTGGCCTTCGAACACGGCCGCGTCCTGCTCGGCCTCGCCGATGGCTTGCACGATGTTCTCGCGCACAACGGCCTTGAACAGCTCTTCCTTGTTGGTGAAATACAGGTACAGGGTGCCCTTGGACACGCCGGCGCGCTTGGCCACGTCTTCAAGACGGGTGGCGGCATAGCCACGTTCGACGAACTGCTCCAGTGCGGCGGCCAGCAACTCCTGCGGCCGCGCGTCCTTGCGCCGCTCCCAGCGTGGCTTGGTGTCTTGAGAGGCTTGCATGGGTGGTTTTCATTTAACTTACTTATAAGTCATTAATATAAGCGCAAGGGTCCGCAGCGTCAAGCGGGCTTGGGCTGATAGTCACGATTGATGTTGCTGAGGAAACCTTAGATCAGGCAAAAACGCGGTCGGAAACGGCAAACGTATTTCTTGATCGACAGGGATACTGAGTGCTGGATCAACCAGTAACTCAACAGGAAACACTATGAACAACCTCATTGCACGCACAGTCCTCGGAGTCGCCATCGCGTTCGCCACGGCCACGGGACAGGCGCAGGAAGCGCAGCCAGCTTCGGCCGCTTCAGCCAAGGCGACGGCGCGCGCCTACCTCATCGGTAATTACGTGATCCGTGACCAGGCGATGTTCCAGCGGTACCTGGATGCCGCCAACGCGCTTGCCCCGAAGTACGCCGTCAAGGTCATCGTCTTCGATAACAACACGCGCAAGCTTGAGGGGAACGCGCAGGCGGTGACTGTCATCGCCGAGTTTCCCAACATGGCCGAGGCCGAGCGCTTCTACTATTCCGCCGAGTACACCGAGGCAAAGAAGTTGCGTGTCGGATCGACCGAAGGCTTGGTCGTGCTGGCCGAAGGGTTGAGTCCAGCCGGGAAACCCCATTAAGATTCAATCGGATGGCCACGACTGCCACCGGACACAGCGGCGCTCGGGATAACCCGACCACCGCTGTGCTCACCGCGTACCGGCTAAGGCAACCGGCATCTCAAGCGGACCTCACCGTCCAGCCGGACGGCCGGCCAGATCGAGCGTGGCTGCTTTGAGTCGCAGCACGGCACTGGCTTCGGCGGCCGCGCCCGCATCGTGCGCCAGGCTGAACTTGACCTGTCCGGCGGCGATGCGCCAGGTCTTGCTCTTGCCGTCAAACATGCCCAACAAGCGCGGATCGACCTGTATGCTCACCGTGCGGCTCTCTCCTGCCTGTAGCGCCACCTTGTCCCAACCGGCCAGGCGCTTCGGCGCCTCCCAGCGCGTTCCCAACGGCGCCACGTACACCTGCGGCACATCCTTGCCGGCCAGCTTGCCGACATTGGTGACTTTGAACCGCAGTGTCAATTGCCCCCGCGTCTGCTCCGCCACCAGATCGGAATAGGCGAACCGGGTGTAGGACATGCCATGACCGAACGGGAACAGCGGCTTGAGCCCCTGCCGGTCGTACCACTTATAGCCGACGGCGGCCCCTTCGTGGTAATCGACGGCGAAGCGCTGGTCGAACCGGGTCGGATCGCCATCGAGCACCGGCCGTGGCAACTGCGCCTCCGATTGCGGGAAACTGACCGGCAAATGGCCGGACGGATTGACCTCGCCGAACAGCACGCGGGCGATGGCCTCGCCGCCGCTGCTGCCCGGATACCAGGCTTCCACCACGGCGGCCGTGCGCGCCAGCCACGGCATCGCCACCGGGCCGCCGGTCTCCAGCACCACCACCGTGCGCGGGTTGGCCTCGGCCACGGCGGCGATCAGCGCATCCTGCCGGTCCGGCAGCGACAGGCTGCGCGCATCGTTCGCCTCGCCGATCCACTGCTGGGCAAAGACCACCACCGCGTCGGCCGTTGCGGCCAGCTGCGCCGCCCTGGCCGGGTCGTCGCCGGCGTCGAACTGCACCCGCGCGTTCGGCGCGCGCGCCTTGATCGCCTGCAACGGCGACGAAGGGAAGTAGACCACCGGTCCCGGCCAAGTGGCGGGCAACAAGCCTTTGACGGCATTGCCGCCCACGGGATACACCTGGGACGAGCCGCCACCGGACGGCACGCCGACGTCGGCATACGCGCCGATCACGACGATCGTCTTGACGTCCTTGGCCAGCGGCAGCACATCGCCGGCATTTTTCAGCAGGACCAGGCTATCCTCCGCCGTTTCGCGGCTGCGCACCGCGTTGGCCGCCACGTCGATGGCGCCGCCGGCGGCCACCGGGTGGTCTACCACGCCCTTGTCGAACATCGTTCGCACGATGCGCCGCGCCATGTCGTCCAGGCGCGCCTGCGGCACCCGGCCGGTACGCACGGCGTCCTCCAGCGCCCCGGCGAAATACGGGGACTTGTCGAACTCGAAACCGGACTGCTGGTCGAGGCCGTTGTTGGCGGCGGCCACGGTGCTGTGCACGGCGCCCCAGTCGGACATGACGTAGCCCGGGAAGCCCCAATCCTTCTTCAGCACCTCGTTGAGCAGGTACGCGTTTTCGCAGGCATAGTCGCCGTTGACGCGGTTGTACGCGCACATCACCGCGCCGGGCTTGGCCTGTTCTATGACCAACTGCATCGCCAGCAGGTCCGACATGCGGGCGCTGACGTTGTCGATACGCGCGTCCAGCTCGCCACGGCCGGTTTCCTGGCTGTTCATGGCGAAGTGCTTCATGGTGGAAATGAGGTGGTTCGATTCGATGCCTTTGATCTGCTGGGCCACCATGGTGCCGGCCAGCAGCGGATCCTCGCCGCCGTATTCGAAGTTGCGCCCATTGCGCGGCTCGCGCACCAGGTTGACGCCGCCGGCCAGCATCACGTTGAAGCCCGAGGCGCGCGCCTCGCCGCCGATCATGACGCCGCCGGCGTACGCCAGTTGACGGTCCCATGTCGCCGCGATGGCCAGGTTGGACGGCAAGGCCGTGCGCTCGCGCGGCGTGGCCGACGGCTGGCTGGCCACGCCGATGCCGGCGTCGGTCTCGAACAGGGCGGGCAGGCCCAGGCGGGGCACGCCGGCGATGTAGCCGGCCGAGAACGGCAGCGCCTCCGCATGCTTTTTGTGCTTGCCGAAATCATTGCCGAAGTAGCCGAACACCAGGGCGAGTTTTTCCTCCTGCTTCATTTCCTTGAGCACCAGCGCGGCGCGCTGGTCGGCGCCGAGTGCCGGGTTCATCCACGGCTGCGCATCGGCGGCGCCGGCGGGCAAGGCGTAGGCGGCCAGCACGGCGGCCAGCAGGACGATCATCGGTTTACGTGTCATTGCGAATTTCCTTTATTTGAAGGATGCGGGTTTTGCAGGACCGCGATCACGCGGTCCGCTCGATACAACAGGGTTGGCAAAGCTAGAAGGTGTAGCGCACTTGCGCCGTGTAGCGCGGTCCCGTGACAAACCAGGTGTGCTGCATGTCGCCGATATGTTGCTGAACCGTTTGCCGGAAAGTGACGTTGTTCAAGTTTTGCGCCTCGATGCCGACCGACAGCTTGTCGGTGAACTTGTAGAAGAACGAGGCGTCCAGCTGGCCATAGGACTCGGCCCACAACGGCAAGCCCCAGGCATTGTTGTCGGCGCCGAAGGTCGGGCTGGCGGGATTGCTGTCGAGACCGTTGGTGCCGCGGGCGCCCCAGGTGTTGACCGCCTGCAGGTTGCGCGAGCGCCAGTTATAGGCGAGGCGGGCGGACACCGGTCCCTTCTCGTACATCAGCGACAGGTTGGCGCTGCGGCGCGACAGCCCTTGCAGCGGCAGGTTGCCGAACACCCGGCCGTCGATATCGCAACCGTTCAGGTTCAAGTTCAGGTTGGCCGCGCCGTCGCCGCCGGAGCAGTATTCCGAATAGACCGGGTTGTAGAGCTTGCGCTTGCTGTCGACAAACGTGAAGCTGGCCTGCACGCCCAGCCCCGACATCCACGACGGCAGCATGTCGTAGTATTGCTGGTACGCCACTTCGAAGCCCCGCGCGTGGCCCTTGGCCCCGTTCACCGGCGAGGTGACCGTGAAGCGGTGCATCTGGCCGTTGACGTCGGCGCGCGGCACGCTGTCCTGCTGGTAGACGATGATGTCTTTCAGCTTCTTGTTGAACACGGCGAGGGTCAGCGAGCCGGCGTGGGCAAAGTACCATTCGGCCGTCAGGTCGAGCTGGGTGGACGTCGTCGGCTTGAGCATGGGGTTGCCCGAAGCGTTGCCGTTCAACGCGACGTTGTCGACGGTGATGACATTGGTCGCGGTGTCGCGCAGGAAGCTGATGTCGCGCGACAAGGTGGTGTAAGCCTGCAGTTGCGAGAAGTCCGGCGGCGACATGGCCTTGGCCAACGCCAGCCGGAACTGCAGCTTATCGCTGGCCTTCAACCGCAGGTTCAAGCTGGGCAGGATATTGCTGTACGAGTTCTTGAAATCCCCCTTGATGGTGAAGGGCGCGATGTCCGGTATCGTCTCGCCGACCAGGACGCCGCCGGGTGGAATGTCGAGTACGCCCGGATTGAACACCATGTAGCCGGCCGCGTTCGAGTTGGTCTTGACGTAGCGGATGCCGAGATTGCCGTCGATCGGGTACTTCAGGTTGTCGAAGCCGAAGCGCAGCTGGGTGTGGAACGCCTTGGTCTTTTCCTTGACGTTGTTCATTTCCGCCGGATCGTCGCCGAAGGTGGCGGCTTTCCACGGTTCGCAATTGCCCCAGCCCTGCGCGGCCGCTTGTTCCGCGCACAGGATGTCGTGGTAGCTGTGCAAGGTCGTATAACTGTTCGGATAGCCGCGTGCCAGGACGTCGTTCGGGAACACCGTGGTGGGCACGGACACCGAGCCGTTGAAGAAGTTGTTGAAGGAGTGGATCGACGTTTGATTGCTGAAACGCGGATCGCCCAGGTAGGCCAATCCGGAAGTGTTCCAGCCGACCATCCATGGCTGGGTGACGCCTTGCCAGTTGTAGCTCGGATTGGAGTTGTGGGTGTTCGACTGGCGGTCGGTCACGCGCACGCCGAAGCGGACGTCGCGCAGCACCGAATGGTCGAAGTCGTACTGGAGATCGGTTTTCCACACATTGTTGCTGGCGGTGGACTTGTCCAGGTGCTCCATCGTGTAGGCCCAATAGTAGTTGTTGGGATCGGCAAGGGCAGCGCGGTCGGCGGCGTCGAAGGTCAGCCGTGGCAGCTTGCCGGTCAGGTCCAGGCCCTCCTTGGGCATCTGCAAACCGGTCGCCACGTCGGAATCGAAGCCGCGCGTCCTGGCCCGCACGCGCTGGTAATCGGTGCGCAGGGTCCACTGCGGCGCCACGCGCCATTGCATGTCCCAGGCGATGTCGGTGGTCGCCGAATCGCGGTCGGCGACGCGGCGGTCCGGGTTCAGCGTGATGCCGCCGTGCTCGGGGTCCGATAGCGTGCCCGTCAGCAGAGCGCCGTTGGGGGCGTAGGTGCCGTTGGCGACCTTGACGGTGTACGGCGAGGTGTTCGCCATCAGCAGCGCCTGCTCCGACCAGGTCATGAAATAGCTGGACTTGAAGTAGGTCAGCGAGGTGGTCAGGTCGCGGTTCGGGCGCCATTGCGCAGCCGCGTATCTGCCCTGGCGGTCGCGTTCGAATTCCATGCTGCGCCACGTCACGCCCTGCGGCACCCAGACGGTGCGGCCCTCGACCAGATTGTTGCGCGGGTAGTACGGATCGACCTGGAAATTGTCGGTGCGGGTGTCGCTGCGCGACTTGGCGAAATCGACCAGCAAGCCGACCTCACCGAAGGGCGTGTTCCAGCGGTCCGACAACAGCAGCGAGGTCGACGGCGTCGCCTTGCCCTTTTTCAAGGTCGAATAGGAGGTTTGCGCCGACATGGCGCCTTTGAATCCCTTGTAGTCGAACGGCATGGCGGTGCGCAAATTGACCAAGCCGCTGATCGCGCCCTCGATCTGCTCGGCGGAAGGATTCTTGTAGACGTCCACCCCGGCCATCAACTCGGGGGGAACGTCCTCGAAGCTGAGCGCGCGGCCGCCGTTGGCGGAGAAGGAATCGCGCCCGTTGAGCTCGGAGCGCACGTAACCGAGGCCACGGATGGCGACGCTCGAGCCCTCGACCGAATAGTGTTGCGGGTCGTTCGGCATGCTGCGGTCGATGGTGACGCCGACGATGCGTTGGAGCACTTCCGTCACGGAGCGGTCCGGCAGCTTGCCGATATCGTCGGCGACGATCGAATCGACGACCTCGTCGGCGTTCTGCTTGAGCTTTTGCGCCGACTGCAATGCCGCGCGCTGGCCGCTGACGACCACCACCGCGTTGTCGTCGATCTTCTTGACCGGCGCTTCGGCGCCGGACGCGCCCTGCTGGGCATAGGCGGCTCCGCTCAGCAGCAAAGCCGAGCAGGCCGCCGCGATGGGGGTGGCCCGCAATGGCGGATCGCGCCGCCGGGAAATCGGGTAAGGGGTGCCGTTCGGCTTCTTCATTTTGTCTGTCTCCCACTGTCGTCAAAGTTTTTATAAACCCGCTTGGCGCCGCCCGAAGTGCCGCCATTCGCCCGTCGACAAATGTGTGGAAACGCTCCCACGGCTGGCGCAATTCTGGTACGATGTGATCGCCACGTCAACCGGAATTTAAAAAAACAACAATCGTTTGCATTCGACGTCTAGCGGCGAATTTGATCGATTTTGGGTAAAGATGGTGACAAAAAGTGGACGACTGGGATTTACACGCAATCGTTTGTATTGGCGCTGCCAATGCATCAACTTTGGATATGGAGACGAACAAAATGAGCCGGTTGAAACAGACAGTGCCAGCTATCCTGGTGTGCCTGCTGGTCGCGCGCGGGGCCTGCGCGGACGAGGCGCGCACCTACCCTTTTCAGAATCCGGCGCTGCCCGCCGCGCAACGCATCGACAATCTGCTCTCGCTGATGTCGAGCGACGAGAAAATCGATGCGCTATCACTCGACTCCGGCGTCAAGCGCCTTGGCGTGCCCAGTTTCGGCAATTCCGAGGGCATCCATGGCTTGGTCCAGCGCGGCTCGTCCGAACCCGCCGTGGCCGCCATCCAGACCACCCAATTCCCGCAGCCGCCGGGGATGGGCGCGACCTGGAATCCAAAGCTGGTGCGGCGCGCCGGCGAGATCCAGGGCACCGAGGGGCGCTACATCACACAAAGCGATCGTTACCTGCGGCCATCGCTGATGCAGTGGGGTCCCCAGGCCGACCTGGCCCGCGATCCGCGCTGGGGGCGCGGCGAGGAAGTCTATAGCGAGGATCCCTTCCTCGCCGGCACCATGGCGACGGCCTTCGTCATGGGCTTGCAAGGCGACGATCCGACGTATTGGCGCTCGGCCGCGTTGATGAAGCACTTCCTCGCCAACAGCAATGAGGAGGGCCGTGGCGGCTCCTCGTCCAATTTCGACGAACGCCTGTTCTGGGAGTACTATGCCGCGCCATTCCACATGGGCTTCGAGCAAGGCGGGGCGCGCGCGCTGATGGCCTCGTACAATGCCTGGAACGGCACGCCGATGGGCGTCCATCCCGTGCTCAACAGCCTGGTGATCGGCAAATGGGGCGCCTACGTGGTCTCCGGCGACGGCGGCGCCATCGCCAATCTGGCCAAGGTCTACAAACTGTATCCAACCCATAAAGAAGCGGTCGCCGCCGCGCTCAAGGCGGGGATCAACCAATACCTCGACACCTACAAGGACGAACTGCGGCAGGCGTTGCGGGAAAAACTGGTCACCGAACAGGATCTCGATGCCGCGCTGCGGCGGAAATTCCAGGTGACCTTGAAGCTCGGCCTGATCGACCCGCCCGAAAAAAACCCCTACGCCGCCATCAAGAACGGGCCGGAGCCGTGGTTGAGCGAACCGCATCGCGCCGGCTCGCTGCAAATGGCGCTCGAATCGATCGTGCTGTTGAAGAATGAAAAACAGAATGCGAAGCCGCTTTTGCCTCTGGACAAAGGCGCGATCCGCTCGATCGCGGTCATCGGCCCGCTCGCCGATAGCGTGCGCGGCGACTGGTACGGCGGCATCCCGCCCTACGCGGTGACCCCGCTCGAGGGCATCCGGCGCGCGGCGGGTCCGGGGGTGACGGTGAACTACGCGGCCGACAACCAGGACGGCGCGGCGGTGAAGGCGGCGCGCGCTTCGGATGTGGCGATCGTCATCGTCGGCAACGACCCGACCTGCGGTCCCAACATGGCCAACGAGTGGACCGAGGACGGCACCAAGCCATGCGCCGATCCCGGCGACGGCCGCGAGGGCCGCGACCGGGTGACGCTGGCGCTCGCGCAGGAGGGGCTGGTCAAACTGGTGCGCGCCGCCAACGCCAAAACGGTCATGGTGCTGGTGTCGAGTTTTCCATACACCATCGATTGGTCGCAGCGGCACGTGCCCGCCATCCTGCACATGGCACATGCGTCGCAGGACGAGGGCAGCGCTTTGAGCAGCGTCCTGTTCGGCGACTACAATCCGGGGGGCCATCTGGTGACCACCTGGCCCACGTCCGCCACCACGCTGCCGCCGATGATGGACTACGACATCCGCAACGGCCGCACCTACATGTACGCGCGCGAGCGGCCGCTGTATTCGTTCGGTCACGGGCTCAGCTACACCACGTTCAAATACTCGAACTTGCGCATTGATAGCAAGTACCTGCCGGCCGATGGCATGGTCAACGTTACGGCCGATGTGGCCAACACCGGCAAGCGGACGGGCGATACGGTGGTGCAGTTGTACGTCAAACATCCGGCGTCGAAAGTCGGCCGGCCAAAGCAGGCGTTGGCCGGTTTCGAGCGGGTGACGCTGGCGCCCGGGGAAAAGCGGACCGTCAGCATTGCACTCAAAGCGAGCCAGCTGGCGTACTGGGATGCCGCCTCCAAGACGATGAAGGTCGAACTTGCGCCGCTGGGCGTGATGCTGGGTGAATCCTCGTCCAGCATCCGGCTCGCAAAAACCATCGCGGTTCGACGGCCGTAGCGGCGCCGGGCGCGCCCCGGCCGCCTTTGCGAGCCTTTGCGAGCCTTTGCGAGCCTTTGCGAGCCTTTGCTCGCCTTTGCTCGCCTTTGCTTTTGGTTGCCACTCTAGTATGCTCTTGCTTTTCAATGGAGGCGACCGCGGTGGCATCGACCATGGAGGATGTGGCCCGCCTTGCGGGCGTGGGCCGGGGAACGGTTTCGCGCGTGGTCAATGGCCAAGGCAATGTATCGCCCGAGACGGTCGCGCGCGTCGAGAAGGCGATCGCGTCGCTCGATTTCCGGCCGTCCCATGCCGGCCGCGCGCTGATGACCGGCTTCTCGCAACTCATCGGCGTCTATATTCCGGTTCCAAACGGCACCTTCTACACGCCGATTTTGCACACCATCAATACACAACTGCGTGGCGCGGGGCTGCAAATGATGGTCGCGTTCGGCCTCAATGGCGCCGACCCGCACCAGCAAGCCGTCGAGGGGCTCGAATTCCTCAGCGCGCGCGGTTGCGACGGGCTGCTGGCCATGACCAACCAGTTGCGCGACGAGGACATCACCGGCCTCGGTCTGATGCGCGCGCGCCTGGTGGTGCTCAACGACCACTTCCCCGCGATCTCCGAGCAATGCTTCACGGTCGATCACCGGCTCGGCGGGCGGCTCGCGGCCCGCGCCCTGCTCGATCTGCGGCATCGGCAATTCGCCATCATCGGCGGACCGGCCGGCTCGGCCGACAACCGCGACCGCATCGCCGGCTTCAAGGAAGAACTCGAGCGCGCGGGCGTGGCCACCGATACCTTGTGGATCGCCGAGACCGATTTCTCGTCCGAGGGCGGGTTCGACGCGGCGGCCGCGCTGCTGCGGTCGGCCTACCCGTTCACCGCCCTGTTTTGCGCCAACGATGAAACGGCCGTCGGCGCCCTGTCCTGCTTGCAGGAGGCCGGGATGTCCATTCCGCAGCAAGTGTCGGTGATGGGCTATGACGACACCGCAAGCGCGCCGTATCTGGCACCGCCGCTGACCTCGATTCACGTCCCGTGGCGCGAAGTGACCGCCAATGGCCTCAACCAATTATTTAACCTTTGCTACGGCGCCGGGCACCGCGTCCAACGCGACTTCGCGCTCAGCATCACGCACCGGGCATCGCTTGCCGTGGCGCCACCGCGCTGAAAGAGAAAAGACTAGTCCATGGCAACCATCAAGGATGTGGCCCGCCTGGCCGGCGTCGGCCTAGGCACCGCGTCGCGGGCCCTCAGTGGCAAGGGGTCGGTCGCCGCCGCCACGCTGGACAAGGTCCTGAAGGCGGCCGCCGAACTCGACTTCCGGCCCTCGCACGCCGCGCGCACCCTGCACTCGGGCAACTCGCAAATGATCGGTGTGTATATTCCCTCGCTGAACGGCACCTTTCACACGCCGATCTTGCAAGCCATCTACTCCGAGCTGCGCGCCGAGGGCTTGAACATGGTGGTGTCCTTCGGCGTGGGCGACGCCGACTCGCGCCAACAGGCGATCGAGGGCGTCGATTTCCTGCTGGCACGGGGATGCGACGGGCTGCTCCTCATGAGCAATGCGCTGCATGATTCGGATATCGTGGCGCTCGGCCCCGACAAGTCGCGCCTGGCGGTGATCAACCATGAGTACGCCAGCATTCCCGGGCAATGCTTCCCTGTCGATCACGTGCTCGGCGGGCGCCTCGCGGCGCGCAACCTGCTGGACCTCGGACACCGCCGGATCGCCGTCATCGCCGGCCCGGCGGGCGTGCCGGACAATGCCCAGCGCCTGGCCGGCTTCCTGTCCGAACTGGACGCGGCTGGCATCGACACGGCGCAACTGTGGATGACCGCGAGCGATTTCACGTCGGCGGGCGGGTCGGAGGCGGCCCGGCAGTTGCTGGAATCGGATGACGATTTCACCGCGCTGTTTTGCGCGAACGATGAAATGGCCATCGGCGCCCTGTCCTGCTTCCAGCAGCTTGGCGTGGCAGTGCCCGGACAGGTGTCGGTACTCGGTTACGACGACACCAACAGCACCAGGTTCACGGTGCCGCGCCTCAGTTCGGTACATATCCCGTGGGCCGACCTGGCCGAAAACGGCCTCAACTATTTGCTCAACGGCTGCTACGGCCTGGGGCGCCCGGTGAGGCGTGATTTCCCGCTCAGCGTGACCTTGCGCGCCTCGTTGTCGAAAGCCCCCGGCGCAGCCCGACCGCGCCCGGCTGTCCCCTAAGTGAGCCTGTCCATCCGCCATGCGGCCGGGGTAACGCCCATCATCTTGCGGAAGGTCCGGCCGAAGTGCACCGCATCGGCGAAGCCGGTGGCTTCGGCGACGTCCTCCAGGCCGCCATTGGTATTCAACAGCAGATCCTTGGCCCGCTCGACACGGGCCTGTAACTGCCACTGATACGGCGCCACCCCGGTCGAGGCCTTGAAGGCGCGGCAGTAGTGCGATTGCGATAAACCAGCCAATTCCGCGAGTGCCGCGAGCTCCACCCGCGCCGGCAACTTCGCCTCGAGAAAGTTCATCGCATCCTTCAGCTGAATCGCGGAGAGCCCAGCCCTGCCGCCTTTTGCCTCCTTGGGGCGTTCGAAAAGCAGGGATGCGATCGCCGCAGTGAGCGAATCGCCATACAGTTGCGCGGTGGGGTCGGAACAGTGGATCGCCTCGGCAAGCAAGCGGATCAGCGTCCACAACCGGTCATCCGAGAAGCGTAGCCTCGGAACGTCAATCATTCCCAGCGATCCAGACATGCCCAGACGCTCCTGCAGCATGCGCGCGTCGAAGCTGATCGTCGCACACTTGAGGTAGCTGGGCTCCGCCGCATGTCCCCACAACTCCATCTGCGCCGGCACGAACCACATGGGTCGCGGCTTGTAGGCGTGGGGATTGGGTATGTGGGGCGCCGAGCGGGGTTCGGCGTGGTCCCGGCCGACCTCTTCGAGCTGGGCGCCGAGCCGGGTCGACCTTTCGTTGCGCTCCAGTCGCACCAGGACGCTGCCCGTGCAGGTGTATTCCACCAGATCGACGTTCACGCCATTCCAGCCACGGCTGGAGGTCGTCAGCGTGGCCACGTTCTCGGGAAGTTGGATTGCTTTTGACATAAAAATCGGATGTACCCGAGCTCTTCTTTTCAATGTGACAAGGGATCGTATCACCGCGAAAATCGCTTCGGTAGTTGCACAGTCCGACTAACTGTGTGACGCTAACAGGAACGCGCTGCGGCGCGCGGCATCTTTCTGGAAAAGCGAGTGTGGCGAAACAGGAGCGTTGTATTGGACATCGAAGAATTACGGACCTTTGTGGAAGTGGCCGATGCCGGCGGAATCTCGGCCGCCGCGCTCAGGCTCGGCGTCGCCAAGTCGATTGTCAGTCGCCGGCTCGCCAGGCTGGAAGCGGACTTGGGCGTCCAGCTGCTTTCCCGCACCACGCGCGGCGCGGCACTGACGGAAGCGGGCGCCACGTTCCGCGACCATGCGGCCCGGGCCTGCGCCGAGGTCGACCTGGCAAGGGAAACGATCACCCCCGCCGGCGAGCTGCGCGGCCGCTTGCGCATTGCCGCCCCGCTGACGTTCGGCCCGACGCACTTCGCCCCACTGCTCGCGGAGATGGCACGACGCCATCCGCGGCTGCAAATCCACACCTGCTATAGCGACCATGTCGTCAACCTGGTCGCGGAAGGCTACGACTGCGCGATACGCGTCGGCTATCTCCAGGACTCCAATCTTGTCGCACGCTGCGTCGGACCGGTTCACGCAACCACCGTGGCGAGTCCGGAATATATCAAGGCGCACGGGGCACCCACGACGCCGGAAGAACTGCTCGCCCACCAGGCGCTGATGCAGGGTACGGAAACGTGGCATTTCCTGGACGGCGAGAAAACCATATCGGTACGCCCGCAAGGACGCTTCAAGGCCGATAACGGCGCGGCGCTGGTGGCCGCCGCGGTCGCCGGCCTCGGCGTCGGCCATCTCCCCGACATGATCATTCGAGAACATTTGAGCTCCGGTGCGCTCGTCCCTGTCATGACGCGTTATCCGGTGCTGCCGGCGGCGGCATACGTCGTCCGGCCACCCGGCCAGCATCCGGCAAGAAAGGTACGCATGCTGGCCGAGCTGCTGATCGAGTATTTCGAAACGATGCCTTCCGTCGCAAGACGCCCATAGCGCTAAACCCGTCGCTTGATCCCATGAGCGAATCGTACTGCCGACAGCAAGATTGATCAGTGACTGCGCCGGGCCCAACCAGTAGCATCCTCCCCATTCCACGCACGCCGCCGCCGAGTCCCCGACCGGGACCGGTGCCGCGTGGTGTTTAACTCCATCAAAAAAGGGGAATGGCATTGAAGTCAATACTACTGATCGGACTCATGGTGCTGAATGGCCTGGGCAACGCCCATGCGCAAGCCAGGCAAGAGACGCCGGGCGCGGACCTGATCGTGCACAACGCCAAGGTCTTCACCGGGAATAGCGCGCAACCGGCGGCGTCCGCCGTCGCCGTCAAAAACGGCCGCATCTACTTGGTCGGCACGGATGCCGAAGTGCTGGCGCTGAAGAACGCCAACACCCGGGTCATCGATTCCCGGGGCCGGCGACTGATTCCGGGCATCATCGACGCGCACACGCACGTGCTCAACGAGGGCGGCTACAACTACACCTTGCGATGGGAGGGCGTGCCAACGCTGCGCCGGGCCTTGGCGATGCTCGGCGAGCAAGCCAAGCGGACACCGCAAGGCCACTGGGTGAAGGTGATCGGCGGCTGGTCCCCCTACCAGTTCGAAGAGAAGCGCTTCCCCACCATGGAGGAACTGCGCCGGGCCGTCCCCGATCGCCCGTTGATCGTCCAGTACGCCTACAACCGCGCCTTCATGAACCAGCTGGCGATGGACGCCCTCGGCGTGGGCACCGACAAGTTCCCCATGCTGCCAGGCACCGAGCTGGAGAAGGACAAGCAGGGTAAGTACACCGGCGTGGTCCATGGCTACACGTTCACATTCATCGCCCTGGAAACCATGGTCCCCCAGCTCTCCTTCGATGAGGAGGTGAGCTCGCTGGTCCACACGATCCACAGCCTCAACCGGTTCGGGATCACCTCCGTCGTCGATGCGGGCACCGGTTTCCGTGGTTATCCGAAGGCCCAGCGCACCGTGGACGTCGTCGCCCGCGACAACCGCCTCAACATCCGCATGCCCTTCGTCGACATCCAGTTCAGCGATGCCGCCGGCTTCAACATGGTGGACGCGCAGCTCAAGGCGATCACGAACACGGCGCCGATCAGTCCCGGGGACAACCTGCACCCGCAACTGGCGCATGGTCACGTCTACCGGGGCGCCGGCGAGTTGCTGTCGGCGGAGGTGCACGATCACGAAAACTTCGACCGCCCGGCCATCATCATCGAACCCGCCAAGATGCGGGAACTGGTGGAGCGGGACATCTCCAAGCTGGTCCAGCGGCGCATTCCCTTCCGTGAGCACATCAGCTACGACGAGAACATCACGCCTTTCCTCGATGCGCTCGAGCAGCTGAACCAGAGGACGCCGCTCGACGGCCTGCGCTGGAGCCTCGAACACGCCGAGACCATCAGTCCCGCGAACATCGCCAGGGTCAAGGCGCTGGGCGGCGGCATCGCCCTGGACACCAAGATGGCGCTGCATGGCGACGGCTTCATCAAGACCTACGGCCGCGACAAGGCGTTGCAGACCCCGCGCCTGCGCCAGCTCGTCGACAGCGGCATCCCGCTGGCGATGACCACCGACGCCTTCCGGGCCGCCTCGTTCAATGCGTGGGTCGGCATCAGCTGGATGGTGTCGGGCAAATCGGTTTCCGGCGCCGAAGTGCTGGCCAAGGACAACCGCCTGTCCCGCGCCGAAGCGCTGGGACTGTTCACCCGCAAGGCGGCATGGTTCTTGAACGCCGAATCCGAGATGGGCATGATCGCCCCCGGCCACCTGGCCGACTTCGTGCTGCTGGACCAGGACTACTTCGAGGTTGAAGAGTCCCGGATCAAGTCCATCGCCTCGGTCCTGACCGTCATGGATGGCCGGGTCGTGTACGGCGCGCAGGACTACCAATCGCTGGCGCCGGTATTGCCGGAGATCCTGCCCGCCTGGTCGCCGATCAAACACTTCGGCGGCTATTACCAAGCGCGGTGAGCAGCAATCCCAAAGTGTCGACCCAGCGGGTAGCGGGCATACGCGCGGCCTGGCTGTCCATCCCCTTGCTGCTGGCGACCGATGCCGCGCCGGCACAGTTCCTGCCATTGCGCTTCGACGACGACTTCGGCGCCCAACGCCAGCAATGCATCGGCATCGGCATCGGCAACGGCAACGGCAACGGCGACGCATGCTGGAAGGATCGCCCGGTCGCGGACCGGGTGCGCCTCAGTATCGGCGGCGACCTGCGCTTGCGCTACGAGCACGCCGGCAATCCTCGCTACGGACTGGAACGCCAGGACCGATGGGGGGTATTGATGCAGCGCGGCTCCGTCTTTGCGGACCTGCGCCTGGGCGAGCACTGGCGCGGCTTCGCCCAGTTGGCCAGCTCGTTCGCCAACGGCCGCGCGGCAGGCCCATCCCCGGTGGACGAGAACCGGCTCGATCCCACCAACCTGTTTGTCGAATGGCAATCGGCGCGGGCTGGCGAAGGCGGCATGGGCGTGCGTATCGGTATCCAAGAGCTACAGTTCGGATCGGGGCGCAGCATCGACGCGCGCGAGGGGCCGAACGTGCGGCGCAGCTTCGAAGCGGTCCGCGTCTATGCCACCAGCGGCCCCTGGCGTGTCGACGCCTTCGCGGCGGCGCCCCGGCAGAACCGTCCGGGCGGTTTCGACGACGCCCGTTCGCGCACCCAGGCGCTGCATGGCGTCTACGCGACACGCACCGGAGGCGTGACCTCATGGGACGCCTATGCGCTGTATTACGACGACGCCGTTGCCCGCTACACTCAGGGCGGGGCGCACGAACGCCGCTGGTCGCTCGGCACCCGCCTGTTCGGCAGCCGCACAGCCTGGGACTGGAACTGGGAAGTCGCCGCGCAGGGAGGAAGTTTCGGCGACGCTCGGATCCGCGCCTGGTCGCTGGCCACGGATACCGGCTACACGTTCGATGGCATGGCCGGCCAACCGAGGGCGGCGCTGCTGCTCGCCATCGCCAGCGGCGACAAGGACCCCGGCGACCACCGCCTCGGCACCCTCAACCCGATCTACCCGCGCGGTAATTATTTCGGCGACGAAGCGACGCTCGGGCCGCGCAACTTCGCCAACATCCACCCGGCGCTGACCATGCGGCTCGCGCCCCGGGTCCAGCTGAACGCCAGCCTCGATTTTTTCTGGCGTTACAGCCTGCGCGACGGCGTCTACGCGCCCAACGGCACGTTGATGCGGGCCGCCGGTAACAGCCGTGCCCGCTACGTCGCAACCATCGCATCGCTCGGCGCCACCTGGACGCCGGCCCCGGGCTGGTCGTCGACCGCTGTGGTCGCCTACGCGCAGCCCGGCGCGTTCCTGCGCCAGACCGGCGCCGACGATGCGCTGAGCTTCATCAGCATCAGCGCGCAGTACCGGTTCTGAACAAGTCCGGGGCCGCGCTCGATACAATGTTAAGGAAAAAAACGGATGAGTGACGTCGATGCACAGCAAGAAAACCAACTCAATGTCTTGATTGCCCATGGCGACGCGATTGTCAGCGCCGGCCTGGCCGCGTTGCTCGGGGCGCAGACCGACTTGCACATCACCATCGCCACGAATGACGCCGCAGCCATCCATGCGGACACCGACGTCATCATCCTCGATCACCAGGGCGCGATGGAACACATGCGCCACCGGGCCGGCGCGTACCCTGGGGACAGGCGTTCCCGCGTGCTGATTGTCACCCAGCTGGATCGCGAATGGGATGTGTACACGGCCATGATGGCGGGCGTGCACGGCTACCTGCTGCAGAACGCCGGCGTCGAACAACTGCTGAGGGCAGTGCGTACACTGGGCCGTGGCATGCACTATCTCAGCGCCGACTTGAGTCACTGCATGGTCGACAGCTCCAGCCGCATTGGCCTCACCGGCCGCGAGACGGACGTGCTGCAGTTGCTGGCACAAGGCCTGTGCAACAAGTCGATCGCGCGGGAGCTGGGCATCGGCGCCGGCACGGTGAAGACGCACGTCAAGGGCCTCTGCGACAAGCTGGGCGCGACGGCACGCACCCACGCCGTGGTGCTGGCCATGCGACGCGGCTTGGTGGCGAAATAGGTCCGACGGCTACATCGCCGCCGCCCCGTTCTTATCCAGCACAACTTGTATCAAACGGTCGCCGTAGCGCACCCGCACCTTGTCGTGCGGCTTGCCGCGCAGGCGCAGGCGCTTCATCTTGCCGCCGGCCCAGTCCAGGTCCAGCTCGACGCCGCCCTTGGCGCGCACGCCGCGCAGCGCGCCTTCCGGCCACGCCTTGGGCAACGCGGCCAGGATGTGGATCTCGCCGCCCCAGGATTGCACCAGCATGTCCAGGATCGCCGCCGCGCCGCCGAAGTTGCCGTCGATCTGGAACGGCGGATGCGAATCGAACATGTTCGGATAGGTGCGTTCCGGCCCCAGCAGCCCTTGCAGGATCGAGTAGGCGCGCTCACCCTCGCCCATGCGCGTCCACAGCGCCAGCCGCCACGCCGTGGCCCAGCCGGTCGATTTGTCGCCCCGCGTGTTGAGCGTCACCTTCGCCGCCGCGATCAGTTCCGGCGTGTCGCGCACGTTGATTTGCTCGCTCGGATACACCCCGTACAAATGCGAGACATGGCGGTGCTGCTGCTCCGGCGCGCCGGCGTCCCAATCCTCCAGCCATTCCTGCAACTGCCCCTGCGCGCCGACGCGGTCGGCCGGCAAGCGGGCACGCATGCTCTCAAGGGTGGCGGCGAAGGCGCCGTCGCCATCCTTGAGCAGCGCGTGGGCCTTGAGCGTCCAGCCAAACAGATCGCGCACGATCTGGCGGTCCATGGCCGGGCCGGCGCAGGTGGCCACGCCTTTATGATGCTCGTTTTCGGGCGAGATCGACGGCGACGTGACCAGCCCCCTGCCCTGCGGATCCTCGACCAGCGTATCGACGAAGAACAAAGCCGCGCCTTTCAGCAGCGGATAGATGCGGCGCAGCCAGGCCTGGTCCGGATTGTATTCGTAGTGCTCCCACAACGCCTGGCACAGCCAGGCGCCGCCGCACGGCCACATACCCCATTTCGGGCCGTCGATGGGCGCGGCGGCGCGCCATAGATCGGTGTTGTGGTGCGCCATCCAACCGCGCGCGCCGTAGCCCTTGCGCGCGGTGACGGCGCCGGTGACCGACAGATCCTCCACCATGCGCACCAGCGGCTCGACGCACTCGCCCAGGTTGGCCGATTCGGCCGGCCAGTAATTCATCTGGGTGTTGATGTTGATGGTGTACTTGGAACCCCACGGCGGATTGGTGCCCTCGTTCCACAGGCCCTGCAGGTTGGCCGGCTGGCTACCGGGGCGCGACGACGACATCAGCAGATAACGGCCGTACTGCACGTACAGCGCCGCCAGTGCGGCGTCCGGGCGCGCTTCGACAGCGGCGATGCGTTCGTTGGTCGGCGTCGCGGCGGCGGCCTCGGAACCCGCGCTGGAACCGATGCGCAGCGACAGCCGGCGGAACAGCTTCCGGTGCGCGGCCAGGTGCGCGGCGCGCAAGCGCGTGTACGGCTTGGCGGCGGCGGCCTCGGTCTGCGCGCGCACGGTCTTGAGCGGATCGCCGCCGACGTCGGCGTAGTTGATATGGCTGGTGGCCGCCGCCACGATCAACGTTACCGTACTTGCGCCGCGCACCTCGATGCGGTCGCCGCGCGCGGTGATCGTGCCGTCGCCGACGGCCTTCACGCGCACCGCGTAGCGCAGCGCCGCCGCAATGCCGGACGATTCGATATTACGCCCTTCGACCAGCAGCGCGTCGCCACCGTCGGCGCGCACCGACAATGTGGACGGGCGCTCGCCGGCGCGCTGTGGTTCGCGATAGTCCCACGCCACGCCTATCGGCGCCGCCGTCTCTTTCTGGCGGCCGTCGTAATCGGTGTCGCCGTACTTGGCGGCGGCCGGATGACGATAACCGAGGTCGAAATCGAGCGTGCCGCCCTGGGCGGTCAGGCGTATCACCAGCACCTGGTCGGGCGCGCTGGCGAATATTTCGCGCAGATGCCGCGCCTTGCCGTCCGTGAAACGGGTGGTGGCGATGGCGCTGTCCAGTTCGAGCGAGCGCCGGTAGTCGCCGGCGCCCGCGATGCCCGCGAAGTCGAGCAGCAGGTTGCCGGCCGCGCCATAGGGCATCTGTTGCATCGGCCTGGCCATCATCGACGAGGAGATCAAATCCGCCGCCTCGGCGAACTTGCCTTCGTCGATCAGCTTGCGGACCGCCGGCAGCGCCTCCAGCGAACGCGGATTGTTCGGGTCATACGGCCCGCCGGCGAACAACGTGTCCTCGTTCAGCTGGATGCGCTCCTGGGCGACCCGTCCGAAGCACATCGCCCCCAGGCGGCCATTGCCGACAGGGAGCGCTTCGACCCAGGCGCCGGCCGGGCGCTGGTACCACAACCCGAGATTTTCCCGCCCCCCGCCCGCCGTGGTGGCGACCACCGTGGCGCCGGCCAGTCCGGGAAACGCCATCGCCAATCCGGCCGATACCAGCAACTGCCGACGGCCTTCCGAAATTCCTTTGTCCACGCCGTTTGTCTTCTTCTTGTTCAAGTCATCCTCCAGATTGATCTGATTTCCAAGCGGCCCATGGGCGCTTACCTGACCTCCATCTCGAACGGCGCCGCCGGCAAGTCCTCGGCGCTGTAGAGATTCACGTAGGGCGCGTCGGCCCAGGCATAACGGACATGCGTCGTGCCCGGGACGTTCGCCCCTTTCAAGGTCACCGTGTCGCCTTGCGCCACCGCCAGCACATACCGGCAATCGGCGCCGGCGCATGCCTCGAAGCCGATCGCCTGGCCGGCGCTGTAGGTGCGCAAGCCGCCGCCGGCGTTTTTGAACTTCACCAGCAAATCCTCGCCCGCCCGCGTCACGCCGGCCGCCTCCGGTCCGCCGGGCGCTATCGCCTCGCCGTAGGCCAGCGCGCGCGCCGCCAGCGCCAGCCGCTCGCCGATCACCGCCTTCTGCGGCGGGTGGATGTCGGTGCGGTCGCCGACGTCGATGGTGACGGCCAGGCCGGCAAGCGGGTCGTCGCGAACGGTTTTGGCCTGGGCGTCGCGCAAGCGCGCCCAGCCCGAGTCCACCGGGTTGATCGGGACCTGACCGAACGACGACAGCTGGACCACCAGGAAGGGCAAGCGCGGCTGGCCGAAGGTCTTGCGCCAATCGGCGATCATCAGCGGCAGCAGGGTCTCGTATTCCTTGGGCTCACCGGCGTTGGACTCGCCCTGGTAAAACGCCGCCAGTTTGAACTTGTAGCCGGCCAGCGGCGCGATCATGGCGTTGTGCAAGGTCGACAGGCTGGTCGGCACATCCCATGGCGCCGGCGGTAGCGACAGCCCTTTCAAGCGCGAGCCCACCTGGTATTTCCACGGCGCCGACAGGGCGATGAACCGGCCGTCGTCCGTCTTGACGCCGCGATGTTCCGGCTGCCCGGTCAGCCCGCCGCCGCCGAGCACGCGCACGGCGATCACGTTGCGGCCGGGTTTGAACACGCCAACCGGTACGGGATAGTCGCGCCACACCCACGCGATGCCGCCGCCACCGACGAACACGCCGTTGACCCAGGTGCTGTTGTAGGTGTCGATCGGGCCGAGCTGAAGCTTGTTCGCCGCCCGCGCCTGCTCCTCGTCCAGGGTCACCGTGGTGCGGAACCAGGCGGCGCCGTCGAAGTCCGCCAGCGCCGGAATGCCGGCTTCCTTCCACGATCCCTGCGGCGTCAGGCCGGGCCACGCGGAATCGTCGAAGTCCGGCGCGCTCCACTTACGCTGCGCCTTGGCCTGCGGGTCGTGCGCCTCCCACCATTGCTGATGCCGGCGCGCCTCGTCGGCCATCGCCTTGGCCGGATTCGACGCCATGTCGGCCAGCGCCTCGAGCCGCTTGGCGTAGGCCGGCAAGGTCTTCAGCGACGACGCGCCGATCCAGCCCTGTATCGTGGTGCCGCCCCAGCTCGAATTGATGAAGCCGACCGGCACCTTTTGGCGCTGTTGCAGCGAACGCGCCATGTAGTAGCACACCGCCGAGGCTTCGCCGGCTGTCTTGGGCGACACCGCCTGCCATGCCAGCGGCCGCTTCAGATCGCCCTGGACGGCGGCTTCGCTGACGAGTTGAACGTTGACGAAGCGCAGGTCCGGATTGTCGGGAAAGTCGGGCCACGCGCCGGTCGACAGCCGCGCCGGGAACGCCATGTTGGACTGGCCGCCGCACAGGTAGACGTCGCCGATCATGATGTCCTTGAGCGTGGTGGCGCCGCCGTCGCCGCTGACGGACAGGGTGTGCGGCCCCCCGGCCGGCATCGCCGGCATGTTCAAGCGCCATTTTCCGTCCGCCGCCGCGATCGCCTCGGCGGTTTGGCCGCCCAGGCCCACCGCCACGCGCTGGCCGGGGCTGGCCGTGCCCCACACGGTCAACGGTTCGCCGCGCTGCAACACGGCATGGTCGCCGAAAATGGCCGCGAACGCGGGCGGCGTGGTCTGCGCCATCGCCGGGACGGTGACCGACGAGGCAAACACAAGGAACAGGCCGACGACGCGGCTGCGGGGTGGATTTTTCATGTGGGTGTCGGAAATGGGCAAAAGTTTTCGCAGCAGGCAGTGTGGCTGTATTTCCAACCCAGGACCAGCTTTTCCAATAACGAAAATCGCGATGTTCAATTATATTTTTTGACAGCGTGGGGGCGCTCCCATCGCCGCTCCTCGATTAACAGTCCCTATACTGTATTATTATTTTACAGCCCCAGAACTGTAAAATCGAAAAACAGGTTTTATATTGTTTTTACTTATAACAGACTATAAACTGTAACCACCATCCTCCAAGGACCTGCATATGTTATTTCCGCTCCAAACCATCGATCAGCTGAAACCGCTTATCCAAGGATTTCGAAAGCGTGCCGGCCTGACACAAGCGGCGATGGCTGAAAAACTGGGGATCACCCAGCAAAGCTATGCGCAAATCGAATCAAACCTGGGTTCCACGAGTGTGGAACGCCTGTACACCATTCTGCGCCTGCTCGATGTCGAACTCAATTTCTCACCGCCCGTTTCTCCCGCCGGGGAACGTCGCGACGACGCGCGCGCGATTGCGCAACGGCCTGCCCCCTCTAGCGTCAAGAAACCAAAGATCAAAACGACGGGCCGGACCAAGGTCCCGCCGCAAGCTATCCATCAGTCCGATAAGACCACATGGTGAACAATGGCGCGCGCACGTAACCGGGGCAGCCTCAACGTCTGGCTGAATGGCATTCCAGCGGGACAATGGACAAATGCCACCAACACCTCGACTTTCGAATATTTCGACCAGTGGATCGAGCACGAGCAAGGACGCCCGCTGTCCTTGTCCATGCCGTTCCGGCCGGACAACGCCGCCTATTCGGGCGACGTGGTGACGAATTACTTCGACAATCTTTTGCCGGATAGCGAACCCATTCGACGACGCTTGGCACAGCGGCATCAAACCGGAGGAACGTCACCGTTCGAGCTGCTCGCCGCCATCGGCCGCGACTGTGTTGGCGCGGCCCAGCTGCTGCCGGTCGATCAAGTCCCGGACGATCTGTTCAGCATCAATGGCGACGTGCTCGATGAACAGCGTGTCGCGAGACTGTTGCGGTCGACCACGGTGGCCGCCGGGGGATTGGCGCGTGCGGAGCCCAATGCCGATCTGAGGCTCTCGATCGCCGGCGCACAGGAAAAAACCGCCCTGCTCTGGCGCGATGGGCAATGGTTGCTGCCGAAAGGAAGCACGCCCACCACACATATCTTAAAACTTCCGCTTGGCCTGGTCGGCGACATGCGGGCGGACTTTCGAACGTCGGTGGAGAACGAATGGCTCTGCGCCCAAATTATGGAGTTGTTCGGCTTGCCCGTCGCACGCTCGGCCATCCTGCAATTTGACGACCAGAAGGTATTGGCGGTCGAGCGGTTCGACCGCAAGAATTCCGACGACGGCACATGGATAGCGCGCCTGCCGCAAGAGGATATGTGCCAGGCCGTCGGTTGCTCTCCGCTGGAAAAATACCAGCGCGAAGGCGGCCCGGGCATCGAACGCATCATGCAGTTGCTCCTCGGCTCGGAAGCCGCCGAACTCGACCGTTTGAACTTTTACAAGACACAACTCATATTCTGGCTGCTGATCGCAACGGATGGCCACGCGAAGAACTTCAGCATTGCCATACTGCCGGGAGGACGGTACCGCGCGACGCCCTTGTACGACGTGTTGTCCGCCCACCCCATCATTGGCACCGGAAGGAACCAGATCCAGCCGCGCGATGCGAAACTGGCGATGGCGGTCCGGGGCAGCACCAATTACTACGAGGCCTACCGGATTCAACGCCGCCACTGGTCCGCGATGGCCCGGCGGGTGAACCTGGGCGCCCGGACAGCCGAAAGCGTCATCGGGGAGTTGCTCGCCCAAACGCCGCAGGTCGTACAAGACGCCTACCGGAGAATTCCCGCCGGGTTTCCGCAAGACGTGGCGGACAGCATTCTGCAGGGGATGCTGCGGCAACTGGCGACGCTGCGGGCACAGCCACCGGGTGTTTGAAGAAAAAGGCGAACGCGCCCGTCCTTCGCCGAATCGAGCCCTGCGTAGGGTTTTCCTTACTGCAATATCAGCCTGGGCCTATCCTTGCCGTTCGGATACGGCGGTACCCTGTTCTCCAGGATAGAGATCGGGGGCGTCAAGTGGCGGAGTTCAGAAATCGGCGGTGGTTGAACCGGACGTGGCCGTACGTGCTGGCCGCCGCCGTCCTGTTCACGCCGCCGCTGGCGCTGGCCGGCTCCGATCTGGACACACGGATCATCGGCCTGCGCGACCAGATCCGCCTGGCGCCCGACCGGACGCTGTTCCAATTGCTCGACCTGCAAAGCCGGAACCGCACCGGACCGGCGCGCAGCCAGGCCGAGTTGCTGGTCCAGATCAGCGTCGCGCGCAGGCAGCTGCGCCAGTTCGACGCGGCCGAGGCGACCGCCACCCAGGCCATCGCCTATGGCCGCTCCCTTGGCGACGACGTCATCGTCGCCAAGGGGATGCTGGCCAAGGCGGCGGTGGCATACGAGCGCGAGGACTTCAAGGCCGGTCACCGGATGGTGTTCGAAGCGGAGCAACTGGCGTTGCGCGGCGGCGACAAGTCCTTGCTGGTCGAGGCCGAGCTCGCGGCCGGCGCCGCCAACATCGAACAAGGCCGCTTCCCTACCGCGCTGGGCAACTTTCAAGTGGCGGTCGACGCCGCGCGCCACGTGCCGGACGACCCGATGCAGCTGTTTTCCGCCGTCCGGGCGCTGAACGGCCTGTATGTCCGGACCAAGGAGCGCGCCAAGGCTTTCGCCACGCTGGCAGAACTGACGGCGATGACGGAAAAACAGGGCCTGCCGATCCAGATGGTGTTGCTCAAGGCTAGCGAACATTACGTGGAGTCCAGCCTCGGCCAGCCCGAACGCGCCGTGCGCGCGCAACTGGACAGCCTGGCCTTGATACGCAAGCTGGGCACCACCTACCGGCTGAACGCCACGCTCAACAACCTGGCCGACGGTTATCTGAGGCGGCGCGACTACGCGCGCGCGGCGCAGTACGCAAGCGAGGCGCTAAGGGTGGCGCAGAACGGCAACCCCGACGGCAGCGACGCGACCGCGCTGGTGAACCTGGGCCACGCCTACCTGGGCATGGGGCGCATCGCCGAAGGCAAAAAGCACTTCGAGGCCGGCCTGGCATGGTTCGAAAAATCCAACAGCAAACCCGACCAGCAGGAAGCCTATCTGGAATATGGCCAGGCGCTTGAAAGAGCCGGCGACATGGCCGGCGCGGTGGCGGCCTACCACCGCGAGCGCGCCATCTCCAACGAGCTGTTCGAGACCCGGCGGCAGCAGGCGCTGCTGGAACTGCAGGAGCGCTACGAGGCGGACCGCAAACAACGGCAGATCGAACTGCTCAGCAAAGAGAACGACAACCGCCGCCAGCAGCAGCGCGTCTGGTGGCTGCTGGCGGCGCTGTTCGCGCTGGCGTCGGTGGTGGTCGGCCTGCTGTACCGCAAGGTGCGCCAGGCCAACGCGTGCCTGGAGGTCAAGAACCTCGAGTTGAAGGCGCAATCGACCCTCGATCCGCTGACGGGGCTGTACAACCGGCGCCACTTCCAGGACACCATGGCATGCGTGGGCGCGCACGACAAGCCCCCGGTCCACGCCGGCGGCGACGACATCGTCGGCGCCATGTTCCTGCTCGACGCCGACCATTTCAAACAGATCAACGACACCTACGGCCACGCCGCCGGCGACGCGGTGCTGAAAATGATCGCCGAGAACCTGCGCATCGCGCTGCGCGAGACCGACATGATCGTGCGCTGGGGCGGCGAGGAATTCCTGGCGTTCATCCCGGCGCTGCCGCGCCACCGCATCGAGGAGGTCGCGCGGCGCATCCTGGCCGGCATCGCCGCGCAGACCGTGCGCCACCAGGAGCACGATATCTCGGTGTGCGTCTCGGTCGGCTACGCGCCGTTCCCGCTGGCGCCGGCGGGCGTGCCGCTGTCCTGGGAGCGGGTGGTCAACCTGACCGACATGGCGCTGTACCTGGCCAAGGCGAACGGCCGCAACCGCGCCTTCGGGGTGCGCGGCTTCGACAACTTCCAGCACACCTCGATGGAGGAGGTCGAGCAGGACCTGGAGCGCGCCTGGCGCGCCGGCTATGTGGATTTGAACCTGGTGCTGGGCGGCGCGCCGGAGCCGCCGCAGGACCACAACATGGTCGCCCTGAGCAAATAGCCAAGTCGGGCTGGCTGTCGCATGTGTATCGAGGAAGCGCGATTAACATGACTTAGCGCCGCTATGCGCTTCGGATCGGTGCCGAGACCACACGCTTTAACGTTTTTATACGAAAATCCAATTTTTTAAACGTTTTTAGGAAAAATCGAACGTTTTTTTCAGCGGAGCACGTCGTTTTAACGTAAATATTGTGAAATTAAAAACGAATTGAGTACCACTGCACGACGAGCAAACGATCCCCCTGTCAAGGTCAAGGGGCTCAGTAGAGGCACACACTGTCGGAGAGTCACTGCCGGGCCGCGCCCCTATCGTGCACCACGTCTGCCCGCCGGGCAACATGGTGTCCGGCCTCATGGCAGGATTGATCGAACCACCGCTTTCTGATCCACGACTTCCTGGGCCGCGACGGTTTGGTCCCGGCTGATATGGTGCTGCCCGTCTCGGCCTACATGTTGCACTATCCAAAAGACTATGATCAGGTGCTCGAGTCGTATTCCAGGCCCCTGCGCACGGTCGTCAGTATTACCATTGATGAGGAGAGCGAGCGGCTGACGATCAAAACAAGGGCATCCTTTCCGTTGGCAAACGTTCGCTGTTCAAGGAAATCACGGATGACGAACTGGCGCGTATCGAGGCCGCCTATCAAGCTGCCTTCGCCGATCAGACGCTTGATTCGGGAGAAGCAAGGGTGGAATGACCGGGAACTTCGCCGCTTACCGCTCCCGCCGCAGCCGGCGCAGCGCCACGCCATCGCCGCCGAAGGCGTGCAGCGCGTCGGCGGGTAGCGCGAACGCCACCGTATCGCCCAGGCGCAGGCCTTCGTCCCGCGTCTTGGCGATCAGCGTCGGCTGGCCGTCGGCCCATTGCAGGTGCACATAGCTGTGCTCCCCCAGCGCTTCGATGTGCACGATCCTCGCCCGCCGGTCGCCCTGCCCCAGCACCATATGCTCGGGGCGGATGCCCAAGGTCAGCGCGGCGCCCGGCGCCATGCCGGCGCCATCGACGGCCGCGTCGCAGCCGCGCCCTTGCAGGGTGGCTTCGATGCCGTGCGGTGTCACGCCGGCCAGGCTGGCATTCAGGAAATTCATCGCCGGCGTGCCGATGAAGCGCGCCGCGAACAGATTGGCCGGATGGTGGTACAGCTCCAGCGGCGTGCCGATCTGCGCCACGTTGGACTGCCCCGGCGCTTCGGCGGCCGGACGCAGCAGCACGATCTTGTCGGCCAGGGTCATCGCCTCGACCTGGTCGTGCGTCACGTAGATCATGCTGGGCGATTTGAGGTCGCGGTGCAGCCGCGCGATCTCGAGCCGGGTCTGGGCGCGCAGCGAGGCGTCCAGGTTCGACAACGGCTCGTCGAACAGGAACACCTTGGGCTTCTTGACGATCGCGCGGCCGATCGCCACCCGCTGGCGCTGCCCGCCCGACAGCGCGCCCGGCTTGCGCGCCAGCAGCGCGTCCAGTTGCAGGATGCGCGAGGCCTCCAGCACGCGCCGCTCGATCTCGGCCTTGTCCAGCCGCTGCCGCGTCAGCCCGAACGCCATGTTGTCGTAGACCGTCATGTGCGGATACAGCGCGTAGCTCTGGAACACCATGGCGATGCCGCGTTCGGCCGCCGGCACGTCGTTGATGGTGCGGCCGTCGATGGTCAGGGTGCCGCCACCGACCGCCTCCAGCCCGGCGATTAGCCGCAGCAGGCTCGATTTTCCGCAGCCCGAGGGGCCGATGAACACGCAGAACTCGCCGGGCGCGATGCTCAGGTTGATGTCGTTCAGCACGGGCTGGCCGTTGTAGGCCAGACCGATGTTGTGCAGGCTCACTTGCGTCATGTGGGTTCCGTTCTACTTGATGCCGCTGGACTGGTCGTTGATGCTCAGGAAATGCCGGTTCAAGCCGATGTACATGATCAGGATCGGCACGATGGAAATCACCGAGCCGGCCATGATCAGATTCCACGACGACGACTTGGCGTACTGCTTGGCCACCGCGTTCAGGCCCTGCGTCAGCAAATACTGGTCGACGCTGGAAATGAACAGCAGCGGCTTCATGAACTCGTTCCAGATGCCCATGAAAACGAAGATGGCCTGCGTCGCCAGCGCCGGTTTGGCCATCGGCAGCACGATCCGGAAGAACCGGTGGAACGGCCCCGAGCCGTCGAGCGTGGCCGCCTCCTCGATCTCGACCGGGAAGTTGATGAAGAACTGGCGCATCATGAAAATGTAGGCGATCGACACGGCCGAGGTGAGGATCACCGACAGGTGCGTGTCGACCAGGCCCATGCGCGCGACGATCATGTAGGCCGGAATCATCGTCACCTGGCTGGGCACCATCACCAGCAGCATCAAGGTCTGGAACACCAGCCCCCGCCCACGGAAGCGGAAGCGCGCCAGCGCATAGCCCGCCATGGTGTTGAACATGACGTTGAGCACCGTGACGGAGAGCGCCACCGTGAACGAATTCCACAGCCACTGGTACAACGGCCCGTGCAGGATCACCTCGTAGGCAGCCAGAGTCGGCGCTTGAGGCCAGATGCCATCGCCGCCGGCGATCTCGCGGGTGCTCTTGAGCGAGGTCAGCATCGCCCAGGCGAACGGCGCCAGGGTCAGCAGGCTGTAGCCGGCCAGCACGGCGTACAGGGCGCCCAGCCGCAGGCGCGCGCCGGGGGAGAAGGGGCGGTTCATCGGTTGGCTCCGTCCGGCGGCACAAACCGGTTGAGGATCAGGGTGGCGCAGAAAATGATCACCGTCAGCACCACCGCCAGCGCGCATGCCAGGCCCATGGTGTTGTAGTTCTTGAAGGCGAAGTGGTAGATCAGCAGCGTGAAGGTCAACGTCGAGTTCTCCGGCCCGCCCTCGCCACCGGACAGGATGAAGGCCTGGTCGAACACCTGGAAGCAGCCGATCAGCCCCATGGTGACGACGTAGCAGGTGATCGGGGTCAGCTGCGGCACGCTGATTTCCCAATGGCGGCTGACCGGGCCGGCGCCGTCGAGCAGCGCCGCCTCGTACAGCGAGGCCGGTATCTCCTGCAGGCCGGCCAGGAACACCACCATGAAGCCGGGAATGGTGGAGAACACGTTCATCAGCATGATGATGCCCAGCGCCCATTTGGGATCGCCCAGGAAGTTGACGCTGTGGCCGAAGTGCTGCTGCACGAACTGCACCACCACGCCGTTGTTATTGAACAGCCACATGAAGATCATCGTCATCGCCGCCGACGAGGTCAGGGTCGGCAGGAACAGCAAGGTGACGAAGCTGCGGCGGAAACGGATACGGCTGTTGACGGCGCAGGCCAGCGCCATCGCGATTCCGGTTTGCAGCGGCACCACCACCGCCACGTAAACCATGGTGTTGCGGCAGGCGGCCCAGAACTTGTCGTCCTCGACCAGATAGACCAGGTTGCGCAGGCCGACGAAGGTGTGGTGCCCGGACACCAGGTCCATCTTCTGCACCGAGACGAACAGCGCGTAACCGATCGGCGCCAGGGTGAACAGGCTGACCAGCAGCAGCGCCGGCAACAGGAAGGCGTAGGCGCTCATGGTGGCGCCGCGCGGCAGGCGCGAACGCCACGCCGGCCGCGTCGGCGTATCAAGGGAGGACGGCTTCATCGCTGGCGCTCGATTTCACGGTTGGAGACGGTTTCGGCCTTCTCCAGCGCCTGCTGCAAAGACTTGGTGCCGTTGAAGGCGGCCAGGAACTGGTTGCCGAAATTGGTGTTAAGCACCGGCAGTTCGACCCCGCGCGACCACACCGTGGCGTAGGCGGCGCCGGCCACGTGGGCCGCCAGCACCGGCGACGCGCGCACCTGCATCGCCGCCTCCACGCTGCGCCGCGTCGGCAAGGTGCCCGAGGCGCTGGCCCACAAGCGCATGCCGGGCCCGGTCATGTAGCGCGCGAAGCGCAGGCCGGCGGCCTTGTTCCTGGCCGCGCGCGGCACCGCGTAGCCGACCACGAAGGCCATGGTCTGCCGGCGCTGGTTCACGGTGGGCATCTCGCGCGCGACGAAGGGCACGTCGCCGTAGTCGTTCTTGAGGGCGGGCTGCACCCAGTTCCCCTCCATCATCATGACGGTGCGCTGCGAGCCGAAGGCGGCGCCCGGCCAATCGGCGCCCAGGTCGTCCTTGGGCGAGTACAGGTATTTCAGCACATGGCCGGTCACCAGCTGGTTCAGGTAGGCGTAGGCGGCCGGGTTGCCGGTGAAGTGGGCGCGGCCGTCGGCGCCGATCAGCGCCTGGCCCGAGGTTTCCAGCGCCGCCAGGTGGCGTGACAGATCCTTCTCGACGATCATCGCCGCCACGCCGCGCGGCAGGCGCTTCTGCAGGGTCTGGGCAAAGCGCATCAGGCCGTTAAAGTCGCGCGGCACGTCGTCGGGACGGTAGCCGGCCTGCTTCAGCAGGCGCGGGTTCAGGTACAACGCCAGGGTCGAATAATCCTTGGGCAGTCCGTACAGCTTGCCGTCCGGACTGCGGAAGGCTTGCAGGAATTGGGGATAGAAATCGGCCTGGTCGGCCGGGCTCAGTTCCAGCGGTTCGAGCACGTCGCTTTGGATCAGCAACTGCGCCTCGAGGGCATCCAGGTAAAACACGTCGGGTGGATTGCCGGCCGCAAAGCGCGAGCGCAGCACGTCGGGATACTTGTCCTCGATGACCTGCTTGCGCACCACGATGCCGGTGCTGCTGGTGAAAGCGGCCGTCGCCTGGTCGAAGGCGGCCACCTCGGCGGGCGACGAGCCCCAGACGGCCACCGTTACCGACTCGGCCGCCCGCGCCGGCGCCGCCATCGCCGTCAAGACGGCGGCGCACAACACCGCCGCGCGCCGGCGGCCTGGTCGATCGTTCATAGCTTGTCTCCTGATGCTGCGGTGGCCGTGATCGGCGCATGGTGTTCGGCGGCGTAGGGTTGTTATCCGGACATTGTACTGGTGTCCGGGGGCGGCCTCACCGCCAGGTAGACGGTGCTCCACAACTGCACCGCGTTCGACTCGTCGGCGGTGGCGGCGTCCGGTCCGAACGGCCGCATGCGATAGCCGCCCTCTTCCCATCCCCAGGACCACAATTCGGAACTGCTCTGGTCCTGGGTCGGCAGGATGACCGCCCACAACGCGGCCTGGGCATCGACCAGCAAGGCACGGGTGCCGGCCGGCAGATCGGTCCGTGCCAGCTGCCGCGCCAGGCCGGCGGCCAGCAGCGCCTGCTGCCACGACCACACCACCGCGCCATGGTAGCGGTCCGGGCCGAACAGCGGCCGCAGCGCGGCGTCGGCGTACGCGCCGTTGGCCACCAGCAGGCCGACACCGGTCATCAACCCGGCCGGGAAGGGCCGCATGATGGCGGCCAGTTCGCGCTCGACCGACGCCGGCGGCGGCTGCTGCAACAACAGCGCGAACCCGAGATCGGAATGCAGCACCGGCACCGGCCGCCCCCTGGTGTCGAGGGCGACGGCGGCGAAGGCCAGTTCCCGTCCGTCCAGGCTGGCAAGCGCCGGCGCGGCGTCCACGCCAAGTTCGGCGGCACAGCGCTGCACGCTATCGCTCGCCTCCCGCGCGTCGCGCCGAACGGTGAAATAGCCAGGGACCTGCTCTTCCCAAATGCCCGCCAAGGTCGCGGCGTGGACCGCGCCGCCGTCCATATGCCGCGCCAGCAAGCCACTGGCGTGCAGCGCGGCGATGGCGCGCAACGCCGCCGGCACCAGGATGGCGTTGACGTTGTGCGAGATCACGCCGCCGCCCAGGCCGTCGACGCTGTCGCGCCAGTCGCCGGTCGGATGGCCCGGCTTCAGGTGGATCAGGGTGGCGATGCCGGGCCGCTGCGCGTAGGCGCCGGCCAGTTGCAGCACCAGGCGGAAATTGCGGCCCAGCGCGGCGCCACGCGCCTCCCCGCCGGCGCCGGGCTCGGCCAGCCACTGCGGCGCGCGTTCGGCGCCGCCCGGCTGCTCCAGCAGATAGGCCATGACCACCGGCGCCAGCATGAAGTCGTCGTCGACCATCTTGTAGTCGTACACGGGCGCGCCGCCGCTGCCGTGCAGCAGCGCGCACTCGCCGATATCCTCCTCGTGGGCGACGGCGCCTTGCGGATCGAGCCGGTCCAGCACCGACGCCAGGCCGGCCTCGATGGCCTGCGGCGTCAGCGCCGGCATTAGCAACAGCAGCGACATCAGGGTGTCGCGCCCGAAGTAGGTGTTGAAGCGCCAGGAGCCGGCCAGCAGCTTATCGCGGTAGCTGAGGAAGGCCAGGCTCTGGCGTCCGCGCAGGGTGCCGGCATCCGGATCGCGCAACAGTTGCGCCGGCGGCAGCGGCTCCAGCGCCGCCTCGCCCGTCAAGGCGGTCAAACGCAGTTGCAGGGCTTGTCCGGGCGTGGCGTTCAGGGTGACGCGGCCATGGGCGTCGGTGTCGACCGTGCCGTTCAGCACTTGCAGCACGACGGCATACCCGGGGCCGCCGTCGAGCCTGTCGCGCGACCAGCGCACGCTGTCGGCGGTGAAGCGCACCACGTTGTGGACGCCCGGCGGGAGGCGGCGGTCGTGCTGGTAATCGCGCAGCACGCGGGCCGAGCTGAGCACGGCGCCGGCCACCGTCAGTGTGGCGTGGTCGGCGGCGATCTCGGTGGCGATGCCGTACAGCTGGCGGCCATGGTCGTCTCTCGCTTGTACGGCGCGCAATTGCGCGGCCTCGCTCCATTGCATCGGCGCCGCCACCGGTTCGAACCACAGGCCGGTGGCGCTGTTCCCGGCCGGGAAGGCGGCCAGCAGGCGGGGCGTCGCGCCGGAGCTCAACAACAGATGGGCGGCGACCGGTCCCTGGCGCAGGAATTCGTTGGCGACCAGGCCCTCCGGCAGGGAGAAGCGCAGGGCCGGTTCGGCCGGCTCGGGCAGCGGGATTATTTGTTCCATCGATTGAGTCCAAGAACCTGTGAAAATGATTTGATAACGTATGCGGGAATATAACTAGGGCGACGTAAATGTCGAACGCTCTATACCGACGCCGCGTATCTCCAGCTTCTTCCAGCGCTTGGGCAACGCCGTCTTGCGCTGGTGGATGCCCTGGTCGTCGATATAAAGGCCGCCCAGGCCGAACAGCAAGGCTTGCAAGGTCCCGCCGGCACCGGTCGCGAAATACGGGTTGCCGCCGCCAGGGTACTCCTCCAGCACGCCGAACGGCGCCAGCCGCAGTCCCTGGTAGCTGTGCTGGAAGGTGGTGTAGGCCTGCTCGGCCTTGCCGGCGCGGGCGTACAAGGTGGCGACGATGGCCGCCCCCATCGCCGGCCCTTCCGGCGCCAGCCGTGGCGCGTAGTAGGCCAGGTCCTGGGCCACGCGCGCCTTGTCGCTGACGACGTCGAGCGGATACGCCAGCAGGTTGACGTCGGCCTGCTTGATCGGCACGCCGTCATACGTCGCGTTCTCGCGCGTGGTGCCGTCCGCGAAGCGCAGGATGGGGATGTTGGCCGCCACCTGCTCCCAGTCGGGATTGGGCTCGATCCCCAGCGCGCGCGCGGCCTGTCCGGCGTAGCGCAGCACGGTGATCGCCATGCCGTTGGTGAAGGCGTTGTTGTCGATGTTCTCCTGCCACTCGTTGGCGCCGATCACATTGTTGATTTCATAGCGGCCCGGCCCCTTGCGCTCGACGCGGCTGATCCAGAAATCGGCAACCTCCTTGAGCATCGGATAGCCGCGCTCGCGCAGCCAGACCTTGTCGTGCGTGACCTGGTAGTACTTCCAGAAGGCCCAGCCGACGCTGCCGGTGATGTGCTGCTGGAACGGACCGGTCAGCGCCCACACGGGCGTGACCTCGAAGCCCTCGCTGGCCGATTCCCAAGGGAACATCGCGCCCTGGAAACCGTGGTTGCGGGCGTTCTGGCGCGCCGCGTCCAGGCGCTGGAAGCGGTATTCGAGCATCGACTTGGCCAGCTCGGGCTTGAGCGCCAGCAGCGGCGGCAGCATCCACAGTTCCGCGTCCCAGAACACGTGGCCGTTGTAGCCCAGGCCGGACAGGCCCATCGGCGACAGGCTGAACGCCGTGCCCTCGCGCGCGAACGAGTACAGGTGGTACAGCGCCAGGCGCATGTCGCGCTGGGTTTGCGGGTCGCCTTCGATGACGACGTCGCTGGTCCACAAGGACTCCCACGCCTTGAGGTGGGCGGCCATCAAGCGTTCGCGCCCTTCGAGCGCGGCATACACGGTCAGTCGCTCGGCCTCGTTGTGCGGATCGCCCAGGTGCGCCGACGTCATCATCGAGCCGACCACCGAGAAGCGCAGGGTCGCGCCGGCCTTGAGCTTGTTGGTGAACTTGGTCAGATGGGTGTTGTAGTCGGTGTCCTCGTGCACCAGGTCCGGCTTGTCGTCTTTATCGAAGATGAAGCTGACGGCGGCGGCGATGGCGTGCTTGCCGGACGGACTCTTGCCGACCGAACTCATCAGCGGAATGCGCGCGTGCGGACGGTCGATCTGCGCGTACAGGTTCTTGACGTCGCGCAGGATGTCCGGCGCCTCGATCATGGCCGACGGCGTGACGGCGCTGTCGCGCCGCGCCGTGATCTCCACCGTGGCCAGCGCCGTGTAGGGTAGCTGGCGCAGCGCCGCGATGCTGTGCCGAACATGCACCTTGTCGCCGACGTCGAATTCGGTGACCAGTACGGCGCGCTTCATGTCCAGCGACTGGCGCAGGCCCGTCACGTGGGCGGCGTCGACGCGCTGGCCGTCGACGTCGAGGTTGATGTTCATGAAGTTAAATCCCTTCATGATGTTGTCGACCCGGCCGCGCCCGTAGGTGTCGAAGGCGCCGTTGAGCACCACTTCGCGGACCTTCATCGGTTCGGGCGACGACACCAGGCCGATCATGCCGTTGGCCACCGTCACGCCGTGGTAGCGGGCCGGATCGATCTTGGGGGCGGCGATGGTCCACTCGTCGGCGTCCTGCGCCTGGAGGGCCGAACACACCAGCAGCAAGGCCATGCTAAGGTATTTTTTCATCGAAAACTTTTCTTCAGAGGCGGCGCCGCAACGCCATGCCTGGCAAAAAAACCGGCCGACAATCATGTCGGCCGGAAAAGGACGCACCACTTAGAACGCGGCCGTCAGGCTCAGCTGCATGTTGCGGCCCAGGATGGCGCGCGCAAAGAAGTAGTTGCCACCGGCGACCTCGGTGAACCCGGCGCGCGGATTGCCCTCGGTCAGGCCGATCGTGTTGGTCAGGTTCTGCACGCTGAAATTCATCGTCAGCGTCGGCGACAACTGGTAGCTCGCGCCCGCCGCCAGCGTGTGGTAGGCCGGCAGCACGAAGGAGTTGGCGGCGTCGGCGTAGCGCTTGCCCACCTTGTGGTAGGACAGGTAAATCTCGCCCTTGTTATCCGGCAGCAGCAGGCTCGGCGTGATGGTGAAGTTCTGGTCCGGCGAGCGCTCCGGGTGCGAACCCAGGCTGCCGGTGTCGACGGTGGCGGCCGACGGTCCGTTGACGCTGCTAATGTTCATCGTCGAATGCTGGACCACGCCGCTCAGGTTGATCCGGGCGTAACGCACCGGCTTCCATTGCAGCTCGTATTCCAGGCCTTTGACGATGATGTCACCGCCGACGCGGGTTTCCAAGGTGTCGCCCTCGAGCAGTCGGCTGAACTCGTAGTTCTTGAAATTGGTGCGGAACGCCGTCAGCGAGGCCGAGAAGCCGCGCCGCTGGTAGCGCGCGCCCAGCTCGCCGAAGCTGATGTTGGTCACCGGGTTTTCATTGTTGGCCTGGTAGCTGCGCGAGTAGCGGGCGTAGGCGGCCAGATTGTCGTTGATCAGGTAGTTGCCACCCGCCGTGACCGAGCTGTGGCGGAAGCCGCCGTTGTCGACGTAGTCGTACTGGCCGTTGAAGGCCGGCATGGTGTTGTTGACCATGATGTTGTCGGCATCCGTACCGTCCGGCTTGCTCGAGCCCGGTATCGCCACCGTCGAGCCCTGCGGGCGCCACGCACGGTAGCTGAATTTCTCCACGCGCACGCCGGCGTCCAGGCGCAGGCGGTCGTTGAACTGGTACTCGTCGTTCAGGTAGAAGTTGTTCGAGGTCAGCTTCGAGCGGCTCAGGCCGACGCCCCACGGGTTGTACTCCAGCACGCTCTTGTCGGTCAGCTGGCCGACCACCTTGCCGGCGCCGTCGATGGCGACGATATCCAGCCGCGACGGATTGTTGCGCACCTCGCCAAGGAAGCGGGTGTTGCCGTCGTTGCCATTCTGCTCGTCCTGGTCGATGGTCAGCAGGCCGGCCGTCAGGCTGTTGCCCGGCGTGGTCCAGGTGACGCTGACGTCGTTGACGAAGTTCTGGCGGTAAGCGCGGTTCTTGGCCGATATGTTGTCCGTCAGCAGGCCGTTGCCGCTGACGTTGGCCAGGTCGGCGCCGGCGTAGATGGTGCCGCTGGCGACGCCGCGGATGGCCGGCGTGGTGCCCGGGAAGCGCGTCAGCATGGCCCGGATGTCGCTGTTGGTGGCGGGATCGAGGCGGTCGGCGGCCGAGCGCATGCTGTTGTTGTCGAACGTGAAGATGGCGTTGAACTCGTTCTTGAAATCGGTGTAGCGGCCCTTGGAGCGCACCGTGAAGGCGTCGTTCAGGCGCTTCTCGAAGTTGTAGCCGATCGAGGTCGACTTGGTGGCGACGCCGTCGTTCAGGTCGTTGGTCTGGATGCCGTTGGAGTTGCGGCCGGCCTGCACGCCGTTGTCGGCGCTCAGCAGGGTGCCGTAGTTGCCGTTGAAGCCGGGAACCGGTTCCGGATTGTTCGGGTTCTGGAACGGCGTCGGCAGCAGGAAGGTGTTGTGGTCGTTGACCACCTTGACATTGACGCTGAACTCGCCATCGCTCCATTTGCGGCCGATATAGGCGCGCAGCAGGCCGCCGTGGTCGGCGGTGAAGCCGATGTCGCGCACCGAGTCGGAGCTGCGGTAGAAGCCGCCGAAGCCGGCGTACCAGCCGTTGCCGAGCGCACCGCCGTAGCGCAGGTCGATGCGCTTGGTGCCGTAGTCGGAACCGGTCAGGCGCAGCGCGCCCTCGGGCTCGTCCTTGGAACGCACCGTGATGAAGTTGACGGTGGCGCCGGCGCCGTTGACCGTCAGGATGCCGGAGGTGCCGCCGCGCACCGCTTCCATGCGGTCGATCGACAGTTCCTGCTTGAGGATGGTGTCGGCCAGCCCGGGATGGTAGAACACCGGCAGCCCGTCCTCGGACAATTGGACGAAGTTCTGGCCGCCGCCGGCCAGGCCGCGCACGGTGTAGTTGTTCGATACTTCGCCGCCGGAATCCTCGACCATCATGCCGGGGATTAGTTCGAGCGCGGCGGCGGTGCTGCGCGGCGCTTTTCGGTCGAGGTCGGCGCGGTCGGCGCTGGTGACGGCCACCGAGCTTTCGCGCACCGTACGCTTGAGCGAAGTGCTGCCGGTGACCACCACACGGTTGAGCTTGTCGTCGCCGTTGTCGGCGCCGGCGCTATTGGTGTCGGCGGCCGGGGCCGGGGTTGGAGCCGGGGCGGCGGCCGGGGTGCCTTCCTGGGCCTGGGATTGGGCCTGCTGGGTCAGCGCCAGCACGGCCAGCGTGATGGTGGACAGCAAAAAACGTTTGCGATTCTTCATTTTGGTCTCCGTTTATTATCTTTTTAACTACGATTTTATCTGTGGCCGCTTGCGGAGTCGTCGAATATCGTCGCCGTCGGCGTGTGATTTCCTTGGAACTTGCTTGCGCAACCGGTAGTTCTAATTTGCGCAACCGGTTGCGCATTGAAATAATTATGCAGGCTTCCAAAATGAAATGCAATTTATTCCTGTCTTGCAGTGCAATATGCAACACTTGCCGCTGAACGAAAAAATGGCGGTATCATGCCGCTTTTGCTTTGGTCCGCCGGGGGCCGGGAGAACCGTAGTGAAGATGACGCTGGACCAACTCGCACTGAATCTTGGCGTATCGAAGGGCACCGTCAGCCGCGCCCTGAACGGCAAGGGACGCATGGCGGAGGAAACCCGTCAACGCATCCTGGCCGCGATGGACGCGTCCGGATACACGCCCGATCCGACGGCGCGCGAATTGAGCCGGCGCTCGCGCCACAGCGTCGGCATCTCCTTGACCAAGGGCGGCTCCGGACCCTACTTCGCGCTGTTCTGGCGCGCGCTGGTGCAGCAGGCCGGCGAGCGCGGCACCCGCTTCGTCGAGATGAGCGCGCCGCTGGAAAGCTATGCCCGTCTGCCGGACGCGGTGCTGCTGCATAACACGGAAGAAGTGCAGGAGCGCCTGGCCTTGCTGGCGCGCCGCAAGGTGCCGGCGGTGGTGCTGGGGCACCAGCCGAACGCCGCGTTCGTGGTGCCGGACGACGTCGGCGGCGGCGCGCTGGCCACCCGCTGCCTGCTCGACCTGGGACACCGGGCGATCGGCTTCGTCGGCATGCAAACGGCCCAGCAGTCCGACGTCGACCGCCGCCACGGCTACCGCGCGGCGCTGGCCGAGGCGGGCATCGCGCCGCGCCAGGAGCTGGAACTGGACGGTCAATTCACCGTGCTGGGCGGCTACCGCGCCGTGCGCCGCGCCTGGGAGGGGGGACTGCGCTTCACCGCCCTGTTCTGCGCCAGCGACGAGATGGCGATCGGCGCCATCGGCGCGCTGGAGGACTTGGGCTTGCGCATGCCGCAGCAAGTATCGGTGGTCGGCTTCGACGGTCTGCCGGGCATGCCGTACGAGTTGACCACGGTGGTGCAGGACATCGAACGCATCGCCGTCGAGGCCATCACCTTGGCCGAGCAATTAATCAACGGCGGACCGCTGCGCGAGATCGTCGTGCCGGTGACGCTGCAACTGGGCGCCACCACGGCGCCCTGCATGCCGCCGGCGTGACGGCAAACACCGGTTAGTACCCCACCACCGCGCTCATGTCCCTGATGCCGGCGGAGGGGATGCGCCGGCGCGCGGCCATCTGGCGTACACCGCCAGCGGGATCAGGAACGGATACAGGCTCCAGATCGCGCGGCCGTCCACCCGCACCGACAAGGCCGCGTACGCCGGCGGCAAGGCCATCAGCAACAGCATGGTTTTCAACGGCGTCAGCGACGGCGGAATGTGTTTCCAGCCGAGCGCCGCCAGCGGCAGCACGATGACCGCCGCGCTGGCCACCGACAACAAGGTGCGCACGTCGTGCAACGCGGCCCACAACGTCCCCAGGCTGGGCACCCACAGGTAGCTGGGCAGACCGGGCAACAACCACCACCGGACCAACAGCAGCCAGCCGGCCGCGACGGCCAACGCCGCGATGCCGGCGCCGATGCCGACGCGTCGAAACACCAGCAGCCACACCAGCAGCAGGATGTTTTCCTCGCGGATGGCGGTCGCGGCCAACGCGGCGCCGACGGCCAGCCATGGCTGGCCGGTGATCACGCCCAGCACGAACAGGGTGCGGGCGCACAAGGCGCCGGGATCGGTCAGCAGGTAGGACGCGTACCAGAACGTCGGCACCGAGAACACCAGCAGCAAACCGGCAAAGACGACCTGCCGGCGGCTCCCGCCGGCGCGGGCGACGATCCACGACAGGGCGCCGGCGGCAACGCTGATCGCGATCCAGTTGACCACCGCAAAGGTGTTGCGCAACTCTCCCGGCAGGTAGGCCGCGAGCGCCGGGATCAGCAGCCGGTAGGGAAAGGGCGCGCGCAATTCGCTGAACGCCGCCTCGCCGCGCAGATATCTGGCGGTGTTGAAATAGGCCAGCGAGTCCTCGACCGTCCGGCCCCAATGCGGCTGCATCAACAGCAGCGCGGCGGCGCCGAGGAGCGCGAACAGAACGCCCCAGTGGAGCGCGCGCCAGTCGGACATCGTGGGATGGCGGAGCGCCGGGCGGGCATGGTCACCGGGGGCGCCGGTCTGGGCGGTAAAAAACATAGGGACGTTGGGGCTGGGCGAACGGGCGCCACCGAAGACAAGGGAGGCAATTATAAGATCGAAACGGCGGGCCGGCTGTTTTTAACAACATTTCTGGGAATATATCGCGGCCTTTATATGCCGCCCGGCATACGCCCTCCCCCCCGGTCGGCAGATTTTGGGTGTCGACAACATCCCCATACTGTGTTCATCGGCAGCAAATCGAATGCTGCCGGCAAACCTGTCCGCACGAATGGACCCACCGTCGCACAATTTAAAGGAACTACCACCATGTTTAAATCGATCCGCACCGCAGCCCTGGTCACCGCCCTGTTCGCCACGACCGCCACCGCTTTCGCGGCCGCCGTCGACACGGCCAAATACGGCACCACCGCGCCGGCGGCCGGCGCCCACCGCCAGATCGTGATCACGGAAAAGACCAAGCACGTCCGCGTGGAAAACGGCGAGACCGTGGAATTCAAGGTCAACGGCACCAGCTTCACCTGGCACTTCCAGACCTTGCATCAGGAGACCTCGTTCGACCTGGCCAAGATCGCGCCGGCCGGCACGTTCACGAAAAAGGTCACGGTCTACGTCGCCTCCAACCCGCTGTACCGCAGCTAAGCGGTGGCGCCGACCCGGCCAGGCGGCCGGGTCGGCATTTCACCGGAAGCCGCGGCGGTCAGTGCTCGCTGATCTTGGCGCCGCTCTCGCGCGGCATGTAGTGGTAGGTGCGCAGCTTGTGCTGGATGTCGATCGCGGGATTTTTCAACAGCTTGACCATCTCGGCGCCGGCCAGCAGCACCGGACCGTAGCCGTGCATCGCGTCGACGCTGACCGGGCGGTTGTAGTAGTACACCTGGTCGCTGGCGAAGGTGGTGCCGACGCAGGTGCCTTCCACTTGTCCCTTGGCGTTGATGCGCGTGCTCAGGCCGATCCACCCGGCCTGGGCGATCGAGCCGTAGGTGGTCGGGCTGATCCAGCCCTCGTTGATCGCGTGCGCGTACACGTAGACGAAGATCGCGGTGGCCGACGTTTCCAGGTACGAATCGTTACGGTCGAGCATCTGGTGCCACAGGCCGGTGCCCGACTGCAGCTCGGCGATGCCGCGCAGGCTGGCGCGCAGCTGGGCCAGCACCTTCGGATAGGCCGGATGGTCCTTCGGCAGCACGTCGAGCAGGTCGCTCATCGACAACACCGCCCAGCCGTTGGCGCGCGCCCAGTAGAAGTGCGGCGCGTCCGGGTTGTTGGCGTTCCAGCCGTGCGTGAACAGGCCCTTGCGCTCGTTGAACAGGTGCTTGGCCATCGTCAGCACGTTGGAGGCGGCGTCGTCGAACCAGGCCTTGTCGCCGGTCAGGTGGCCCATCTCGGCCAGCGCCGGAATGCCCATGTACATGTCGTCGGCCCACAGCGAAGAGGCCTGCGGACGCTGGCGCGCGAAGGTGCCGTCGTCGAGGCGGTACTGCCTCTTCTGCACATAACCGCTGCAGGTGTCGATCATGCCCTTCAAATCCGGGCCGACCTTGGCGAAGCGGGCGCGCACCAGCGCGGCGCACATCGAGCCGCTGTCGTCGAGCGAGCGCGGCTCCAGGAAGCGGGTGAAGCTGTTGGCGCGGCCCAGCTTGAACTGGGCTTCCTGCGCCTGGAAGTACGGCTGCGTGTCCTTGAAAAATTGCAGGTGGCGGCGGGTGACGTCGCTGTAGCGCTTGTCGCCGGTGACCTCGGCCGCCTTCAGCAGGCCGGAATGGATCACGCCCATCTCGTACACCATCAGGCCGAAGTCGCCTGGCGACTTCTCGAACACGGCGCCGGCGACCGGCTTTTTGAGGTCGGTGATGGGCTTGCCGGTCGCCTTGTCGACGATGCGGGTCGGCGTGATGCTGTCGATATAGCCGCGCACGCGATCGAGCGCGCCGACGATCTCGGCCTCGGTCGGCTTTTTGTAGGGGACCGGATAGGTTCCCTCGCCGGCGTCGTTGACGCTCTTGTTGTCGGGATTGCGGAACGGGCCGTCGGCGTGAACGGCGCCGGCGGCGAGGACGGCGGCCACCAGCAGGGTCAAACGGCGAGGAAATTGCTTCATTATCAACCTTTCTATTTATAGCGGTAATTTAATCTCCGATACGAAGGCTAGGCAAGGTCGACCATTACGTCAAGCACTAATTAAACGTTTACCTATCAGACCACAATTTCAAGTGGTCAGACCGCCTTGGGCGGCCACGCGCCCACCTGGTTGAGCATGCCGAACCAGTCTTCCAGGTGCCAGGTGCGGAGGATGCGGTCGGCCGACAGGTGGTGGAACTCGTGGATGGCGATGGCGATCGGCTTGCCGGTCGACGCGATGCCGAGGAACTCGCCCAGATGCGTGCCGGTGATGCGCGCGCGCACGGCGGCGCGGCCGTCGCGGCCGAAAATATCGAGGATCGTGATCTTCACGTCGGGGAAGGCGGTGGTGAACAGCCCGATCACCGGTTTCATGCCCGCCAGCCCGGGCTGCTGGTCCGGACCGAGCGGAATATCCTCCCAGTCCACCGCCAGTGCCCGGTCGAGCAGGTCCGGCCGCTTGTCGTTGAAGGCGCCGTAGAGGTTTTCGATGGCTTGCTGCTGGGCCAGGGTCAGGCCGTTGTCTTGCATGGTCATGATGTGCTTGGGGTTGAGTGATGGGGACCTTCACTGTAGCGGCGCAGCCCGCGCAATTCCAATCGATAATGGATATGCAGTAATATCCATGCCATGGATTTACACGGAATCGACCTCAATCTGCTCGTCGCCTTCGACGCCCTGATGTGCGAGCGCAATGTGACGCGCGCGGGCGTGCGCATCGGCCGCACGCAGCCGGCCATGAGCGCGGCGCTGGCCCGCCTGCGGCTGCTGCTGAAGGACGAGCTGTTCGTGCGCAGCGCGGCCGGTCTGCAGCCGACGCCGCGCGCGCTGGAACTGGCCTTGCCGCTGGGCGAGGCGCTGGCCAGCATCCAGCGCACCCTGGACTACACCCAGGCCTTCGACCCCATGACATCGACCTTGCGCCTGACCTTGGGGCTGTCCGACCATCCCGCCTTCGTCGTGCTGCCGCCGCTGCTCGCGCGGCTGGCGCGGGTGGCGCCGGGTGTCACGCTGCGGGTGCGCGCCTTCACCGCGCGCGAGGACGCGCTGGCCCTGCTCGACGCCGGCGAAGTCGATGCCGCCATCGGTGTGCCGGGCGGCAGCACGCCGCGCATTCCGACCACGCCCCTGTTCGAGGAGTGCTTCGTCTGCGTGGCGCGCAAGGGCCATCCGCTGGCGAACGGGAAGACCGTCGCGCTCGACGCCTTCCTGGCGCACCAGCACCTGCTGGTCTCGCCGGAGGGCGACGGCGTCGGCCACGTGGACGTGAGGTTGGCGCAGCCGGGCCGCAAGCGCGACATCGCCATCACCCTGCCGCAGATGTACGCCGCGCCCGCGATCGTCGCCGCCAGCGACGTACTGGCCACGATGATGGAGGGCGTGGTGCGGGCCGGCGGCCTGCGCGGCGCACTGGCCGTGCTGCCGCTACCGGCCGAGCTGGACTTGGCGCCGGTGCCGTTCGTGCTGCACTGGCACCGCCGCAACGACGCCCATCCGGCCCAGCGCTGGCTGCGCGAGCAAATCGCGCTGGTGTGCGAGCCATTACGCAACTGAAAATATCGTTCCGTGCGGGCACGGCGAAGCTGGACACTTCGGCTACACTAGCTGGCATATTCCCAGCTGCGTCCGCCCATGCCCGAGAAGAACCTGCCCGAACTGATCACCCTGAAACGTCTGATCGACGAAGGTGGGCGCCATCTGGAAGTGAACACCCCTTGCACGGTGGCCATGGACGGCCGCCAGTTTCCCGTCTACACGATCGCGCTGGGCAATCCGAGCCCGGACGTGCCGGCGCTGGGATTTTTCGGCGGCATCCACGGCCTGGAGCGGATCGGCACGCAAGTCATCCTGTCCTTCCTGGAGAGCCTGCTGGCGCGGCTGCGCTGGGACAGCACCCTGCACCAGCAACTCGAATCGATGCGGCTGGTGTTCATGCCCTTGGTCAATCCCGGCGGCATGTGGCAGGCCACGCGCTGCAATCCGCAGGGCGTCGACCTGATGCGCAACGCGCCGCTGAGCGCGGTGGAAAAAGTCCCGTTCATGCTGGGCGGCCAGCGCTACAGCCACCACCTGCCGTGGTATCGCGGCGTGGCCGGCGCGCCGATGGAGCCGGAGAGCCAGGCCGTGTGCGACCTGGTCGCGCGCGAGCTGCTGACGCGCCAGTTCAGCATGGCGCTCGACTGCCACTCGGGCTTCGGCCTGCGCGACCGCATCTGGTTCCCGCACGCCCACACGGCCACGCCGATCCCACACCTGGCCGACATCGGCGCGCTCGAGCAGTTGTTCACCCAGAGCTATCCCAATCATAACTATGTGTTCGAGCCGCAAAGCCGCCAGTACCGCACCCATGGCGACCTGTGGGACTACCTGTACCTGAACGGCACCACCGGCAGCGACCGCGCCTTCCTGCCGCTGACCCTGGAGATGGGCTCGTGGCTGTGGGTGAAGAAAAATCCGCGCCAGATCTTCGACCGCGTCGCCTTCTTCAATCCGACGGCGGCGCACCGCTTGCAGCGGGTGCTGCGGCGCCACCTGATCTGGTTCGACTTCCTGATGCGGGCCGCCAACAGCCATGGGCGCTGGATGCCGGAAGGCCTGGCGCGCAAGGTGCAGCACCGGCGCGCGCTGTCGCAGTGGTATCACACATGAGCATCGTGGCCGAGGACGCCGGCACCTGGGTGCTGTTGCGCGGACTGATGCGCGAGCAGCGCCACTGGGGGCGCTTTCCCAACCAGTTGGCCGAGACGGTGGTGGGGGCGGAGGTCGTCACCCCCGACCTGCCCGGCAACGGCCAGCGGCACGCGCTGCGCAGCCCGACGACGGTGGCGGACATGGTGGCGTTCTGCCGCCAGGATCTGCTGGCGCGCGGCGTGCGCCCGCCCTATTCGCTGCTGGCGCTGTCGCTGGGCGGCATGGTGGCGGTGGAATGGGCCAGCCGCCATCCGGGCGAGCTGACCCGCTGCGTGCTGATCAACACCAGCATGCGTCCCCACAGCCGCTTCCACGAGCGGCTGCGCTGGCAAAACTATGGCGCCATCGCCAGGCAGTTGCTCGGGGGCGGCGTCGACCAGCAGGAACGGCTGATCCTGCGACTGACCAGCCGCCACGGCGACGCCGCCGAACGCGCCGGCCTGCTGAAGCGCTGGCTGGGTTACCAGCGCGAGTTTCCCGTCACCCGCGCCAACGCGCTGCGCCAGCTGTGGTCGGCCGCGCGCTTCCGCGCCCCGGCCGCGCGGCCCGCCGTGCCGCTGCTGGTGTTGAGCAGCGCCGGCGACCAGCTGGTCGATCCGCGCTGCTCGCGCCGGCTGGCCGAGGCCTGGCAAGCCGAACACCGCGAGCATCCCGACGCCGGCCACGACCTGCCCCTGGACGACGGCGCCTGGGTCGCCGGCCACATCGGGAAATGGCTGGCCGCCGGCAAAGCCGGGTAAAATACCGGCCCTATGACCTCGACCGCACCGGCGATGGCATGCCGCCCGAACTGTGGCGCCTGCTGTACCGCCCCCTCCATTTCCAGCGCCATCCCCGGCATGCCCAACGGCAAGCCGGCCGGCGTGCGCTGCATCCAGCTCCAGGACGACAACCGCTGCGGCATCTTCGGCAGGCCGGAGCGCCCGGCCTGCTGCGGCGGTTTGCAGCCGTCCGTGGAAATGTGCGGCGCCAGCCGCGGGCAGGCGATGCTGTGGCTGGACGAACTGGAGCGCGCCACCGCGCCGGCCAACTGACGCCTTGGCGAAACATCCGTTGCCAAGGAACGTAGTCCCAACCCCGCTGTCCAACCGTGGGTGCCTTGCCGCGAGAGCAGGCTCACTCACATGCGAGCGGCGGACCACATGGGCAAAAAACACGAACAACGCAACGATGCACGTACCGTCTTATTCGTCGATCCGAACGGCGACATCCTGACCTGGGACCGCGAAAGCGCCGCCGCGTTCGGATGGCCGGACGGCCGCTCAAAAAACATCGCCGACGTGCTGGCGCCGGCGGCGCGCGAAGACTGGAAGCGCGACGCCGCCGCGCTGCTGTCGGAGGGCGGCAGCCGGACCGTCGACGTCGCCGCCGACGACGCGCGCCCGCGCCGCGCCCACATGCGGCTGTGGCCGCAGTACGCGCCGGACGGCCAACTCGCCGGCTGCGCCATCGATATCGCCGCCGCGCAGCCAGGCGGCCGGCGCAGGGCCGACATGATCGGCGCGCTGCCGCTCAGCGCGATCATCAAACTGTTTCCGGGAACCTTTTATGTGATCGACCGCGAAGGCCACTTCGTGCTGTGGAACAGCAACCTGGAACGCATGACCGAAATGACGTCGCGCCAGCTGGAACGGCTCAAGGTGTCCCAGCTGTTCAACAAGGAGGACCGCGCCCGGGTCGAGGAAAATCTGCGCGCGGTGATCGACCGGAACCAGGAGTCGCTGATCGAGGCCAACTTCGTCAGCCGCAGCGGCAAGGCCAGCACCTTCCTGATGTCCGGCACCCGCATCCGTTGCGAGGACGAGCACTACGTCTGCGGCATCGGGTTGGACATGACCCGCCGCCACGAACAGGAAATCCTGCTGCGCCTGCGCGAGCGCGCGCTGCACGCGGCCAGCAACGGCATCATCATCAGCCGCTGCGCCGGCAAGGACAATCCTATCGAATACGTCAACCCGGCTTTCGAACGCATCACCGGCTACAGCGCGCAGGAAGTCAGGGGCCGCGATTCGCGCTTCATGGCGGCGCCCGGACTGGACCAGGACGCCCGCATGCAGCTGCGCGAGGCCCTGTGCGAGCGGCGCGAGGCCAACGTAATCTTCCGCAACCTGCGCAAGGACGGCGAACTGTTCTGGAACGAGCTGACCATCACGCCGGTGCACGACGACAACGGCATCGTCACGCACTACATCGGGGTCATCAACGACGTCACCGCCGTCAAGCAACGCACCTCGCACCTGGAACACCGGGTCAACCACGATCCGCTGACCGGGCTGGCCAACCGCAACCTGCTGTGGGACCGGCTGGAGCAGGCGCTGCATGTCGCCCAGCGCAACAAGACGCTGGTGGCGACGATGTTGATCGACCTGAACAAGTTCAAGCTGATCAACGACACCTTCGGCCACGAGGCCGGCGACGTGGTGCTGACCTCGGTAGCCAGGCGCATGCAGGCGTCGGTGCGCGACAGCGACACCGTCGCCCGGCTCAGCGGCGACGAGTTCGTGCTGGTGCTGGCCGACCAGCCGTCGCTGCGCTACACCTTGCGCATGATCGACCGGCTGCGCGAGGCGCTGCGGGTGCCGGTCGCCTTCGACACCAGCGAGATCGCCATCGGCGCGGCCATCGGGGTGAGCATTTATCCGCACGACTGCCATTGCCCCGTCGACCTGGTCAAGGCGGCCGACATCGCCATGTACCACGCCAAATCGGCCGGCAAGAGCGATGTGCACTTCTATTCGGCGGACATGAAATCGTCCTCCGACGCCAAGCACAAAATGGAAGCGGACATGCGCGCGGCGATCGACAACGACCAGCTCTTTTTGCTGTTCCAGCCGCGCTTGTGCACGCGCACGGAGCGCTACGGCGCGGTCGAGGCGCTGCTGCGCTGGCGCCATCCCGAACTGGGTGTGCTGACGCCGATCTCGTTCATGGCCGAGGCCGAGGAGAACGGCATGGTGCGCGTGATCGGCGCGCGCGTGATCGACCTCGCGGTGCAGTTCCTGCGCGACATGCGCGCGGACGGCTACGCCAACGTGCTGGTGTCCGTCAATGTCGGCTACCGCGAAATCAGCCAGCAAAACTTTATCGCCGATATCCAGCGGCGGCTGATGGCGGCGTGCCTGCCGGCTGACAGCCTGGAGCTGGAAGTCAACGAGAGGAACCTGGTGCGCAACCTGCAGCTGAGCCAGGACGTCGCGCGGCAAATGCACGACGCCGGCATCAAGCTGTCCATCGACGAGTTCGGCTACGGCATGACGAGCTTGAGCACCCTGCCCAAGTTCAGCCCCGCGCACCTGAAGTTGACCAAGACGGCGGTCACCGGAATTTCCCCGGACGGCGACCACGGCACCCTGGCGACCATGCTGATCGACGTCGGCCACGATCTGAAAATCGACGTCGTCGGCACCGGCGTGGAGACCGAGCTGCAAGCGGCGTTCCTGCGCGAGAATGGCTGCGACGAACTACAGGGCAGCTTCATCAGCCATCCGCTGGCGGCCAGCGCCCTCAAACAGCTGCTGGAGGCGGATGGCCAGCGCCACTAGCGCACCGCCATCTGCGCCAGCAGCCGCAGCCACTGCGCATACACGCGCGCGTACAATTTTGCGCGCGACGCGGGCGCCGGCGCCTGGGCGCGCGCGCCCCGGCCATGATGGACCGCATTGGACAAGGGTGTGGAGCGGGACATGATGCCTCCTGGGGTTCGTTGACGCCTATCCATCGATAAAATCTTACTCATGGAGTTTCAGCGGCGTATGGGGTATATTTTCATCCCGCATGCGGACGCGATCAAACGAGTTATTTTCGATTGATGCATAAGAAAAACTTAGCCTCAGGATGCCATGAACAAACCGTTGCGTTCCCTGTCGGGCCTCGTCGACTTCGACTGCGCGGCCCGCTGGGGCAGTTTCAAGCTGGCCGCGCAGGAACTGCACAAGACGCCGGCGGCGATCAGCCTGCAGGTCAAGCAGCTCGAGGCCGCGCTCGGCTTCGAGCTGTTCATCCGCCACCCGCGCCACATCACGCTGACGGAAAAGGGGCAGGAGCTGGCCGTGACGGTGCGCCGCGTGCTGGGCGAGCTGCGCGCCAAGGTCGAGGGGCTGCGGGGCGGCGACGAGGAGAAAATCCTGCGCATCTCGACCACGCACTCGCTGGCGATCAAATGGCTGGTGCAGCGCATCGACCGCTTCACCAAGCTGTATCCGGAGCTCGACATCCGCATCGACTCGACCGACCGGCTGGTCGATATGAACGACGACAACACCGACGTCGCGCTGCGCATCACGACGGTCGACAACGACGATCCCGACTTTCTGTTCCACGTGCGGCTGGTGGCCGTCTACAGCCCGTCCTTGCTGGCGCCCGGCGAGACGGCGCTGACCCCGGCCGACCTGCGGCGCTTTCCGCTGCTGTACGAGGACTCCACCGAAAATTGGATCAGGCTGCTGCGCGATCACGGCCTGCTCAAGGGAAAGCACGATTTTTCACGCTCCTACACCAACGCGGCGGTGCTGGTGCAGGCGGCGCTGGCCGGCCACGGCGTCGGCCTGACCCACTACACCATCGCCTACGAGGATATCCGCAGCGGCGCGCTGAAGATGATCCCCGGCTTCACCGCCACCTACGGGCGCGGCTATCGCTTGCTGGTCAATCCGGGCAAGCGGGGCTTGGGCAAGATCCACCGCTTCAGCGCCTGGCTGCGCGCCGAGATCGCCGAGATGGAGCGCACGCTGGATTGACGGCGCCTTGGGAATGGGCTACCTTCTGCCGGGTATCCACCTCCGGGCGCGCCGCATGACCGCACCATACCGTGCACTACTCCACTCCCTGGCCGTTTCCCTGCTGGCCGCGCAGCCGTTGACGGCGATGGCGGCGGAGCCGTCGAAGCCGACGCTGCGCTTCGTGCAGAAGATCGAGGACACGCCGGGGCGCGCCGATCCTCCCCGCAAGGCCGGCTTCCAGGAGGGATTGGGCAAGGCGCTGGCCAGGCAGCTGCGCATGGAGGTGCGTTTCATCGGGCTGCCGCGCAAACGCATGATGAGCGCGCTCGAATCGGGCGAAGGCGACATCGTGTGCGGCTACCTGCCGGCCTGGTTCCAGGGCGACGTCGCCTGGAGCCGCACCTTCATCCCCACCTCGGAAGTGCTGATCGCCTCGAAACGGGTGCCGGCGCCGGCCTCGATCGAGGCCGTGCGCGGCAAAACCGTCGGCACCGTGCTCGGCTTCCACTACCCGGACATCGAACAAAAGCTCGGCGCCGACTTCGTGCGCGACGACGCGCCGTCGCTCAACCTGACGGTGCGCAAGTGGCAGGCCGGGCGCTTCGACTATTTCCTGACCACGGGCCAGTCGATCGACAAGCAATTCCCCCAAGGCGAGCTGGCGGCCGGCTACAACCTGCTGGTCGTTAGCGAGGTCAAGAGCGGTTGCGCCGTCTCGCGCAAGGGCCACGTCACCGTGGAACAGGTCAGCGCCGCCCTCGACGCGCTGGAGAAAAACGGCGAAATGACGCGGCTGCTGCGGCTGCGCTGACCCCGAATGTTATCTCGCGGGCATCTTCGCGATGCGCCGCAACACGCCCCCCAAGCCCCTTCGAACGGCCGTTTACGGAATGGCAGCCCGCCAGCCATGCGCCCGGCGGGCTTTTTTATTGCGCACCGCACAATTTCGTATTACGGTTGAGTTAGATTACGAAAAGACAACGCCGAACATGGTAAGCTTCGACCCCGGCGGCACAAACATCGCGTCTTTCCCTCAAACTCCCTCGCGTAACTACTTAATTACATGGATATTGTTCTCGCACTAAAAGCCATCATCATGGGCCTGGTCGAAGGTTTCACGGAATTCCTGCCGATCTCCTCCACCGGCCACCTGATCCTCACCGAGCACCTGCTGGGCTTTCAGGGCATGGAAGAACAGATGAATGTTTTTGAAATCGTGATCCAGGCCGGCGCCATCTTCGCCGTCTGCTGGGAATACCGCGCCCGCATCGCCAAGGCCTTCGCCGGCGTGACCTCCGACCGCGCCCAGCAGCGCTTCGTCCTCAACATCGGCATCGCCTTCCTGCCGCTGGCCGTGCTGGGCCTGATCTTCGGCAACCTGCTCAAGACCTACCTGTTCAAGCCGGTGCCGGTGGCCATCGCGCTGATCGTCGGCGGCATCATCATCCTGTTCGTCGAGCGCCACGCGGCCGCCAATCCGGTCAGCGTGCGCGTGCACTCGGTCGAGGACATGACGCCGCTCGATGCCTTAAAAATGGGCATCGCCCAAGCGTTCGCGCTGATTCCGGGCACCAGCCGCTCCGGCTCCACCATCATCGGCGGCATGATGTTCGGCCTGTCGCGCCAGGTGGCCACGGAGTTTTCCTTCCTGCTCGGCATTCCGACCTTGCTGATCGCCTCCGCCTACTCGCTGTACAAGGCGCGCGCGCTGCTGTCGGTGTCGGACCTGCCGATGTTTACCCTCGGCACCGTGGCGGCCTTTATTTCCGCTTTCTTCTGCGTGCGCTGGCTGCTGCGCTATATCGCCACCCATACTTTCACGATATTTGCGTGGTATCGCATCGCTTTTGGCCTGCTGGTGCTCATCACAGGTTACACTGGCGTGATCGTCTGGAAGGACTAACTTTTTGAGTAGTTGCAGTGGCATCATGAATCACCAGGAAAATAACGAACGCGCCCTCGACCTGCTGCAAACCGTGTTCGGCTATCCGGCTTTCCGCGGCCAGCAGGCCGAGATCGTCGGCCACGTCAGCGGCGGCGGCGACGCGCTGGTGCTGATGCCCACCGGCGGCGGCAAGTCGCTGTGCTACCAAATTCCCGCCCTGGTGCGCGACGGCGTCGGCGTGGTCATCTCGCCGCTCATCGCGCTGATGCAGGACCAGGTCGACGCGCTGGCCGAGGTCGGCGTACGCGCCGCCTTCCTGAACTCCACCCAGACCTACGAGGAAGCCCAGCGCATCGAACGCCTGGTGCGCACCGGCGAGATCGACCTGGTCTACGTCGCCCCCGAGCGGCTGATGACGGACCGCTGCCTCAATTTGTTCCAGGCCTCCAAGATCGCGCTGTTCGCCATCGACGAGGCGCATTGCGTCTCGCAGTGGGGCCACGATTTCCGGCCCGAGTACATCAAGCTGTCGGTGCTGCACGAGCAATTCCCCAACGTGCCGCGCATCGCGCTGACGGCCACCGCCGACCCGCAAACCCGCGCCGAGATCGTCCACCGCCTGCAACTGGGCGACGCGATGCAATTCGTCTCGTCGTTCGACCGCCCCAACATCCGTTACCAGATCGTTGAAAAGGCCAACGGCCGCAAGCAATTGCTCGACTTCATCACCACCGAGCACGGCGGCGACTGCGGCATCGTCTACTGCCTGTCGCGCAAAAAGGTCGAGGAGACCGCGGAGTTCCTCAACGAAAACGGCGTGCGCGCGATGGCTTACCACGCCGGCATGGACCACGCCAAGCGCGCCGCCAACCAGGCCAAGTTCTTGCGCGAGGAAAACATCGTCATGTGCGCGACGATCGCCTTCGGCATGGGCATCGACAAGCCGGACGTGCGTTTCGTCTGCCACCTCGATCTGCCGAAAAGCATCGAAGGCTACTACCAGGAGACCGGCCGCGCCGGCCGTGACGGCGCCCCCGCCAACGCCTGGATGGCCTACGGCTTGCAGGATGTGGTGCTGCAGCGACGCATGATCGACGAATCGGAAGCCGACGAAACCTTCAAGCGCGTGCTGGGCAACAAACTCGACGCGATGCTGGGACTGTGCGAGACCTTGAGCTGCCGGCGCGTGCGCCTGCTCGACTACTTCGGCGAGCGCTCCGGGCCGTGCGGCAACTGCGACACCTGTTTGATTCCGCCGGTGTCCTTCGACGGCACCGTGCCGGTGCAAAAACTGCTGTCGGCGGTGTACCGCGTCGACCAGCGCTTCGCCGCCGGCCACGTGATCGAGGTGCTGCGCGGGGTCGAGACGGAACGCATCAAGACCTGGCACCACGATTCGCTGTCGGTGTTCGGCATCGGCGCCGACCGCAGCGAGCAGGAATGGCGCGCGATCCTGCGCCAGGCCATCGCGCTGGGACTGGTGACGGTCGACCACGAGTCATACAGCTCGCTCAAGCTGACCGACGCCGCGCGGCCGGTGCTCAAGGGCGGGCAAAAGGTGCAGCTGCGGCAGTACCAGAAACCGGTCAAGCAGAAAAGCGCCAGCCGCGCCTCCAAGGGTTATGTGGAGAGCGACCTGTCGACCGGCGAGCAGGCGATCTTCGACAAGCTGCGCTGGTGGCGGGTGGAGACGGCGCGCGCGCACGACGTGGCGGCGTATATCATCTTCAACGACGCGACCTTGCGCGAGATCGCCAAGGCGCGGCCGACCACCTTGTCGGACCTGCGCGGCATCTCCGGCGTCGGCGAAAAGAAGCTGGCCTCCTACGGCGACGAGATCGTCGCCATGATCAGCGAAATGGAGTAAGGCATGCATCCGTCCGCGGTGTTTCATCGTTCGCTCGCGCAGTTGTGCGGGATGTTGGGCAAGATCGAGGCGGCCGAAGACGGCGCCGGACTGTTGGCGGCGCGCCTGCACGAGGACATGCTGCCGTTCGCGCAGCATGTGAGGGCTACCGCCAACTTCGCGCTACGCGGCTGCTGTCCGCTGGCCGGTGTGCCGGTGGTCAGCTTCAATGGCGACGAGATCTCGTTCGCGGGGTTGCAGTGGCAGGTGGTCGAGACGATGCGCTTCATCGCCGACATCCCGCCGTCGCAATTCAACGGACCGGCCGACCGGATCTGCCACGACCGCGCGGGCTTCGCCGACCTGGCGCTGCCGGCCGACGAGTATCTGAACTTGTATATCCTGCCGAATTTCTATTTCCACCTGAGCATGGTGTACGCGATCGCGCGCAGCCGCGGGGTGGCGATCGGCAAGGGCGATTTCGACGGGTATCATATTTACGCGCCGGGATTTTCGTTCGAGAAGCCGGCATTGCCGTGATAACACGTAGGGCGGATTAGGCGGAACGCCGTAATCGGCCATTTGTAAGCCGCCGGCTGCGCATGCATGGCCGATTACGCTGCGCTAATCCGCCCTACGTGGAGCCGTGGTGATCTCGGCTCCCCGTCACAACGTCTCCCGCCACGATACTTCGATACCGGCTCGGCGGCGCGCCGACGCTGTCGCGGAAGCGGTGACTGAAATGGCTTAAATCCGCATACCCGCAGGCGTCCGCGATCTGCTGCAAGGGCTGGCTGGTGGTCTTCAACAACCGCCGCGCGTGCTCGATCCGCCGCTCCGCCACCCACGCCGACGGCGGCATGCCAAACGAAATCCTGAACATGCGCGCCAGGTGATACTCCGACATGCACGCCAGCCGCGCCAACGTCCCCAACGAAATCTGCCGCGCCAGATTGGCCTCGATATAGTCGGCCAAACGGCGCCGCACCACCGGCGCCAGCCCGCCACGCACCCGCTGCGCAGGCGCCGGCATCGATTGCGACAGCAGCAGATGGCTCAAGGTCTCATGCGTCACCTCGTTGGCGCGCAGCTGCGCGTCCGGCCCCTCCCAAGACATTTCCGCCAGCCCCGCGCACAACGCGCCGATGCGCTCATGCTCGAAATAAGTGCGGTCGGCCAGCGTCAGTTCGCGCGGCTCGCGGTCCAGTTCCACCACCGCGCGCCGCGTGAAATGCGCGGGCAAAAAATAGACGTGCAAAAACCGCAGCGGCCCGCGCACCATCCAGCTCGACTCGTGCCAGTCGGGCAGCGTGCAAAGCCGCTCCGGCGCGCCATAAAGCCCCGGCAACTCCCCGCGCTCGGTCCGATAACCGCCGCCCATGTAGTACGACAGCGTGTGGTGGCCCGGCTTGTTGTAGCTGGTCTCGGCGATCTCGGTGTCGCGCCGCCAGATGGCGACCGCCAGGTCGTCGCCCAACCAGGCGAAGCGCTCCAGCTGCGCGTCCGTCTCCGACATCGTCCGGAACACGGCGTGCGAAATCAGCCCGTCGGGCGCGGGAGCTTGCGGTTTGGGAGAGGAACGTGCTGGCATGATGCGTAAAGTCTAGCACGGGCAGGTGGCACCGCCTCGGCCCCGCAGCGAAATGCGCAATTTCAGACAAGCCGCCGGCGCCGCCGCTCCGGCATGCTGACGGCATGAATATCTTCCTCTACCTTCTGACTGTCCTGATCTGGGGTACCACCTGGATCGCCATCACCTTCCAACTGGGCGTGGTGCCGGCGCCGGTATCGATCGCCTATCGATTCTGGCTGGCGGCCGCCGTGCTGATGGCCTTCCTGCTGGTCACCCGCAAACCCTGGTGGCCGCCGCGCCAGGCCTGGCCCTACCTGTTCGCGCAGGGCATCACGCTGTTCTGCCTGAACTTTCTGTGCTTTTACTACGCCAGCCAATGGGTCACCAGCGGTCTGGAAGCGGTAATCTTCTCCACGGCGCCGCTGTGGAACGCCATCAACGGCCGCATCTTTCTCGGCCGGCCGATCCGCCGCCAGGTGATGATGGGCGCCCTGCTCGGCCTGTGCGGCATCGTGTTGCTGTTCGCGCCGCAGATGGCAGGCCACTGGAACGACAGCAAGGTGCTGTTCGGCCTCGCGCTGACCCTGGCCGGCACCTTGTGCTTCTCGTGCGGGAACCTGCTGTCGAGTCGCATGCAGTCGCTGGGCCTGGCGCCGGCGCTGACCAACACCTGGGCCATGCTGATTGGATCGACCACCCTGGGCGTGGCCGCCCTGGCGATGGGCATGTCCTTCGCACTCGATCCTTCGCCGCGTTATCTGGGCGCGCTGTTGTATCTCGCCATTCCCGGCTCGGTGATCGGCTTCACCGCGTATTTGCTGCTGGTCGGCCGAATAGGACCGGACCGCGCGGCCTATTCCACGGTATTATTCCCCATCGTGGCACTGACCATTTCGACCATTTACGAGGGCTACCACTGGACGCCGCTGGCCTTGAGCGGGCTGGCGCTGGTGTTGGCGGGGAATCTGCTGGCGTTTCTGCCGCTGGCGCCGCGCACCAAACTGATGGAGGCCGCATAACCCGGGGGACGCATGACCAGCAGGGCTTATTTCGCAGGACTGGCAATACTGGCCGCTGTTTCGGCGCATATCGCGGCGCATGGTGCCGAACCACCGGCCGATACCGTCTACCGCAACGGCTACGTCTACACGGTCGACGCCAAGGACAACGTCCGGCAGGCGCTCGCCGTGCGCGCCGGCCGCATTGTCTACGTCGGCGACAATGCCGGCGTCAAACCTCTTACCGGTATAGCCACCAAAGTCATCGACCTCAAAGGGCGCATGCTGATGCCAGGCCTGATCGACGGCCATATGCATCCGCAATCGGGCGGCAGCCGCCTGCTCAATTGCAGCCTCGATTACCAGGCCCTGACCGTCGCCCAGTTCCAGTCGCGCATCCAGGCGTGCATCGACAAGGACAAGCGCAGCGGAAAGCCCGCCGGGCCTGACCGCTGGCTGGTGGTGGTCAACTGGTTCCAGCAAGGGATGCTGCCGGAGGGCGTGGAAACGACCGCCGCCACGCTGGACGCGTTGAAAACCGACCGCCCCGTCCTCGTGCGCTCGTCCTTCGGCCATTCGGTGCAGCTGAACTCCAAGGCTATCAAACTGGCCGGCATCACGCGCGACACCAAAGACCCCGCCGGCGGAAAAATCACCCGCGACGCCGGCGGCGACGCCACCGGGCTGCTGGAGGACGCCGCCCAGGACATGGCGATGAACCTGCTGCCGCCGCTGACCGTGGCCGAGAACCTGGCCGCGTCCACCGCCGCGCTGGCGGCGATGCGCAAGCAAGGCATCACCTCCTTCCTCGACGCCTACACCGATCCGGAGACGATGACCGCCTTCACCGACCTGCACAAGCAGGGCAAGCTGACCGCGCGCGCCCACTTCGCGGTGCTGGTCGATCTGGACAAGGGCGCGACGCCGCAAAGCGCTGTCGCCGACCTGCTAAAGCAGCAAAAACAATTCGACCAGGGTCCGACCACGGTCGCGCCATCGATGCAGGTGCGCCACGCCAAACTGTTCATGGACGGCGTGATCTCGGCGCCCGCCTTCACCGGCGCCATGCTGGAACCGTATCTGGTCAACAAGGGCACGGCCGACAAGCCGGACTGGCAGCCCGGCGCCAGCAACGGCCCGGCCACCTACTTCACGCAAGAGGCGCTGCGGACCACGCTGACCGAACTGGCCAACGCCAAAATCGATCCGCACATCCACGTCGACGGCGACCGCGCCGTGCGCGAAACGCTGGACGCGATCGAATACCTGCGCACCACGCCGGCCGGCAAGGACGTGCGTCCGGCGCTGGCGCACGATGAAATCGTCGACCCGGCCGACTATCCGCGCTTCGCCAAGCTCGATGTGACGCCGGTGCTGTCGTTCCAGTGGGCCAAGCCGGCGCCCGACACCGTCGGCGCATTGAAGGACTATATGGGACCGGCGCGCTACGCCACCGTCCAGCCGCAGGCGCTGCTGCTCGACGCTGGCGCCCGCATCGCCTATGGCAGCGACTGGCCGGTCGATCCGCTGGACGAATGGTTCGCGCTCAAGGTGGGCGTGACCCGCACCGCCGCGCCGGACGCCGGCAAGGAATACGCCGGCCGGCTAGGCAGGCAACCCGGCATGCCGCGCGCCGCCGCGCTGCGCGCCATCACGATGAACGCGGCGTACACGCTGCGCCAGGAGGCGCTGACCGGTTCCCTGGAAGTGGGCAAGCTGGCCGACCTGATCGTCCTGGACCGGAATTTTTTCACCATTCCGGAAGAAGACATCGCCAACGTCAAGGTGCTGCAAACCGTCGTCGGGGGCAAAATTGTGTATCAGGCCAAGGGCATGCGTTAAGATGTCGGCCTCACACGCCAGCACTTGAACAGACCCGCCATGCAATTCGCCATCTCCCTGTTGATCATCGTCGCCACCGCGCTGGTGATCTACGCGATCATCAAGACCAATCCCGCCAAGCCGATGGTGCTGCCACCGCGCCCAGCCACGCCGTACGAGCCGGAACTGCCGGACACGCCGGCGGCGCTGCACTGGTCCGACGATGGCCGCTTCCTGGTCGAAGTGGTCAACGAGTCGCGCTATCAGAACACGCTGAAGGAATTGGCCGGCGACCATGGCGATCAGCCGGCCAAAGTGCCGTATCTGGCCACGTTGGTGCCCGACGACGCCAATCCGTATGAAAGCGCCGCCGTCGCCGTCTTCCTGGCCGGCCGCATGGCCGGCTACCTGTCGCCGAAGGCATCGCTGGCGTTCCGCGCCAACCTGAAGCGAGAAGAAGTCGCCGACCGGATCACCACCTGCGACGCGCAGGTGCGGGGCGGCGGTGTGTGGAAAAATGGCCGCCTGTCGTATGTCGTGGTGCTGGATATGGAGACGCTGGAGGCGTGATGAAGGCACTGGCCGCACTGGTATTGGCGATGGCGGGCGGCGCGGCCGCCGGCCAGACCTTGATCGTGCACTACAGCGAACGGGCGGGGATCCACTACACCAACCAGCAAGGCCAATTGGCCGGCGACGCGGCCAAGCCGGTGACCGAGGCGCTGGCCGCCGCCAGCATCGCCTACGAAATCCGCCGCACGCCGGCCAAGCGCCAGCTCGTGCTGCTTAAGGAGAACCGCGAGCCGGCCTGCATGATGAGCTGGGTCGATATGCCGGGGCGCGGCGACAAGGGAAAAATGTCGGACGTGATCTACAAAGGCGAGTACGAACGCCGCCTCTGGTGCAGCAAGATGGTGCCGGACGATGTGATCGAGCGCTTCAATGCGGCGCTGGCCCGGCAATCCAAATAGTCCAAATAACTACTTCTTGGTGAAGACCAGGTCCCACACGCCGTGGCCCAGTTTCAGGCCGCGGTTTTCAAACTTGGTCAGCGGACGGTAGGCCGGCTGCGGCGCGTAGCCGTCGGCGGTGTTTTGCAGGCCCTCTTCGGCGCCCAGCACTTCCAGCATCTGCACCGCGTAGTCCTCCCAGTCGGTCGCGCAGTGCAGGTAGCCGCCCACGGCCAGCTTTTGCACCAGCAGCTTGACGAACGGCGCCTGGATCAGGCGGCGCTTGTTGTGGCGCGCCTTGTGCCACGGGTCCGGGAAGAAGATATGCACGCCGTGCAGCGAGCCGTCCGGGATCATCTGGTTCAGCACCTCGACCGCGTCGTGCTGGATGGCCTTCAGATTGGTCAGTCCCTGCTCGTCGATCAGCTTGAGCAGGCTGCCCACGCCGGGCGTGTGCACTTCGACCCCGATGAAGTCCTTCTCCGGCATCGCGGCGGCGATGTGCGCGGTCGTGCCGCCCATGCCAAAGCCGATTTCCAGCACCACCGGCGCCTTGCGGCCGAAGGCCTGTTCGTAGTCGAGCGGCGCCTTGGTGTAGCCGATCATGAACTTCGGCCCCTGCTCCTCCAGCGCGCGCGCCTGCGCGGTCGACAAGCGGCCGGCGCGGGTGACGAAGCTGCGGATGCGGTGTTCGGTGGGGTCGTAGAGCATCGGCCGCGCCGGGCCGTCTTTGGGGGTTTCGGAAGACATGATGGAAGCTGGTGGATAAGCTGATAAATAACGAGGCGACATTATATCAGTGCGCTGCGAACGCCCCTGCGGGCCGCCATCAGCAAATGATTGACACTCACAGTGACTTGAGGTCTAATCGTGAAAAGAGGCGTGAAATCGTTTTCAAACGTCGAAATGCCCTCCCCGCCCCGTATTCAACCTGCTAGAACGACAAAAATGACCGATTTCACGCAATTCCCACCCTCGTTTACCTGGGGCATCGCCACCAGCGCATTCCAGATTGAAGGCGGCGCGACCGCCGACGGCAAAGGTCCGTCGATCTGGGATACTTTCAGTCACACGCCCGGCAAGATCATCGACGGCACCAACGGCGACGTCGCCTGCGACCACTACAACCGCTACCCGGAAGACGTGGCCATCATGGCCAGCCTGGGCGTGGACGCCTACCGCTTCTCGATGGCCTGGTCGCGCGTGCAGCCGACCGGCAAGGGCGCATGGAACGAGGCCGGCTTCGCCTTCTACGACCGCCTGCTGACCGAACTGGAAAGCAAGGGCATCGCCGCCCACGTGACCTTGTACCACTGGGACCTGCCGCAGGGCCTGGAAGACGAAGGCGGCTGGCTCAACCGCGACACCGCCTACCGCTTCGCCGACTACGCGGCCGAAGTGGCGCGCCGTTTCGGCAATCGCCTGAAAACGATTGCGACGCACAACGAGCCATGGTGCACGGCCAACCTGGGCTACGGTAATTCGCAATTCGCGCCCGGCGTGACCGACCTGAAAAAATCGGTGCAGGTCTCGCACCACCTGCTGCTGTCGCACGGACTGGCGATGCAGGCGATGCGCGCGGTCGGCAGCTCGGCCAAGCTGGGCATCGTACTCAATCAATGGACCGCCGATCCGGCCACCGACAGCGCCGCCGACATCGCGATGGCGGAATTCGAATACGCCCGCTCGGTGCAGTGGTTCATGGACCCTATCTTCAAGGGCAAGTACCCGCAACTGGCGCTCGACACCTATGGCGACAACGGCCCGGAGATCCACGAGAACGACTTCAAGGACATCCAGCACCGCATCGACTTCCTGGGCGTGAACTACTACTTCCGCTCCTACTGCAGCGCCGAAGTGCCGCCGCGCCAGCCGGAAGCGAAACTGGGCAAGACCGACATGGGCTGGGAAATCTACCCGGACGGCCTGACCGAACTGCTGCTCAAGCTCCACGACGAATACGAACTGCCGCCGATCTACATCACCGAGAACGGCATGGCCAATCCGGACACCGTCGTCGACGGCGAAGTGCCGGACGAGGCGCGCATCGATTTCGTGCAGCGCCACCTGAAGGCGCTCAACGACGCGCGCCTGCAAGGCGTGAACGTGCAAGGCTACTTCCTTTGGAGTTTGCTGGATAACTTCGAATGGAACTCGGGCTACGCCAAGCGTTTCGGCATCGTCCATGTCGACTACGCGACGCAGAAGCGCACCCTGAAGCACAGCGCCTTGTGGTACCGCGATTACCTGGTCCAACAGCGCGCCCCGCAGGCCGCCCACGCAGCTTAGACCAGAGCCATACCCTGCTTTTCGTAGGGCGGATTAGCGCGCAGCGCGTAATCCGCCATGAGCCGCCGACGGAGCCTGGCGGATTACGCTGCGCTAATCCGCCCTACGTGATCAGGCTCGTTCAAGAACTGGCATTACCCATTGGCCGCAGAGCCAAGTGCTACACTCCACAGAGAACAACGAGGACGACACCATGCAGACCGCACCTTCCGCCACGCCGCAAGAGCATCAGAAGCCGCCGGCGCCCCCCGACAACGGCGAGCAGAAATCGCTACTGAGCGCCATGTTCGCGCGCGGCACGCCGATGCTGTGGGTCCCCACCGGCTACTTCTCGATGGCGCTGACGTACATGATGCTCACCAGCGTCACGTCCATCATGTTCAAGAATCTCGGCATGGACAACGGCGACGCCGCGCAATACGCCAGCTATCTGATCCTGGCCTACACCATCAAGCCGCTGTTCGCCCCCTTCGTTGAAATGTACCGCACCAAGAAGTTCTTCGTCCTGTGCGCGCAGCTGATCGTCGGCATCGGCTTCGGCGCCGTCGCGCTGGCGATGTCGCTGCCGAACTACCTGGTCATCATGGTGTTCCTGTTCGGGATACTGTCGCTGGTCGGCGCCACCCAGGACATCGCCTCCGACGGCGTCTACGTCACCTCGCTCGACTCGAAGACGCAGTCGCTGTTCTGCGGCATCCAGAGCCTGAGCTGGAACGTCGGCCCCATCGTCGCCTCGGGCGGCATGGTGTACCTGAGCGGCTGGCTGCACACCCACTACTTCCACCACGAGGCCGGCGTGTTCGGGCCGGCGTGGATCGACTCGTGGCGCATCATCTTCTTCATCGCCGCCGCCATCACCGTGGTCACCGCGCTGTGGCACCTGCGCGTGATGCCGGACGGCGCCAAGGCCGAAAACGCGCCCAAGTCGGTAGGCGAGGCGGCCTTCATCCTGCGCGACTCCTTCGTCACCTTCTTCCAGAAGCGCGACGTCTGGCTGATGGTCGGCTTCGCGTTCGTGTTCCGCCTCAGTATCGGCCTGCTGGAGAAAATCGGCCCGTTCTTCATGGTCGATCCGGTGGCCAAGGGCGGCCTGGGCTTGTCGAACGAAATGCTGGGCCTGATCTACGGCACCTACGGCCTGATCGCCGTGCTGCTGGGTTCCTTGCTGGGCGGCATCTATGTCGCGCGGCGCGGCCTGCCTTCCACCTTGTTCGTGCTGTGCTGCGCGGTCAACATTCCGAACGTCACGTTCTTGCTGATGGGCATTTACCAGCCGGAAAACCTGTGGCTGATCAGCGCCGGCGTGGCGATCGAGAAGTTCTTCTTCGGCTTCGGCTCGGTCGGCTTCATGATCTACCTGATGCAGCAACTCGCGCCGGGCAAATACACCACCACCCACTACGCCTTCGGCACCGGCCTGATGGGCCTGTGCATGCTGGTCACCGGCGTCGTCAGCGGCCACCTGCAGCAGGCGCTCGGTTATGTACACTACTTCTGGCTGGTGATGGCGGCGACGATTCCATCTTTCCTGGTCACGTGGTTCGCGCCGTTCCACAACAAGGAGTAGGCTGTCCAAAAGATGAACCGCTATTGTGTGTGCTGGCACGCGCACGATTGATTCAAGTCCTGTTTGTTGAAGTTTGCGCCGGTATGATGGCCCGCAAGGGAATTCATTATGCAATCGGCACAGGGACTTGCGCATGGTTACGGAAACACTGCGGTTCAACGGCATCAAGCGGGAACTCCCCGGCGATCCATCGGAAGCGGAGATCGATGACCTGCGCCGCGAGCTTGAGGAGCGCATCCGTTACTTTCTGGCAGACGGCGGCGGGCAGCACGACCCGCTGACGGCCGCCATGCGCGCGGCGGCGCTGAGCACCGGCAAGCGCATGCGTCCTTTGTTGCTGATGCTCGTCGCGCGCGACCTCGGCTGCTCGTCGCCGGCGTTGCTCGACGCCGCCTGCGCGGTCGAACTGGTGCACGCCGCCTCCCTGATCCTCGACGATATGCCTTGCATGGACGACGCCAGGCTGCGGCGCGGCAAGCCCACCGTGCACATCCAGTTCGGCGAGAACGTCGCCATCCTGGCGTCGGTCGCCCTGCTCAGCCGCGCTTTCCACATTCTTGCCCAGACCAAGGACATCTCGCCATTGATCCGCACGCGGCTGGTGAGCGCGCTGGCCGAGACGGTCGGCACCCAGGGCCTGGTGCGGGGGCAATTCGAGGATCTGCACGGCGGCCATCAACGCTCGGTCGACGACATCGCCACCACCAACGAACTGAAAACCGGCGTGCTGCTTGGCCTTTCCGTGGAGATGGCCGGCATCATCGCCCAGGCCGACGAGCGGGTGCTGCAAGCGCTGCGCTCCTTCGCCATGGCCGCCGGCCATGCGTTCCAGATCAAGGACGACCTGCTGGACGTCCCCGGCAACGACTGCGCGCTGACCGGCAAGGATGTCGGCAAGGACGCCGGCAAGGCGACCATCACCGCCACCCTGGGCATGGAAAAAACCCAACGCCGCCTGGCCGCGCATCTGCGCGACGCCGACGGCTACCTGACCGACGCCATCGGCAGCAAGCAACGCACACGCCTTCTGGTCGGGAACCTGTTCCGCAAGGCCGGCCCGGTCGTCGATCTGCACGCGCCATAGCGCGCGTCCGTCGAGAGGACATCGCATGGCCCATTTCGGCGTGGTCGCCCCGGCCTTCTACAGCCATTTCAACGCCCTGGCGGCGCTGGCGCTGGCGTTGATCGAGCGCGGACACCAGGTCACCTTCCTGCACCGGCCCGACGCCGCCGAGTGGATACCGGACGCCCGCATCGGCTTCCACGCGCTCGGCGCGGGGCGCTATCCGCCAGGATCTTTGGCCGCCTCGCTGCGGCTGGCGGCCAATCCGGGCAGCCCGCTGGGACTGCGCAAGGTCATCGTCGACATGGCCGACACCACCGACATGCTGTGCCGCGAACTGCCCGCCGCGATCGAAGCGCTGCGCATCGACGCCCTGCTCGGCGACCAGATGGAGGCGGCGGCCGGACTGGTGGCCGAGGCGCTGGAGCTGCCGTTCGTATCGGTGGCTTGCGCGCTGCCGGTCAACCGCGAAGCAGGCGTCCCGCTGCCGGTGATGCCGTTCGCATTCGGCATCGACGAGCGCTCGTTGAAGATGGTCGAAGGCAGCACCCGCGTGTACGACTGGCTCATGTCGCCGCACCGCAAGGTGATCGAGCGGCAGGCGCGCGCCCTGGGCATTCCGGCGCGCGGCATGCTGCACGAGTGCCTGTCGCCGCTGGCGCAGATCAGCCAGACCGTGGCGGCCTTCGATTTTCCGCGCCTTCACTTGCCAGCGAATTTCCACCATGTCGGCCCGTTGCGACACGTCGCTCCCGGTATTCCGTCGCCGTCAGGCCCGCGCATCGATCCCATGCCGACCATCGCCGATGACCGCCCTTTCATCTTCGCCTCGCTGGGCACACTGCAAGGCCAGCGCTTCGTGCTGTTCAAGCGCATTGCGCAAGCATGCCGGGGTCTGAACGTCCAACTGCTGGTCGCCCATTGCGGAGGGCTGAATCCGCAACAGGCGCAGGCCGTCGAACGGGCCGGGCCCAAGGGAGCGACGACTGTCTGCGCATTCGCACCCCAGCAGGCGGTGCTGGCGCGCGCGGACGCCGTGGTCTCCCATGCGGGACTGAACACGGCGATGGACGCGATTGCCGCGCGCACGCCGATACTGGCGCTGGCGATCGCCTTCGACCAGCCGGGCGTGGCGTCGCGGATCTGTCATGCCGGCATCGGCCTGCGCGCGTCGCCCCGCTTCGCCGGCGCGGCCCAACTGGGCAGGCACTTGCGGCGGCTGCTCGATGAACCGGAGTACGGGCGGCGGCTTGCCGTACTCTCGGACCAACTGGCGCAAGCCGGCGGCACGCCACGCGCCGCCGACATCGTCGAAACGGCGCTGAACCTGAACCGGCACGATGACAGCCACGCCCGCCGGGCAGCGAGCGGCCTCGCATGAGCACCGTGCCGTACGACGTGATCCTGGCCGGCGGCGGCCTGGCCAACGCGCTGATCGCGTGGCGGCTGCGGACCACGCGCCCGTCGCTACGAATCCTGCTGCTCGAGCGGGATGACCGGATAGGTGGAAACCATACCTGGTCGTTTCATGACAGCGACCTCGATGCGTCGCAGCGGCAGTGGCTCGCGCCGCTGGTCTCGGCGCACTGGCCGGACTACGATGTCATCTTCCCGGAGCACGCCAGAACGCTCGACGGCGGGTACGCCAGCATCGCCTCCGACGATTTCGCCCGCGTCATCGAAGCCGCGCTGGGCGACGCGCTGCGGCTCGGCGCCCGGATAGAGGAGCTAACGCCGACCACGGTGCGATTGGCCGGCGGCGAAATGCTGCATGCGGGCGCCGTCATCGACGGCCGGGGTCCGCGCCCATCCGAGCGGCTGGCATTGGGCTACCAAACCTTCCTCGGACAGGAAGTACGCCTCGCCGCGCCGCATGGACTGACCTCGCCCACCATCATGGACGCCAGCGTCGCGCAGCAAGGAGGCTACCGTTTCGTCTACGTGCTGCCTTTCGCGCCCGACCGCCTGCTGATCGAAGACACGCACTACGTCGACACCGGCGTGTGGGAGCCGGCACGGCTGCGTGCCAATATCGCCGCCTATGCCGCCTCCCGTAACTGGCACATCGAAGAGTTGATCCGTGAGGAACATGGCTCGCTGCCGATCGTGCTGGCCGGCGACGTCGATCAATTCTGGTCGGATCTGAACGGACAACCGACGTCCGGCCTGCGGGCCGGCCTGTTCCATCCCACGACCGGCTATTCGCTGCCCCATGCTGTGCGGCTGGCCGAGCGGATCGCGACGCTGGATGACTTGCGCGCCCCGGCGTTGTTCCACGCCATACGGGAGACCGCGCTGCACGAATGGCGCGGACAGCGCTTCTTCCGCCTGCTCAATCGCATGCTGTTCCTGGCCGGCGACGCCGACAGCCGCTGGCGTGTGATGCAGCGTTTTTACCATTTACCGGCGCCGCTGATCGCGCGCTTTTACGCCGGCCGCCCTACCCTTGGCGACAAGGCGCGCCTTCTGTCGGGAAAGCCGCCGGTGCCGGTCGGCCAGGCCATATCGGCCGCACGCAAAATCCATCCCCACCAAATCAGGAAACCCGAATGAACGAAACAAAACAGGCAGTGGTTGTCGGCGCCGGCTTCGGCGGCCTGGCGCTGGCCATCCGTCTGCAAGCGAGCGGGATTCAAACCACCTTGCTCGAAAAGCGCGACAAGCCGGGCGGCCGCGCCTACGTCTATCAGGACCAGGGCTTCACCTTCGACGCGGGCCCCACCGTCATCACCGATCCGTCGGCGATCGAGGAGCTGTTCACCGTCGCCGGCAAACGTTTGTCGGATTACGTCGAGATGCTGCCGGTGGCGCCGTTCTACCGCCTGTGCTGGGAGGACGGCAGCCATTTCGACTACGCCAACGACCAGGAGTCGCTGGACCGCCAGATCCACGCGCTCAACCCGGCCGACGTGCAGGGCTACCAGCGCTTCCTCGCGTACTCCAAGGCGGTGTTCGACGAGGGCTACCTGAAGCTCGGCGCCGTGCCCTTCCTGTCGTTCCGCGACATGATCGCGGCCGGCCCGCAACTGGCGAAGCTGCAGGCATGGCGCAGCGTCTACAGCATCGTCTCGAAGTTCATTCAGAACGAACATCTGCGGCAGGCGTTTTCGTTCCACTCGCTGCTGGTCGGCGGCAACCCGTTCGCCACCTCGTCGATCTACACCTTGATCCACGCGCTGGAACGGCGCTGGGGCGTCTGGTTCCCGCGCGGCGGCACCGGCGCGCTGGTGAACGGCATGGTGCGCCTGTTCCAGGATATCGGCGGCCGCATCGAACTGAATGCCGACGTGGCGGCGATCGAGGCGAGCGGCGCGCGCGTCAACGGCGTGCGCCTGGCGGACGGGCGCCACTTCCCCGCGCAAGCGGTGGCATCCAACGCCGACGTCGTCCACACCTACGCGGATCTGTTGTCACAACATCCGCGCGGACCGTCGGAGGCCGGCGCGTTGCGCAAAAAACGCTTCAGCAACTCGCTGTTCGTGCTGTACTTCGGGCTCGATCATCACCATAGCCAGCTGCAGCATCACACCGTCTGCTTCGGGCCGCGCTACAAAGAACTGATCACCGAGATCTTCGGCGGCAAAACGCTGGCCGAGGATTTCTCGCTGTACCTGCATGCGCCCTGCATCACCGATCCGTCGCTGGCGCCGCCGGGTTGCGGCAGCCACTACGTGCTGGCGCCGGTGCCTCACCTGGGCAACGCGGATATCGACTGGGCAGTCGAAGGCCCGCGCTACCGCGACCGCATCTTCGAATACCTGGAGCGCCGCTATATGCCAGGCCTGCGCGACCAACTGGTCACCAGCCGCATCTTCACACCGATCGATTTCCGCGACGAGCTCAATGCGCACGTCGGCTCGGCGTTCTCGCTGGAGCCCATCCTGACGCAGAGCGCCTGGTTCCGCCCGCACAACCGCGACAGCGAGCTGGCGAATCTGTACCTGGTCGGCGCCGGCACCCATCCCGGCGCCGGCGTGCCGGGCGTGATCGGCTCTGCCAAGGCGACGGCCGGCCTGATGATCGAGGAGTTCGGGCGATGAGCGAGGCCTTGCTGGACCACGCGACCCAGACCATCAAGGTCGGATCGAAAAGCTTCGCGGCGGCGGCAAAGCTGTTTCCGGCCGACGTCAGGCGCAGTGTGTTGATGCTGTACGCGTGGTGCCGCCACTGTGACGACGTGGTCGACGGCCAGGAGCTGGGTTTCGGCGCGGTGGCACTGGCGCAGGACGACGCCGCCGAAAAACTGGCGGAACTCGAAGACCGGACCCGGCGCGCCTATGCCGGCGAAAAGATGTCCGATCCGGCCTTCGCCGCGTTCCAGGAGGTGGCGCTGCGCCACAAGATAGAACCGCATTTCGCCTTCGACCACCTGGCCGGTTTCGCCATGGACGTCGAACAGGCGCGCTACGAGACCATCGACGACACGCTACGCTACTGCTATCACGTGGCCGGCGTGGTCGGCCTGATGATGGCATCGATCATGGGCGCCAGCAAGGCAACGGTGCTGGACCGCGCCTGCGACCTTGGCCTGGCTTTTCAGCTGACCAATATCGCGCGCGACATCGTCGAGGATGCGCGCATGGGGCGCTGCTACGTACCCGCCGAATGGCTGCTCGAAGCGGGCATCCCTGTGAACGAAGTGGCGTTGCCCAAGCACCGGGCGGCCCTGGCAGTCGTGGCGGCGCGGCTGGTCGACTACGCCGAACCGTATTACGCTTCGGCCAACCAGGGCATCATCGCCCTGCCACTGCGCTGCGCGTGGGCAATCGCCACGGCGCGCAATGTGTACAGGCAGATCGGCATCAACGTCAAAGCGCGCGGTGCGCACGCCTGGGATGAGCGGGTCGGCACGTCGCGCGCGACCAAACTATGGCTGCTCGCGAAGGGAGGCGCCAGTGCGCTTACTTCGCGTCTTCGGCGGATGTCGCCGCGTCCGCGGGGGTTATGGCAGCGGCCCGACCACGTTGGCGCAGGGGGCCATCGTGCAGCACGCGCAGTTGACGCTTGAGTTCATCGACCGGCGGCGCGTACAGGAATCCAAACGAGACTGCACCCTCTTTCCCTTCGACGGCGTGGTGCATGCGGTGCGCCTGGTAAAGCCGCTTCAGATAGCCGCTGCGGGGCGTGTATTGAAACGGCCAGCGGCGGTGAACCAGGCCGTCGTGCGCGACAAAGTACAGGAAACCGTAGGCGGTCATGCCGGCGCCTATCCATTCGAGGGGATGATAGCCTTCGGTACCGAAATAAATCAGCGCGATTGCCACCCCGGCGAAAACCACGGCATACAGATCGTTCTTCTCGAACCAGCCGGTGCGCGGTTCATGGTGCGAGCGGTGCCATCCCCAACCGAAACCATGCATCACATATTTGTGCGCGACAATAGAAAACAATTCCATCAATACAATGGTGATCAGGACGATGAGCGTGTTCAATATCATGGGTCGTTACGATCGTCGGTCAGGTAGAAGCGGCGCTGGTGAAAACAGCGATGGACACAGCCTACCATAGCCGCTATTTCCGCAGCGCCAGCGACTCGCCTTTGCCATTCAACGTAGCCAAGAAAAGGAAACCCATGCAATCACTGATCAAGCCATCGTTGTTCATTTCCACCGTCGTGCTGGCCGCCACCGCATCGGCCGCCACGATCGAGGTGAAGGTATCGTCGGTCGTCGGCGGTAGAGGCAAAGTGAATGTCGCCGTGTGCGACAAGGAGCGATTCTTGAAGGATTGCCTGTACAGCGGCTCGGCGCCGGCGCAGGCCAACGACACCGTCGTCACGATACAGAACGTGCCGAAAGGCACCTGGGCGGTGCTCGCCTACCAGGACGAGAACCAGAACGACAAGCTGGACCGCAACCTGATCGGCATCCCCAGCGAAAACTACGGCTTCAGCCGCGACGCGCGCGGCAAGTTCGGCCCGCCGGACTTCACCGACGCCGCCATCGACGTGCGCGACGAGACGATGGCCGTCACGATCAAACTGCGCTAGGGCAGCCGCCGGAACAAGCCGGGGTAGTCCACGACCAAGCCATGCGCATCGATGGTGAGCTCGGCTTGAAAGACGGGGGGCAAGGTTTCAAATAGAAACCTCTTCTTTTCCTCTATGCATGTGTAGCGCTGCTCTTTCTTGCTCGCGACCAGCTCCGGTACCGACACATAGGCCATGCTGAAGGTGCGGCTTAGTCCGTGGGTCCATGTGCGGCGGCGGATGGGCAGCGTATTGGTGAAGGGCGTCGCAGCAATATCGACATCGATGCAACCGTCCAGCAGCGGCAAATACTCGCCGGTGAGCGCATCGCTCCAGCGGCCCTCGCCGTCCGACAGCAGTCGCAAGCGCCGCCCGTCCGCTGGATGGGCAACCTCCACCGCCCGGGTTCGCCATTCGGCATCGGTGCGGACGGTATAGACCAGTCCGTAAGGGACGCCCTCGTCTTCGCCCACCACCACGCCGCTCGCCACAGTGCCGTCGGCGGCGAAATCGACGTCCAAATACTCGGTCCCCACCCCGTCAATCGAACTCCAGCGAAAAATATGCCGCATTGCGCCTCCGATGCGACACAGCGCCGCGACCTGGTTTCGAAGTTAGTCCCACCGAAGATATTTTAGTTCAAAAAAAAGCCCCTCGACTTGGAGGACGAGGAGCCATAAGACCACAGACAACACTGGACTACATGAAACTTTTGCATGCTGCTCAAAGACAAAATGAAAACGTTTTCAAATAAAGTGCAATCGTTTTCCTTCGCCTTGAAATCGATTTCATAATACCGAGTTATCAATCGGGATGTCAAACTAAAAATCACCCTATCGGTGTTTTTCTTGTTGATTGGCTGTTCGGAGTGGTTTTCGGACGTTGTCAGGCCCGCGCGGCGCCCAGCCTGGCGCTGGCCGCGATCACCAGCATCGCGCCGCCCAAGCCGGCGAAGGCGAGGTTCAAACTGACCGCGTGGGCGACAAAGCCGATCACCGCCGGCCCGGCGAGTATGCCCGCATAGCCGAGGGTGGTGATGGCGCCGATCGCCAGCCCCGCCGGCATCGCGCTTTGGTTGCCGGCGGCGGTGAACAGGATCGGCACCACGTTCGACGCGCCCAGCCCCACCAGCAAGAAGCCCACCAGCGCCAGCGGCGCGGAGGGCGCCAGCACTGCGGCGAAGAAGCCCGCCGCGCCACACAGCCCGCCCAGCAGCAGTACGCGTTTGCCACCGAGCCGGCTGACCACGCGGTCGCCGGTCAGCCGGCCCACCGTCATCGCCGCCGCGAAGGCCGCATAGCCCAGGCCCGCGCGGGTGGCGTCCATGCCCTGCTCCGACGTCAGCAACAAGGCGCTCCAGTCGAGGATCGCCCCCTCGGCCAGGAAGCAGAGGAAGCACAGCACGCCGATGAAGATCACCGCGCCGTGCGGCACGACGAACATCGACCCGTGGCCATCGGCCGCATCGGGCTCGCGCAACAGATGCGGCGCGCCGGCCAGCAGCGACAGCGCCACCAGCAACGACACCGCCACGCTGGCGCCGACCGGGGTCATGCCCGCCCACAGCATCAGCGCCATCAAGCCGGCGCCGATGAAGCCACCGACACTGAACAGTCCATGGAAGCCAGACATCAGCGCCCCGCCGCTCTCGCGCTCGACGATCACCGCCTGCACATTCATCGCCACGTCGAGCGTGCCGAGCGCCGCGCCGAACGTGAACAGCGTGGCCCCCAGCAGCATCGGCGTGGGCGCGATCGCCAACCCTGGCAGCACCATGCAGACAAAGGCGCCCGACACCAGCACCACGACGCGGCAGCCGAAGCGCGACGCCAGCAAGCCGGTCACCGGCATCGCCATCAGCGAACCGGCGCCAAGGCACAGCAGCAGCAGGCCCAGGTCCGCCTCGCCCAGCGCCAGGCGTTCCTTGGCGAACGGCACCAGCGGCGCCCAGGCCGACATGGCCAGGCCGGCGGCAAGAAAGGCAAGACGAGTGGACAGGCGCTGTTTCGGGCCGACTGAATTCATGGGAGATTTTCCGGGGTAGTGTAAGGCGATTTCAACCTTTAAGTATACGGCAAGTCACAACGGCAAGCAGCTAGCAACAAAATCCGCACGAAAACAGTGCATCAGTGCGAGCGCTCACATTGGGCTCGGGCCTGTTGGCGCATGATCGGTTCCGTGTTGTTCAACAATCATAAGGAAAAATCATGCAGACTCAACCATTCACACCCGGCGCGGTGGTCAGCCGCGATGGCGACGACGGCTACGCCTCCGGCGTCTCCTGGGGCGCCATCTTCGCCGGAGCGGCGGCGGCCGCCGCACTCTCGTTCCTCCTGCTGATCCTCGGCATGGGCCTCGGCCTGTCGTCGGTCTCGCCGTACGAGTACAACGCCGCGCCGCTGGGCGTCGCCGCGATCGTCTGGATCGCCTTCACGCAATTGGCGGCGTCGGGCATCGGCGGCTACGTGGCCGGCCGGCTGCGCGTCAAATGGGCCAGCATCCATGGCGACGAAGTGCACTTCCGCGATACCGCGCACGGCCTGCTGGCATGGGCGGTGGCGACCTTGATCACGGTGGCGGTGCTGGCGGGCGGCGCGCGCGCTGTCCTCAGCGGCACCATCGACGCCGGCGCCGCTGCGGCACCGGCACTGGCGACGGGAGCATCGGCCGTTGCCGACAACCCGCGCTCGAACGACTACTTCGCCGACATGCTTCTGCGTTCGCCGAACGGCCAGGGCGCCACGGCATCGGAACGTGAAGAGATCACGCGCATCCTGGTCGCCGATCTGGCGGCGGGCAAAATCAGCGCCGACGACCGCAACTACATGGCGCAGCTGGTGGCCAAACGCAGCGGCCTGTCGCAACCGGAGGCGGAACAGCGTGTCGACGCGATTTATGCACAAGCCAAGCAGGCGGCGGCGGAAGTGAAAGCCAAGGCCATGGCGGCGGCCGAAGCGGCACGCAAGGCGGCAGCCCGTTCGGCACTGTGGATGACCTTCGCGCTGCTGCTGGGCGCCTTCGTCGCCAGCCTGTGCGCCACCATCGGCGGCCGCAACCGCGATCACGCGCGTGTCGTCACGCGCACCGTCATCTAATCCAAGGAGAATACTATGCGCTCGATACTGCTACTGCTGCTCGGCATCCCACTGCCCATCATCATCCTGATCGCGATACTGACGTAATCAGCGTTGGCGTGATTTGACGGCAAGGCCGGCCCCATGTGGCCGGCCTTGTTTCGTTTGGGGGCCGTCCCATAGGTCTCTTCAGCGCAATTAAAGTTTTCTTTAATACCGTGGCATCATATTAAAGACTGCTTTGATGTGATGCGCAACGTGCGAGAAGTTCTCGTTCACTACTTACGCCATGTTCACGTTTCGTGAAACGATGAATAGTATGAACACCCGTGGCGAAGCAGCCTTGGGCGTATTGGAGAGGCAATCAGTGGGGACGCAATGGGATCTGGAGCGGGTGAAGGGAATCGAACCCTCGTCGTAAGCTTGGGAAGCTTCTGCTCTACCATTGAGCTACACCCGCGTTGGCCGTATTCTACGCGGCTTTACGCACTGTTGACAACTTCCCAAACTAATCACGTGGATTCGACTGGATAGTCCGTGGACCACTCATCTGAAACTGGTGACCGAATCATTTGCGTGGCTGCGAATGATTTCCGTGACCTTCGGGTCATTCTTGTATTTTTCAATAAGTCGCTTGAGCTGTTTTTGAGCAGGTTGACAGTACCGAACCACACCGCGCTCAATTTCCTTTTGTCGCTGCTTACTAAGGCCACCATCAAATTCCCCGGCGAAGTGCTCGCACGCCTCGGCGTTCTCGATGAAGGCTTGCACATCTTTCGGTATTGGTCCCTTGGCGAGCGCCGCAGTGGACACGAAAAAACAGGCAACCAATGCCACTGTCTTCATTCCCATAATCGCTCCCTCAACTAGCGTCCATTGTTAGACCAATGCGGCACGTCCTTACTACCGCCCACGTATTTCTTCACACCATAGGTAGCACCGATTTCGATCAGTTGTCGATTCATGCCGGTGCGTGGCAAGCTGGCGATGTGAATGAGTCTGCGGCTCGCATCCATCACCGATACCGTCCCGCTCCAAGACAGCGACATGTCGATCGCCAAACGCAAATTGTGTTGAGATCGAAGAGCCGGTTGAGTTCGAAGTCTGCGTATAGACAACGCGTCTACCATGTCATTCGCTGCTTTCAGCGAGGCCGCAGAAGTTGGGTGTTGCCATTCGATTTCCACACCTGCCATTGCCGGTATCGTCGCCGGATCAACCCCGTCGTTCACTATTCGCCAGGACCAGTGCATCATGTATGCGCGCGGGAAAGGCCGGTATGTCGCATCAATTTTCACTTTGATACCTGCTTCAGTCATGGCACAAACGAAATCGTCTACTGCATGACGGAAAGTACCAGCCAGGTCGCTAATACGAGTCCCGCCGGGGAACTGTTGCGCCCATTTTGCGCCACTTAGTTCTTTGTCGCTCCGCGGCAGACGCGTGTGGTCGGGCTTGTGTATGAAATTGGCTGCAGTCATTGAACCTCCTTTGTTGCGACTTGCCTTCTGGAAACCGCCAGAATTCAAAGCGTAGGTCAGACTGTTCAGGCCAGTATTGATTTAGACCTAGGAGCAGGAAGTTACTCCGGCTTCTGCACCACATACCCCTTCGCCTCCAGCGCCGCGACAAATCCCTTGGGGTCCAGCAAATCCTTCACCGGCAACGTCGCGAAAGTGGAGGCGTTGGCCGCCAGCGATTTCTCGGCGGCCGCCACCCAGCTATCCTGAATCTTCTGCTGCACCGACTTCAACCCCGGCCGGCTTTGGAGCAAGGCGCTGTTGAGAACCGCCGAATCGCAGGCGCCGTCGCGGTCCGCGTAGCTGATCTTCTGGATCGCCTCGAGATCGCCCTTGGCCCAGGCGTTGGCGCGCACGCGCATGGCGTCGATGTCGTCTTCCAGCCGCGCCATCGTGTTGGAGAAACAGGCGACGTCGTCCAGCGGCACCTTCTTGAACTCCCTGAGCATCTTGACCGGATCGTCGATCTCCAGCTTGGCCTCGGTCGACGTCATCTTAAGCTTGTTTTTCTTGACGAGCTTTTCGATCGTCTCGCGCACCTCGCGTCCGCCCGAACCCAGGCCGGCCTGCTCCAGGCCCTTGCGGAACAAGGTGTCGGCGGCGAAGATCGGCCGTTCGCGCTCGATGCCGTCGTCGTCGCCGATGTACTTTTTCTTCAGCACCAGCCAGCGCGCGTAGACCGGCGCCGGCAGCAGATCCTTGAGCTCGGCCCCATCCGGATTCTTCTTGAAGCCGATCGCGAACGGCAGCAGCGTCATCTGGCGGAAAAATCCCACGTCGGCCGTCGCGCCAGGCGGCCGCAGATATTCCTGCGACTGCGCCAGAATGGTTTCCACTTCCTGCGAGCGCCATTCCATTTTCTTCGGCAGCGGCGAGTAGGTGCCGAATACCCACAGCACATGATCGCCCTTCGACACTTTCCACAGACCCGGACCGGGCCGCTGCCCCGCCACCAGGATGGTCTCCGCAATGACGCCCTCACCCGCGACGGCCTCGATCTGCTCAGCCGGCGGCACCGATTCGGTTTGCGACCACGCCGGCGCGACGCTTAGCGCGCACAGCGACAACACGACCAGACTACGGCCTACGGTGAACCGGAACGAAGGGCTGTTCATGACTATCCTGATGTGGGGAAATTGTTGTCGATTATATATATCGCATGCGGCCGGCGGTGTGCCGCCAAGCGCCGGCAACGCGAGTATCATGTGGCGCCCCCCAAGGCACAGCGGAACGCGCCGCGTTAAACATGCGCGTCATCTCGGCTAAACAAGCACCCAAAAACCTGTCCCGGTTGAAATGCTCCCGAGGCGCGGCTACATTGTGGGCTGACCACTCAACCAACAGGAACTCCGATGCCATCTTCCGCCACCGCGGCCATCAAACTGCTAGCCCTGTCGGCGTTGCTGACGTTGTCGGGCGCCGCCGCCGCCGCGGAAAGCTGCACGATCAACGGCAAATCCTGGCCCCTGTGCGGCAACGACAACGGCCGCTGGTCGTTCGAGAAAGGTCAATACTGCGTGGCGCGCAATTTCTGCCCGGACAACCGCACCATCGCGCCCACCATCGCCACCCGGGAGGTTCCCGTCGATCCCGGCGCCAACGCCAAGACCCGCGCCACCTATGCCTGGCTGCGCGGCATCTGGGGCAAAAGCATCATCGCGGGGCAAACCGACCTGTCCTGGAACGATTCCATCGACATGGCCGAACGCGTCCACGCCGACACCGGCAAATACCCGGCGCTCATGGGTTTCGACTTCATGGACTACGGCATGACCGCCCCGCATGCGGGCCAGCGCCAAACCGAAGAGGCGATCGCCTTCGCCAACAAGGGCGGCCTGGTGACCTTCCACTGGCACTGGCGCGATCCTTCGCTGCTGAAGACCGCACAGGTCGATAAGGCGCGCTTCTACGTGCGCGAGCCGGACACGAGCAAGAACACCACATTCACCATCCCGGTCGCCAACGGCGCACTGGACACCGCCAGCCCTGCCTATCAGCAGATCAACGATGGCATCGACCTGGTGGCGGTGCAGCTCAAACGCCTGTCCGACGCCAACGTGACCGTGCTGTGGCGTCCGCTACACGAAGCCTCGGGCAACAACGGCGACGGCTGGTTCTGGTGGGGACGCGCGCGCGCCGACGGCGTGCCGCAGGCCTACGCCAACATCCTGCTTTGGCGCCACATGTACGACCGCCTGGTCAAGGTGCACGGCATCCACAACCTGATCTGGGTATGGAACGGCCAGGACCCGGCCTGGTATCCCGGCGACGATGTGGTCGACATCGCCAGCTTCGACATCTACGACGACACAGACAACAAGACCTACGGCTCGCAGATCGCCAAGTACCGGCAAACGGCGCAAGTCTCGGCCGAGAAGAAACCAATCGCGCTGACCGAGAACAGCTACATCCCGGACCCGGACAAGATGCGGGCCGACGGCGCGTGGTGGCTGTGGTTCATGACCTGGAACGACGGCGACGGCCCGGCCGGCGTGAGCTCGCCCAACAATTTCTGGACCGGCGAACACTTCAACACCAACGCCCACAAGCGCAAGGTCTACAACCATCCGGACGTGATCACCTTGGACAAGCTGCCCCGGTTCCAAGAGAGATAACTTCTCAAATCCTGCGGTGTGATGCAGAATGGCAGAGCTTATTGACCCTGCCGAGAGGAAATCCATGAAACCAGTAGTAGCATTGAGCATGGCGCTGGCCTGCGCCGGGTGCGCCGCCCAGGCCCAGGCTCCGGCCCCGACGGCGGCCGCCGCCGACCCGATCTCCTCGCTGGTGGGCCGGCTCGACCTGGAAAAATACAAGGCCACCATCAAGAGCCTGACCAAGTTCGGCGACCGCCGCCAGGGAACGGAACGCAACCGCCAGGCGCTCGACTGGATCGAGGCGCAACTGAAGTCCTACGGCTGCGCCAACACCGAACGCCTGCAATACCAGTACACGCAAGCGGCCCCCGGCGATCCCGTACCCAAGCGCGCGCCCGGCATTCCCAGCGGCGGCGCCGGCGGCCCTCCCGGCCAGGGCGGCAGCACCTTGTTCGGCAACCGCATTGCGACCGGCGTCAACAACGACCCGATGGCCCAGCCCGACGAGAAGCTGCGCGCGTTGAACTCCGAGTTGACGCCGGTCGGCACCTCGCAGCGCGAGAACGTCTACTGCACCAAGGTCGGCAGCAAGCATCCGGAGGAGATGTACATCGTCAGCGCGCACATGGACGGCATCGGCTTCGGCGAGGCGGCCAACGACGACGGCTCCGGCACCGCGCTGGTGATGGAGCTGGCGCGCATCTTCAGCGCGCCCGGTGTCGAGACCGACCGCTCGATCCGCTTCATCTTGTTCAACAACGAGGAGAGCGGCTTGAACGGCGCGACCGCCTACGTCAACCAGCGCAAGGATTTGCAGGGGATCGAATCGCCCAAGGGGTCGGGCAAATATCCGGAACCTAAATGGCTGGGCATGATCCAGCACGACATGATGCTGTTCGATCACGGCATGCCGTTCCAACGGATCGACGGCTACGGCAAGCCGGTGGTCGACGAGCATGGCAAGCCGGTGTTCGTTGCGCCGCCCGAGCAGCGCCTGGAGGCGGACGTCAATATCGAATACCAGTCGGTGTCCAAGCAGGCCGACGCCTCGGCCAAACTGGCCTGGGCCTTCCGCGCCGCCAACGACAAGTACGCGACCCACTATCCGGCCGCCGTCGGCTTCCACATGACCAACACCGATTCGACGCCGTTCATGGATCTGGTGCCGTCGATTTCGCTGCGCGAGAACGAGCGCGGCCAGCAGATCGGCTCCGGCTGGGACCCGCACTGGCACCAGCCGACCGACCTGTACGCCAACTTCTCGGACAAGGACTTCCTGCTGGGCTTGAACGCGGCGCAGACCACCCTGGCGGGCGTGGCCCAGCTGGCCGGTGTGCGAGTCAAAAAGTAGCTACACGAGTAACTACACGAAGTAGTTACTGGGCCGCGTAGTTCTTCGAGCGCGGCCCGTATAGCAGACCGTTGCTGTAGCCGGCGCTCAGCAGGCGGGCGTTGGCGACGCCCGCCACGGGGTGCGACGCGTCGGTGGTGGTGTTGATGATCTGCTTGACGGCCGCCGTGATCAGCGCGCCGATCAGGCCACCGCCACTGTTGTTGCCGCCTTCGTTGTCCGACGCGCTGGCCGCGCCCGTCCACAACACCGTGCCGGTTTTCAGGTCGACCAGCTTGGCGTCGACCGCGACCACCGACACGCTGTTGATGACATTGTAGGTGGAGCCGTACTTCGAAATCGTCATGTACAGCCCGGCGTCGGCGCCGAAAATCTCCTGTAGCTTCTTCGGATCGACGCCTTGGATATCGGCGGCGCCGGTCAACCCGTTTTGCTTGAAGGTCTCGGCGACCACCGCCACCGGCAACACATAATAGCCGGCCTCGGCAAGCGGATACGTCACCTGCGCGTACACGCTGTTGCCGGCGTTGACCTCCGGCGAATTGTTCAGCGGCGGCAGCACCACGATCGAGCGCGGTTTGGCCGCCTTGAACGCGGTGTAGTCATACGACGGCGCCTTGGTCGCGCAGCCGAACAGGAAGACCGCCGGCGCCAGGCAGGCGGCCATTTTCAGAAAACGCGACATCATAATTTCTCACCCTTTTTCATTTTACCCAGCAGGAAGTCCATATACGCGGCCGATTCCGGGAACAGTTTTTTCTCGTCCTCGAACTGCGTCACCACCTGGTCCGGCTTGCCGGCCACCGAGTACAGCATGCCCAGATGGGCGTGGAAGCCCGGCGGCACGTTGTTGCCCTTGGCGCTGATGGTCTGCAAGTCCTTTTCCATCGCGGCGATTTGCTGCTCAGGGCTCTCGCCCTTGAGGTATTGGTAGACCTGCGGCTGGTAGCCTTCCCACTGGTACAGGGTCTTGGGCGGCGTAGCGCAGCCGGTCAGCACGGCGGCGGCCAGCGCCAGCAGGGCCGCGCGCTTGAGGTTCTTCGTCGGTTTCATGGCGGTCCTTATTGTTTTGGCGCAGTCAATGCACCGGCTTCGGCGCCGGAGACCAGGCGGTCGACCGCCTCGCGCATGGCCAGGTCCAGCACCTTGCCGTTGAGCGTGGCATCGTAGCTGGCGGTGCCGCCGAAGCCGAGCACTTCGCGGTTCGACAGGCTGAATTCGCCGGCGCCCTGGGTCGAATACACCACTTCCGACGTCGCGATATTGACCACGTTGAGCGTCACCTTGGCATAAGCGACCTGGGTCTTGCCACGGCCGGCGATACCGAACAGTTGATGATCGCCCACTTCCTTGCGGCCAAACTCGGTCACGTCGCCGGTGATGATGAAATCGGCGCCCTTGATGTTCTGGCCCTGCTTCTTGTACTCGGATTCCTGCTTGAGCTCGGACATATTGTCGCGGTCAAGCACGTTGAAGCGGTTGGTCTGCTGCAGTTGCGCGATGAGAATGGTTTTCGACTGGCTGCCCAGACGGTCGACGCCGTCCGAGAAGATGCCGCGCATGAAGCTGGAGCGGTTGTCGAATTTGCCGACGGCGACCAAAGTGCGCGGGCCGACATATGGACGCGCGGCGCTCGCGGCGGCCGGCACGGCGATGGCGCGCGACGATTCGGTGGCGCAGCCGGCCAAGGCCGAAACGATCAGCGCGGCGGCCAGCAATTTGCCGGTGTTCAGAGTATTCATGTTGCCCCTAAGTGGTGAATGGACCAAAGTCGTCTGCAAATTGATATTTTGCAAGTAAATTTCTTCGTGGCAATTATAGGGGTTTGTGGCGCCGGAAATCTCTCCAATAGTCACGCTACGTAATATCCGCTGCGGAGAACCGTAGGTCGGATTAGCCGGCACGGCGTAATCCGACATGAGCCGCCGGAGCAGCTTGGCGGATTACGCTGCGCTAATCCGCCCTACGTGTTTCTACGGCGCATCGCCAATCCCGTGCCGGGTTTCTAGCTTAACGCCGGGGCCACCGCTTCCAGCACGATCTCGCGCAGCCTTTGCGCCACCGGCTTGAGTTGCGCTTCCGATTGCAGCAGGCTCAAGCCGATGTGCGGCAATGGCGGCAGCAACGCCGGATCGAGCAGGCGCAAGCCGGCCGGCATGCCGACCGACGTCCGGACCGTCACGCCCAGGCCGGCCGCGACGGCCGCCCACACACCCGACAGGCTGGTGCTGGTGAAGACGATGCGCCAGGCGATGCCCGCCCGGTCCAGCGCGTCGATCGCCGCCGAGCGCATCAGACAAGGCGCGTCGAGCATCACGAGCGGCAGCGGCGTGCTGTGGCCGTACGCCGGCAGCTCGACGTGCGCGCCCGCCAGCCAGCGCATCGGCAGCTGACCCAGACGATGCGCGTACGGCCAATCGCCCGTCCTGTCCCACGCCAGCGCCAGATCGAGCTGGCCCGCCCCCACTTGTTCGATCAATTGCGCGTTGCGCCCCACCCGCGCCTCGATGCTGACCTGCGCGTGCGCGCGGGCAAAGCGGCCCAGCACCTCGGTCAACAGATGCTCGCCGAAATCCTGCTGCATGCCGAGGCGAACGGTGCCCGCCAGATCGGCACCGCGCAACGCCGTTACCGCCTCGTCGTTCAATTCCAGCAGGCGGCGCGCGTAGGCCAGCAAGGTCTCGCCCGCCAGTGTGGGCTCCATACCGCGTCCGGCCTTGCGCAGCACCGGCGCCTCCAACTGGTCCTCCAGCTTTTTCAACTGGGCGCTGACGGCGGAGGTGGAGCGCCCCAAACGGTCCGCCGCCTTGGCGAAGCTGCCCAGCTCCACGCCGGTGACGAAGGTGCGCAGCACATCAAGGTCAAAGGTGATCTTTCGCATAACCATCCCGTTTTATCGAAGCATCAATCAAAATATTCCTGATTTTCAGTATTAATTTAATCCGGTATCGTGAGGCTGTCAATCAAACAAACGGAGGACATCATGCCCATGAGCCGCATCTCCCTGCTAAAAGGAAAGTCGCCCGACTATTTGCGCGCGTTGAGCGACGGCCTGCACGCCGCCATGGTGGAGGCCTTCAACGTGCCGCCAACGGACCGCTTCCAGATCGTCCACCAGCACGAGCCGAACGAACTGATTTTCGACCGCGACTATGAAAGCGAGGGTGGTCCGCGCTCCGACGACTTTGTGCTGATCGCGATCACGGCCGGCAAGCCACGCGGCACGGAGGTCAAGCAGGCGTTCTACCGCCGGCTGGTGGAGCGCCTGGCCGAGGCGCCGGGGATCAACCCGAGGGATGTGATGGTGGTCATCACCACCACGCTCGGCGACGAGTGGTCGTTCAGTGGCGGCGCGCCGGCGGCGCCGCTGCTGCGGGGAGTTGCATCATGATCGCGATGCAGTACAGCTTTGTGCTGCCGGCCGACTACGACATGGCCATCGTGCGCGAACGGATCGCCACCAAGGGGCCGCTGCTGGATAATTTGCCGGGACTGGTGTTCAAGGCCTACCTGTACGCGGAGCACGGCGAATCGGCCGAAAACCTGTACGCGCCGTTCTACCTGTGGCGCGACGAGGAATCGATGCATGGCTTCCTCAACGGCGCCGGGTTCGCGGGCGTGGCGCGGGCCTTCGGTTGGCCTTCGGTGCGCACCTGGACGCCGTGGCTCGCCGATGTGGACGCCGAGGTGCGCGAGGCGCGCCATGCCACGCGCGCCACGGTGTCGATCATGCCGCACAGCGATCTGGCTGCGCTGCGCGTCAAGGAAGAAGACTATGCGCGCCAGGCGCTGGAACGTGGCGCGCTGGCGGTGGTGATCGGCTTCGAGCCCGTGAGGTGGAGCGTGGTGCGCCTGTGCCTGTGGCGCGATGCGCAGCCGGCCGATGGCGACGCGCTGCATTACCGCGTCGGCCACGTGTCGGCGCCGGGGCGGTAGCGGCCCGGGAACAGGCTACTGTTGTTTGAGGGCGAACGGCGTGGCGTTGTCGCGCATCTGCCGGTTGGCGTCGGCGGCATCGGTGGCCGAGACCACCGCGCTGCGCACGCCGGGAATACGGCTACCGGTGACCACCGGCTGGTCGCGCAGCTTGACCGGGCCGGCCTCGGCGGCGGCCGGCGTTTCCTCGGCCCGGTCCGTGGCGGCGCATCCCGTCAGGACGAACATCGTCATCAGTGCCGCGGCTAAAATCATCTTGTTCATAAACTCTCCTGACTTGTGGTTTTTAACTTATTAAGTTGGCAATCAATAATAACAAGGAAACGCCCATCCCACATGACTTTTTTAAGGCAGGCATATGTCCGCGAATAGCCGCCCCGATGCTAATCTATAAGCCGCAGCAAGCCTTGTACTTTTTCCCGCTACCGCAAGGGCAAGGCTCGTTGCGGCCAACCTTTTCATGGGTGATGCGTTGTTTGACGGCCGCCAGCTCGGCCGGACGCAACGCGCTTGTTTCTTCCTTTGCATTGTCGCTTTGGATTCGTGACAACGAGATTGCGTTAGTGACGAAATCGCGCATACGCGCTTCGCGGTTCGGACACGGCCGTCCCTGCTCGTCGAACAAGAGGCGCGTCAACGCAAAACTCTCAAGCTCCGCAGCGGACATCTTGACGCGCGACGCCACGAGTCTGTCGATCAAGCCCGGTGCCATCTGCAACGCTTGATCGGCGGTCGCCTCGTCCTTGTCGCCGACCGCGTTCTCGAAAGCCCTCTGTACCAAAGCGAGCGCTTCGATCCATTTTCCCGGCTCTTCCCGCGACATATAAAGGTCGGCAAGGTCCAGGTGGGCTTGGTTGACTTTTGGCATGGCGCGTTGGAGGAGCTCTTCTGCTTTGGTGAATCCCCCCGGCAATGAGCCATTGCGGATAAGGACGCCAACCGCGCGCTGGGCGATGTGAAGGCCCGCATCGCTTGCCCGTTGGAGCCAGGTGAGCGCAGCCGGTTGGTTCGCCGCCACGCCTTCGCCGTGATACAAAGCCTGGCCCGCTTGATATTGGCCGATGGGGTAGCCCGCCTCCGCGGCGCGCAATGTCAAATCGAACGCGGTCTTGACGTCGGCCGCCACGCCCTGCCCTTCCCGATAGATCGTGGAAAGCAGAACGAGTGCAAGTGGATGGTCTTCAGCGGCCGCGCGCTCTAAATAATCCCTGGCCCGGGCATGGTCAATTGGTCCCTCATGCAGGCCCAACAGTGCCGAGCGACCGCACCATGCGAGGGCATCTATGTCGCCATCCCGGCAGGCCATCTCGATGAGATCGACGCCTCGGCCGATATTCTCTTGCCCGCTTTTCCCCTCTGACAATGCGAGCCCATATTGGTAGCGCGCCGGGGTGTAGCCAGCGTCGCTGGCGTAGCGGAGCAGGTCAAGCGCCCGTTCCGTCATCGAGGAGTTGGACGCCGACTGCTTCAGCAGCAGCATCGCGGCCCGGTACTGGTCCGTGGGGCGGCTTTCAAACAACGCCCGGTAGCACACCGCGCTCAGTTCGTCCGGGCTTTCATCGACGATGAGGTAGTCTGGTACTTTAGCCCCGCGATTTTTCTGACGATAGACAACTTCCAGCAGCGCCATCACGTCGACGAGCGCCTGATTGGCCATGGCTTGCAGTTGTTCCTCGCGCCGCAGACTTTCCTCCGGATGCGCCGCCCAATTTCCCCAACGCCGCAACTTATGCAGAAGTTCTTGAATGTCCGCGTTGATCAAATGCGACTTGACGAGCATATTGATCTTTCCCTCCAAGCCCAGCTTCCACTCGCTGTCGTAGGGATAGAGCATGTCGCAGCATAAACTGGCAAGCGCCCGCGTCTGAATGAGCGCGTGTGCGGGGAATTGATGCTGGCTGCGTTTGGCGACGCCGTAGACCGATGCGATTCGGGTGGAGACCAGCTCGGCGAATTCGAGATCGTTCATGGTCGCAATTTTACGTGAGGTGCGGCGCCTGCAACCGCTGGCGCGCCTGCGCCAATTGTTCACCGTCCATGCGCGACGCCGCCGTTTTCAGATACCGCTCGGCGGCGCCGAAGCCGCCGCGTTCCGCCATCGCCAGCCATAACCACGCCTGCGCCACGTCGGCCCGCACGCCCTGCCCCACAAGATACATCAATCCAAGATTGAACTGCGCGCGCAAGTGCCCCTGCCCGGCCGCCTGCAAATACCAATGGTGGGCCTGCGCATAATCCTGCGGCATGCCCTGGCCGTTGTCGTAGCGCAGACCGAGCGCGAACTGCGCCAGGGTATGCCCCTGCGCCGCCGCCTTGGCATACCAGCCGTTGGCCTGCGCGCTATCGGGCTGCGGTCCCTCGTCGTTATCGAACAGCAGCGCGAGGTTGTACTGCGCCGCCGCGTAATCCTGCTCCGCCGCGCGGCGGTACCACAGCATCGCCTTGCGCAAATCCTTCGGCACGCCGCGTCCCGTCTCGTAGCGCAGGCCCAGGTCGAACTGCGCCCGCAGGTGGCCCTGGTCGGCCGCCTTGCGATACCAGAAAATCGCCTCCTGGTGATCCATCGGCACGCCGTGGCCGGCGTCGTACAGCAATCCAAGATGGTACTGCGCGCCGGGATAGCCCTGTTCCGCCGCCTTGCGGTACCAGAGCTGCGCCTGTCCATGATCCTGCGGCACGCCCTGGCCGTGGTCGTAGCGCAGCCCCAGATTGTTCTGCGCCCCCGCGTGACCCTGCTCGGCCGCCTTGCGGTACCAGTCCAGCGCCTTCTGCTCGTCGCGCGGCACGCCCTGGCCGTTGTCGTAGATGAGGCCAAGATTGAACTGCGAGCTGGCGTGATCCTGTTCCGCCGCGCGGCGATACCACAGGATGGCCTTCTGGCTGTCCTGCGCGATGCCGTCGCCCTTGTCGAAGCGCAGCGCCAGATTGAACTGCGCCGGCGCGTAACCCTGGTCGGCCGCCTTGCGGTACCACGACATCGCCTGGCCCACGTCCTGCGGCACGCCCTGGCCGTTATCGTAGCGCAGGCCAAGGTTGAACTGCGCGCGCGCATAGCCCTGCTCCGCCGCTTTGCGGTACCAGGCGATGGCCTGCTTGAAATCCTGCGGCACGCCCTTGCCGGTGTCGTACATCATGCCCAGATTGTTTTGCGCGCCGGCGTCGCCCTGCTCGGCGGCCTTGCTGAACCAGTGCATGGCTTTCTGCGTATCCGCCTCAAGGCCCTGGCCCTTGGCGTACAGCCAGCCCAGGTTGTACTGGGCTGCGGCGTATCCCTGCTCGGCGGCCAGCTTGTACCAGGCCGCCGCTTCCTCGTAATTCTGCTCGACGCCCTGGCCCTTCTGGAACATCACGCCGAGGTTGTACTGCGCGTGCTCCAGCCCCTGCATCGCGGCCTGGCGATACCAGACCACCGCCAGCTCGAAGCTTTGCGCCACGCCCTGGCCGTTGAAGTACATAAAGCCCAGGCTGTGCTGGGCGTTGGCGATACCACGTTCGGCTTGCTGCTTGACACGCAGGAACTCGGCTGTGTAGGTGCCGCCTTTATTGGCATCGGGTCCGTCAGGCGTGTATTTCGTCATGCTGCTTCACTGATTGTTCAAGCCTGGATTGCGACCATGGCCGGTTGGGTGTCTGTAGTCGGCGTCTTCGCCGCGTTGGGTGACGGCGCGGAGGAAGCCGACAAGCGGTTCTGGTCCAGCAGCACGTCGATAAAACTGAGCAGCGAGATCGGGCGGTGGTAGAAATAGCCCTGCATCGTGGTGCAGCCGTTGGCCTGCAGGTAGCGCGCCTGCACGTCGGTCTCCACGCCTTCCGCCACCAGATGCAGGCCAAGGCCGCGCGCGATCGAGATGATCGCCAGGATCACCGGGTAGTGGCCGTTCTCGTCGTGGATCTCCTTGACGAACGACTGGTCGATCTTGATAGTGTGGATGGGGAAGCGGTGCAGATACGACAGCGACGAATAACCGGTGCCGAAATCGTCGATCGCCACCGACACGCCCAGCTGGCAAAGTTTGTTCAACTGTTCGATCGCGTACTGCGGATTGCGGATGCAGATGTTTTCGGTGATCTCGACTTCGATCTGCGCCGGCGAGATGCCGTAGCGCGTCAGCGCGCCGCGCATCTTCTCGAAGAAGTCGCCCCGGTCCAGATACTGCGGCGACAGGTTCAGCGACAGGCGTATCGCCTCGCCGCCGGCGGCGTTCCACTGCAGCAGGTCGCGGCACAGCGCGCCCAGCATCCAGTCCGAGATCGGCAGCATCAAGCCGTTTTCCTCGGCGAACGGCAGGAACTCGCCGGCCGACAGCAACCCGCGCTGCGGATGGTTCCAGCGCATCAGGCCCTCGGCGCCGATGATGCGGCCGGTGGCGACGTCGAGCTGCGGCTGGTAGTACATTTCCAGCTCGTTCAACTCCAGCGCCTTGCGCAGGCTTTGTTCCAGCGCGATCTTCTGGTGCGACACGTCGAGCATCGAATCGTGATAGAAGCTGTGGCCATTCTTGCCCAGCGCCTTGACCTGGTACATGGCGATGTCGGCGTGGCGCAGCAGCTCGTCGATGGTCTCGCCGTCGTTCGGATAGATGGCGATGCCGATCGAGGCGGAGATGTGCACCTGGTGGCCATCGAGGTCGAACGGTTCGTGCAGGCTTTCGAGGAACTTGTCGGCGATGGCCTTGGCGTCCTGGCGGTCGCGCAGCTCCGGCAGCACGATGGTGAATTCGTCGCCGCCCTGGCGCGCCAGCGTGTCGCCCCGGCGCAGGCATTCCTTGAGCCGCTGCGACACCTGCTGCAGCAGTTCGTCGCCCTTGACATGGCCCAGCGTATCGTTGACCAGCTTGAAGCGGTCAAGGTCGATGAACATCACCGCCAGCTCGGTCAGTTTGCGCTTGGCCTGGATCACGGCCAAGCCCAGGCGGTCCTTGAACAGCATGCGGTTCGGCAGGTCGGTCAGGATGTCATGGTAGGCCTGGTAGGAGATCACCTCCTCGGCGCGCTTGCGGTCCGTGATGTCGCGGGCGACGCCATAGGTGCCGAAGAATTCATGCTTCTTGACGCTGTGGTCGGGGACGTGCATGCCGATGGCGTTGAGCGAAATCGTCATCAGCGTGTTGTTGAAGGTGCGCTCGATGCCGCCGCCGGTGTTGCACTTGAGGCGCAGTTCGACGTTGCGCGAAGCCCGTTCGTCGACGCGGCGCTCGTTGAAGGCGTAGCGGGCGCGCTCCTGGTCCTCGTCGTGCACCAGGATCGAGTAGTGCTTGCCGATCAGTTCTTCGCGGGTGAAGCCGAGCAGCTGCTGCACGCGGTCGTTGATGAAGGTGAACTTGCCTTCGTGGTTCAGCGTATAGATGATGTCCGGCGAGCTGTCGACCAGGTAGCGGTACATCTTCTCCGAGTTTTCCAGCTTGGAGGCGATGCGCTCGTTGTCGACGGCCAGGCGGCGCTTTTGCAGCGCGTTCTCCACCGTCTTGAGCAGCTCTTCGCGGCTGTACGGTTTGCGCAGGTAGTCGTAGGCACCGCGTTTGAGCGCGCCGATGGCGGCGTCGATGCCGACCTCTCCGCTCATGACGATGACGTCGCCGTCGATGCCCTTGGCGTTGATGAAGTCCATGATCTCGTGGCCGCTCATGTCGGGCAGGCGCAGGTCGAGCAGGATCAGATCGAATTTCAGTTTGGTCAGCTGGGCCAGGGCCTCGCTGCCGCAGGTCGCGGTCACCAGGTGGTAGTCGCGATCGCGCAGCAGCTCGTACAACGACGACAGCAGGCGTGGCTCGTCGTCCACCAGCAGGATGCGGGGCCAATTATCGGCGGCGTGGGCGACGGGGGTTAGGTCGTCCGAACTCGTTTCTGGGGCGGCGTGGCCGGCGGGAGTCAGGTTCATCATGGCCTTAAACTGAATCCATCAACCGCGTTTGCACGCCGCCGACGGGACTGGAACTGCTACGCGCGGGCAGCAAAATTTCGAAAGTGGTTCCCGCCTTGCCGGATCGGCAGGTGATCAGGCCCTGCATCTTCTTCACCAGGCCGTGGACGATCGACAGGCCCAAGCCATGGTGCGGACCTTCCTTGGTGCTGCGCACCTGGGAGAACAGGTTGGCCAGCACGTCGGCCGACAGCCCCGGACCGGTGTCGCCGATGACCAGCTCCAGATACAGCTTGCGCTCGCGGTTGACGTGGCCGCGGTTGGCGATTTCGATCTTGCCGCCGTCGGGCATGGCCTCGACCGCGTTCTTGATCAGGTTCACCAGGATCTGTTTGAGCAGGTCGGCGTCGCCCTCGATGTCGGCCGGCTCCTCCTGCATGCGCACCACGATCTGCACCGACGCCGGAACGAAGTCGGTGGCGCGGAACAGGCGCAGCACGTCGTCGACCACGCGCGCGACATCGGTGGCGCGCGTGGTTTCGGTCGGCTGCAGGTCGGCCAGGCCGTTGATCAATTGTCCGACGCGGTCGATCTCCTCGTTCAGGATCGACATCTCGCCGACCACCGGCTCGCGCCTTGCCAGCTTGCTGTCGAGGACCGACAGGTAGTTCTTGATGATCGACAGCGGGTTGTTCACCTCGTGCACCACGCGGCGCGACGCTTCGCGGTACTCTTCGGCGACATGGGCGATCTGGCGCTTGGCGTGACCGCGCTCGCTGATGGCCGTCTCCAGCGCGGCCGCCGCCTGGGTGCCGAACGATTGAAGGAAGCGCGCGCGCTTCTGGTAGCTGGCCATCTGCCAGGCCGGCGCGCCGCCGATCAGCACCCCGAGGCAGCGCTGGTTGGCCACCAGCGGCAGGCATACCATGCTCTCGGTGCCGAGGATGCGGAACAACTGGTCCTCGGCCACGCTCAATGGCGGCTGTTGTTGGCCGTCGCGGCTGATGATGGCCAGCTTGCGTTCCAGCGCGCACGCCGCCACCAAGCCGCCCTTGTTGAGCGGGATGATGAATTCGGAAAAACGCAGCTGCTGGTCGCCGGTGGCGGTGCCGTGCAGCGCGTGGCCGGTTGGATTCTCCAGCAGCACCAGCGCGTTCTCGAAGTCGAACAGGATGCGCGCCGAACGCGTCATCGATTCGAGCAGGCCGGCCTCGCCGTTCTGGCGCGCGAAGGACTGGCCCATCTCGGACACCAGCACCATGTTGCGCACCTCTTCCGACAGCCGCTGCTGCACCGGATCGACCACCGGCGGCGCGTAGGCGGCCGGCACCGGCACGTCGTCGACGCCGGTGAGGTCGATGCCCAGGTAATCGGCCGACTTTTCCACCTGGCGCGCGGCGTTGTTGATGATCTGCTCCAGCACCTCGCCATCGAGCCCGCACAGATGCGCGCCGCTCTCGATCGCCTCCTGCTGGTCTTCATGGCCGCACAGCAGGTGCGCCAGGCGCACGATGCGGATTAGCGGATGCGAAGACTCCAGGCGCGCCAGCGGCTCGTGGTGATACAGCACGCTGTCGGCCAGGAAGGAGTCCAGGTGCCAGCGCTCGATCAGCCAGGCGCCCGCCTCCGCGTGCGTGATCTGCAAGGTGCGCTGTTCGACGGCGCACAGGTCCTCGTCGTCGCGCGCCATGAAGTTGAAGCCGTATTCCTTGGGCGCGGTCGCCAGCAGCGCCAGGCGGCCGACGTTGTGCAGCAGGCCGGCCAGGTAGGCCTCCTCGACGTGCGGGTACTCCATCTTGCGGGCGATGTCGCGCGCGATGACGGCGGTCGTCAGCGAGCCTTTCCAGAAACCGCGCAAGTCGGTGCTGCCGGAATGGGGGAAGCTGTTAAAGGTCTGGAACACCGATTCGCTGATCACCAAGGTCTTGATCATGTCGGTGCCGAGCGACACCAGCGACTGCTCCAGGCCGACCGTGCGGGCGTTGCGGTGGAAGGCCGAGCTGTTGGCGACGGTGAGGATCTTGCTGGTCATCGCCGCGTCCTTGGCGATCAATGCGGCGAGCTCCGGCATGCCGGCGTCATCCGCCTGCAAGTGCTCGATCAACTTAATGAGTATCTGCGGCATGGCCGGCAGACGGGCAATCAGCAATCGATTGCGAATATCATGGTCAGGTTGATGCATCGTATCCAGCTTTGCCGCCAGTGGTCGTCGAATAAGGGGAGGTACTCAACGGCTCAGTACCGCAAAAAGTTATTTTTTCATCAGTATTTCAGGCAGGTTTTAGGCTTGAAATTACGTCTGGAAAAGTTATATTAGCATAAAGTATCATGATAACTTAGCAGCTATCAAGCGGATATCAATCTTTCATTCTAAACTAATTCAATTTCCCACCGTAAATAAGTGTTAACCTGGATGGCGTAGAAGCATGCGCCGGTAATGGCGCGACGTCAACCACAAAACGAGAGCAGAGGCACTAAAAGCCAGCTGTCCGGCGGCTAACCAGAGCACGGAGTGTGATAGGAACGGCGCGATCACGCCCGCCACCAGCGCGCCGAGCATGGTCAGCGCGAACGATTGGCACGAGGCCACGGTGCCCCGGATGTGCGGGAACAGGTCCATCGCCAGCAGCGTGGCGGCGGGCGCCACGACCGACATGCCGAAATTGTAGAAAAGCAGAGGTGCGACCGACCATGGCAGCGCCGGCGGCAGCCACAGATGATACAAAACGTTCACCACCGGGGCCGCGATCAGGAAACAGAAGCCGATGCCGATCTGTCGCGAGAATGTCATTTTCCCGGCCATGCGGTTGGCCGCCAGCGCGCCCAGGAAGATCCCGGACACCGCCGGAATGAACAGCCAGCCGAATTGCGACGGCCCCAGGCCGAGGTGCTGGGGCAGGAACTCCGGCGCCGCCGCGATGTACACGAACAGGCCGGCGAAGTTGAGCGCCACCACGCCGGACTTCATGAGGAACAGCGGCGAGCGCAGGATGTCGCCATAGTTGCGCGCCAGGTAGCGCGGATTGAACGGCTGGCGCTTGTGCGGCGGCAGCGTCTCCGGCAGGCGCCGGTAGCAGTAGATGAACAGCAGGATCGTGTAGGCCAGCAGCGACAGGAAGATCGCGCGCCAGTCGAACAAGGTGACGATCCAGCCGCCGAGGATGGGCGCGATGGCCGGCGCGATCGAGAAGATCATCGTCACCAGCGACAGCAGCCGCGCGGCGGCGGCGTCATCGTACAGGTCGCGGATGATGGCGCGCCCCACCACCACCCCGGCGCCGGCCGACACGCCCTGCATGACGCGGAACACCCACAGGTAATGGACCGTGTGCGCGGAGGCGCAGCCCAGGGTGCCGATGGCGAACATCACCAGCGACACCAGCACCACGTTGCGGCGCCCGAAGGCGTCGGCCAGGGCGCCGTGCCACAGCACCATGGCGGCGAAGGCCAGCATGTAGAACGTCAGGCTTTGCTGCACTTCGAGCGGCGTGGCGCCCAGCGAGGCCTGGATGTTGGGGAAGGCCGGCAGGTAGGCGTCGATCGAGAACGGCCCCAGCATCGACATCGCCGCCAGCATGGTCGCCAGCCCGGCCGCGCTGAGCACCTTCATGTGCGACGGCGGCGGCGGCGGGATGTCCTCGACAGGATCGGGCGGGAGGTTGGCGGGAGGTGTCGGGAACATCGTTGGGGCCTTGTTTTACGCTTCTTTGGGCTTGGCCGCTTCGCGGCGGTTGAAGCCCGCCACCATATCGAAGCGGAACAGACGGCATTCGAGGGCGCCGTTGAAGAACGGCGTCTTGCGCGACTCCTTCAGGCGCAGCATCTTCGGCAGCCCCAGGTCGGCGGTGAACAGGAACACCGTCCAGCCGGCGAAGCGCTGCTTGAGCGTGGTGCTCAGCGCCGAATAGAAGCCGCTGGCCAGTTCATCCTCGGGCAGCGAGCTGTCGCCGCGCACGCCGATACGTTCGCCGTACGGAGGATTGGTCAGCAGGATGCCCGGCTGCTCGGTCGGCGCCTTCACTTCCTGCGCCTCGATCTGCTTGAGCGGCACGTCGAACATGATGCCGGCGCACTTCAGGTTGTGGCGGGTCATCGCCACCATGTCGCCCGAGATGTCGGAGCCGAAGATGGTCGGCGATGCCGGCAGCGGATTGGCCTTGATCGAATTCTTCATCTCGTTCCACGGCGCCGGATCGAAGTCGTTGAACGCTTCGAAGGCGAACCGGCGGCGCGCGCCCGGCGGGATGCCCTGCACCATTTGCGCCGCCTCGCACAGGATGGTGCCGGAACCGCACATCGGGTCGAACAGCGGCATGCCAGGCTTCCAGCCCGACACGCGCAGCAGGCCGGCGGCCAGGTTCTCGCGCAGCGGCGCGTCGCCGGTTTCCTCGCGCCAGCCGCGCTTGAACAGCGCCTCGCCCGAGGTATCCAGATAGATGATGAACTGGCGCGCGTCGAGGAAGCCGACGATGCGCATGTCCGGTTCCTTGGTGTTGACCGACGGACGCTTGTCGAACTGGTCGCGGAAGCGGTCGCAGATCGCGTCCTTGATCTTCAGGGTGGTGAACTCCAGGCTTTTCAGCGGGGATTTGACGGCGGTGACGTCGACACGGATCGTGTGGTCGTAGGTGAACCAGTCTTCCCACTGCTGCGCCAGCACCAGGTCGTAGATGTCGTTCTCGTTCTGGTAGCCGGTGACGGCCATGCGCATCAACACGCGCGAGGCGATGCGCGAGTGCAGGTTGATGCGGTAGGAGTCAAGCAGGTCGCCGGAGCAGTGCACGCCGCCAGGGACCTGGTTGTGCACCTTCATGGTGGTGCTCAGAAGGGCGATTTCGCCCAGTTCTTCGGCCAGCGCCGCTTCCATGCCGCGCGGGCATGGGCAAAAATAGGATGCCATAGGTGTACCTTTTGTCCGTTGAAAAACCAAAAACCGTTACTTCGTTTGCTACGGTGCTGCTTTACTTCCGCATTGCGCGCTCCAGGAAGTCCAGGCGGTCCTGGCCCCAGAAGCTTTCCCCATCGAGCACATACCACGGCGAGCCGAATACATTGGCGGCGGTGGCGTCCTCGGTGTTGCGGTCGTACTCGGCCTGCACGCTGGCCGTCTCCGACGATTTGATCAGCGCGCGGCCATCGAGATCGCAACCGCCGGCGATCTGCGCCAGCGTGTCCTCGTCGCCGATGTTCTTCTCTTCTGCCCACAGGCCGCGCATGATGGCGCCGGCCAGTTCCAGCGCGACGTCGACGCCGTGCGTCAGGCGCGCGGCGATCACCATGCGGTTGGCCAGGTCGGGCGACACCGGGAAAAACTTCGGCTGCACGTTCATCGGCACGCCGAGGAACTCCGACCAGCGCGTCAGTTCGACCAGCCGGTAGGCCTGGCGCTGCGGCGCGCGCTTGGCCAGCGGCAGGCCGCCGGAGACGCCGAACACCTTGCCCAGATCGAAAGGACGCACCTCGATCTGCACCGCGTGCTGGCGCGCGATCGCGATAAAGCGCTCATGTCCCAGATAGGTCCACGGCGAATGAATGGCGAAAAAATACTGACAGACTTTGCTCATGATGCTCCGATCAGAACGGTTTGACGACAACCAGGATCACGATGGCCAACAGCATGAACACCGGTACTTCATTAAAGACGCGGAACCACTTGTGGCTGCGCGTGTTGACGCCCTTCTCGAACTTCTTCAGGAGCGAACCGCAGGCGTGGTGATAACCGACCACCAGCACCACCAGCAGCAGCTTGGCGTGCATCCAGCCCGGCATTTTCGCGCCGTACTGCATGTAGACCAGGATCGCGCCGAACACCACGGCGAACACCGACAACCACATCGAAAACCGGTACAACTTGCGCGCCATGAGCGTCAGGCGCTCGGTGGTGGCGGCGTTGGTTTCCATCGCCAGGTTGACGAAGATGCGCGGCAGGTAGAACACGCCGGCCATCCAGCAGATGACGAAGAAAATGTGCAGCGCCTTAATCCAGAGCATAGCTATCCTTTATTGACGAACTTCACCGTGACCGAATACCACGTATTTCAACGACGTTAAACCTTCCAGCCCGACCGGACCGCGCGCGTGCAGCTTGTCGTTCGAGATGCCGATTTCGGCGCCCAGGCCATATTCGAAGCCGTCGGCGAAGCGCGTCGAGGCGTTGATCATCACCGACGCCGAATCGACTTCGCGCAGGAAGCGCATGGCGTCGCTGTGGTCCTCGGTGATGATCGATTCCGTGTGTTTGGACGAGTACTGGTTGATGTGCTCCATCGCCTGGTCGATGCCGTCGACGATTTTCACCGACAGGATCGCGGCCAGGTACTCGGTCGACCAGTCCTCCTCGGTGGCGGCCGCCAGATGAGGGTAGCCGGCCGCCGACAGGATCGCCAGCGCTTCGGCATCGGCGCGCAGCTCGACTTCCTTGGTGGCGTACAGCGCGGCCAGTTGCGGCAGCACCGTCGGCGCGATCGCGCGCGCGACCAGCAGGGTTTCCATCGTGTTGCAGGTGCCGTAGCGGTGGCACTTGGCGTTGAAGCCGATGTCCACGGCCTTCTTCAGATCGGCCTTGGCGTCGATGTAGACGTGGCAGATGCCGTCCAGGTGTTTGATCATCGGCACGGTCGCCTCTTCCATCAGGCGCGCGATCAAGCCCTTGCCGCCGCGCGGCACGATCACGTCCACATACTGCGGCATGGTGATCAGCGCGCCGACGGCGGCGCGGTCGGTGGTGTCGACCACCTGCACGCCGTCTTCGGGCAGGCCGGCGCCGGCCAGTCCTTCCTTGACCAGTTTGGCCAGGGCGCGGTTGCAGTGGATCGCTTCCGAGCCGCCGCGCAGGATGGTGGCGTTGCCGCTCTTGATGCACAGCCCCGCCGCGTCGACGGTGACATTGGGACGCGATTCGTAGATGATGCCGATCACGCCCAGCGGCACGCGCATCTGGCCGACCTGGATACCCGAGGGGCGGAATTTCAAACCGGAGATCTCGCCGATGGGATCGGACAGCGCGACGATCTGGCGCAGGCCTTCCACCATCGTGGCGATCGCCTTGTCGGACAGCGCCAGGCGGTCCAGCATCGCCGGAGCCAGGCCGTTGGCGGCCGCCGCGTCCATGTCGAGCTGATTGGCGGCGCGCAGCTGGTCGGCGTCGCGTTCGATGGCGTCGGCGATCAGGGTCAGCGCGCGGTTGCGGGTGGCGCTGTCGGCACGGGCCATCGCGCGCGATGCCTTGCGCGCCTGCTGGCCCAGTTGTTCCATGTAGTGCTTGATATCCATGTTCATCCCACGATGTTCACTGCGTTCTTAAAACTTCAGCCGCGCGCCACTTTCAACGCCAGCTGCAGCATGGCGTCCCAGGCATCGCCGTTGTGCGCCTTGGCGCGCAGGCCCTTGATCATCTTGTCCACCTGTGCCGCGTCCTTCATCGCCGCCTCCAGGGTTGGCAGCGAGATGCGCCGCAACGCCGGGTCCATCATGCGCTCTTTCGGCCCCCAGATGCGGTATTCCTTGAGCAGCGCGCCGAGCGGCCTGCCCTGCGCCATGCCCGACTTCAGTTTCAATAGCGTGCGGATCTCCTCCGACACCGCCCACAGCACCAGCGGCAGCGCCTCGCCCTCGCCTTTCAGGCCTTCGAGCATGCGCACCAGCCGCGCCGGATCGCCCGACAACATCGCCTCACTGAGCTTGAACACGTCGTAGCGCGCCACGTTGAGCACCGCGTCGTGCACCTGCTCGTAGGTCAGCTTGCCCGGTTCGTGCAACAGGGCCAGCTTCTGGATCTCCTGGTGCGCCGCCAGCAGGTTGCCCTCGACACGGTCGGCGATGAAGTCCACGCTTTGCCGGTCCGCGCTTTGCCCCTGCGCGGCAAGGCGCTGGCCTATCCAGTTGGGCAAATGTGCCCGTTCGATCTGCGCGATGTCGATATACACCGCCGCCTGCTGCAGCGCGGCCACCCAGGCCGCCTTCTGCGTCTGCCAATCCAGCTTGGGCAGGGTGATCAAGGTCAGGTTGTCCGGACTCAGATCCTTCACATAGTTCTGCAGCGCCGCGCCGCCGTCCTTGCCGGGTTTTCCGGTCGGGATGCGCAGCTCGATCAGCTTCTTATCGCCGAACAGCGACAGCGCCTGATTGGCCGCCAGCAGTTCGCCCCATTTGAAGCTACGCTCGACGGTCAGCACGTCGCGCTCCGAATAGCCCTGCGCGCGCGCGGCGCGGCGGATCTTGTCGGCCGCCTCCAGCGCCAGCAGATGCTCGTCGCTGGTGATGACGTACAGCTGGGACAACGACTTCGTCAAATGGCCGTCCAGCGCTTCCAACCGCAATTGCATAACGTGCCCTTACAGGATCGGCACGGCCGGTGCCGACTGGGTCGGCGCCGGATTCGGCGTAGATGCCGGCACCGACATGCGCGTCAATTTAATGGCGGCGATACGGCGCATCATTTGCTGTACCAGGTCGGTCTGCATATCCTTGTACAGCAAAGCCTCTTCCTGCTCCTTGGCCAGCAACTGGGTTTCGTTGAAGTCGATCGGACGGCTCAGCGCGATCGACGTCGGCGGCAGCAGCACGGCGCCCTGCTTGTCCAACACGCGGAACACGATGCTGTACTGAAGCAGGTACTGGCGCACGCGACCATTGCTGTTAAGCGACAGGATGGTCTTGGTCTTGGTGTGCTCCGGATTGGAGATCACCTCGACGATGCCGTCGGCCTCCTTCGCCGTCTTGACGACGGTGGTGCTGCCGTTGGCGTTGATGTTGCGCTTCAAATCGACCGCCAGCGGCGACGACTCGGGCAGTCCCACGTACATCGTCGGGAACGGCAGCGTGTAGTGGCCGCCGTCGCCGCGCAGATGGAAGCCGCATGCCGACACCGTCAGCGACACCGCCAGCACAACACCGCACAGGCGCGCGCGCTGGAACAACCGGGACCTGCTTGCCATGTTAGTCATCCGAGATCCGTCCGCTAATCTGTTAAACAACGATGTTGACCAATTTGCCCGGCACGACGATGACCTTCTTCGGCGTGCCCTCGATGAATTTCTGTACCGCTTCGCTGGCCAGCGCCGCCGCCTCGATGGTGGCCTTGTCGGCGCCCTTGGCGACGACCACGCTGCCGCGCAGTTTGCCGTTCACCTGGATCATCATCTCGATCTCGGCTTGTTCCAACGCCGCCGGATCGACCTGCGGCCACTGCGCGTTGAGGATGTCGCCATGCGCCTTGCCGTAACCCAGCTCCTCCCACAACACGTGGGTGATGTGCGGAGCCACGGGATTCAGCAAGCGCAGGAAGATCGAGAAGCCCTCGGCCACCAGCGCGTTCGATTCGGCGCTGTCGTCCAGCTTCGCCGATTCGATCGTGTTGAGCATCTTCATGCAGGCCGAAACGACGGTGTTGTACTGGATGCGCTTGAGGTCATAGTCGGCCTGCTGCAGGATTTTGTGCAGTTCGCGGCGCAGGGTTTTCTGCGGTTCGGTGGCGACAGGAGCGGCGGGACCGTTCAATGCCGCTTCGATGCGCGACGCCTGCGCGTAACCGAACGCCCAAACGCGGCGCAGGAAGCGGTTGGCGCCTTCGACGCCGCTGCCCGACCATTCCAGCGTTTGCTCCGGCGGCGAGGCGAACATCGTGAACAGGCGCGCGGTGTCGGCGCCGTACTGGCCGATCTGCGCGGCCGGATCGATGCCGTTGTTCTTCGACTTCGACATCTTCTCGGTGCCGCCGATCTGCACCGGCTGGCCGTCGTCCCTGGACACGGCGCCTTGCGGACGGCCCTTGTCGTCCAGCGTCACTTCGACGTCGGCCGGATTGAACCAGGTCTTCTTGCCCGCTTCATCCTCACGGAAGTAGGTTTCGTTCAGCACCATGCCCTGCGTCAGCAGGTTGGTGAACGGCTCGTCGAACTTGACGATGCCGAAGTCGCGCATCACCTTGGTCCAGAAGCGCGCATATAACAAGTGCAAAACAGCGTGCTCGATGCCGCCGATATACTGGTCCATCGGCATCCAGTAATCGTTGCGCTCATCGACCATGGATTCGTTGGCGCCCGGCGACGTATAGCGCATGTAGTACCACGACGAATCGACGAAGGTGTCCATGGTGTCGGTCTCGCGGCGCGCAGGCTTGCCGCACTGCGGGCAATCGCACTTGAGGAAGGCTTCGTATTTGTTCAGCGGATTGCCGCTGCCGTCCGGTACGCAGTCTTCCGGCAGCACCACCGGCAGGTCTTTTTCCGGTACCGGCACCGAGCCGCAATCGGCGCAGTTGATCATCGGGATAGGCGTGCCCCAATAACGCTGGCGGGAGATGCCCCAGTCGCGCAGGCGGAAGGTGATCTTCTTCTCGCCCAGGCCCTTGGCGGCCATGTCGGCGGCCACCGCGTCGACCGCGTCGGCGTAGGACAGGCCGTCGTACTTACCCGAGTTGGTGACGATGGAGACGGCCTTGTCGCCGTACCACTCCTGCCATGCGTCGGTCGAGAATTGCTGGCCCTCGACCTGAATGACCTGCTTGATCGGCAGCTTGTATTTTTTGGCGAAGGCGAAGTCGCGCTCGTCGTGCGCCGGCACGCCCATGACGGCGCCGTCGCCGTAGGTGATCAACACGTAGTTGCCGACCCAGACCTCAACCTGCTCGCCGGTCAGCGGATGGGTGACGAACAGGCCGGTCGGCATGCCCTTCTTCTCCATCGTCGCCATGTCGGCCTCGATCACGGAACCCAGTTTGCACTCGGCGTTGAAGGCCGCCAGCTCGGGGTTGGTCTGCGCGGCGTGGATCGCCAGCGGATGCTCGGCCGCCACGGCGCAGAAGGTCACGCCCATGATCGTGTCCGGGCGGGTGGTGAAGACGTACATTTTGCCGTCCTGGATCAACTGGCCGTCGGCGTCCTTGATCTGGTGCGGGAAGGCGAAACGCACGCCGGTCGACTTGCCGATCCAGTTGGCCTGCATGGTGCGCACGCGCTCCGGCCAGCCGGGCAGCTTGCTGTCGACGTGTTCGAGCAGCTCGTCGGCGTAGTCGGTGATGCGGGCGTAGTACATCGGGATCTCGCGCTTTTCGATCAGCGCGCCCGAACGCCAGCCGCGGCCGTCGATGACCTGCTCGTTGGCCAACACGGTCTGGTCGATCGGATCCCAGTTCACGGTGCCGGTCTTTTTGTAGATGATGCCTTTTTCGAGCATCTTGAGGAACATCCACTGGTTCCACTTGTAGTATTCCGGCTTGCAGGCGGTCATCTCGCGCGACCAGTCGATCGCCAGGCCCATGGACTCCATCTGCTCGCGCATGTGGGCGATGTTCGAATAGGTCCACTGCGCCGGCGGCACGTTGTTGGCCATCGCCGCGTTTTCCGCCGGCATGCCGAACGCGTCCCAGCCCATCGGCATCAGCACGTTATAGCCGTTCATGCGCAGGTAGCGGTACATCACGTCGTTGATCGTATAGTTGCGGACGTGGCCCATGTGCAGTTTGCCCGACGGGTAAGGCAGCATCGAGCAGGCGTAGTACTTCCCTTTCGGGAAACGCGGATCGTGCTCGACGGCTTTATAGGCGTCGATGGCCTTCCAGTGGGATTGCGCGGCTTGTTCAACGTCGGCGGGACTATATTTATCTTGCATGGTGGTGTGCGGCCGGCGTGGCCCGGCAAAAAAGGAATATGAACCGGACATTATACTGGCTCAACCGCCTCCAGCGCACGAGAGTGGCCCCTTGGCGCCGTCCGGACGGTAAGATAACCGCATGCTTTACCGCGAATACCCTCCCCACCCGGCGTTGAGCGCCCATGTCGACTGCATGTGGACGGCGCGCGTGCTCGCCGTCGCGCCCGGGCGGGCGCATACGCACCGGGTGCTGCCCGATAACTGCGTCGACATCCTGTGGCAGGACGGCGGCCGGCCCGCTTTCGCCGTCGGCATGATGAGCAGCGCCATTGTGGTGGCCAGCGCCGGGCCGGTGGGCACGGTGGCGGTGCGCTTCAAGCCGGGGGCGGCCGGGGCCTTTCTGGCGACGCCGCTGCATGCGCTGACCGATCAGCGGGCCGATATCGACCTGCTGTGGGGACGCGGCGACGCCGACCGGCTGGCCGACGCGCTGTGGACCCATGAACTCTCCGACCGCGAGCGCATTGCATTAATTGAAACACAATTATTGCGGCGGCTGCGCGATGTCGGGTCGACGCCCGGCGGGGGAGCGCTGGTGCGGAGCGCGCTGGGCGTGCTCGATGCCAGTGCCGGCGACGTGCGGATCGACGATCTGGCGGCGCGATTAGGCGTCTCGCGCCAGCACCTGGCGGCGCAGTTCCGCACGCGGGTCGGCCTGTCGCCCAAACTGTACGCGCGCATCTGCCGCTTCCGGCGGGCCACGGCGGCACTCAAGGCGTCGCCGGCGCCGGATTGGGCGCGGCTGGCGCTCGAATGCGGCTACTTCGACCAGTCCCACCTGATCCACGATTTCCAGGAATTCGCCGGCAGCGCGCCGGAAGGCTTTTTGCGGGCCGGCTAGGCGCTCAGCTTCCATTTTTACAATCGCCGCCGCCGCGGATATGCCAAGATGATGTTTTAGACATCGTTATGGAGACTATCATCATGATCAAGGGACTACGCACATTGGTGTATCCGGTGGCCGATCTGGCGGCGGCCAAGGAGTGGTACGCAAAAGTATTCGACACCGCGCCCTACTTCGACCAGCCGTTTTATGTCGGCTTCAGCGTCGGCGGCTTTGAACTGGGCCTGATCCCGGATGGGCGGCCGGCCACGGCCGGCGGCATGGTGTACTGGGGCGTCGACGACATCCAGGCGGAAGTCGAACGCATCGTGGCGCTGGGCGCGACCATCCACGGCGCCGTCCAGGATGTCGGCGAAAACATCAAAACGGTCGAATTGGCGGACCCGTTCGGCAATTTATTGTGCCTGATTTACAACCCGCATTTCGACGTGAAAGAGGTACGCTAAGGCCGGTGCCATCCAAATTACCGCTGTTCCACGTAGGGCGGATTAGGCGGAACGCCGTAATCGGCCATCGATGAGCCGCCGACGAAGCACGCGTTGGCCGATTACGCTTCGCTAATCCGCCCTACGTGTTTCCGTGGTTCGGCTTTACCGCCAGTTTGTGGCAAACTACGCCCCTTCGAAAAGAAAAAGGTAGTCCATGTCCCGCCGTAACGCCAATATGATCAAGTCGCCCGAACAAATCGTCATGGCGCGCGTCGCCGCCCAGCTGGCGGCCGACGTGCTGACGATGATCGGCCCGCACATCAAGGCCGGCGTGACCACGGCCTACCTCGACCAGCTGTGCAACGACTACATCGTCAACGTGCAGCAAGTGATCCCGGCCAACGTCGGCTACGGCGGCTTCCCTGCCACCGTATGCAGCTCGATCAACCACGTGGTCTGCCACGGCATCCCCTCGCCAGAGGAAGTGCTGAAGGACGGCGACATCATCAACATCGACGTCGCCGTCATCAAGGATGGCTGGCACGGCGACACCAGCCGCATGTACTACGTCGGCGAGCCGTCGAAGGCGGCGCGCAAGCTGGTCGAGACGACGTATGCGGCGATGTGGGCCGGCATCCGCGCCGTCAAGCCGCGCGCGACCCTGGGCGACGTCGGTTTCGCGATTCAGACGGTGGCGGAGAAGGCCGGCTTCAGCGTGGTGCTCGATTATTGCGGCCACGGTATCGGCCAGGTCTACCACGAGGAGCCGCAAGTGACGCACTACGGCCGTCCGGGCCAGGGCGTGGTGCTCAAGCCGGGCATGCTGTTTACGATCGAACCGATGATCAACGCCGGCCGCGCGGCCACGAAGGAACTGGACGACGGCTGGACCGTCGAGACGCGCGACAAATCGCTGTCGGCGCAATGGGAGCATATGGTGCTGGTGACCGAGACCGGGTTCGAGGTGTTGACCCTGGCGCCCGGCGAGACCGGCGCCAAGGCACAGATCCCGATCGTGGGCTAAACAACGGAGACACGTAGGGCGGATTAGGCGGAACGCCGTAATCGGCCATCGTTGAGCCGCCGACGGCGCATGCACGGCGGATTACGCTGCGCTAATCCGCCCTACGTGTTTTAGTGGCGGCGCTTCGTTTACTTCAACGTCAGCTTCAAGGCCGGCTTCTCGCCGTAATCCTCATACCGCTCGTTGATGCCGGCCACGCAGTACGTCACCTCTTCCAGGATATCCGGCGCGGCGGCCTTCATCGCATCGGCGTCCTTGATGACGATCTCCAGCACCTCGTTGGGCTTGAGGCGGAATTTGCTCATGCCGTCGTCGTCGCGCAGATAGCTCAGGCAATCGACCCACGCGTCCATCGTCGCGCCATACGTGTCGGGAAAGCCCATCGCCGCCTTGCAGGCCGCGTGGAAGCTGTCCATATCGGTGATCGCCGCGCCGTTCAATTCTGCGGTTGCCATTATTTCTTCTCTACTTTCTTCGGGTCGGTGACGAACCCCAGTTTCGTTAATCCATTGGTCTGCGCCGCCGCCATCACCTGCGCCACCACTTCGTAGCGGGTGTCCTTGTCGGCGCGCAGTTGCAGCTCCGGCTGCGGGTCCTGCCCGGCCGCTTCGACCAGGCGCGCCTCCAGCGCCTCCCGTTCAAGCGGCTCGTTGTTCCAGAAGATCTTGCCCTTGCCGTCGATGGCCAAGGTGACGGTGGCCGCCTCGGCCTGCTGCTGGCTGGTGGGCGCCTGCGCCTTCGGCAGGTCGAGCTTGACCGCGCTGGTGAACATCGGCGCGCCCAGGATGAAGATCACCAGCAGCACCAGCATCACGTCGACCATCGGCGTGACGTTGATGTCGGCCATCGGCCCCGGCTGGCGGTGGTGGTTGAATGCGCCAAAGCTCATGCTTGCTCCCGGCTCAAATTGAACAGTTATTTGCCGGCGCGCGCGCCGGTGGTCAGATAGGCGTGCAGGTCGTGCGCGAACGCGTCCAGCTCCGCCAGGGTCAGGCGGTTGACGCGGTTGAAGGCGTTAAACGCCAGCACCGCCGGAATCGCCACCGTCAGGCCGATGGCGGTCATGACCAGCGCCTCGCCGACCGGGCCGGCCACTTTGTCGATTTGCACGGTGCCGCTGGCCGAGACATTGGCCAGCGCGTGGTAAATGCCCCAGACGGTGCCCAGCAGGCCGACGAACGGCGCGGTCGCGCCGATCGACGCCAGCACGGTCAGGCCGCCTTCGAGGCGGTTGGTCGAGCGCTGGATCGCCACCCGCAGCACGCGCGTGACTTGCGCGGCGCGGTCCATCTCGCCGCCCAGCGACGGCCGTTCGGCCACCTTGATTTGCGCCGCGCCCTGCTGCGCCAGCGGCAGGTAGATTTTTTCCGGGTCGGCCAGTTCCAGCGCGGCCACGCCGTCCCCCATCGTCGGCGCTTCCCAGAAGGCCTGCACGGCCGGGGAGCTGCGGCGCACGCGCCAGGCCGCGAAGGCCTTCGACAGGATGAAGAACCAGCTCACCAGCGACATCGCCAGCAGCACGAACGCCACCGCGTGGCTGATGCCGTCGCCCTGCTCCCAGTAATGGGCCAGGGTGAACTGGTTGGCGACGGCGGGCGTCATCCGTTCAGCGACAGCACGTCATACATGTCGAACAAACCGGTCGGCTTGTCGGCCAGGAAGCGGCAGGCGCGCAGCGCGCCGTGCGCGTAGGTCGCGCGGCTGCTCGATTTGTGGCTGATTTCGATGCGCTCGCCGATGCCGGCAAACAGCACGGTGTGGTCGCCGACGATGTCGCCGCCACGGATGGTGGCAAAGCCGATCGACGACGGATCGCGCTCGCCGGTGACGCCTTCGCGCGCGTAGACGGCGCACTCTTTCAAGTCGCGGCCCAGCGCGCCGGCGATCACTTCGCCCATCTTCAGGGCGGTGCCGGACGGCGCGTCGACCTTGAAGCGGTGGTGCGCCTCGATCACTTCGATGTCGTAGCCGTTCGACAGCGCCTTGGCGGCCTGCTCGAGCAGCTTCATCGTGACATTGACGCCGACGCTGAAGTTGGGCGAGAACACGATCGCGGTCTTCTTGGCCGCTTCGGCGATGGCGGCCTTGCCGGCGTCGTCGAAACCGGTGGTGCCGATGACCAGTTTGATGCCGTGCTCGGCGCAGTAGGCCAGATGCTCCAGCGTGCCCTCGGGACGGGTGAAGTCGATCAGGTACTGGGCGCCGGCCAAGCCTTGCGCCAGGTCCGACTGCACCAGCACGCCGCCCGGCTTGCCGAGGAAGGCGGCGGCGTCGCCGCCGACGCCGGCCGAACCGGCGCGGTCCAGGGCGCCGGCCAGGCGCGCGTCCGGCGCGTTCTCGACGGCTTCGATCAGGATGCGGCCCATGCGGCCACTGGCGCCGGCGATGGCGATATTCATTGCGGTCATGCGTGCTTCCTTATTTGTTCTGGTTGCCCACCGTGACGCCAACCGGCGCGGGCGCGGCGTTGTCGGTCCCCGTCGTCGGAGGCGGCGCCGTCGGCGACGGCTTGTTCTCCGGCGCGTCCGGGTTTTTCTTGATCTTCGGCGCCGGGCCGGCGATGCGGGCGATGTATTCTTTCTCGGTCGGCAGGTTGCCGCCTTCCCAGCGCGCGACCTTGCCGTCGTTGTCGAAGAAGACGATGACGCGGCTGGTGGTGACTTCGCCGTTGCCCTTGGCCATGCGGAACGCGTAGTCCCAGCGGTTGGCGTGGAACGGATCGGTCAGCAGCGCGGTGCCGAAGATGAAGCGGACCTGGTCGCGCGTCATGCCAACTTTCAACTGCGCCAACATTTCCTCGGATACAAAGTTGCCTTGCTGAATATCAGGACGGTATGGCGAGAAGAACCACATGAACTTTTGCAGCGGGGTGATGGTGGTCGTTTGCGCGCCCTTGCTGGCGTCCAGGGTGATCCCGGTTTCCTTGACCTGGTTCGATTTCTCGCCCAAGGTGGTGTTGGAAGCACAGCCGCCGGCGGCCAGCGCGACGCAGACGGCGCCTGCGAGCAACGGAGCACGGCGGGTAAAACGGTGCGACAAAGACTGCAATAAAGCCGGGGTGACGCGCATAAGTGTCCTCAATCTGGTCGAGCGGAAATGCCGAAAAACGCTATATCATAAAGCACATGGTGCGAGATGGGGCCGCGCGGGCACGCGAAGTGACAGCATTATCCTGTAAAACCCGGGATATGTCCTTGTTTTGCAAGGCGCAAGTGTAAATGTTTGCAAACGCGGTCCGCCCGCCGATGCCGCAATAAGGGCCGCGATAAAGGCCGCAATAAGTGGAGGCAATGAGTGCGGCGCGGCGCGGAGTGCGTTAAACTGTGGGCTAGCTATCGCCAACCAGAATAAGAGTGTCCAACATGGGTAACAATCCAACCGATCTGAAGGCCAGCGGCCTCAAAGCCACCCTGCCTCGCCTTAAAATCCTGGACATCTTCCAGAACAGCGACGTCCGCCACCTGACGGCCGAGGATGTCTACAAGATCCTGCTGGCCGACAATATGGACGTCGGCCTGGCCACCGTCTACCGCGTGCTGACCCAGTTCGAACAGGCCGGCCTGCTGAACCGCAACCACTTTGAAACCGGCAAGGCCATCTTCGAGCTCAACGAGGGATCGCACCACGACCACCTGGTGTGCCTGGACTGCGGCCGGGTAGAGGAGTTCTTCGACGAAGAGATCGAAACGCGCCAGCAGATGGTCGCCAAGGAGCGCGGCTTCAAGATCGCCGAGCACGCGCTGGCGATTTATGGCAATTGCATCAAGACGGCCTGCCCGCACCGGCCGTAATCGCCGCGTAAAACCACGAAAACACGTAGGGCGGATTAGGCGGCACGCCGTAATCGGCCATCTTTGAGCCGCCGGCATGCATGCATGGCCGATTACGCTGCGCTAATCCGCCCTACGTGGTCAGATACGCTATCGGTGTCAATTATGACTCAGGGCGTTCGACAACAACTTGGCCGTGATATCGACGATCGGTATCACGCGCTCATAGGCCATGCGGGTGGGGCCGATCACCCCCAGGGTGCCGACGATCTTGCCGTTGGCCATGTACGGCGCGGTCACCACGCTCATCTCGTCCATCGGCACCAGGCTCGATTCTCCGCCGATATAAATCTGCACACCGCTGGCCTTGCTCGACACGTCGAGCAGCTGCATCAAGCCCGTCTTTTGCTCGAACATGTCGAACATCTGCCGCAGCGACGTCATGTTCGACGACAAATCGCTCACCGACAGCAGGTTGCGCTCGCCGGCGATGACCATGTCGTCCGAGTTGTCCGCCATCGCCTCGCTGCCCGCCTCCACCGCCGCCTGCATCAGCCGGCCCATGTCGTCGCGCAATTGGCGTACCTCGGTCTGCAATCGCGTGTGCACCTCGTCGAAGGCCAGGCCGCCGTAGTTCTGGTTGATGTAGTTGGCCGACTGGATCAGCTGCGTGGGGCTGTAATCGACATCGGTCAGCAGCAGGCGGTTTTGCACGTCGCCGGTGGGGCCGACGATCACCAGCAGGATGCGCTTCTCCCCCAGCCGCAGGAATTCGATCTGCTGGAACACCGATTCGCGGCGCGGGCTGAGCACCACGCCGGCGAACTGCGACAGCGACGACAGCATCTGCGCCGCGTTGGAAATCATTTTCTGCGGCTGCGGCGCTTGCAGGCGCATGCGGCCCTCGACCGATTGCTCGTCCAGATGTTGCACCGTCAGCAAGGTATCGACAAAGATACGGTAGCCGCGCGGCGTCGGCACCCGGCCGGCCGAGGTGTGCGGGCTGGCGACATAGCCGAGCTCCTCGAGGTCGGCCATGATGTTGCGGATCGTCGCCGGCGACAGGTCAAGGCCGGAGATCTTGGAGAGCGCGCGCGAGCCGACCGGCTGGCCGTCCGCGATATAGCGTTCCACCAGGGCTTTGAGCAGGGTTTGAGCGCGTGTGTCGAGTTGCATACTGTATATCTTATTTGCCGAGAGTTGCCGTATTTGTCTATTATGCACGCTCCGCGCCGGCCGGGGGCTGTCGTGTGACATCAATCACCCAGTTGTTGCCTCACCCATGCCAGCAGCGCGTGGAAATCGGCGCAAATGGCGTCCGGCGCGATGCCGGCGTCGAGGTGGGCGGTGCTGCCGGTGCGGTTCATCCACACCGCCCGCATGCCCACCGCCTGCGCGCCGCGCACGTCCAGGCGCAGGTCGTCGCCGACATAGACCGCGTCGGCCGGCGCCACGCCCATCGCCTCGCAGGCGGCCAGGAAGATGGACGGGTCGGGCTTGGCGACGCCGAAGCGGGCCGAGGCCAGCGCCACCTCGAAATGGTGGTGCAGGCCGATGACTTCAAGGTCGGCGTTGCCGTTGGTGATCACGCCCAGCCGCAGCATGCCGCCCAGCTCGGCGAGCACGGGCGCCACGTCGTCGAACAGGGTGACAGCGTTGCGCAGCACGTTGAAGTGTTGCATCGCGCCGTCGATGTGGGCCGTGTCCTCGCCGGTCTCGGCGAACACCGCCTCGAGCGCGACACGGCGCAGCCGGTACAGGTCGGCCGTCAGCTCCGGCTGTTTTTCCAGCAGCGCCAGGCGCAGCGCGCGCAGCGCCTCGACCGAATACTTGCCGGTGACGGCCGGCGCGCGCTCGGCCAGCCAGGCATGCCAGCCGGTTTCGGCCGCAGCGATGACCGGGCCGATCGGCCACAGGGTGTCGTCCAGATCGAACAGCAGGGCTTGCGGTGGGCGTGGTGTCATGGGCGGAAAAAATAAGTGGACTCCGGGCTATTGTCGCACCGATCGGGCGCCGTCGCCGTGCGCGTCCCGACGCGTCCCTAACAAGCTGTTACATCCATTGGGGGCACTGGTGTTACCAAATGCACTAAAATACGGGGCAAATCCGTGTAAGATGCTGCACCCGTGCGTGCTGCCGGCCCTATTCGTTTTGGAGAAGATTTTATGAAAAGTGTGTATCCGCGTGCGGGCCTGGCCCTGCTGTGTGCCGTGATTCTGAGCGCCTGCGGCGGCGGCAATGACGGTAACCTGCAACTGGCGGGCAGCATCAACGGCCTGACCAAGCCCGGCCTGGTGCTGATCAACAAGAACACCGGCGAAAAACTGACCGTCGCCAGCGGCGCGAACAGCTTCCTTTTCACCCGCTACCTGGCGACCGACGAGAATTTCAACGTCGACATCGACACGCAGCCAACCGGCGCCAAATGCATCGCCACGGACAACATCAACAAGGCCAACGTCTTCACGTCCGTCCGCGTGCAGATCAGCTGCCAGGTCAACCCCTGGGTGCTCGGCGGCGTGGTGAAGGGCCTGGCCGACGACGGCGTGGCCGGCAACACCGACGGCGTAACCCTGGCCAACGGACCGGACACCGTGTATGTCGCGCCATCGACGACCGTCGCCGGCGGCGACGTGCTGTTCTCCTTTGCCAGCTTCGTCGGCGACGGCTCGCCGTTCGGCGTGACCGTGCTGGCGCAGCCGGCCAGCCGGACCTGCACGGTCGCGGCCCCCAGCACCGGCCTGATGCCTGCTGGTAACTACGACAAGTTGGTCATCACTTGCGTCGCAAAATAAACGCGCCGCGCGCGTCTGCTAAATCTTTGGAGAATTACATGAAATTATCGTATCTGGGCGCCATCCTGGCGGTGAGCGTGGCGGCGGCCCTGGTGGCCGGTTGCGGCGGCAAGGCGCAGTACTCGGTGCAGGGCACGATTAGCGGGCTGGCCACGCCGGGACTGATGCTGACCAATGGCGGCGAAACCATTTCCGTGCCGGCCGGCGCGACCACCTTCACCTTCCCGCGCCAGATCGGCTACGGCACCAGCTACAACGTCGGCTTCGCCCAGCAGCCTGAACATATGGTCTGCCAGTTCACCTCCATCAACACCGGTTCGGCCGGCCAGACGGTATCGATCTCGGTGGGGATCGCGTGTGCGCGCAGGGTCTACACGGTGGGTGGCCAGTTCACCGGCCTGTTCCAGGTTCCCGCGTCCGGCGCGACCGCCGTCGCTAACCGCACCGTGACCCTGTTGAACGGCTCGGCCGGCGGCGCGGTCACCCTGACCAGCCCGGCGGATGGCAGCGGCGCCGGCGATTTCGCGTTCCCCACCACCGTGGCGGACGGCCAGGCGTATGGCGTGACGATCCATCCGGACGCCACCCTGACCTCGGCCGACATCACCTGCACGGTGAAAAATGGCGTGGGCGTCATGGGCGAGGCCGCCGTGACCAATCTGCTGGTGCAGTGCAATCCGAAATAAAGCGGAAGGGGAGACGACAGATATTCACATATCTGATGTTTGATATGTGAAAAATAAAGTGGCGTGATATGCCGCGACGCAGCATACTGTACTTGTCTCCTCCACTTCTTGCAAAGGAATTGGATTTAGCCCGCTTTAACCAGCGGGCTTTTTTTTGCCTGTCGTTCTGTAAATAACAGCGGGGTCAGGTCCGACATTCGGACACGGACTCAACCTTACCGCTGGTTCTAAGGACGAGGTCGTGTCCGAATGTCGGCACTGACCCCGGGGTGGTGGGGGTTATTTGAGCAGGTTGGCGAGGGCGACGTACTGGGCCAGCCCGACCGTTTCCGGACGGTGCGTCGGGTCGATGCCCGCTGCGACGATCTGCGCTTCCGTGAACATGCCGGCCAGGCAGTTGCGGATCACCTTGCGCCGCTGCGAGAACGCCTTCAATACCACCGCTTCCAAGGTCGGGCCGTCGCACGGCAGCTGCTCGGCCACCGGGATCATGCGCACGATCGCCGATTCGACCTTCGGCGGCGGATCGAACGCTTCCGGCGGCACCACGAACAACAGCGACATGTCATAGCGCCATTGCAGCATCACCGACAGGCGGCCGTAGGTCTTGCTGCCCGGCTCGGCCACCATGCGCTCGACCACCTCTTTTTGCAGCATGAAGTGCTGGTCCTTGACCAGCGGCGCGAACGTGGCCAGGTGGAACAGCAACGGGCTGGAGATGTTGTACGGCAGGTTGCCGACGATGCGCAGCTTCTGCCCTTCCGGCACCGGGATCGTGCCGTAGTCGAACTTGAGCGCGTCGCCGGCGTGGATGGTCAGCTTGGCCGGGTTGTAGGTCTTTTCCAGGCGGGCGACCAGGTCGCGGTCGAGCTCGACGACGTGCATCATCTTGAGCGTGCGCATCAGCTGCTCGGTCATGGCGCCCAGGCCGGGGCCGATCTCGACCATGGCGTCGTCCGGCGCCGGCGCGATCGCCTCGGTGATGCTCGACAGGACGTATTTGTCGTGCAGGAAGTTCTGGCCAAAGCGTTTGCGGGCTACGTGTTTCATGGTTGTTCTTTTATCGAGTGAATTTTAAAGGCCGGCGACGGCGTCGGCCATCGCCAGCGCGGTGGCGATGGCCGCCTCCATGCTGCCGCAGTCGGCCAGGCCGAGCCCTTGCGCGGCCAGGTCGAGCGCCGTGCCGTGGTCGACCGAGGTGCGGATCAACGGCAGGCCGAGCGTGATGTTGACGCCCTGGCCGAACGTGGCGTATTTCAGGACCGGCAGGCCCTGGTCGTGGTACATGGCCAGCACGCAGTCGGCGTCCTTCAGGTATTTGGGCTGGAACAGCGTGTCGGCCGGGTACGGGCCGCGCGCGTCGATGCCGCGCGCTTGCGCCGCCGCGATGGCCGGCGCGATGACGTCGATGTCCTCGCGCCCCAGGTAGCCGCCCTCGCCCGCGTGCGGGTTCAGGCCGCACAGCAGGATGCGCGGGGCGGCGATGCCGAACTTGGTCTTCAGATCGTCGTCGATGATGTCGAGGATGCGCGCCAGGCCGTCCCGCGTGAGGGCGGCGGCGACGTCCTTGAGCGCCAGGTGGGTGGTGGCCAGCGCCACCCGCAGCGGCGGCGGCATCGTTCCACCGGCCGGCGCCTGCGGCTGGCCGGCCAGCATCATCACCACTTGCGCGGTGCCGGTCTGGTCGGCGAAGTATTCGGTGTGGCCGGAAAATTTGACGCCGGCGTCGTTGATCGTGCTCTTTTGCAGCGGCGCGGTGACCACCGCCTCGAACCAGCCGGCGCGCACGCCTTCGATGGCGGCGTCCAGCGTGGCCAGCACGGCGCGGCCGTTGTTCTTGTCCAGCTTGCCCGGCACCACGTGGGCGTCGAGCGGGACGTCGATCACGCTGATCCGTTCGGGGCCGAAGCGCGGCAGGCCGCCGTTGCGCACCGCCTGCAAGGACAGCGCCGACAGCCGGATGGCCGGGTCGATGTCGGCGGCGATCATGGAGAGGAAGGCGGCGTCGCCCAGCAGCACGCAGTCTACCTCGTGCCGGCGCGCCCAGGCGGCGCGGATCGAGATTTCCGGGCCGATGCCGGCCGGCTCGCCGACGGTGACGGCCAGCACCGGCCGCCCCTGGCGGCGGGCGCGGACGCGGGGGCCGGCGCCGGCGCCGGGCAGGGGGGCCGCTTCTGCGCGCCCGGTGGATGAAGTGGCGCTCATGTGCTCCCCTGTCGCGGCGTGGTTACTGTTTCGCGGCCGCCGCGGCGGCGGCGCCCTCTTCGGTGCGGAACTCGACGTAGGCGCGGTCGCGCACTTCGCGCTGCCAGCTCTCGGCCGCCTCTTCCATCTTGCGCTCGCGGATGGCCTGGCGCGCGTTGTTGCGCTCGCGCTCCTTGGAGACGTCGTCGCTCTTGCGCTCGAGCACCTCGATCAGGTGCACGCCGAAGCTGGTCTCGACCGGTTGCGACACCTCGCCGATTTTCAGGTTGTTCATCGCGGCCTCGAACTCGGGCATCGTGTCGCCCGGGTACAGCCAGCCCAGGTCGCCGCCCTTGGCGGCCGAGCCGTCGTTCGACACCAGGCGCGCCAGGTCCTCGAACTTGGCGGCGTTGTTGTCGAGGCGTTCCTTCAGTTCGGCCAGCTTGCGCTTGGCGTCGGCCGCGCTCATCGTCGGCGTGACCTTGATCAGGATGTGGCGCGCGTGGGTCTGCTGCACCGACTGGGCGGCCTGCGCCTCGGCCACGCTGCGGCGGTCCACCGCCTTCAGGATGTGGAAGGCGCCGGTGCTTTTGATGATAGGCGTGACCTGGCCCGGTTTGAGTTTGACCAGCGCCTCGGCGAACACCGGCGGCAGCCGCTCGGGCAGGCGCCAGCCGACCGCGCCGCCCTCCAGCGCGTCGCTGGCGTCCGAGTAGGTGGCGGCCATCTTGGCGAAGTCGGCGCCGGTGCGCAGCTGGCGCATCACTTCCTCGGCGCGCGCGCGGCGCTGGGCGATCACCTCGGCCGTGGCGTTGTCCGGGATGCGCACCATGATTTGCGCGATGTTGATCTCGAACTGCTCGGCGGCGGCGGCCTTCTCGGCGGCGATGAAACTGTCGACCTCGGCGTCGGAGATCTGGATCTTGGAGTCGACCTCGTGCTCGCGCAGGCGCTGCATGATGATCTCTTCGCGGATTTCCTCGCGGAACGCGGCGAACGGCGTGCCGTCCTTTTCCATCTGGTTGCGGAAGTCCTGCACGCTGAGCTTTTGCGCCTCGGCGATGCGGCCGATCGCGCGGTCGAGCTGGGTGTCGTCGACGCGCACGCCCATTTCCTTGGCCATCTGCAGTTGCGCGCGCTCGACGATCATGCGCTCGAGCAGCTGGCGCTGCAGGTCGGTGGCGGCCGGCATCTGCACGTTCTGCGCCTTCATGCGGGCGGTGACGGTCTTGATGCGGTTGGCCAGCTCGCGCTGGGTGATGACGTCGTCGTTGACGACGACGACGATGGAGTCGATGGCGACGTTGCTCGACGAGCCGGGCGGAATGAAGCCCTTGCCGTCGGCTTTCGCGTCCGGCTTGGCGGCGGCCGCGCCGGGTGTGGCGGCGGTGGCCGCGTTGGCGGCGGGGGCCGCGGTGGTGGCGGGGGCGGCCGGCGCCGGCTTCTTCGAGAACAGGCTGCAACCGCCCAAGGCGGTGGTGCACAACAGGACGGCGAGTAGCTTCATTTGGTACATACTGGCATTACGCATGGTAGAACGCTCATGAGTCAGGTGTAAAAAAATCAAAAGGCGCGCGCCCCGAACAGGGGAACGGCGGCGCGCGCCCGGATGCCTTGCTTAGCGGCCGTAGCCCTCGTTCAAACGCTGATACCCCGGAATACTGTTTTTCATCGCCTCGATCGGGCTGCCCACGCCCAGGTGCGACAGGCCGTTGAGCTCGAGCTGGAAGAAGATCGGCGTCGACGCCGTCGTCGAGGTGGTCACGAAGCGCTGTCCGCCCACGCGGAACACCCAGCAGTCGGCCTTGTATTCGAGGCCGATCAGGCTCTCGAGGATCTTGCTGTCCTGCAGCGAGTAGCTGACCCGGCCGACGCCGTACCAGCGCTTGAAGATCGGCCACTGGCTGGAGAGCTCGATGTTCTTGAAATTGTCGCGCAGGTAGCGGTAGCCGACGTTGAGCACCTTCTTGGGCGCCGGGATCCATTGCGCCGTGTAGCTTTGCGACACCACCTGCCTCTGGCTCGGATTGTACTGCACCGCGCTGTCGAAGCCCCAGTGCTCGGAGATGCGGCCGCTGGCGGCGAGCAGCATGTCGGAGCGGGACTGGCTCACCGGCGTGCTGGCGTCGAGCTGCACGCGCTGGTCCTCGAAATAGAAGCGCTGGCCGAACGCCAGGCGCAGCTGCTCGGCGCCGGAGGCGTCGAGGAAGCGCGACACCAGCGCGGCGGTGAGCTGGTTGGCGTCGCCGATGCGGTCCGAGCCGACGAAGCGGTTCTCGCTGAAGATCTGGCTGAAGTTGAACGTGGCCGCGTCGGTGTCGAAGGTCGGCAGCCGGCTCTGGTCGCGGTACGGCGTCTTGACATAGAACAGCCGCGGCTCGAGCGTTTGCGTCATCGCCTTGTTCTGGAAGGTGACGTCGCGCTCGAACACCAGGCCCGAGTCGAGCGACACCGTCGGCACCACGCGCGAATCGTTGCGCGACGCCTGTCCGGCATAGCTGTCGAGCGAGTAGCTGGCCAGGTTGACCATGACCTTGGGCGTGATGAAGTAGCTGGGCCCGACGATCGGATAGCTCAGCTGCGGAATGCCCACCAGGCGCGTGCCGTTGATCAGGGTCGGGTGGCTAAAGCGGGTCAGCTCGCTGTCGAAGGCCCAGTCGAAGCCGCCGGCGACGTCGTACTGGGCGGCGTGGAAGTTGATCGCCGGCAGGCGGTCGTACGGGCGCGTGACGAACAGCGACGAATCGGTCACCGAGGCCGGGTCCTGCAGCACCTGGTACTTCTGCACGCGCGCCGTCAGGGTCCAGATGTCGCCGTGGTAGTCGGTGCGCAATTCGCGCAGCAGCTGGCGCTCGGTCGAGCTCGAGACGGTCTTGGAGAAATCGTTCGGATAGTTGTTGTCCGACGAGGCGCGCAGGTTCCACGAGAACGCCCAGTCCTCGGTGATGTCCTGCTTGTGGTTGGAGCGCACCGTCCAGCGGTCGGTCGAGCCGCCCGGCTTCTCCGGCACGTATTTCTTGTCGTGCGGCAGGTACTCGGCGTAGGTGTCGCCCTGATACAGGCCGCCCTCGGTCTCGCCCATGTAACGCCCGTGCGCGCCGAGCTGGAAGCCGCGCCGCGTGATGATCTTCGGGAACAGGGTCAGGTCGCGGTTGGGGGCGATGTTGAAGTAATACGGCACCACCAGCTCGGGGCCGGTGCGCGAGCCGACACCGGGGGTCGGCGAGAGCCAGCCGGAGCGGCGCGCGCCCGACAGCGAGAACGACAGCGCCGGCGTGCCCAGGATCGGCACGTCCTTGAAATACACCACCGTGTGGCTGGCGGTGCCGACGTCGCGCCCGGAATCGAGGTTGAGCGTGCTCGAGCGCAGGTACCAGTCGGGATCGGTGCCCTCGCAGGTGCTGTAGGTGCCGTTGACGACGACCGCCTCGTCCTCGTTGATGAAGTTGATGCGCTCGGCGCTACCCTGGGCGTTGTTGGCCTCCATGCGGTAGGTCGGCTGCAGCATGTAGCCCTTGCCGGTGTCCATGTTGAGCTTGAGCTCGGTGCCGGTGTAGTAGTCGCCGTAGCGCCAGATCTTGACGGCGCCCTTGGCCTCGACCTCGTTCTCGACCTGGCGGTAGCAGGCGTAATCGGACTGCACCTTGGTCTTGTCCTTGACGACCTCGGCGTTGCGTTCGAGCACGACCTCGCGCTCCGGGCGCCCGCTGATGTCCTCGGCCATGACGGTGGTGACGGCGTTCGGGTCCTCTACGCGCGGCGCGCGCGGCTTGGGCGCGCCGGCCTGGGCGTAGGCGTGCGACGGCACCGCCGAGACGGTGACGATGGCGGTCAGGGCATATGCCCAGCGGTGCGAAGTGGGGGGGGCCAGTAGCCAGCGCATGCAGCTCATGAAAAGAAGAGGGATAACACCATGACAGGCGATTTTTTGATTTGAATCCCTTATTATATGGGAATCTTCACCTTACGCCGGTTTCCACGGTTCGCTTAATGTCTTTATTACAGAATTTAACTTCAGATACATCTGGAGCAACCCCGCCCGGCGATCCCCGCCTGGCGCAACTGACCGCCTGGCTGGCCACCTTGGACGTGGTCGATGTGGCAACGGCGCGCCCGGCCTCGGCCGACGCCAGCTTCCGCCGCTACTTCCGGGTCGACGTGCTGGCCGCGCACCGCGCCGCGCTCGGCGCCACGCTGATCGTCATGGACGCGCCGCCGGAGCGCGAAAACGTGCTGGCCTTCGTCAAGGTTGACGAAATGCTCACGCACGCCGGCGTCACGGTGCCGCGCATCGTCGCCACCGACTACGAGCGCGGCTTCATGCTGATGTCGGACCTGGGCGTGACGACCTACCTGCAGGTGCTCGACCACGACAACGCCTCGACGCTGTACGCCGAGGCGCTCGGGTCGCTGGTGCGGTTCCAGGCCACCAGCGCGCCGGACGTGCTGCCCGAATACGACCGCGCCTTCCTGCTGCGCGAAATGAACCTGTTCCCCGAGTGGTACATCGGCAAGCACCTGGGCGCCACGCTGACCGACAAGCAAAGCGCCGAGCTGCAGGGCGTGTTCGAGGCGATCTTGGCCAACGTGACGGCGCAGCAGCAGGTGTTCGTGCACCGGGACTTCCACTCGCGCAACCTGATGTGGATGGACGCCGGCAACCCCGGCGTGCTCGACTTCCAGGACGCGCTGTACGGTCCGGTCACCTACGACCTGGCCTCGCTGCTGCGCGACGCCTATGTGCAGTGGGACGAGGAGCTGGTGCTGGACTGGGCGATCCGCTACTGGCAGCACGCCAAGTCGGCCGGGCTGCCGGTCAACCAGGACATCGACGCCTTTTATAAAGACTTCGAGTACATGGGCCTGCAGCGCCACCTGAAGATCCTCGGCCTGTTCTGCCGCCTGTACCACCGCGACGGCAAGGCCCAGTACCTGGGCGACCTGCCGACGGTGATGGACTACGTGCGCAAGACGGCCAACCGCTACAAGGACCTCAAGCCGCTGGTGCGCCTGCTCGACACGCTCGAGGACAAGCAGCCGCAAGTCGGCTACACGTTCTGATGACGGGGCGCGTATGAAAGCGATGATCTTCGCCGCCGGCCGCGGCGAGCGCATGCGCCCGCTGACCGACAGCTGCCCCAAGCCGCTGCTCAAGGTGCGCGGGCGGCCGCTGATCGTCTGGCACATCGTCAATCTGGTGCGGGCCGGCATCACCGAGATCGTCATCAACACCGCCCACCTGGGCGATGTCATCGAGCGGGAGCTGGGCGACGGCGGCAAGTACGGCGCGAAATTGCTGTACTCGCGCGAAGCAACGGCGCTGGAGACGGCCGGCGGCGTGGCCACCGCGCGCCACCTGCTGGGCGAGGAGCCGTTCGTGGCCGTGTCGGGCGACATCTACTGCCCGTACTTCGACTTCGAGCAGGTCAAGGACGTGCTCAAGGACGAGGACATGTGGGGCAAGCCCTACGCTGCCGACCAGCGCGACGTTTGCTGGCTGTACCTGGTGCCCAATCCGGACTTCCATCCGGAGGGCGACTTCGGCCTGACGATGTACTCGCTGACCAACGACACCGCCGACGGCGCGCCGAAGTGGACCTTCGGCAATATCGGCGTCTACCGGCCGGACATGTTCGACGGCATCGCGCCGGGCGAGCACGCCAAGCTGGGGCCGTTGATCCGCGCGTTCATCGACAGCAAGCAGGTCGGCGGCGAAGTGTATGAGGGCGAGTGGCACAACGTCGGCACCGTCGAACAGCTGGAGAAGCTGAACGCGCCGTTGGCGTCGATGGCGTCCGGCGCCAGGGGCGCGCGCTGATGTCGGCCACCTCGCCGCGCGGGATGGAGGCATACGCCGCGCGCCGCGCGCGCGTGCTGGCGGCGATGCCGGCCGGCGCGGTGGCCGTGCTGGGCACGGCGCCGGAAGTGGCGCGCAACAGCGACAGCGACTATCCGTACCGGCACGACAGCTATTTCTATTACCTGACCGGCTTTGCCGAGCCGGAAAGCGTGGTGGTGCTGGTGGCCGCGCGCGGCGACGACGCGCCGGCGCGCGCCATCCTGTTTTGCCGCCAGAAGAACGTCGAGCGCGAAATCTGGGACGGCTTCCGCTACGGCCCGGATACCGCGCGCGCGGCCTTCGGCTTCGACGCGGCGTTCCCGATCGAAGACCTCGACGGCGAAATCACCAAGCTGCTGGCCGACGCGCCGGCGCTGTACTGCGCGCTGGCCAGCAACCCGTCGCTCGACGCGCAGATCAAGCTTTGGCTGGGCAATGTGCGGCGCATGGCGCGCACCGGCGTGACGCCGCCGGCCAGCGCGGTCGACCTGTTGCCGCTGCTCGACGAGATGCGCCTGTTGAAGGACGACGGCGAGCAAGCCACCATGCTGCGCGCGGCCACCATCTCCAGCGCGGCGCACGCGCGGGCGATGCGCGCCTCGCGCCCCGGCATGTACGAATACGAGATCGAAGCGGAACTGCTGTACGAATTCCGCCGCAACGGCGCCCAGGCGCCGGCCTACAACTCGATCGTCGCCGCCGGCGCCAACGCCTGCGTGCTGCACTACAGCGCCAACAACGCCCAGACCCGCGACGGAGACCTCGTGCTGATCGACGCCGGCTGCGAGCTCGATGGCTATGCCTCAGACATCACCCGCACCTATCCGGTCAACGGCCGTTACTCGGCGCCGCAAAAGCGTTTGTATGAACTGGTGCTGGCGGCGCAATCGGCCGCGCTCGAGGCCATCGCGCCCGGCCTGCCGTATTCCGGCGCGCACGACGCCGCCTTGCGCGTGCTGTCCCAAGGCATGCTCGATCTGGGCCTGCTGAACACGGACGTCCACGGCGGCGTGGACGACGTCATCGCCAGCAAGCACTATATGCAGTTCTACATGCACGGCACCGGGCATTGGCTGGGCATGGACGTGCACGATGTCGGCCTGTATCGCGACGTGAACGCGGCCGGCAAACCTTCGCGCGCGCTGCAACCGGGCATGGTGCTGACGGTCGAACCGGGCATCTACGTGCGTCCGGCCGACCGCGTGCCGGAGGAATACTGGAACACCGGCATCCGCATCGAGGACGATGTGCTGGTCGGCGCCGACGGCCACACCATCCTGAGCGCGGCCGCGCCGAAAACGGTGGCGGAGATTGAAGAAGTAATGCAGCAGCGATGACGGATTTTCAAAACGACAGCGACGTCGCCATCTGCGGCGCCGGGCCGGCCGGCATGGCGCTGGCCGCGCTGCTGGCCAAACGCGGCATGACCGCCTCGCGCATCACGCTGGTCGACGCCAAGTCGCTGGCGCAGGCCGGCAAGGACCCGCGCTCGATCGCGTTGTCCTACGGCAGCCGCCAGATACTCGAGGAAATCGGCGCCTGGCCGGTGCCGGCGACGGCCATCCATCAGATCCACGTCTCGCGGCGCGGTCAGTTCGGCCGCAGCCTGATCGACCGCGACGAACACAAACTGCCGGCGCTCGGCTACGTCACCCGCTACGGCGATCTGGTGACGGCATTGGGCGCAGCCTGCGAACGGGCCGGCATCGCGACGCTACGTCCCGCCCGGGTGGAAGCGCTCGACGAGCTGTCCGATTCGGTGGTACTGACCATCACCGACACCGCGACCGCGGAAGCGAAGTCGTTGAGCGCTTCCATCGTCGTGCAGGCCGAAGGCGGCTTGTTCAACGACCAGGAAAACCGCCCGCAGCGGCGTGATTACCAACAGACGGCGATCATCGCGCAGGTGCGCAGCAGCCGGCCGATCGCGCACCGTGCTTTCGAACGGTTCACCGAACAAGGACCGCTGGCGCTGCTGCCGCAGGGGGATGAGTATTCGCTGGTGTGGTGTGTGCGTCCCGAGTTTGCCGCGACGTTGCAGGCATTGGACGACACCGCCTTTTTGGCGGCGCTGGGCGAGGCCTTCGGCGAGCGCGTCGGCCGCTTTACGCACGCTTCGCCACGCCTGGCCTTCCCGCTTGGATTGAATGCCGATCCGCGCGCGACCGCCCGCACGGTCGCCATCGGCAACGCCGCACAGACCTTGCATCCGGTCGCGGGACAGGGCTTGAATCTCGGCCTGCGCGACGTCGCCGTGCTGGCGCGACTGCTGGCGCAAGGCGCTACGCCGGCGATGCTGTCACAGTTCACCGAACTTCGCCGGCAGGACCGGACCACAACGGTACGACTGACCGACACGATGGCGAGGATCTTCGCCAACGACTCGCCGGCGCAGGCGCTGTTGGGGCTGTCGCTGGCCGCCATCGACATGGCAGGCCCCGCGCGCGGCGTGCTGGCCGAGCTGATGATGTACGGCCGCCGCTGAGAGCTGCGGGTGGCGCCTCCCCACGCGGCTCCGTGTGGTAAACCTTCTATTTCGACTTCTCTTTTCTTCTATTTTTCGCGCTTTCCCCCTCTTCTCAAAATTAGCGATGAAAAGAGAAAGAAATAGAAGAAAGGAGAGGAGAAAAGCGAAGGTTTACCACAGTGGCCGCTATGGCCTGCTGGCCTGCGTAACCCGGAATCACGTAGGGCGGATTAGCGCAGCGTAATCCGCCAATGCGTGCGTTTCGACGGCTCACGCATTGGCGGATTACGGCGTTCCGCCTAATCCGCCCTACGTGTCACCGAGGTGACTCATCAGGTGCGGGTGATGGAGGCGCCGCCGTCGATCAGCGACGCGGTGCCGGTCACGAACGACGAGTCGTCCGACGCCAGGTACAACACCGAGCGCGCCAATTCCTCCGGTTGCGCGACGCGTTTCAACGCATGCAGATTGGTGATGAAGGACGCCGCTTCCGGCGTGTCGTTCATGTCGCGGTACATCTGCGTATCGACCGCGCCAGGCAACACCGAATTCACGCGCACGCCTTTCGGTCCATATTCCGCCGCCAGCGCCTGCGTCAACCCGATCAACCCCGCCTTGCTGGCCGCGTAAGCCGCCACACCCGGAAACGCGAAGCTGTAGCCGACAAAGGTCGAGGTGAAAATCACCGAACCGCCGCCATGCTTGATCATCTCTGGAATCTGGTGCTTGGCACCGAGGAAGGCGCTGGTCAGGTTGGCGGCCAAGGTGTCGTTCCAGCCCTGCTCCGACACGCCGGTCGTGTCGCCCATCTCGCCCAAGGTGCCGGCGTTGTTGTAGGCGATATCGAGCCGGCCATACGCCTCGACGGCGGCGGCGACCAGTTGCGCGTTGAATGCCTCCGAAGTGACATCGCCGGCGAGCGCGATGGCGTGACCGCCATCGGCTTCGATTTCAGCGACCAACGTGGCCAGTTCGGCCTCGCGGCGCGCCGCGACGACAACCTTGGCGCCTTCGGCGGCGAACAGTTTGGCGGTGGCGCGGCCAATGCCGGAGGAAGCGCCAGTGACGATTGCGACTTTGTTTTGTAAGCGGTTCATTTTGAGACTCCTTGTGGTGGGTTAGTGAAGCCATCATAAGATTCACTAACCCAACCATCAATCGGCCAAACAACAATAGACCATTCACAAAATATGAATTGAATCCACTACTCGACAGCCTTGACCATGTCCTCGATGACCTTCTTGGCGTCGCCAAAGACCATCATCGTATTGGCTTGGTAGAACAGCTCGTTATCGAGGCCCGCATAGCCGGAGGCCATCGAGCGCTTGTTGACGATGATGCTCTTGGCCTTGTACGCCTCCAGGATCGGCATGCCGGCGATCGGCGACTTTGGATCCTTGGCGGCCGGGTTGACCACGTCGTTCGCGCCCAAAATCAGCACCACGTCGGTCTGTCCGAATTCGCCGTTGATGTCCTCCATCTCGAACACCTGGTCGTACGGCACTTCGGCCTCGGCCAGCAGCACGTTCATGTGGCCCGGCATGCGCCCCGCCACCGGGTGGATCGCGTACTTCACGCTCACGCCCTTGTGCGTCAGCTTCTCGACCAGCTCCTTGAGCGAGTGCTGCGCGCGCGCCACCGCCAAGCCGTAGCCCGGCACGATGATCACGCTTTCCGCGTTGGCCATGATGAAGGAGGCGTCGTCCGCCGAGCCGGATTTGACCGGGCGCTGCTCCTTGGCCCCGCCGCCGCCCGCCTCCGCCGGCGCGCCGCCGAAGCCGCCCAAAATCACGTTGAAGAACGAGCGGTTCATCGCCTTGCACATGATGTACGACAGGATCGCGCCGGACGAGCCGACCAGCGAACCGGCGATGATCAGCATCGCGTTGTTGAGCGAGAAGCCGATCCCCGCCGCCGCCCAGCCGGAGTAGGAGTTCAGCATCGACACCACCACCGGCATGTCGGCGCCGCCGATCGGGATGATGATCAACACGCCCAGCACGAAGGCGATCGCGGTCATCACCAGGAACGGCGTCCACGCCGGTTCGACGCCGCCGGCGAAGCAGAACACCAGCCCGAGGCCGACCATGACGATGGCCAGGATCAGATTGAGCATGTGCTGGCCGGCGAAGCTGACCGGCGCGCCCTGGAACAGGCGGAACTTGTATTTGCCCGACAGCTTGCCGAAGGCGATCACCGATCCGGAGAAGGTGATCGCGCCGACGAAGGTGCCGATGAACAGTTCGATGCGGTTCCCGAACGGCAGCGGCGTGCCGACGGCCGCGATGCCGAAGGCGTGCGGCTCCGACACCGCCGCCACGGCGATGCACACCGCCGCGAGACCGATCAGCGAATGCATCGCCGCCACCAGCTCCGGCATCTTGGTCATCTCGACTTTTTTGGCCAGCACCGCGCCGATGCCGCCGCCGACCACCACACCGACCAGCACCAGGCCGAGTCCCATGCCGCTTCCCGTTCCAACGCCCGCCGCCACCGCGTCCGCGCGCAGCTTGAGGATCAGCGCGATCGTCGTCACCACGGCGATCGCCATGCCCGACATGCCGAAGGCGTTGCCGGTGCGCGCCGTGCCCGGCGACGACAACCCTTTGAGCGCCTGGATGAAGCACACCGATGCGATGAGATACATCATCGTCACCAGGTTCATGGAGATGAAATTCATGCGTGATCTCCCGGCTTGGCCGCCGCAGGCTTGGCCTTCGGCTCCTTCTTGCGGAACATCTCCAGCATGCGCTGCGTGACCAGGAAGCCGCCGAACACGTTGACGGCGGCCAGCGCCACGGCGACGGTGCCGGCGACCTGCCCGATCACGCCCTCGGTCAGCGAGGCGGCCAGCATGGCGCCGACGATGATGATCGCCGAGACGGCGTTGGTCACCGCCATCAGCGGCGTGTGCAGCGCCGGCGTGACGGTCCAGACCACGTGGTAGCCGACGTAGATCGCCAGCACGAAGATGATGAGATTGATGATGGTGTGACTGACTTCCATGATGTTCTCCGTTGTATTTTCTTCGTTATTTTCTTAAGAGTTCGCCGCCGGCGCACAGCAGGGTCGCCTTGATGATCTCGTCCTCGCGGTCGATCACCAACTTGTCTTCCTTGTCGATGATCAGCTTGAGGAAATCGAGCACGTTGCGCGCGTACAGCGCCGAGGCGTCGGCCGCCACCAGCGTTGCCAGATCGGGCTCGCCGACGATGTGCACGCCGTGCTTGACCACCGTTTTATTGAGCTCCGACAGCGGACAGTTGCCGCCCTGCGAGACGGCCAGGTCGACGATCACGGAACCGGGCTTCATCGCCTTGACCGTCTCCTCGGAGATCAGCACCGGCGCCGGGCGTCCAGGGATCAGCGCGGTGGTGATGATGATGTCGGCCAGCTTGGCGCGTTCGTGCACCAGCTCCGCCTGGCGGCGCATCCAGTCGGCCGGCATCGGCCGCGCGTAGCCGCCCACACCCTGCGCGATCTCTTTTTCCTCGTCGGTGATGAAGGGCACGTCGATGAACTTCGCGCCCAAAGATTCGACCTGCTCCTTGACCGGCGGGCGCACGTCGGACGCCTCGATGACGGCGCCGAGCCGCTTGGCCGTGGCGATGGCTTGCAGCCCGGCCACGCCCACGCCCATGATCAGCACCCGCGCCGCCTTGACCGTGCCGGCCGCCGTCATCAGCATCGGCATGAAGCGCTGGTAGGTGTTGGCCGCCACCAGCACCGCCTTGTAACCGGCGATGTTGGCCTGCGACGACAGCACGTCCATCGACTGCGCGCGCGTGATGCGCGGCACCGCCTCGAGCGCGAAGGCCTGCAGGCCGGCCGTGGCCATGGCCGCGTTGTTGTCGGCGTCGAAGGGGTTGAGCATGCCGATCAACACGGTGCCGGATTTGATCTGCGCGCGTTCTTCGGCATTGGGGGCGCGCACCTTGAGCACCACGTCGGCGGAGTAGGCCTCGGCCGCGTCGACGATGCGCGCGCCGGCCGCCACGTAGGCCTCGTCGGTGACCGAGGCGGCCAGCCCGGCGCCCGCTTGCACCAGCACCTCATGTTTGGCCGCCAGCTTCTTGACTGTTTCGGGTGTGGCCGCGACCCGGGTCTCCCCCGGCCTTGTCTCGGCCGGTACGCTTATTCTCATGGTGCCTCCAATGATTAACAAACTGACTAGAATCTAACACGGAAATGCGGGCCTGCGGCCGTCCGGGGAACCATCATACTGAATGTGTATTTATCAATACATAGCCCTTTTATCACTTCATTCATGACTATTTGTCATGAAACACCGTCGAAAATGCTGGATCTGGCGCAAACCACCCAGTCAATCACGGTTTATCCGAACAAACCTTGTTTTTGTTCAACACGAACTCATCTTTTAGGCATCGGGGTTTCAAACCAAACGTCCGGAACAGGCTAAAATGTCGGCTCTTTCAAGGATGACTCATGCCGCGTATCTGGAAACCCTCTGTTACTGTTGCCGCCATCGTCGAAAAAGATGGCAAATTCCTGCTGATCGAAGAAGAGACCAGCGACGGCATCCGCATCAACCAGCCGGCCGGCCACCTCGACCCGCACGAGTCGCTCGAGCAGGCCGTGATCCGCGAGACGCTGGAGGAGACGGCCTACGACTTCACGCCGACGGCGCTGGTGGGCATGTACATGTCGCGCTACACCTCCAACCGCACCGGCGAGGAGGTCACGTATTTGCGCTTCACGTTCTGCGGCACGCCCGGCGCGCAGCACGACCGCCCGCTCGACGAGGGCATCCTGCGCACGATGTGGCTCACGCGCGACGAACTGGCCGCCTGCGCCGACCGCCACCGCAGCCCCACGGTGCTGCAATGCGTCGACGAATACCTGGCCGGGCGCCGCGCCCCGCTGGAACTGATACAAACACACGCCTCCGTGTTCAAGGAGGCGGTGAGCACCGCCAATGGATAGGCAGAGATAGGAAGTAGCATGAGCAAGAAAAAAGTCGTGATCGGCATGTCGGGCGGGGTCGATTCCTCGGTCGCGGCCTGGATGCTGAAGGAACAGGGCTACGACGTGGTCGGCCTGTTCATGAAGAACTGGGAGGACGACGACGACTCCGAATACTGCTCGACGCGGCAGGACTGGATCGACGCGGCCAGCGTGGCCGACGTCATCGGCGTCGACATCGAGGCGGTCAACTTCGCCAGCGAATACAAGGACCGCGTGTTCGCCGACTTCCTGCGCGAGTACCAGGCCGGCCGCACGCCGAACCCGGATGTGCTGTGCAACGCCGAGATCAAATTCAAGGCCTTCCTCGACCACGCGATGCACCTGGGCGCCGACTTGATCGCCACCGGCCACTACGCGCGCGTGCGCCAGAACGGCCAGAAGTTCGAGCTTCTCAAAGCCGTCGACCACACCAAGGACCAGAGCTACTTCCTGCACCGCCTGAACCAGGCGCAGTTGTCCAAGACCCTGTTCCCGCTGGGCGAGATCCCCAAGACCGAGGTGCGCCGCATCGCCGAGCAACTCAAGCTGCCCAACGCCGCCAAGAAGGATTCGACCGGCATCTGCTTCATCGGCGAGCGTCCGTTCCGCGAATTTTTAAACCGCTACCTGTCGTACAAGCCGGGACCGATGAAGACCGACGACGGCAAGACCGTCGGCGAGCATGTCGGGCTGTCGTTCTACACGCTGGGCCAGCGCAAAGGCATCGGCGTGGGCGGCATGAAGGCGTACAAGAACCCGGACGGCAGCAGCGACGCCTGGTATGTGGCGCGCAAGGACGTGGCCAACAACACGCTGTACATCGTGCAGGGCCACGAGCATCCGTGGCTGCTGTCGTCGGACCTGCGCGCCGACCAGGCCAGCTGGATCGCCGGCGAGGCGCCGTCGCCGCGCGCGATGGCGGCCAAGACGCGCTACCGCCAGGCCGACGTGGCGTGCGAGATCGCGCCCGAGGGCGACTCGGACTTCGCGTTGAAATTCATGGATGCCCAATGGGCGGTCACGCCGGGCCAGTCGGCCGTGCTGTACGACGGCGACGTGTGCCTCGGCGGCGGCATCATCGACAGCTCGACCTTCGCCGCGGGTTAGGCCTCGCCGGCGTCGGGCGCGGCGTCCTTCCCCGCCATCGCCGCGCGCTGGCGCTTGACCATCGCGATGACCACGTTGCGGATCGTGTTGAGCACCGTGTCGGCCTTGAACGGCTTGACGATGAAGCCGCTCACGCCCATCGCGTGCGCCGCCTGGATGGTGGCGGCGTCGAATTCGCTCGAGACCATGAAGATCAAGGTCTTGGGCCATTTGGTCCTGATTTCCTGCACCACGTCCTCGCCGTTTTCCATCTGCTCGCGGGCGATGCAGACGATGTGCGGATTGAACTTGATCAGCAGCGCCAAGCCGGCGGCGCAGGTGTGGCTCTGGCCCACCACGTCGTAGCCGCCGTCGAGCAGCACCGTGTTGAGCAGGCCGCGCGCGACCGCGCTGGAATCGATAATGACCGCTTTTAACATCTTGCAAACCTTGTTCTGTTGAGTGCGCGCGCCACCGGTTATCGCCGGTCCCAGGCCAGCATATTCCAGGTCACGCCGACCCGCACGTCTGTTTTCAATTGCACCAATTGTCTGGAAAGATACAGCATTTCGCGCTCTTTTCGTAGAGTTTCGCCCAGCGTGTCCTTCAGAATGCCGGCCCCGGCCATGATGGCGTCCAGATTGCCGTAAGTACGCAACAGTCGGGCCGCCGTCTTGACGCCCACCTTGGACACGCCGGGGATCGAGTCGGTGACGTCGCCCATCAGCGCCAGCAGGTCCGGCAACTGCTCGGCCGGCACGCCCCACTTGCGCTCGACCCAGGCGTGGTCGTGCCATTCGCTCTTGAAATGGTCCCACACGCGCGCGCCGTGGGCGATCAGGCCGTGCAGGTCCTTGTCGGTGGTGGCGATGGTGGCCTCGCCGCGGCCGTCGGCCAGCCAGCGCAGCACCACGGTGCCGATGACGTCGTCGGCCTCGACCTCGGGCAGCGAGACCACGTGCATGCCGAAGCCGGCGAGCTTGTCGTAGAACGCCGGCAGCGCCTCGCGCAGCGGCGACGGCATCGGCGCGCGGCCCTCGCGGTAGCCGGCGTACAGGTCGTGGCGCCAGGTGCGCCCGCCGAAGTCGAAGGCCGGCAGCACGTGGGTCGGCTCGTGGTCGTGCAGCAGGGTGCGGAACGACGACAGCGCGTGGCGCAGCGCGATGTCGGCCTTCTCGGCGCTATCGGGTTCGGGGCTGGCTTCGTAGACGCGGCGCACGATATTGAGGCCGTCGATGGCAAGGAGTCTACCCATGTTCAACATCATCCGGGCTTGATCAAGCCGCCATTTTACCCGACGTGGCTTAAGCTTACTTCAACAGCTCATACGGCCCGCCGCGCTCGATCGCGCGCTGAAAGGCCGGGCGGGCGTGGATACGCTTGAGGAAATCGGTCAGCCTGGGGCGGCTGGCGTCGAGCCCGCCACGGGCGGCGGCCGCCTCCAGCGGGAAACTCATCTGGATGTCGGCCGCGCTGAACTCGGCGCCGGCGAACCACGGCGACGCCGCCAACTCGTTTTCCAGGTACGTCAGCTGCGCCTCGATCTGCGGCAGGATATAGCTGCCCTTGACCTTGCGCGCGATGGCCTTGGCGATCGGCTTGACGAAGAGCGGCGCCGGACTGGTTTCGACCCGGTCGAACACCAGCTTCATCAGCAGCGGCGCCATCGCCGAGCCTTCGGCGAAGTGCAGGAAATAGGTCCAGCGGCGGCGCTCGGCGGTGCCGGCCGGCGGCGCCAGGCGGCCGTTGCCATAGGTCTCGACCAGGTATTCGACGATCGCGCCCGACTCGGCCACGACGACGCCGTCATCGGTGATCACCGGCGACTTGCCCAGCGGGTGCACCGCGCGCAGCTCCGGCGGCGCCAGCATCGTCTTCGGATCGCGCTGGTAGCGCACGATCTCGTAGTCCAGCCCCAGTTCCTCGAGCAGCCAGAGCACGCGCTGCGAGCGCGAATTGTTGAGGTGGTGGACGACGATCATGGTGGTTTCCCGAAAAAAGAACGGCCGTGCGCCGCGACGCGCTAGCTTAGCATTATTGGCCGGCAGGCGTCGCTGACCGTTCGGTAATGGATTCCTGCGAGAAACAGCAGTACACTCGACTTCTCAGCCGCCGCCATCCGGACCGCCCATGAATATGTTTTCCCCGCGCTACCTCGCCTTCGTCGCCGCCGTCGTCACCCTGCTCGCCTCGCTGGCCCTGGGGGCGCCGTGGTGGATCCCGTTGATCGCCGCCGCGCTCACCGTCGTCGGCGTCGCCGACCTGCTGCAAACCAAGCGCGCGCTGCGCCGCAACTACCCGATCCTGGCGCACTTCCGCTTCTTCTTCGAGGCGATCCGCCCCGAGATCCGCCAATACCTGCTGGAGGACGACACGGTGGCCGCGCCGTTCTCGCGCAACCAGCGCAGCATCGTCTACCAGCGCGCCAAGATGGACACCGACAAGCGCCCCTTCGGCACCCAGCTCGACGTCTACGCGCCCGGCTACGAATGGATCAACCACGCCATTGTGCCGGCCCAGGAGCAGGGCCACGACTTCCGCATCGAGATCGGCAACCACCCGGACTGCCCGCGCGCGCAACCCTATTCGGCCAGCGTGTTCAACATCTCGGCGATGAGCTTTGGCGCGTTATCGGCCAACGCCATCCTGGCGCTCAACGGCGGCGCCAAGGCCGGCGGCTTCATGCACGACACCGGCGAGGGCAGCATCAGCCCCTACCACCGCCAGAACGGCGGCGACCTGGTATGGGAGATCGGCTCGGGCTACTTCGGCTGCCGCGACGCCGACGGCCGCTTCTCCGAGGCGAACTTCGTCGCCAACGCCACCTCCCCGCAAGTGAAGATGATCGAATTGAAGCTCTCGCAGGGGGCCAAGCCGGGCCACGGCGGCGTACTGCCGGGCGCCAAGGTGACCATCGAAATCGCCACCACGCGCGGCGTCACCCTGGGGGTGGACTGCGTCTCGCCGTCGAGCCACTCCGCTTTTAGCACGCCGCTCGAAATGCTGGCGTTTATCGACAGGCTGCGCAATCTGTCCGGTGGCAAGCCGACCGGCTTCAAGCTCGCCATCGGCCATCCGTGGGAGTTTTTCGGCATCGTCAAGGCGATGCTGGCGACCGGCATCACGCCGGACTTCATCGTCGTCGACGGCGGCGAGGGCGGCACCGGCGCCGCGCCGCTGGAATTCACCGACCATGTCGGCACGCCGCTGCAGGAGGCGCTGCTGCTGGTGCATAACACGCTGGTGGGCGCCAATTTGCGCGACAAGATCAAGATCGGCGCGTCGGGAAAAATCATCACCGCGTTCGACGTCGCCCGCATCATCGCCATCGGCGCCGACTGGTGCAACTCGGCGCGCGGCTTCATGTTCGCGCTCGGGTGCATCCAGTCGCAAAGCTGCCATACCGACAAATGCCCGACCGGCGTCGCCACGCAGGACCAGAACCGGCAACGGGCGCTGGTGGTGCCCGACAAGATGCGGCGCGTGACGCACTTCCATCAAAACACCATGGCCGCGCTGGCGCAGCTGATCGCCGCCGCCGGCCTGACGCACCCGTCGCAGCTCAAGCCACGCCACCTGGTGCGGCGCATTTCGCCCAACCAGGTCAAGCTGGTGTCGCAGTTGCTGCCGTATCTGGAGGCCGGACAGCTGCTCGACCCGAGCCAGCTGGCCCGCCTGCCGCCGGTGTTCGGCTTGTACTGGCCGATGGCGCAGGCGGAGTCGTTCAATCCGTTATGCTGAACGACACGGATTCCACGTAGGGCGGATTAGCGCAGCGTAATCCGCCAATGCGTGCTCCGTTGGCGGCGCATGGATGGCGGATTACGGCGTTCCGCCTAATCCGCCCTACGTGTTTCCGCGAAATTCGAGATAGTGGTGGCCGGGACGATATCCCCTCCCCGCCTGTCAGCGCTGGACGTGCAGCTTGATGACGCGCTTGTGCGGCGTCGAGGAGTCCGGGGGCGATGGAGTGGACGACGCCGCCGGCGCCGACGTCTCGCACGACCCGCAGCTGCCGCAGCCATCGCCGCAATTGGCCTGCGTCTTGAACAACTTGGCCATCTTGTTTTGATCGAAGCCGCGCCGCGTCAGGAAATACACGATCTGCTGGCGCCAGGCCGCCGGCAGGTACTTGGTGCAAAAGTGCAGCACCGCCGCCGCGACGATCAATCCAACAATAATCTGCTGCCACATATCAGCCTCCTGTCAGCCTATCAGCGCCATCGAGATACGGTACGTCAGGAATGACGCCACGTAAGCCAGCGCGAACATATAACCCGCCATCAGCAACGCGTAGCGGATGCTGTTGGTCTCGCGGCGCACCACGCTCAACGTCGACAAGCACTGCGGCGCGAACACGTACCACGCCAGCAGCGACAATGCGGTCGGCAGCGCCCACGATGCGGCGATGATCGGCGTCAGCGACTGCGCCAGGTCGTCGCCGCTCTGCGACAACGCGTACACGGTGCCCAGCGCGCCGACCGCCACTTCACGCGCGGCCATGCCCGGCACCAGCGCGATGCAGATCTGCCAGTTGAAGCCGATGGGCGCGAACACGTACTCCAACGCGCGGCCGATCATGCCGGCGACGCTGTAATAGATAGGCGGATGCGTGGCGCCTTCCGGCGCGCCCGGGAAGGTGCTGAGGAACCAGACCAAAATCATCAACGTCAGAATCACGGTACCGACGCGCGTCAGGAAGATGCGCGCGCGCTCCCACAGACCCAGCGCCAGGTTGCGCATGTGCGGCCAGTGATAGGCCGGCAGCTCCAACATCAGCGGCTGCTTGTGCGTCGAGCCCATGGCGCGCTTCATGAAGTACGCCACCGCCATCGCCGAGATGATGCCGGCGAAGTACAGGATGAACAGCACCAGCCCCTGAAGGTTCATGAAACCGCCCACTTCGCGCTCCGGAATGAAGGCGGCGATCACCAGCGCATACACCGGCAGGCGCGCGGAACACGTCATCAGCGGCGCGATCATGATCGTCACCAGCCGGTCGCGTTTGTTCTGGATCGTGCGCGCGGCCATCACGCCCGGGATCGCGCACGCGAAACTGGACAACAGCGGGATGAAGGCGCGGCCCGACAGGCCCACGCCGCCCATCAGCCGATCCAGCAGGAAGGCCGCGCGCGGCAGGTAGCCGCAGTCCTCCAGCATCAGGATGAAGAAGAACAGGATCAAAATCTGCGGCAGGAACACCAGCACCATGCCGGCGCCGCCCATGATGCCCTCCACCAGCAGGCTGCGCAGCATGCCGTCGGGCAGGAAGTCGCCCAGCACCTTGCCCAGGCTTTCGACGCCGCCGGAGATCATCTCCATCGGCACCGCCGCCCAACTGAACACCGCCTGGAACACCAGGAACATCAGCAGCGCCAGGATGATCGGGCCGACCACCGGGTGCATCACCACGTTGTCGATCTTTTCGGTCAGGTTGCCGGTGTCGTGGACGTCGTTGCTGACGGCGGCCAGGATGCGGCGCACCTCGCGCTGCGTATCCTCGACCGAGACGGCGTCGATCGCCGACAGCGGATTCGGTTTCGTGGCCGGCAGCGGCAGCATCAGTTCGAGCGCGCGCACCAGCGACTTCTCGCCGCCGGCCTGCACCGCCACCGTCTCCACCACCGGCATGCCCAGTTCATCGGCCAGCAGGTCGGCGTCGATCTCGATGCCACGCTTCTTGGCCACGTCGACCATGTTCAGCGCCAGCACCATCGGCAAGCCCAGACGCTTGATCTCCAATACCAGGCGCAGGTTCAGGCGCAGGTTGGTGGCGTTGACCACGCAGACCACGACGTCCGGCGCGGCCTCGCCGGCGCGCAGGCCGGCGACGACGTCGCGCGTGATTTCCTCGTCCGGCGTGTGGGCCGACAAACTATAGGCGCCCGGCAGGTCGAGCACGCGGAAGGCGTGGCCGCTGGGCGAGCTGAACGAGCCTTCCTTGCGCTCGATGGTCACGCCGGCGTAGTTGGCGACCTTCTGGCGCGAGCCGGTCAGACGGTTGAACAAGGCGGTCTTGCCGCAATTCGGATTGCCCAGCAGGGCCACGATGGGCGCCTGGGACGTCATTGGCGCCCGCGGCGCCGCTGTTTCTACTGCACCCATTGTTTATTGGTCCGGTTGAATCGAAATCAGCGCGGCTTCGAAGCGGCGCAACGCAAAAGTGGAGTTGCCGACCTTGATGGCCAGCGGCTCGCCGCCGGGCATGCCGCGCTTGAGCAGGCGGACCTTTTCGCCGGGGACGAAGCCCAGCTCCATCAGGCGCCGCGCCAGGCCGGCGCCGTCATCGGCGTCGCCGCCGGGCGACACGCGCACCACGGTGGCGGCGGCGCCGGTCGTCAGCGCGTCCAGGGTGATCAGGGGAACAGCAGGCGTCATGGGCTAAGTCCGGTCAGGATGCGCCGCCGGTGGGCGGCGACGCGCCCGGCGGTTCGCAAGAGCGCGTTCTCGCCGGAAATAAGATACTAGCATTATAAACGGTAATGCGAATTACTACTATTTACGCTTGCATCGGCCGCCGAGTTGAGGCAGTATACGATTAATGATAATGATTCGCATTAAGTTACTTGCAATCATGTCTTTATTGCTCTTGTGGGTTTTTTACCGACCGTTTCAGCAGCTAGCCAGAAGGTGCGTCAATGATTGTATGTGTCTGCAACAACATATCTGATCGTGAAATTCGTCAAGCCGTGGAGCTGGGCGTGGCCTCGATCGAAGAACTGCGCCGCGACCTGGGCGTGTCGACCTGCTGCGGCCAATGCTTCGACTGCGCCGAACAAATCCTCAACGAGCATCTGGCAACGATCCAGGCCACCGCAGAGATCAAAGAAACTGTGCTGAAGCGCCCCGTCTTCACCAACTAATTATGAACACCATGACCTATAGCCGGACGGCGCCCTCGCTGTCCGTGAACGACGCCGGACTGCGCCAACTGAAGGCGCGGGGACGCCGGTTCGCGCCGCTGGCGGCGATCGTCGTGGGTCATGCGCTGATGTTTTACGCGATCAGTTCGGGGATGATGAGCAAGATCGCCGTCGCGGTCATGCCCAAGGTGGTCACGGTGACCTTCGTCGCCTCGCCCGAGCCGCTCAAGCCGGCCCCGCCGCCGCCGAAGACGGTGCCGGTCGTGAAGCTGACGCCGACGTACATTCCACCGATGCCGCAACTGGCCACGCCGCAGGTCGAGCCGACGATCACCGTCGCGCCGCCGACGCCGCGCACCAACCAGCCGTCCACGCCGGCCGTCGCCGGACCGGTGGCGCCGCCGACGCCGGCGCCGGCGGCGCCCGCCGCGCCCAAAACCATCACAGGAGTGGAATATATCCGCGCCCCGCAGCCGGTGTACCCGAGCATGGCCCGTCGCATGGGCGAGAGCGGCGTGGTGATGCTGCGTGTGCTGATCGGGGAAAAAGGCCAGGCGGAGCAAGTGACGATCCAAAAATCGTCGGGCTCCGAGAAGCTCGACGAAGCCGGCCGCCAGGCCGTCATGCGCGCGCTGTACAAACCGTATATCGAGGATGGCAAGGCCATTCCGGTGTACGCGCTGGTGCCGATCAATTTCCAGTTGGGTTGATCGGTGGCCGATGCCGGCGGCGCGTGGCGGATTACGCCTTCGGCTAATCCGCCCTACGTGTCTCCGCGGATGCAACGCGCCCGGTCCGAAATCTGAACCACGTAGGGCGGATTAGCGCAGAGTAATCCGCCACGCTCCGCCAGCGGCCCCTCAATCAAAGATCCAACCGTCCCTCGATCGAATCGTCGAGCGTCTTGCCGATGACCGCGCCGATCAGCATCTTCACGCCCGCCACCGCGCGGCCATGCTTGGTATCCCAATAATAACCATACGTCGGCGCGAACTTGATCAGCGTGATGCGCGGATCGTCCTCGCCCTCGGTGAACCACGTCTTCATCGTAAAGCTCCACAACTCCTTGAGCTTGGCGCGGTCGCGCAGCACGGTGGCCACGCCCTCGATGTGCATGAACTCCGAATGGGCCGAACCCTGGAAGTACAAGGTGGCCGACGGATCGATCGCCAGCTCCTGGTTCTTCAAACTGTCGCTGGCGCTGATGAACCAGATATTACCCAGATCGTCGACCTGCAGCGCCGTCATGGGCCGCGCGTCGCCGGGACCGCCGTCGCCATCGTTGGTGCAGAAGAAGCAGCCCGACGTGCTATCGACGAAGTCCTTGATTTTCTTGACGGCATCCTCGCCGATCAGATCCTGATGGTTTTGTTCCGGCTGGTTGGCATTGATCGAATCCATGGCGCGCTCCTGATAAGTGCTGATAAGTGGAACACCCATGTTAGCCCTGGCGGCGCCAGCATTCGGTGGGTTGCCACACACTGGCGCCACGTGATGGTGCGAATGTTAATTGTTTTCATTAACGCCAACAATCTCACTCCGGGGATATTGATACAGTTTTACGCCGCCGAGCACGATTTATGGCCGTGGCGCTACGCCTCGTAAGCCCGTTCGTGGCAGAATGCGGGTATTCGACACCATTTTAGAAAGCAAGCCATGAAGGGCGACCCAGAAGTCATCCGTTTGTTGAACGCACAGCTGACCAACGAACTCACCGCCATCAACCAGTATTTCCTCCACGCGCGCATGTACAAGCACTGGGGCCTGGAAAAGATCGCGAAGAAAGAATACGAAGAATCGATCGGCGAAATGAAGCACGCCGACAAGCTGATCGACCGCATCCTGATGCTCGACGGCCTGCCGAACCTGCAAGCGATGCACAAGATCATGATCGGCGAGCACACCGAGGAAATGATCGGCTGCGACCTGGCGCTGGAAAAAGGCGCCCAGCTGACCGTCAAGGAAGGCATCGCCACCGCCGAGAAGGCCGGCGACTACGTCTCGCGCGACCTGCTGCTGATGATTTTGGAAGACACCGAAGAGCACATCGACTGGCTCGAAACGCAGCTGGACCTGATCGGCAAGATCGGCATTCAGAACTACCTGCAAAGCCAGATCATCGAAGAGTAAATGGCAGCATAACGACCAGCGCCGTCACGCCGCGCCGGTCACCTTGCCATCATCAAGCCGCAGGCCCTCCGCCTGCGGCTTTTTCAATTTCACGAACAACACGGCCACCGCGCCGCACAGCATCAGGCCACCGGCCAGCCGGATCACGTTCTCCGGATTGCCGCCCAGCAGGCTGCGGTAGTACAAAGGCAAGGTGAAGATCTGGATGATCATCGGAATCACGATGAACATATTGAAGATGCCCATATAAACCCCGGTGCGCGCCGGCGGAATGCACCCGGCCAGCATCACATACGGATTGCCCATGATGGAAGCCCACGCCAGGCCGATACCGACCATCGGCACGAACAACAGCGCCGGGGAGTGGATCATCGGAATACTCAGCATCGCGAAACCGGCCAGCATCAGGCAAACGCTGTGCGTCAGCTTCGGTCCGTACTTGCGCGTGAACGGCACCAGCGCCAGCGCGCCGATGAACGCGATGAAGTTGTAAAACGCCCCCACCTGCCCGGCCAGCAAACCGGCATCGCGGAACCCCTGCGACGCCTGGTCGGTGGTGCCGTACAAAGTGGTCGACAGCGACAGCATGATGTACTGCCAGTAGCAGAACATCGCGTACCACTGGAACAGCTTGACCCACGCCAGCTGCTTCATCGTCGACGGCATCTCGCGCACCGCGCTGGCGATGTCGCCCAGGGTATGGCGCCAGCCGGCGGGCCGCGAACGGATCTCCGCCAGTTCCTGCTCGGTCAGCGGATGTTCGGGCGTCGTCTTCAGGGTCCACAGCACGGAACTGATCGAGAACACCGCGCCGATCAAAAAGGCGACGATGACGATGTGCGGAATATGGCTGCCGTTGACGGCGTCCTTGTTCATGCCCAGCCAGACCAGCAAGGACGGCGTCAGGTAGGCCAGCGTTTGCCCCAGGCCGGTGAAGGCGCTCTGCGTCAGGAAGCCCAATGAGTGCTGCTTCGGCGCCAGCTTGTCGCTGACGAAGGCGCGGTACGGCTCCATGGTCACGTTGTTGGCCGCGTCCAAAATCCACAGCAGGCTGGCCGCCATCCACAACGTGGGGCTGAACGGCATCGCCAGCAGGCCAAGGCTGCACAGGATCGCGCCGATCAGGAAGTACGGCGTGCGCCGCCCCCAACGCGTCACGGTGCGGTCGCTCATCGCGCCGATCAGCGGCTGCACCAGCAGCCCGGTCATCGGCCCGGCCAGCCACAGATACGGCAGGCTCGCCTCGTCGGCGCCCAGGTATTTGTAGATGGGACTCATGCTGCTTTGCTGCAGGCCAAAGCTGAACTGGATGCCGAAGAAGCCGATGTTCATATTGATGATCTGCCAGAACGACAGATGCGGCTTCATGCCGCCCGCGCCGCCGCTCATACCACCGCCCCGGCTTGCGACGGCAACACGCCGCCGCTGTGCCAGCAGGCGATCCACGGCTGATAGAAGGCGACATCGTCCGGCACCGCGCCGGAAATGCCGCAGATGGCGCCGGCGAAGGCGTTGGCGCGCGCCAGGGTGAGCGGCAGCGACCAGCCCTGCGACCGGCCGAACAGGAACACTGCCGAGAAGGCGTCGCCCGCGCCGACCGTATCGACGATGCGCGCCGGCGCGTGGCATTCCTGGTTGGCGGTGACGGCGCCGTCGGCGCCGAAGTGCAGCGCGCCGCGCTCGCCTAGCGTGACGATCAATCCCTTGAGCGAGAAGATGCGCATCAGCGCCTGGCAGGCCTCCACCATCTCCGGGCTGTCGATCGCCTTCGTGCCCGGTTTGGTGTGCGTGTACCAGCTGAATAAATCCTTGAGCTCTTCCTCGTTGACCTTGACGATGTCGGCCAGGTGAAGCGACTCGAAGGCGCAGCGTTCCGTCACCTGCCCGTCGCGCACGTTCAGGTCCAGATAGCGCGTGGCGTCGGAATTGCGCAGCATCTCGCGCACAGTCTTGCGCGAACACTCGTGGCGCTGCGCCATCGTGCCGAAGTAGATGACACCAGGCCTGGCCTCGGCCAGCGCCGCCAGCGCGGGACCCGTCTGCACATAGTCGTACGCCTGGTCGGGCAGGATGATGAAACGGTGGCCCTGCTCGTTGCGCTCGACCACCACGCGGCCGGTGGCCTCGTTCGGATCGACCTGCAAGCCGGCCTGGCTCATGCCGAAGCGCTCGAACTCCGCGCGCATCAGCGCACCGTTCTTGTCCTCTCCGATGCGCGTGACCATCAACGTGGCCACGCCGAACGCCGCCAGATTGCGCGCGACGTTGAAGGGGGCACCACCGACGACCTGCTCGGTGATGAAATCGTCTACCAGCGCTTCGCCGAATACGGCTATGGTTTTATGGTTCATGCATGTCTCCACGCCCTCTCGGGCGATTTTATATTATTCGCGTGCCAGCCAGTGCATCGCGTAAGGCGCCAGGGTGATCGTTCCTTCGACACGGTCCGGCGCCGCGCAATCGCTCCACACGCCTTGCAGCGGGTAGTCGCGCGGCTGCCCGGTGAAGTTCATCAACGCCAGGAAGCTGTCGCCGCGCGCCAGCGCCAGCACGCCATCCGGCGCGTCTGCCAGCAGCGCGCGCGGCGCGTTGGCGGCCAGCGCATCCTGCTTGCGGCGTACACGTATCAGATTGGCCAGGCCCTGGAACATGATGCCCGGCGCGCTGCTTTTATCGTAGCGGTGCTTCCAGCGCTGCTCGTCGAACACGGGTCGCTGCAGCCAGCGGCTGTCCATCGCGTGCTGCGGGCGATCCAGATAACTGTAGTCGTTTTCCATCGCCAGCTCGTCGCCCATGTACAGCACCGGCAGCGCGCCAAAGCTCAACGCCAGGCCATGCAGCAACTGCATGCGGCGTAGCGCCAGCGAACGCTCCTCCTCGTTGGTCGCGGTCTGCAAGCCGGTCAGCGACGCGGCCATGCCGTTGCTGCCGTGGGCCGCGTTCGGATCGGTGCTCTGGAAGGCGGCGCCGCTGGCGTAACTGCCCTCGGCGCCGCTGAAGAAGCGCGCAGCGCCGGCCAGCCGCGCAGCGCTGCCGGCGGTCGAACCGGCTTCCGCTTCGGCGCGCAGCACGTTCCAGCCGATGTCGTCGTGGCAGCGCACATAACTGAGCCAGGTCGCGGCCGACGGCAGCGCCGGCGTATTGCGGATCACCTCGCGCAGCACGCCGGTGTTTTGTTCGGCCAGCGCGACCCAGCCGGCCGCCATCAGGCTGCTGTGATAGGCGATATGGCATTCCGGCGCGGCGGCGCTGCCCAGATAGGCGGGCAGCTCGCGCGTCGGCACGATGGCCTCGGCCTTCAGCAGCACGCCCGGCGCGACGATGTCGACGACGGCGCGCAGCGCTTGCAGGATTTGGTGCGCCTCCGGCTGGTTCATGCTGTTGGTGCCTTCGCGCTTCCACAGGAAGGCGGTCGAATCGAGGCGGAACACTTCGATGCCGCGATTGGCCAGGCGCAGCATGGCCGCCGCCATCTCGGCGAAAACGTCGGGGTTGGACCAGTTCATGTCCCACTGGTACGGGTAGAACGTGGTCCATACCCAGCCGCCCATCGCTTCGACGAAGGTGAAATTGCCCGGCGCGACTTGCGGGAACACCTGGCCCAGGGTGCGCTCGTGGCGGTCCGGCATGTCGCGGTCGGGGAAGACATGGAACATCGCGCGCGCCTTGGCATCGCCGGCTTTCGCGGCCAGCGCCCACCGATTGTCGTCGGCGACGTGGTTCAGGATGAAATCGGAGCACAGGCTGATGCCGGCGGTGCGCAGGCGCGTGGTCAGCGCGTGCAGGTCGGCGTTGGTGCCCAGCGCCGGATCGACTTCGTCGAAGCTGGTGACGGCGAAGCCGCCGTCGTTTTCGCCTGCGCGCGGGCGCAGGAACGGCAGCAGGTGCAGGTAGCTGACGCCTAGCTCTTCAAGATACGGGATGCGGTCCGCGACGCCGTTCAAGCTTCCGCCGAAGTTCTGCACGTAGGCGCAGTAGCCCAGCATGCGCTGGTTGAGGAACCAATCAGGTTGCGCGGCGCGCTGGAGGTCGAGCGCGCGCAGCTCGGGGGCGCGCTCGGCGTACAGCTTGCCCAGGGATTCCATCAGTTTGCCCAGCCAAGCGTCGAAGCCGGCGTGGCCGCCGTACAGGCCGGCCAGCAGGCGGCGCAGCACCGGCTCGGCCGTTTTCAGGCGTTCGGCCGCCTGCGGCCGGAGATCTTCGGGAAGGACGGCGAGCAGGCGGTTTGGGGTTACTTGAGAGGGCATAGTAAAAGCTTGGTGATTGATTCGTGGTCCATGAGCCGTTGATAAGACACGTAGGGCGGATTAGGCGGAACGCCGTAATCGGCCATGCATGAGCCGTCGACGGTGCATGCATGGCGGATTACGCTGCGCTAATCCGCCCTACGTGTTTCAGATTGACGCCCGGTCCTGCTTAGAAGGCATACGACAGCGTGACCTTGGCGGCGCGGCCGGTGATCGAGCGTGCTGCATGTCCGTCGCCTTCCACTTCGGTATAACCGATCTTGTTGAACAGGTTATTGGCGCTCAGCGACACGGTGGCCTTTTCGGTCACGCGGTAGTTGACGAATGCGTTGACCACGGCATACGCCGGCATCTCGATGGTGTGCGCATCGTCGCCCCACGACTTGCCGGTGCCGATCACGCTGGCGCCAATTGTCGCGTCGCCGATGGTGTAGGTCGGCGCGATCTGGTAAATCCACTTGGCCTGGCGGCGCGGCGAATTGCCGATATTGGCCACGTCGGCGGCGGCCGTGCCGGTGATCTTGGCATGCGTATATGTCGCGCCGCCACTGATGCGGAAGTCGCCGATCGAATATGCGCCTTCCAGCTCCACACCCTTTGCGTCGTACTTGTTGGAGGTGCTGCGCTGCGTGGTCGCCTCGTAGTTGCTCTCGTCGGTCTTGGCCTGGAACAGCGTCACGAAGGTGCTCAAACCGCCGCTACGCCATTTCACACCGCCCTCCAACTGCTTGACGGTGTTGATGTTGATCGGCGCCGAACCATCCAGCGGGGTGCCGAACAGAATACGGTCCGCATTGAACGCCACGCCATCGCTGACGCGCGCGAACGCAGCCAGGTTGTTGGTGATGCGGTAGTTGCCACCGACCGAATACGAGGTGTGGTTGATCTTGTAGTTGACCATCTGCTCGGTGGCCGGATCGTAGCGCAGACCACCGGTGGCGATGTTGGCGGTGCCGTTGGCTTCCTGGCGGTCCTGGCGCACGCTCGCGTCCAGGTTCAGCGGGCCCGCCTCGTAGCCGACGTTCAGGTAAGGCGACGTCAGTTTGTATTCCATGTCGACCGCGCGCATGCAGCAGCCGCCGAAGGCCGGACCGACCAGGCCCGGCGTGGTGCTGGCCGTTTGCAGCAGCGAAGGCTTGTCGCCACTCAGCTGCATCAGGTACTCGTTGAAATTCCACGTCAGCGCCAGCTTCTGGTTCGACAGATACAGGCCGGCGGTGGTGGTCAGCTTGGAGCCGTCGGCCAGCTTGAAGGTCTTCGACAGCTTGGTGTCGTTGAGCGTATTGCCGGCGTCGTCGATCGAGGTGTTGAACACCACCGCCGAGAAGGCGGCGCCGTTGTAAGCCTGGCCGCGATTCGGGCCGGTGGCGAAGGTGTAGTTGCCGTTCACGCCGTTGTTACCGGCGAAGACGCCGGTGAAGCGGCCGCTATTGTCGGAGGCGCGGAACTTGTTACTCAGGTTCCAGCCGTCGCCCAGGTCGAACGAGCCTTCCAGGCCGATCGAATTGCTCTTCACATGCAGGCCGTCGTTGACGTCGGTCGACACCGGCGTGTTGTTCTTGCCCAGCGTGACATCGCGCACCCAGTTCGGCGAATAGAAGCTCACCGTGCGTGGATCGATGCCCGGGATCTCGGTGATTTTCCGGTTCACCACGCGCACCGGCACCGGCAACGCGGTCGGCGACTTGTCGTCGACGTGCTTGAACGACAGGCGGATGAAGCCATTGTCCAGGTCATGCGTGATATTGCCGCGAATCTGGCCGCCGCTGGCGGTGCTCATGCCGCTATCGCGCACGCCCTCGCCGGTGCGGTAGCTGCCGCCGATGAAGAAGCGGGTCTTGTCCGAGATCGGCGAGCCGTAGTCGAAATCGTAGCGGGTCTCGTCGTAACCGAGGCCGCGGCTGATGCCGATATGGCCGCCCTTCTCCTCGCCGGTCTTGGTGATGAAGTTGATGATGCCGCCCGGCGCGTTGGTCGCCAGGGTCGATGCCGAGCCGCCGCGCACCACTTCCAGGTGGTCGAGCGTGCCGTCGATCTTGACGTAGCTGTCCGGCGTGATGAAATTGAAGTCGCCCGACTGCAGGACCGGCAGGCCGTCCTCCTGGATCTGCACATAGCGCGCGCCGCCGGCCGATACCGGCACGCCGCGCACGGTGATGTTGGCGTTGCCCTCGCCGCCCGACGATTCGGCGCGCACACCAGGCACGGCGCGCAGCACTTCCGCCGCGCTCAGCGCCGCCGAATTCTTGATGACGTCACCCTCGATGGTACTGATCGAAACGCTGGTTTTCATTTTCGACGAGCCGGTGGTGGTGCCCGTGACCACCACGCGTTCCATGTTCAAACCGTCGGCGGGTGCGGCGGCGGAGGCGGGAGCGGCGGCTTCCTGCGCGGCGGCGACGCCCATGTGCAGGACGGCGGCGGCGACGGCGGCCGTCATGGCGGCCAGTCTGATGGTGCGGTGTTTCATGGTGGTCTCCAGATATTGTCGTTTTGCCCTGCTGTTTCGTTGAGCAGGTACGCCATTATTCCTTGAACACGAATTTAATGCAATCGATTGCATATGTGCGGCGCAATATGTTTTCTGGGCATTTTCTGCACTAGATGGAATCTGACAACTTAAGAAAAATTTGCGCGCAACGAGAGATTAATGCTGCGTCGCAGCACAATATTTATGCAATCGGTTGCGGAAATAAGACAATTGGCATTTCGTAGGGCGGATTAGGCGGAACGCCGTAATCCGCCATGAGGCGCCGACGGCGCTTGGGCGCGCCACCGCGTCAGACGGTGCGGCTGCTCGCGCGCACCACCAGCTTGGTCGGCAGTTGCAGCGACGGCGACGGCCGGCCCTCGACCAGCTCCAGTAGCGACGCCACCAGCGCCTGGCCGGCCTCGCGGATCGGCTGCTGCACGGTGGTCAGCGGCGGATGGAAATAGGTCGACAGCTCGATATCGTCATAGCCGACGACGGCCACCTGCCCCGGCACGAACAATCCATGTTCGCGCATCGTATTAATGGCGGTCATGGCCAGCAGATCGCTGCCGGCGAAGATGGCGTCGAACGGCACGCCGCGCGCCAGCAGCGTGTCGACCGCCTCGCGTCCACCCTCGGGCAAGAACGACACGGACACCTGCAACGCCGGATCGACCTCGATGCCGGCCTTGCGCAGCGCGGCGCAATAGCCCTCATAACGCTGCCCGACCTCGGGCAGGTTGATATCGCCGAAGAAGGCGATGCGCTTGCGGCCCTCCTCCAGCAAATGGGTGACGGCCAGCTCGCCGCCAGTCAGGTTGTCGCCGCCGACCGTGCAGTACAGCTGCTGCGGCAATTGCGCGCCCCACACCACGATCGGCACATGGCGCGCCGCCAGCTGGTTCAATTGTTCGTGGTGACGCCACTGGCCGATCAACACGATGCCGATCACGCGGCCGGTGTCGAACGGCCCGGCCGCCGCGTCCAGCTCCTCGGCATTGACGCGCGAGACCAGCATGTCGAAACCCTGCTCGGTGAGCGCGTCGGCGAGGCTGCCCAGCATCCCCAGGAAAAACGGATCGGACAAATGCTGGCGCGTGGTCGGGTCGTACGGGATCACCACGCCGACGGTGCGGTTCTGCTTCATGCGCAGGTTCTGCGCGCCGATGTTGATGGTGTATTTGAGCGAGCGCGCCAGCTCCATGATGCGCACGCGCGTCTCCTCGCTGACCAATTTGCTGCCGGCCAGCGCGCGCGAGACGGTCGACGTGGAGACGCCGGCCAGCCGGGCGATATCGGCCATTTGCAACCGCCGCTGTTGCGCGGAGGCGCTGTCCGCGTCGGGCGGCATCGTTTTAGGCATGGCTAACTTCGGGAATCAGGCGGTTGGCACGGTGTCTTTGAACGACTGGCGCTCCGACAATTTGTCGAACAGCTTGGCCAGGTTGGCGTGGTCGTCGCGCCAGGTGATCTCGGGGAAGCGGAACGACAGCCAGCCCAGGGTGCAGCCGACCGCCACGTCGGCCAGCGAATAGTTCTTACCGGCGCAGTAGGCCTGCTCGCCGAGCTTTTCCGACAGCGCCGCCAGGCCCAGGTCGACTTTACGCATCTGGCGCGCGATCCAGTCCTCGCTCTGCAGCTTGATCGGACGCTGGGTGCGCTCCAGGCGCGCGATGACGGCCGCGTCAATGATGCCGTCGGCCAGCGCCTCCCAGCACTTGACGTCGGCGCGGTCGCGACCGTTGGGCGGCAGCAGCTTGCACACCGGCGTCAGCGTGTCCAGATACTCGACCATGACGCGCGAATCGATCATCACGCTGCCGTCCTCCATGACCAGGGCCGGCACCTTACCGAGTGGATTGACGGTACTGATGGTCGTATCGGGCGCCCACACGTTTTCCAGCTCGAACTGGCAATCGAGCTTTTTTTCGGCCAGGACGATACGGACTTTGCGAACAAAAGGACTGGCGAGGGAACCGATTAGTTTCATGGATGCACAGAGTAGAAGGTTAGCGGACAGTATAACATCGGCGGGGTCACCGGCGGCCAATGGTAAAATCACGTTTTGCCTTCTTCAACTTCCCCTCCTCGATCATGACCACACCTGCTTACTCCACGTTGTCGGCGCTGTCGCCGCTGGACGGCCGCTACGCCGGCAAAACCGACCTGCTGCGTCCCATCCTGTCCGAATCGGGCTTCATGCACCACCGCGTCAAAGTGGAAATCTCCTGGCTGCAAGCGCTGTCGCTGGCCGGTTTCGCCGAGATCAAGCCGTTTTCGGCCGCCGGCACCGCGCTGCTCGACAAGATCGCCAACGAGTTCAAGGAAAGCGACGCCGCCCGCATCAAGGAAATCGAGGCGGTCACCAACCACGACGTCAAGGCGGTGGAATACTGGCTCAAGGAACAGGTCAAGGACGTGCCGGAACTGGTCGCCGCGTCGGAGTTCATCCACTTCGCCTGCACCTCGGAAGACATCAACAACACCTCGCACGGCATGATGCTCAAGGCCGCCCGCGACGGCGTCATGCTGCCGTCGCTGCGCAACGTCATCGCCCGCCTGACCGAGATCGCCATCGCCAACGCCGACGTGCCGATGCTGTCGCGCACCCACGGCCAGACCGCCAGCCCGACCACCTTGGGCAAGGAGATGGCCAACGTCGTCGCCCGCCTGCAGCGCGCCATCAAGCGCATTGAGCAGGTCGAGATCCTCGGTAAAATGAACGGCGCGGTCGGCAACTACAACGCCCACCTGTCGGCCTACCCGTCGTTCAACTGGGCGGCGTTCTCCAAGGACGTCATCGAGCAGCGCCTGGGCCTGGTGTTCAACCCGTACACCATCCAGATCGAACCGCACGACTACATGGCCGAACTGTTCGACGCCTTCGCCCGCGTCAACACCATCCTGCTGGACCTGAACCGCGACATCTGGAGCTACGTCTCGCTGGGTTACTTCAAGCAAAAGACCAAGGCCGGCGAAATCGGCTCGTCGACCATGCCGCACAAGGTCAACCCGATCGACTTCGAAAACTCCGAAGGCAACCTGGGCCTGGCCAACGCCGTGCTCAAGCACCTGTCGGAAAAACTGCCGGTCTCGCGCATGCAGCGCGATTTGACCGACTCGACCGTGCTGCGCAACATCGGCGTCGGCTTCGGCTACACCTTGCTGGCCTACGACAGCTGCCTGCGCGGCCTCAACAAGCTGGAAGTGAACCACGCCCGCCTGGCCGCCGACCTCGACGCCAACTGGGAAGTGTTGGCCGAGCCGGTGCAAACGGTGATGCGCCGCTACGGCATCGAGAATCCGTACGAGCAATTGAAGGAACTGACGCGCGGCAAGGGCATCTCAAAGGACGCGCTGCGCGAGTTCATCCTCGGCCTGAGCATCCCTCAGGAAGCCAAAGACCTGTTGCTGGACATGACGCCCGCCAATTACATCGGCATCGCCCCTGCTCTGGCAAAAGCCATCTAATGTAAATTAGCAATATGTCATACACTAGCCTCCGCGACGCCAGTCCCGGAGGCTTTTTTCTTGCCCTCCAGCACACGCCGCGTTTCTTTGGTATATTGGTCCTAACACGTACTACTTTCCGGAGCACCACCCCATGCAACGCTATACCAAGACGGCAATGCTGCTGCACTGGCTGATCGCGCTGATGATCGTCTCGGCCTTCTTCCTCGGCCTGACGATGGTCGCCATTCCCGGCTTCACGCCGACCAAGCTCAAATACTTCTCCTGGCACAAATGGCTGGGCGTGACGGTGCTCGCGCTGGCCGCGGTCCGGCTGCTGTGGCGCCTGGCGAACAAGCCGCCGGCGCCGCTGGTGAGCATCCCGCCGTGGCAGCACAAGGTCGCCGACGGCGTCCACTACCTGCTGTATTTCCTGATGTTCGCCGCGCCGATCTCCGGCTACCTGTACGGCAGCGCGGCCGGCGTGCCGGTGGTCTACCTCAAGCTCGTCACCTTGCCGGCGCTGATCGGACCGGACCCTGAACTTAAGGCAATTTTAAAAACCGTTCATTATGTTTTGGTCATGACGATGGCGGGCGTTGTGGTCGCCCACGCGCTGGCCGCGCTGAAGCATCACTTTATCGACCGGGACATCACGCTCAAGCGCATGCTGCCCTAATCCCCACCCTACCGGAGCCACAATGAAAACCATGAAAAAAATCGCCCTCGTCTCCCTGATGGGTGTCGCGCTGGCCGCCAGCGCCGCCGTACTGAAGACCGACCCGGCCAAGAGCTCGGTCTCGGCCACGTTCAAGCAAATGAACGTGCCGATCGAATCGAAGTTCAAGAAATACACGGTCGCCATCGACTACGACGCCGCCAAGCCGGACGCCTCCAAGGCCACGGTCGAAGTCGAGACGGCCAGCCTGGACATGGGCGATCCGGAGTACAACAAGGAAGTGGCCAAGAAAGAATGGTTCAACTCGGCACAGTTCCCGAAAGCCACTTTCGTCTCGAGCGCCATCAAAAGCGCCGGCGCCGGCAAGCTCACCGTCACCGGCAAGCTGACCATCAAAGGCAAGGCCACCGACATCACGTTCCCGCTGACGGTCAAGACCGAGGGCGGCAAGCAAGTGTTCGACGGCGCGCTGCCGATCAAACGCCTGACGTACAACATCGGCGAAGGCGAATGGAAGGACACCAGCATGGTGGCCGACGACGTCACCATCAAATTCCACGTAGTAGCAGGCCAATAAGCAATTAATCGATAAGTTCGCAATAAGTTCTACACCTATCCACCCAGGGAGACCCACCGCATGAAACTGCAGATTTTGATCGCCACCTTGCTGGCCGCCTCGGCCACGTCCGCCATCGCCGCCACCTACAACATCGACCCGACGCACACCTTCCCGAGCTTCGAGGCCGACCACATGGGTCTGTCGGTATGGCGCGGCAAGTTCAACAAAACCAGCGGCACCGTGACGTTGGACGCCAAGGCCAAGACCGGTTCGCTGGACATCGCCATCGACCCGGCCTCGATCAACTTCGGTTTCGACAAGATGGACAGCCACGCGCGCGGTCCGGACATGTTCAACGTCGAGAAATTCCCGACGATCACCTACAAGAGCAAATCGTTCAAATTCGACGGTGACAAGCTGGTCGGCGTCGACGGCGAACTGACGATGCTGGGCGTGACCAAGCCGGTCGCGCTGAAGGTCGACAAATTCAAATGCATCATGCACCCGCGCTACAAGAAGGAAGTGTGCGGCGCCGACGCCTCGGCCGAGTTCAAGCGCACCGATTTCGGCCTGAACTACGCCACCCCGGCCTTCGCCCCGGAAGTCAAACTGGCGATCCAGATCGAAGCCATCAAAGCCGACTAAACCGTCGGGGTCAAGTCTGTCATTCGGACACGAGCTCATGTCCGAATGACAGACTTGACCCCGTTTTGCTATGAATTGAATTTTGGAAGCGCGGCGCTATCGACGAATTTCAAATTAAAGAATTGCACCAACCCCAGAATTTTGTCGTAGTCGGCACTTTCAACAACGAACACACTGATACTGTCTGAAAAATCCATATCCAAAGCGACCAATCGCTTATTCGCGTTTAGCTTGAGCAACTGGTTTTCGATAAATTCAGCATAATCAGCCCAATTCCCCCTATCGAAATCAGGCTCGCCGATCTCGATGTCCATGTCGTCAAGCACATCCACGACGGCTTCAAAAATCTCGTCCCCCTTGTCGCCGGACACCCCAAAGCCACTGACGGCCCAGGATAATGCGCACGCGAACAAATCTTCAGCTAATTTGGGGTCGGTTAGCGCGCGCTCATACGTCTCGGCCAACCATGCGTAATCGGGAAACGCTGCGATATACGCGCCGGGATCGGTCAACGCCATCAATAGCGTGGGCACCGACTCTTCCACGTCCTCGGGTTCGGCGTAGTGGCAACTCAGCATTTCGATGATGTCGCGGCAATTGTGTTCGACGTGTTCATTCATAGCGGTTTGGACTTTTCTGTTGAGTGCATACATGCCAGCGGGCTTCGCTACCGGCGCCATAACGAGAATTGATTATAAGGCAACTACGATCGGCTCTGGCACACGGATGAGCTCGTGTCCGAATGACAGACTTGACCCCGCAGTTGCTTTTCAGATCGTCAAAATCTGGTTGACGTATACGGCAATGCTGCGGATACTCTCAGCGCTGTCCCACGTCACCACTTTGGAAACGATATAAATGCATAAGACTCTGATCGCGCTCGCCATCCTGAGCACTGCCGCCCATGCCGACGAAGGCATGTGGATGCCGCAACAGCTGCCACAAGTGGCTAAGGAATTGAAAGCCGCCGGCCTCGAACTCGACCCCGCCAATCTGACCAAGCTGACCGAGTTTCCGGCCGGCGCCATCGTCAGCCTGGGCGGCTGCTCGGCGTCGTTCGTGTCGCCGCAAGGCCTCGTTGCCACCAACCACCATTGCGTCTACGGCAGCGTGGCGCATAATTCGACGCCGGAACGCAATCTGCTGGCCAACGGTTTCCTGGCCAAGAACTTCGGCGAGGAATTGCCGGCCGCCCCCGGCAGCCGCATCTTCGTGACCAAGGCCGTCACCGACGTGACCAAACAGGTGGTCACGCCGGCCGTCGCCAAACTGAGCGGCAAGAAGCGCAGCGATGCGATCGAGAAAAACAGCAAGGCCATCACCGCCGAGTGCGAAAAAGACGCCGGCCACCGCTGCACCGTGTCGTCTTTCTATGGCGGCCTGGAATTCTATCTGAGCAAGCAGCTCGAGATCCGCGACGTGCGCCTGGTGCACGCGCCCCCTGAGGGCGTCGGCAAGTTCGGCGGCGATACCGATAACTGGATGTGGCCGCGCCACACCGGCGATTACGGTTTCTACCGCGCCTACGTCAGCAAGGACGGCAAGGCCGCCGACTACAGCAAGGACAACGTCCCCTACGTGCCGCAGCATTACCTGAAACTGGCCAAGGAAGGCAGCAAGGAAGGCGATTTCATCATGGTGCTGGGCTACCCCGGCCGCACCAACCGCCACCGCCTGCCGTCGGAAGTGGCCTTCACCTTCGACTGGAGCTATCCGGCCTTCGTGAAAACATCGGCCGAGAACCTGGCGACCATCGCCGCCATGACCAAGGATGACAAGGATACCGCGCTGAAGTACGCGTCCCAGGTGGCCAGCATCAACAATTACTACAAGAACCGCCAAGGCATGCTGAACTCGTATGCCAACAGCGATATGCTGGCCCGCAAAACGGCCGAGCACGAAGCGCTGAAGACCTGGATCAACGCCGACGCCGCCCGCAAGAAGGAATACGCGTCCGACATCGAACTGGTCGAGAAGCTGATCGCCCAGCGCGACGCCGAGACCAAACGCGACTACTACCTGTCGACATCCAAACCGCGCCTGCTGAACACGGCGCGCGTGCTGTACCGCCTGGCCAACGAGAACGCCAAGCCGGACGTCGAGCGCAAGTCCGGCTATCAAGTGCGCGACGTGCCGCGCATCAAGTCCAGCGTGGCCGCGCTGCTGCGCAACTACGACGAGAAGGTCGACAAGGCGCTGGTCATGAACAGCCTGACCAAGTACGCCGCCCAGCCGGCCGCGCAGCGCAGCGCCGCCTTCGACGCCGTAGTCGGCATCAAGGACGGCATGAGCCGCGCCGACCTGCAAGCGGCGCTCGACAAGCTGTACGCCGGCAGCAAGCTGGGCGACGCGGCCGCCCGTACCGCCTGGCTGGACAAGAAGCCGCAGGACTTCAAGTCCAGCGACGACGCCTTCGTCAAGGCCGCCGTGGCGCTGTACGACAACGACCTGAAAGAAGAAGCGGCCGAGGAGGAACTGGGCGGCAAACTGCAACAAGCCTACGGCAACTATATGAAGGCCAAGATCGCCTACATGAACAGCCAGGGCCGCGCGGTCTATCCTGACGCCAACAGCACCCTGCGCGTGACCTTCGGCAAGATCGCCGGCCGCGATCCGGGCGCCGATGGTTCTAGCTGGAAAGCCTTTACCACCGTGGCCGGCGTCGCCGCCAAGGCCACCGGCGAAGGCGAGTTCAACGCGCCGAAGGCGCAGCTGGATGCGATCAAGGCCAAGGACTTCGGCAAGTATGTCGATCCGGTGCTGAAGTCGGTGCCGGTCGCCTACCTGGCGACGCTGGACATCACCGGCGGCAACTCCGGCTCGGCCGCGCTGAACAGCAAAGGCGAGTGGATCGGCCTGGCCTTCGACGGCACGCTCGATTCGATCATCTCGGATTGGGACTTCAACAAGGCGATGACGCGCGACATCCAGGTCGATCTGCGCTACATCCTGTGGAACATGAAACACGTCGACCACGCCGACAATCTGCTGAAGGAAATGAACGCCGAGTAATTCCTGGCGGCCAGACGAAACCACGCCCCGGCAACGCGGCGTGGTTTTTTTTGCGGCTGCGGTACAGTAGCATTTCCATTCCCCCCATCAAGACCAGGAGAAGTCATGCCCGCCAAAAAAGTCGCCGTAGTGATCGGCAGTCTGCGCAAGGAGTCGATCAACCGCAAGTTCGCCCACGAACTGATCGCGCTGGCGCCGCCGTCGCTGGAGTTCAACATCGTTGAAATCGGCGAGATGGCCCTGTACAACGAGGATCTGGAAGGGAAGGATGTTACGCCGCCGCAGGCGTGGACCCATTTCCGCCAGCGCATCAAGGAGGCCGACGCCGTGCTGTTCGTCACGCCCGAGTACAACCGCTCGGTGCCGGCGCCGCTGAAGAACGCCATCGATATCGGCTCGCGCCCGTATGGCGACAGCGCCTGGAGCGGCAAGCCGGCCGGCGTGGTCACCGTCTCGCCGGGCGCGGTCGGCGGCTTCGGTTCCAACCATCATCTGCGCCAGTCGCTCGTGTTCCTCGACATGCCGGTGCTGCAACAGCCGGAGGCCTACATCGGCAACGCCGGCGGCCTGTTGGGCGACGACGGCAAGATCAACAACGACCGCACCAAAGAGTTCCTGAAGAAATTCGCCGACGCCTTCGCGGCCTGGGTGGAAACCAACGCCAGGAAGTAGTCAGCGCCGAATTGCCCTGAACGCGTAACCGGCCACCGTCAGCGCGGCCGGCTTGTCGGCCGCCTGCGCCGCGTGCAGCGGCAACAACTGCGGCCCATCGCGCGCCGGCAACAGCGCCAGGTCGACGCCAGGCAGGCGCAACGACAGTCCTTCGATCTCGTCGGCGGCTAGCGCCGCGCAGCTGACGTACAGCCGGTACGATGTGCGGCGGTTGCCCATTTCCAGCACAAACCCCGCCACATGCGCCGTTCCCGGTTGACCGGGCATGGCCGTCACCCTCAGCCAGGTCTTATCCTTGCTCTTCGCTTTGCCCTTGCGCAGATGCAGTGCGTCCCAGGTTTGCAACGGATAGTAGTGCGGGCCGTCGTTCCTGCCGGGCGCAGGCGATGGCAGCGGCATGGGCGGGACCGTCGCGCTGGCGGACGGCTCCACCAGGATCACCGGCAGCCCGCGCAAAGCGGCCAGCGGCGCCAGTCCGCCATAACGTCCCGCGCTGGCAGGTGTCACCAGCACCAGGTCGACCGGCGGCCAGTCGCGCACCGCCTCGGCGCTGTAGGCATCGGCGTCCGCGCCCACCGTCAGCAGGCGCAGTCCCTGGAAGCGGACCAGCGCCAGTCCCTTGCCGACCAGCTGCACGCTGCCCTGGGCCGGTCCGACCACCGCCACCCCTCCGGCGGATTTCACATCGATCACATAGCGCGGCCCGATCTGCGCCAGCCCCGCCCTGCACACCAGCGCCAGCAGCAAAGCGACCAGCACCGCACCTTGTCCACTCGCGTTCCACATCGCTGGCTCCTGGTTCATGACGAGAATTCCAGTAGACCATCACCCCAATTTATTTCCTTGAACCAACTCAACCGGTCTTCGCCAGCGGCCTGCCCCCGCTCAAAAAGCGGGCACGAATGATACAATCGCGCCCTCGACAGCACGCCGATGCGCTCACAAGGCGTGGCGCGCAATTTCACATCGTTCCTCTGAGATCCAGACTGCCATGCACCCAGATATGCCGACGCCTTATGAAAAAGGCAATCAAAATCAAACCACCCTGTGGACCGAATGTATCGCGTTCTACGAGGAGCTGGCCCAGCGCTTCCCGCAGGTGCTGCGGTTTGAACAGATCGGCGTGTCCGACGGTGGCATCCCGGTGCACGCCGGCATCGTCAGCCCGGACGGCGTGTTCGACCGCTCGCAGATCAAGGCCGAGGGCCGCACCGTCTTCTTCAACAACAACGGCATCCACCCCGGCGAACCCGAGGGCGTGGACGCCTGCATGGCCATCGTGCGCGACCTGTGCTTCGATCCGGCCCGCCTGGCGGCGCTGGGCGACGCCGTGCTGCTGTTCGTGCCGCTCTACAACGTCGACGGCGCACTGAACCGCGCCAACACCTCGCGCGTCAACCAGGACGGCCCGGAGCAGTTCGGCTTCCGCGGCAACAGCCGCCACCTGGACCTGAACCGCGACTTCATCAAGTGCGACACGCTCAACGCCCGCCTGTTCAACCAGCTGGTGACCAGCTGGGATCCGGACGTCATGGTCGACACGCACACGTCGAACGGCGCCGACTATCCGTACACGATGACCCTGATCCACACGCAGGCGGACAAGCTGGGCTACGGCCTCGGCCCCTTCCTGCGCGAGACCATGCTGCCGCACATCTACGCGCAGATGGAAGCGAAGGGCTGGCCCACCTGCCCCTACGTCAACCCGGTCAAGGACAGCCCGGACGACGGCATCGCCGAATTCCTGGAAGTGCCGCGCTTCTCGACCGGCTTCGCGGCCCTGCACCACGTCATCGGCTTCATGCCGGAGACGCACATGCTCAAGCCTTTCAAGGACCGTTACGACTCGATGCGCGCGCTGCTGGACGTGACGCTGGCCTTCACCGTCGCCCACGGCGAACAAATCCGCGCGCTGCGCGCCGACGCCAAAGAGCAGGCGGCCAACGCCAGCGCATGGACCGTCAACTGGAAAATGGATGAAACCAATCCGTCGACCTTCCGCTTCAAGGGCTACGCCGCCAAGCGCAGCGCCAGCCTGCTGGGCAACTACCAGCGCCTGTCCTACGATCGCAGCGAGCCGTGGGAAAAGGACATCGCCTACTACAACAGCTTCGTGCCGGCGGCCACCGTGCGTGCGCCGAAGGGCTACATCGTGCCGCAGGCTTGGCGCGAAGCCATCGAGCGCCTGCAGTGGAACGGCGTCGAGATGGCGGCCTTCGACGAAGCGTCGACCATCGAGGCGCAGTACTATCACATCGCGTCCGTGACCTCGCGCCCGCACGCCTACGAAGGCCATATGTACCACGACGCCGTGGAACTGGAAGCGCGCACCGGTAGCTTCACCGTGCAGCCGGGCGACTGGTTCATCCCGCTCAAGCAGGCCAACGCCCGCTACGCCGTCGAGACCCTGGAACCGCAAGGCCACGACTCCTTCTTCCGCTGGGGCTTCTTCAACAGCGTGCTGGAAAAGAAGGAAGCGTTCTCCGACTACGTGTTCGAAGACCTGGCGCTGGAAATGCTCGAAGCGGAGCCGGAACTGAAGGCCAAGTTCGAATCGTGGAAGGCCGCCAATCCGGCGCTGCTGTCGGACCAGGAAAAGGTGTTGGGCTTCATCTTCGAAAACGGCAAGCGCCACGCGGAGCCGGAATGGCGCCGTTACCCGGTGCTGTCGGTCTTCTAAAGACAGCCTGATAAATTAACTTCGCGTTCCCCGTGCGCGCGGCGGCGATCCCGCCGCGCGCACATGAGCATTTGAGCACCCGCTGCCCACAAGGTCACAGCCATGCACTACGCACTCAATCTGCGCACTTTCTTCTACAGCCATTATTTTTATCTTGGGCTGCGCTTCGCCGCGGGCCTGGTCGGCGTCACCCTGATCACCTTGCAGTTCGCCGACATGGCCACCGCCATGACGGTCTGTATCGGCGCCCTGTGCACCGCGCTGATGGACATGCCCAGCCCCCTGCGCCACAAGTTCAACGAGATGAGCGCCTCGGTGCTGCTGTGCAGCGCCGTCACCTTGCTGATCAGCCTATGCGCGCCGCTGCACTGGCTGTTGATGACGATGCTGGTGATAATCAGCTTCCTCGCCTGCATGATGGTCGTCTACGGCAAAAAATCGATGCCGCTGCAACTGGCCACGCTGTTCATCATGACCATGTCGATGGAACACTCGATGACGGTCAAGCAGTCGTTCATCCACACCGGCTTGTTCACGCTGGGCGCGGTGGCTTATCTCGCGTACGCGATGGGCATCTCGTGGATACTGCGCCACCGCATCAAGCAGCAGGTGCTGGCCGAGGCGCTGTTCGAGCTGGCCGCCTACATCGACATCAAGGCCGACTTCTACGACACCCGCTACAACCTGAACGAACAATTCAACAAGCTGGTGCGCCATCAAAGCGTGCTGGCCGACCGCCAGCAAGCCTCGCGCGACCTGATCCTGCGCGCCCACCAGAACAGCAAGGACGCCATCGTCGTGCAGGTCCACGTCTGCATGCTGGACCTGTATGAGCTGATCCTGTCGACCCACACCGACTACGCGCAGCTGCGCATGCACCTGGCCGATTCGCCGGTGCTCGCCACCTTGCACGACCTGGCCTACAAGGCCGCGCGCGATATCGAATCGGTGGCGTACGACGTCACCCGCAAGAAGGCCTCGTATGCGGAGATCAGCTACACGCCGGAGCTGGACGCCGTGGAGGCGGAACTGGCCGCGATCCAGCGCCGTATCGACGAGGGCAAGCCGCAGCAGGAAGCCTTGGCGGTGCTGCGCGCCCAGCGCAACAAGATCCGCGCCATCATCAAGATGATCGGCGAGCTGCATCAGGCCAGCCAGAAAGCCTACGACACCACGCCGTTCTGGGTCGATGCCGACATGGGGCCGTTCCTGTCGCAGCAAAAGTACGAGCTGCGCATGATCCTGTCGCACCTGCGTATGGATTCGCCGATCTTCCGCTTCTCGCTGCGGGTGGCGATGGCGATCTCGGTCGGCTTGGCGGTGGCCGCGTGGCTGCCGTACGCGGCGCACAGCTACTGGATCGTGCTGACCATCGTGATCATCCTCAAGCCCAGCTTCAGCATGACCAAGCAGCGCCGCAGCGACCGCATCATCGGCACCGTCATCGGCTGCGTGATCACCGCGCTGGTGATCCGCTACCTGAACCACCCCGCGTTCATCCTCGGCATCCTGGTGCTGGCGACGGTGGCCACGCCCACCTTCATCTACCTGCGCTACCGCTACGCCGCCATCGCGGTCAGCATCATGATCCTGCTGCAGATGCACCTGATCGCGCCGGGGAACAATGACCTGATCATGGAGCGCCTGGTCGACACCTTCATCGGCGCGGCGGTGGCGACAGCCTTCAGCTTCGTGCTGGCCAACTGGGAATACCAAACCCTCCCGCGCCTGATCCGCGAAGTGCTGGACGTGAACCTGCGCTACATGCAGGCCAGCTTCGATCTGCTGCAAGGCAAAGGCAAGGACGATTTCGCCTACCGCATCGAGCGCAAACGCTTGATGGACAGTCTCGCCTCGCTCAGCTCGGCGCTGGTGCGCATGCTCGACGAGCCCTCGAGCAAGCAGCGCGCGGTGGAAGACATCAACCTGTTCATCGTGCAAAACTATCTGCTGGTGGCGCACGTGGCGGCCTTGCGCTCGATCCTGCGCCGCCATGTGACGGAGCTGCCGAAAGAGCCGGTCAACGCCATGCTGGACGAGAGCCATGCTCAAGTGGTCGGCATCCTGTCGCAGGCGCTCGACCGGCATGCGGTCCAGACGCCGGCGCCTATGCCTGCGCTGGCGCCACCGGCGCCGGCCCACGGCGCAGCCGACACCACCGCCGTGCCGTGGTCGGGCTGGCCTTTGGTGCAGCGCCGCATCCGCCTGCTGCAGGCCGATGCGGCAAAAATCATCGTCCACAGTGAAGCCATCGTCCGCAACGTCGCCTAACACTGCTACCATGGGGCGATGAGTTCTTCATCCGCCCCATTCAGCACCCGCGACCTCGCTTCGGCCCTGGCCGTGGTCCTGATCTGGGGCACCAACTTCGTGGCGATGAAGATCGGCCTCAAGGACCTGACGCCATTCCAGCTGGGCGCCGCCCGCTATGTGTTCGCGGTGCTGCCGCTGATCCTCATCGTGCGTCCGCCCAAACTCCCCGTCAAATGGATCATCGCCTATGGCCTGTGCCAGGGCGTCGGCCAGTTCGGACTGCTGTTCCTGTCGCTCAAGGTCGGCATGTCGGCCTCGCTGGCGTCGGTCATCCTGCAAACGCAGGTGTTCTTCACCGCCCTCTTCGGTTTCGTCTTGCTGCGCGAGCGCGCCAGCCGCGCCTTGAAGGGCGGGTTGCTGCTGGCCGCCGTGGGGCTGGTCTGCTTCGGCATGAACTATATGGAACCTGGCCACGCGGGCGGCACCACCGCCGGCGGCTTCGTGCTGACATTGATGGCGGCGGCGATGTGGGCCGCCTCCAATATCGTCGTGCGCCGCGCGCAGCAAGCCACGCCGGAATTCGACGTGGTCAGCTTCATGGTCTGGTGCAGCCTGGTGCCCATCCTGCCGTTCATCGGCCTGTCGCTGGTGTTCGACGACCCGGCCACCCGTTGGCACTGGACCGGCGCGCCGTGGACCACCTGGGCCTCGGTCGCCTACCTGGGCTGGATGGCCACCATCCTCGGCTACGCCATGTGGACCCGGCTCCTCAAGCGCCACCCGGTCAACCGCGTGGCGCCGTTCAGCCTTGGGGTGCCGGTGGTCGGCATCAGCGCCGGCATGCTGCTGCTGGGCGACGTCGTCACCGGCTGGCAATGGGCCGGCATCGCGCTGATCGTGCTGTCGCTGATGTGCACCATGTTCGGCGGCCGCTGGCTCGATCGCCGGAGCTGACCCGCGACCGCGCTAGCCGAAGCAGACGCGGTTGCGGCCCGTCTGCTTGGCGCGGTACAGCAGCGCATCGGCCTTTTGCAGCATGGCCTCCGCCGTCCCCGCCGCCAGGTCGGCATACACGCCCATGCTCATGGTGACCTTCAGATCGGGATGGACCTCGTGCCACGGGAAGTGCTCTATCATGTGGCGCAGCTTGTCACACAGCGCCGCCGCCTGCGGCAGCTCGGTCTCCGGCAAGGCCAGGACGAATTCCTCGCCGCCGTAGCGCGCCACCAGATCGCTCAGGCGCATGTGGCTGCGCAGGATCTCGCCAACGTGGCGCAGCACGGCGTCGCCGGTGGCGTGAGAGAACTGGTCATTGATCTTTTTGAAGAAGTCGATATCCCCGATCACCATCGTGAATGGCTGCTTGTGACGCACCGCGTGGCTGAACAGCGTGGTCGCCCTTTCGTCGAAATGGCGGCGGTTATGCAGCTTCGTCAGCGCGTCGCGCACGCTCAGCTCACGCATTTGCTCGGCCTGCGCCAGGATGGTCTGGTGCGAGGCCTGCAATTCCTCGTGCGTGCGGGCCAGCTTCTCGCTCATGTCGTTGAAGGCGCTGGCCAGCGTCGCCACCTCGTCGCGGCCCTCGACCGGCACGCGCTGCAGCAGCGAGCCGCCATGCATCGCCCGCACCGCGCCGGTCAGATGGCTTAACTTGCGGCTCATGCCGCGACTGAGCAAAACGCCCAGCAGCAGCGCCAGCGCGGCGGCGCCGGTCACGCCGGCCAGCAGCGCCTCGCGCATCGCCTGCAGATACTGGAGTTCCTGTTTGCTCGGCGTGATCACGCCTTCCGGCGAGACGTAGGCGACAACGCGCCCGTCCACCTCGATCGGCCGCGCATTCTTGCGCGCGGCGGGCGGCAGCGCCTCGCCATGGCGGTACACGCCGGCCCCCAGCAGAACGCGGAAGTCCTGATCCGCGAGGATGAAGTGGAACGGCGGCTCGCCATTGGTGCGCGGCGGTGGCGGGCGGCGGCCGACCGGCGGCGCCTGTCCCGGCAACGGCGCTTGCGGCAGGCGCGCGTTGGCGTCCGGCGGACCGTCCGCCTCCGGTTCGCCGCCGGGCTCGGGCCTTGGCCCCTGGTCCGCGCCACGCCCGTCATCCGGCCCTTGCCCGCCGGGCGGCGGACGCCGATCCCCGCGCAGATCCTGGTAGCGCCGCATATAGTTGTCGAAGGGTTCGACGGCGATCGCCGCCTGCCAGCTGCCGTAGGCGTGCAAATATCCGCTCACGGCGGTGTAGAAGTGCTCCGCCGCCCGCTCTCGCCGAATGGTGTCGACTTTCTTGGTCATCCCCACATAGGCGAGCCCGCCGACCATCGCCACCGCCGCCAATCCGGTCAACAGCAGTGCCAGCATGAATTTCGTACGCAGGGACATCCCAACTCCATCCAATTATTGCCAATAGGACAGCAATAATAGCCCAAGGCAGTGTAGCCCCGAAAAAAAACCACAATAAAAAGTTACCGTTCAGAACGAATGTTTCATAGGCAAAACACTTGGTTATACAAAATTTGAATGGCACGTATCATAAATTAAAATTTTTTTTATTTCTGAAAGCGCCGCATACTGCACTGCATCAAACGAACATTTACAAGGAGCTCCTCATGAACTCGACCACTTTCAACACTCACACCAACGCCAACTACGCGGGCAATGTGGCCAACGCCGTACGTCAACTGTTCGCCGCGCTGTTTGCACGAAAGCCAGTCGCAGTGACGAGCGAAGCGACTGCGGAACCCGTAGAGGTAGCCAGCTGGTGGATGAGCAGCGCCGCTAAAGACCTGGAAGCCCGCTCGCCTATGCTGGCCGTCGAACTGCGCTACATCGCAGCCCGCTTCGGCTGATCGCGGTATCACACAATTATTTAAGGGGAATCACATGCTGACCATTATCGAAAACCTGCCTGCCGCTATCGCCGTGTCCGGCCTCGTACTGCGCCTCTATCTGGGTGCCCGTCCCGGCAAAGACGCCGAATAAGCCGTGCCCGCCGCAGCAAAAAGCCCCGGCCGCTAACGCGGAGCCGGGGCTTTTTAGTTTTGTAGTTGTTCGGTGTATTCCATGCTCGCCCATCCGCCTCCGTCATTGTTCTGACAAATCAAATCGATATCCGCTATCAGCATAGCGCATATCTCCATCACTCCCGGCGGCGCGTCACAGCCACTATTGCCATTCACACATTCCAATGACCGAATGCTGCTTCCTCATGAAAAAAATCCTCACAGAATTATTGCCACTCAGAACTGATGTTTCATAGGGAAAACATCAAGTTATACCAAAAACTAATGGCGACTATCACAAATCAAAATTTTTTTTATTTCTGAAAACGGCGCATACTGCACTGCATCAAACGAACATTGAACATTTACAGGAGCTTCTCATGAACTCGACTACTTTCAACACTAACACCAACGCCAACTACGCAGGCAATGTCGCCAACGCCGTACGTCAACTGTTCGCTGCGCTGTTTGCCCGGAAGCCAGCCGCTGTTGCAGAAGCGACCACCGAACGCGCCGATGAAACCATCTGGTGGCTGAGCAGCACCGCTAAAGACGTGGAAGCCCACTCGCCTAACCTGGCCGCCGAACTGCGCTACATCGCAGCCCGTTTCGGTTAATCGCGGTTCACTCAACTAACTACTCACTGGAGAATCACCATGCTGACCATCATTGAAAACCTGCCTGCCGCTATCGCCGTAACCGGTATCGTACTGCGCCTGTACCTGGGCTCGAAGCCAACCCAAGACGCAGAATAAGCCGTGCGCGCCACAGCAAAAAGCCCCGGCCGCTAACGCGGTGCCGGGGCTTTTCAGTTTGTAGCGGATAGTCTAAATAAGTTATTTCAGCAGATTCAATTTCGAATTGCGCATTCCATACAGGAAGTAGGTCACGACGGCGGCCGACATCCAGATGATAAAGATCGTGTAAGTCGTCAGCGACAGACCGAACATCAGATACAGACAGGCGCTGATACTCAGGCCCGGCACCACATACGGGCCGAACGGCACACGGAAGCCCTTTACGCCCTTACCGTTTTCCTTCTTGCGCATCACCGGCACCGCCAGCGACACCACGATGAAGGCCGTCAGCGTACCCATGCTGACCATGTCCCACAGGAAGGTCGCATCAACAAAACCCGCCACCAGACCGACGACGATGCAGACGATCAAAGTGTTCTGCACCGGCGACGCCGTCTTCGCATTCACTTTCTGGAACGATTTCGAAATCAGGCCGTCCTTGGAGATCGCGTACAGAATCCGCGTCTGGCCGTAAATCGTCACCAGGGTCACGCTGAACACCGAAATCACCGCGCCCGCCGCCAGCACCAGCGCCGGCCAAGTCTTGCCGGTGACGTTTTGCAGGATCACCGCGAGGCCGGCTTCCTGGCCGGCGAACTTCGACGCGGGCTGCGCGCCCATGGCCGCCACCGCCACCAGCATATAAAACACCGTCACGATCGCCAGCGCCGACAGTATGCCGATCGGCACGTTGCGCTTGGGGTTGCGCACCTCCTCGCCGGCCGTGGCGACGGTGTCGAGGCCGATGAACGAGAAGAACACCGTGGCCGCCGCCGCCGTCACCCCGGCCATGCCGGTGTAATGCACGCCGTTGTCGGGGCTGAAGAACGGATGGAAGTTGTTGATGTCAAAACCCGAAAACGCGATGACGATGAAGAAGATCAGGATCGCCAGCTTGATCAGCACCATGATGGCGTTGGTCGTGGCCGATTCCTTGGTGCCGCGTATCAGCAACAGGCCGCAGAACACGACCAGCATGATAGGCGGCAGGTTGACGTGGCCGCCGCGTATCTCAATGCCGTGCGCGGTGGAGACGATCATCGGCGAACGCAGCATCTCCGGGATGTGCCAGCCGAAGGCGTTGTTGAGGAAGTTGTTCAGGTAATCGGACCAGCCGATGGCGGTGGCGCTTGCCGCCAGCCCGTATTCGAGCAGCAGGCAGGCGGCCATGATGAAGGCGGCGAATTCGCCAACGGTCGCATATGCGAACGAGTACGACGAGCCCGACGCCGGTATGCGGAACGACAACTCGGCGTAGCACAGCGCCGTCAGGCCGGCGGTGATGGCGGCGATCAGGAAGGACAGGATGACGGAGGGGCCGGCCTTGGGCACGGCTTCGACCATCGTGAAGAAGATGCCGGTGCCGATGGTGGCGCCGACGCCGATCATCGTCAGCGGGAACAGGCCGATCGAGCGGTGCAGGCCATTGCTGGTTGGGGTGTGCTCAGCTGGTAAGTGTTCAACTGTAGTATCGACCGGCTTGGTACGGGTCAGTTTCTGGACCAGCGATTGGTTCACAGGCTATCCTTGTGGGAGATGTGTGGGCGAAAATAGGGGCAAAAAAACTAAGCGATTATAGGGCTTTCCAGCCCCATCGCCACAAAGTAATTTGTGCCACAAATACAACTTTATTCGCACTCGCCACCAAGGCTTGGTTACAGTTGCTTACTTTTGATACAGGCCGACGTATAGATTGGATACTGGACGCACGCTAATCTTAGTCAACATTACAGTCTGACAAGAAGGAGTATCCATGCCGGTTCAAAAAATCCCTACCGTCTCGCGGCGTTTTCATCCGGTCGTCGGCGCGGCGGTCGCCGTGTTGGGCGTCGCCGCGACGATTCTGGCGGTGCTCATCGCGCGTAATTAAAGGATATACGAGATACCACGGATACACGTAGGGCGGATCAGGCGGAACGCCGTAATCGGCCATTTATGGGCCGCCGACGACTCATACATGGCCGATTACGCTTCGCTAATCCGCCCTACGTGATATGCCGGTTTATTCGACGCCCTGGCCGTCAGGCTATTTCGTTGATGTTGCCGCCGATTTTGCTGGGGTCCGAGGCGCTCTCCGATGGATGCGAGATGCTGTAGACCAGCTCCTCCTGCTGCGACACGGTGCCGTCCTCGTTGGTGTCGGCCGCCTCGTAGGTCTTGGTGGCGCTGCTGGCGGCGCTTGCCCCGCCACCACCTCCCGACCCTTGCGCCTTGCCGCCTCCTTGCGCGGCGGGCGCGCCGCCTTCGGCAGGACGTGGCGGCGCAAAGTCGCCGCTTTTGATCGCCGTCTCCAGATCCGTCTTCGTGATCGAACCGGTCTTCTGCTTATCGATCGCGTCGAACTGCTTGGCCGCGTCATCGGCAGACACGCCTTTCGACTCCAGGCCGGAAACGAATTCCTCCTTCTTTACCTTGCCATCCTTGTCGGCATCCATCTCGCCGAACACCTTGTTGGCGAGACGCGCCGCACCCTTGGCAGGGTCGAACGCCTGCGCGCCGGGGCTTCCCGAAATACCGCTGATTGCTGTCGTCATAGTGCTTACTCCATAGTTAAGGACAATGCTGTACCTGTTAACGTACTTAATCGTCCAACTATGAGTGCGCGGAATGTAAAGGGAGGTAAAGCGGCGTTAAGACGAAGGGGTCAATCGACCCGAACCACCATCAAGCCAGCCCGCAGGCCGACCCGGACATCGGGATTGGGAAACACCACCAGCTCCTCCGGATGCTGGACGGTGTAAACGGTGTCGCCGTCGCGGGCGATCTCCTCGCCTTGCTTCAGCGCCGTGAAGTTGTGCGTGTCCTTCCCGAACGCCATCTGGAACTTGTCGCTCAACTTGATGATCTGGCGCGCCGTGTTGAAGACATGCGGAGCTTGTTTCGCTTCGCGCTTGGGCGCGCCGCGCAGCAGATCGTCCAGCGCCAGCGAGGCGTCGGCGAATTGCGCCAGATCGTTCTGGCCCAGGGTACCGATGCGCCCCAGCTCCACCGTGGTGCCGGCGGCGCCATGATGCTCGGCCGAGTAATAGCTGTAAGTGCCGACCGAGGCCGGATTCATGATCACCGCGCCGATACCGGCAAGGCCCAACCATTCAATCAACGCGCGCCGCGTATGCTCGGCGATGATCTCGGGGACGATGGCGAAGGTCGGGTACACCGACGGCCGAATGGCCGTGTGCAGGTCCAGATGCCAGCGCACCGGCCCCGCGTCGCTGAAAAAGGCCGTGGTGGCGGCGATCATCACGTCGGCACGCGTGGCTTCGGCGGTGCCGGCCAGGGTGCCGCGTTCGGCGCGGAACATGCGGTTCAAGTCCGCGTCGATAAAGCGCTTGCCGGCGCGGATGGCGCCGATGTTACCCACGCAGAGCATCAGATTGACTGCCAGCGCCTGCGGTTGCCGCGACAAGGCGTCCAACAGGTAGGCGACCATCTCGATCGGCCCGGTCTCGTCGCCGTGCACACCGACGGAGATCAGCATCGCGGGACGGTCGCCCGCCCCCTTGATGGTGAGGATGCCGTCGGCCGGCTGCGTGACAGCGAAGCCGGCAGCCGAGAAGCGCCGCGCCACGGCGCTGAAATCGGCTTCGGCGAGCGCACGCACCGCCTCCGGTAAAGCTGTCGGCAAAGCGTCGATACGCTCGCTCATACGCCTACACCGCCAGCGTGGTGTTGCCGGAGTTGGTCGCCTCGGACAGCGCCCACACGTCCAGCATCGCCTGTTCCAGATCGGTCGCCACCGCGTAGCCGGACAGGCCAAGCGTGTTGGCGACCACCTCGACCGCCTCCGCCCCCGTATGGTCGCCGGTGGCATGCTGCAGCACCTGCGACAACAGGCGTTGCTGCGTGCGGCGCAGCGCGTTCTGCGCGTAGCTGCGCAGCTGTTCCTGCGAACGGCTGGTGGCCGGCAACTTCAGGCCGCGTTCCAGCGTGTCGATACCAACCTGCGCGCGCAGCGCCAGGCCGACTTGCAAGAAGGCCGGCAAGTCCATACCGGCCGGACGCGTGACCGACAGCGCCGCGAACACAAACGCCGCCACCGATTCGATCGCGTCGACCGCCTTCCAGGCGGCGACGAATTCCGGACGCAGGCCGGCGGTGAGCTCGGCATCGGACTGGCCGTCGTCGGAGCTCAGTTGGACCAGCGTCTCCGGCTTGGCGAACAGGCGGGTCAACTCGGCCACGCCGTCCTTCAACTGGTCGGCGGGCACCGTCAGCGCGCCTTCGATAACGGCTTTTTGCAGCACGCGGGTGCGGCCATCGACCTTGATCGAGACGGCGCGCGGCACTTTCAGCGCGTCGGCGTCCAGGGTCGAGAAGATCGGCGCCAGGTTCAGCGCGGACCATGCCTGGCCCCACGCCAGGATGACGTCCGCTTCGTCCACGCCATGTTCGCCGGCCAGTTGGCGCAGCATCAGCGGGCCGCAACGGTTGACCGATTCGTTGGCCAGCACGGTCGCCAGGATGGCGTTGGCCAGCGGGTGCGCCAGCGCCGGACGCGTCGCCACCAGCAGGTCCGGGAAGTACGGCTTGAGCACCGATTCGGCCCAGCTGTTTTCCGTCAGCGGCAGCGCCGACAGGATGCGCTTGTAGCGGTTCTTGACGTTGGCGATGACGACCGCCAGTTCCGGCGTCGTCAAGCCACGGCCGTCGGCCTTGCGGCGCGCCAGTTCGGCCACCGACGGCAGCTGCTCCAGATCGCGCGACAGCGCGCCCTCTTCTTCCAGGAAGGCGATCAGCGAGGCGTAACCGTCTTGCACCGCGGCGTCGGTCTGCGCCTGCGCCTCGCGCACCAGCAACTGCGTTTGCAGCGTGTTGTCGCGCAGGACCAGGCGCTCGATGTCGGCGGTCATTTCATTCAAGGTGCGATTGCGGTCCGCCTCGGTCAGCAGGCCGGCGTTCATTTCCACGTCCAGCCACATCTTCGCGTTCACTTCATGGTCGGAGCAATCCACACCGGCCGAGTTGTCGATCGCATCGGTGAAGATGCGGCCGCCGGCCAGCGCGAATTCGATACGGCCCGCTTGCGTGGCGCCCAGGTTGCCGCCTTCGGCGACGACCTTGCAGCGCAGCTGGTTGCCGTCGACCCGGATGTTGTCGTTGGCGCGGTCCTTGACCTGCGCGTGCGATTCGGTCGACGCCTTGATGTAGGTGCCGATACCGCCGTTGTAGAACAGGTCGACCGGCGCCTTCAGGATGCGGTGCATCAGTTCCTCCGGCGGCAGCGAGGTTTCCTCGATGTCCAGCGCGGCGCGGATCTGCGGCGACAGCTCTATCGTGCGCGAGGTGCGTGGATAAACGCCCCCACCCGCCGAGATCAGTTCCTTGTTGTAGTCGTCCCACGAGGAGCGCGGCAGCGCGAACATGCGCTCGCGCTCGACGAAGGATTTTTCCATGTCCGGCGTCGGGTCGAGGAAGATGTGGCGGTGGTCGAACGCGGCGATGATCTGCAGTTTGCGCGACAGCAGCGCGCCGTTGCCGAATACGTCGCCCGACATGTCGCCCACGCCGACCATCGTCACCGGGGTGGCGTGGATGTCGTGGTCCATTTCGTAGAAGTGGCGCTTGACGGCTTCGAACGCGCCCTTGGCGGTGATGCCCATCTTCTTGTGGTCGTAGCCGTTCGAGCCGCCCGACGCGAAGGCGTCGCCCAGCCAGAAGCCGCGCTGCACGGCGATGCCGTTGGCGATGTCGGAGAAGGTCGCGGTGCCCTTGTCGGCGGCCACCACCAGGTACGGATCGGCGCCGTCGTAGCAGACGGTATCCGCCGGCGGCACGATCTTGCCCAGCACGCGGTTGTCGGTCATTTCCAGCAGACTGGAGATGAACAGGCGGTAGACCGCTTCGCCTTCGGCCGCGATGGTTTCACGCACGGCGTCCTTCGGCATCTGCTTGCACACGAAGCCGCCCTTGGCGCCGGCCGGCACGATAACGGCGTTCTTCACCATCTGCGCCTTCACCAAGCCCAGGACCTCGGTGCGGTAGTCTTCCATGCGGTCCGACCAGCGCAAGCCGCCACGGGCGACCGGGCCGCCGCGCAGGTGCACGCCTTCGAAGCGGCGCGAGAACACGAAGATCTCGCGGAACGGACGCGGCTCCGGCACCAGCGACAGATTGCTGGTGTCGAACTTGAAGATGATCTTGTCGCCCTTTTGATTGTTCTGGAAGTAGTTGGTGCGCAGGGTCGCGGTCATCAGGTCGGTCAGGGCGCCCAGCACTTCTTCGCTGTCGGCGTGGTTGATCGACGGCAGGCGGCCCTTGATGGCGGCCAGCGATTCCAGCGCGGCTTCGCGGGTGGCTTGGTCCAGCGCGGGATTGAAACGCTGCAGGAAGGCGTCCACCAGTTGCTTGACGATGGCCGGCTGCTTGCGCAGCGTCTCGGCGATGTAGCGCACCGAGAACTGGCTGCCGGTCTGGCGCCAGTAGCTCATGTAGGCGCGCACCAGTTGCACCTGGCGCAGGCTCAAGCCGCCTTCGATGACCAGGCCATTCAGGCGGCCGTCTTCGGCTTCGTTGTTGAACAGCGACGCGAACAGCTCCTGCGCGACCGGAATCACTTCCGGCTTGGCCAGGCTGGCGGCGCTGGCTTCATCGACCGACAGGCTGGTGACGAAGTGGCGCTTGCCGTCCATGCGGATCGAGTGCGCCTGTTCGCGGTCGATGGCCACGCCGGCATTGTGCAGCGCCGGCAGGATGGTCGACAGCGACGGCACGCGGTCCACCGAGTACAGGCGGATGGTGGTGGCGTCGGCCGCCGCGTCCACGCGCACGTCGACGCGCGACGGATCGGTGTTCTGCAAAATGGTTTGCAGGTCGTAGAAGGCGGCGACGGGCGGGGTCGAGGCGACGTAATCGGTCGGCAGGGTCGCGCACATTTTGCGCAGGTGGGCGCGCATCGGAACGTTCGAGACGGCGTCCGCCAGCTTCGAGAAGCTGTCATGCCAGCCGTCGAGGACCGACAACAGCGGTTGCTGGATATCGGTTTCCAGATCCAGCGGATAACGCGCGCCGTGGGCGATCAGGTACACGCGGGCCAACGGGCCGTCGGCCACCAGGGTCTGCGAGCTGACGTGATGGGCGCCGGAACTGGCTTGCAGCGCCTTCGCCAGCGCGGAGGCGACGCTTGCGCTGTAACGCTCGCGCGGCAGGTACACCAGCACATTCAGGTGGCGCGCGTAGACGTCGCGGCGGGCGAACACCTTGGTGCGCGGCTGCTTGTACAGCGAGACGACGGCGCCGCAGACTTCGGCCAGCCATTCCGGCTCGGCTTCCAGCGCTTCGGTGCGTGGCAGCGATTCGAGGATCTCGATGAATTTCTCGGCGCGGAAGCCTTCCTGGCGCACGCCGGCAATGCTCAGCACCTTGGCGATGCGGCCGCGCGCGAACGGCAGGCGGTTCAGCGGCGTGGCCGTGGCGGCGCGGGTGAACAGGCCGACGAAGCAGTATTCGCCGAGGATGGCGCCTTGCGGATCGGTATGGCGGATACCGATGAAGTCCAGCGCCTGGTCGCGGTGCAAGGTGCCTTCGACGTCGGCCTTGACGATCGACAGCGTGTGCGCGCGTTTCGACAGCGTGTCGAAGTCGCCGGGGATGTTGGCCAGGCAGGTGCCGTAGACCGGGTGCGTGGTGTCCTGCAGCACGCCGATGCGGCTCGGGATGTCGCGTTCCAGCTCGCGCACGCCCGGTTTGACCTGGTAGTAGGCGTAGCCGAACGGCTCGAAGCCTTCGGTGCGCGCCCACTCCAGGAAGGCGGCGACTTCCTGGCCCTCTTCGCCGTTGGCGGCCGCCTCGGCGCCGATGCGGCTGAAGTGTTCCTGCATCGCGGCCTTGTCGCGGCGGACCACGGCGGCGTCGCGCGACACCATCTCGATGCGGTCGACCAGCATCCCCAGTTCCGCTTCCGACAAATCGTCGGCCAGCAGGCACAGGACGTAGGATTCGAGTTTGTCGCCACTCTGGCCGACGGCGGTGATCACGCCTTCGGCGTTGCGGGCGACCGGCAGCACCGAGTTCAATACGCCGTTGGCGACGATGCGCAGTTTGCGCATGGCCATGACGATCGAATCGACCAGGTATGGCATGTCGTCGTTGAGGATCAGCAGCGCGGTGGCCATGCCGCCGCGGCCATCTTCGTAGCGCAGCTTGGCGATTTGCGCACCGCCGCCGGCGCGCTTGGAGGCTTGCGTGAAACCGTCCCACAAAACCGGCGCCAAACTACCGGGCACGGTGCCGGTCAGGTCTTCGTCGTCCAGTGAACCGAGCCAGGCGCTGATGAGCGCGGGGACTTGGCTGGTGTCGCTGGCCGGCTTGCTGGCGTTGATCAAATCCAGCGTCTGAACGCGCAGGTCTTGTGGCATTTGTTTCATCGTTGCTTCTCCAATACGTTATGAGTATTTTATGTTGCAGGACGCCGCGCCGGCTTGTGGCTACGCGGCGTAGGGTCGGGCGATACGGGCACTATTAAACCAGATGGGGACGAAATAGTGCATTACAAATCGAATCAATGGAGCACGATTATTCGAGCGTCTCAATTTTAAAAATCGTAGAGGTTTGGCAGTCCAAGAATCCGGCTCAAGTCCTCCAGCGCGGTGTGCACTTCGATCGCCAATGAAGGATCGGCGAGGTCGGACGGATCGAGCCGGTCGCGGTAGTGCTTCTCCACCCACGCCACCAGCGTGTGATACAGCGCCTCGGTCATCACCACGCCTTGATGCATGGCGGCCGCTTCGGCATCGGTCAGCGCCACGCGCAGGCGCAGGCACGCCGGCCCGCCGCCGTTACGCATCGACTGGCGCAGATCGAAATGAATCAGCTCGTCGACCGCGTTGCCGCTGGCGACCAGTCCTTGCAGGTACGCGGCGACGGCGGCGTTCTCCTCGCACTCCTGCGGGATCACCAGCGCCATCTTGCCGTTGTCCTTGGACAGCAGTTGGCTGTTGAACAGATAGCTGGCCACCGCATCGGCCACCGACACCGCGCCGGTGTCGACGCGAATCGCGTTCAACTCCGCGCCAACGCCGTCCATCGCCCGGCGCAGTTGATCGAGGCTGCCCGCTTCGTCGGCGAACGCCTGGTCGTGATAGAACAGCACATTGCCGTTGCCCACCGCGATGACGTCGTTGTGGAACACGCCCTGGTCGATCACGTCCGGGTTCTGCTGGATATAAACGGTGCGCTCGGCCGACAGGCCGTGCAAACGCGCGACGGCCTGCGAAGCCTCCAGCGTTTGCCGCGCCGGATACTTCTTAGGCGCCGACGCCGACGCGTCGAACTCGGTGCGGCCATACACAAACATCTCGACCGCCGCGCTGCCGTGGTCCTTGCACAGGCGGGTGTGATTGGCCGCGCCCTCGTCGCCGAAAGCCGGCGTGCCGGGCAGCGCATCATGCACCGCGAAGTGGTCGATATTGTGGAAGATGGCGCGCAGGCTGCGCGCCGACTGCGCGTGCTCGAAAGCGCGATGCAGCTTGTTGTTCAAATTGGCGGCGGTGAAATGCGTGCGGCCGTCGGCGCTGTCGGCGGACGGGCTGACCGTCGCAGCGTTGGCGGTCCACATCGGCGAGGCCGAATACGCGCACGCCAGGATCACCGGCGCTTCCTTGGCCGCCTTCGCCAGCACATCCGCATCGCTGCCGGTAAAACCGATGCTGCGCAGCAGGCGGAAGTTCGGCCGGTCCTGCGGTGGCAGCAAAGCCTGGCCAAAACCGCGCGCTGCCAGCGCCCGCATCTTGGCCAGCCCCTGCAACGCCGCCAGCTTGGGGTTGGACGCGCTCTTGACGTTGCTGAACGAAGCCACATTGCCGAACGACAGACCGGCGTAGTTATGCGATGGACCTACCAGGCCGTCGAAGTTGAATTCGCGTGCGCGCATTTCAGATCCTTAGAAGTGCATGCCCGGCGAAAGCTTCGCAGGCATTTCAAGTACATTGTTTTCGATCGACGCCACCGGATAGGCGCAGTAGTCGGCCGCGTAGTAGGCGCTCGGACGATGGTTGCCCGATTTGCCGACGCCGCCGAACGGCGCGGTGCTGGCGGCTCCCGTGGTCGGACGGTTCCAGTTGACGATGCCGGCGCGTGCGCGCACCTGGAAGATCTTCCACAGGTTTTCGTCGTTCGAGATCAGCGCCGACGCCAGGCCGAACTCGGTGGCGTTGGCGGCGTTGATGGCGCTGTCGAAATCGGCCACGCGGATCACCTGCAGCAGAGGACCGAACCACTCTTCATCCGGGATGCCCTCGGCGTCGGTGACATCGACGATGCCGGCCGAGACGAAGCCGCTGGCGGCGTCCAGATGGCGCATCTCCAGCAGCAGCTTGCCGCCCTTGGACACCATGTCCTCCTGCGCCCGCACCAGGCGTTTGGCCACCGCCGACGACACGACAGGGCCCATGAACGGCGCCGGTTCGGCATTCGAGGCGCCGATGGTCAGGCGGCTGGCCACGTCGACCAGGCGCGCGACGATCGCATCACCCGCCGCGCCGGCCGGAAGGATCAGGCGGCGCGCGCAGGTGCAGCGCTGGCCGGCCGAAATGAAGGCCGACGAAATCGCCATGAAAACGGCGGCGTCGATATCTTTGACGTCCCAGATCACCAGAGGATTGTTACCGCCCATTTCCAGCGCGAGCATCTTGCCCGGCTGGCCGCCGAACTGCTTGTGCAGCGCGGAGCCGGTCTGGCAGCTGCCGGTGAACAGCACGCCGTCGAGCAGCGAATTCTGGCCCAGCGCGACGCCGGTATCGCGGCCGCCGTTGACCAGATTGATCACGCCTTTCGGCACGCCGGCTTGTTCCCACAGCTGCACGGTCTTGACGGCGGTGCGCGGCGCGTATTCGCTCGGCTTGAACACCACCGTGTTACCGGCGATCAGCGCAGGCACGATATGGCCGTTCGGCAGGTGGCCGGGGAAGTTATACGGACCGAAAACGCCGAACACGCCGTGCGGACGGTGGCGCAGCACCGCCTCGCCGTCGGCGACCTTGTTGTGCGACTCGCCGGTGCGCGCGCCATAGGCCTGCACCGAGATATCGATCTTGTTGGCCATCGTCGCCACTTCGGTGCGCGCTTCCCACAGCGGCTTGCCCACTTCCTCGGAGATCAGTAGCGCCAGTGCCTCGGCATCCTGCTTGAGCAGGTCGCGGAAACGGGTGCAGACGGCGATGCGCTCGTCCAGCGGCGTCAACGCCCAGGCTTCGAAGGCCTCGCGCGCGGCGGCGCAGGCTTGCGCCACGTCTTGCGGCATCGATTCATTGCTGGCCCAGGTCTGCTGGCCGTTCGATGGATCGATGGTCGAAATTTCGGCGCCGCTGCCCGGCAGCCATTCGCCGTTGATGAAGTTACTGAGTGCGGTGTTCGATGCGTTGGGCGATGCGTTAAACATGGGGATTCTTCCTCAAATTGAGAGTCAGGGTGCGGACGGTATCGCCGGCCTTGCAGCACAAGGCGTCCTGCTCCGCGACGGGCAGCTCCAGGGTGCCGTTGACGGGCACCGACTGCGACAGGATCATGCGGAAATCGCTCAGCGTGGTGTTCGACACCAGCATCGGTTCATCCGCCGGCGCCTCCGGCGCGCACGCCGAGGCCAGATCGGAGACCGGACCGATTTCGGCCAGCGTGCTGTCGCGCATGGCGCGCAGCTCCGACACGCGCGCCTGCAGCACCGGCCCGGCGTCGAAGATGTCGACGTAGCCTTCGAAGTACAGACCCTCCTGCTCCAGCAGGCGGCGCGCCGGCGCGGTCGAGGTGTGAACCTTGCCGATCACCTGCTGCGCGTCCTCCGGCAGATAGGCGACGTACAGCGGCTGGCGCGGCATCAACTCCGCGATGAAGGACTTCTTGCCGACGGCGGTCAGGTCGTCGACGTGGTCGAAATCCATCTTGAAGAAATGGCGGCCCAGTCCCTCGTAGAACGGCGAGCGGCCGCCCTCCTCCTGGTAGCCGCGCATTTCGGCGATCAGCTTTTCGGTGAACAGATGCGGGAACTGCGCGATGAACAGGAAGCGGCTTTTCGACAGCAACTTGCCGTTGTTGCCGGTGCGGTAGTCCGGGTGCAGGAACAGCGAACACAGTTCGGTGCTGCCGGTCAGGTCGTTCGACAGGTACAGCGTTTCCATGCGCGTGAACACATCAAGCTCGCGGCTCGAATGCACCAGGGTGCCGATGCGGTAGTTATAAAACGGCTCGTTCAGCCCGACCGCGCCTTTGATCGCGCACACGCCGGCCAGGCGGCCCGAGTCGGTATCCTCCATCACGAACATGTAGTCGCGCTTTTCGGGCGGGATGGTTTCGGCGAACGAGGCGACGGCGATCGCCACGCGGTCGCCCATCATCTTCATGTCCGGCTTGAGGGTGGTCATGCCACTGCCGACCTGGGTGGCCATCACGTACAGGGCGTCGAGGTCGTCGGCTTTGATTGCGCGTACTACTAGCATAGGTTGTCCACTCTCAGATTCTGACGCAGATGACGGTGTCGCCGTCGGCGACTTGCAGCGCTTCCAGCACATCGGCCGGCAGCGCGGCGGTGACTTGCGATTCCAGCGCGGCGCAATGGGTGATCACGGCGCGGAAGTTATGCTCGGCGCCCGACGACACCGCGTAGCGCAGCTGCGGTTCGCGGCCACGGTCGCGCGACTCCGGCGCGGTGCCGACGCGGCGCTGCAGCGCGCCGCTGAAGGTGCGCAGCGAATTCTTGTGCGCCTGCAGGATCGGACCGCCGTCGAAGATGTCGATGTAATCGTCGGCCTCGAAGCCTTCGGCCGTCAGCAGGTTGAACGCCAGCTCGCCCGACGGATGGATCTGGCCCATGGCCGCCTGCGCGTCTCCCGGCAGCAGCGGCACGTAGACCGGATAGTGCGGCATCAGCTCGACGATCAGGGTGCGGTTGCGGGCGCCGCCGATCACGCGTTCGGCGTCGAGGAAATCCATCTGGAAGAACTTACGGCCCAGCGCGTCCCAGAACGGCGAGCCGCCGGCGTCGTCGGTCACGCCGGCCAGCGGCACGAAGAAGCGGTCGGAGAAGCGGTGCGGCGCCAGCACGGCGAACATCAGCCGCGCGCGCGACAGCAGCGCCGCCTCCGGCGTGCCGTATTCGCGCTCGCCGACGTAAAAACTGGACAGCTGCGAATAGCCGGTCAGCTCCGAGCAAAGCGTCAGCGCGTGCACGCTGTGGCTGATGTTCAGGTCGCGCGACACCTGCTGGATCACGTCGTTGCGGAACGAGAAATAGGTGCCGTTGGAGCCGGCGGCGGCGAAGATCGCGGCGGTGCCGACGATGGTTTTATCGGCCGGCGACCCATCGCCCAACGACTCGAGCACCAGCAGATACGCCTCTTCGCTCGGGATATCCACGTGGGCGGCGAACGACGCGATCGAACGCTCGATCATGGCGAGGATTTTCTCGCGCGTCTTCGGCAGGGTATGCACTCCCGGCATGGGCACCGCCGCCAGTGCTTCGAGGGCAGCGATATCCGCAAGTTCGACCGGACGGACTACATACATGGGAGCTCCTTCGGTAATTCAACGCAAGCGACCCGGCGCATCGGAATGCGCCGGGTCCCAAATGAACAGCGGCGGAACCAGGTCCGCCGCAAGTACTTCCTAGGCTGCGGCGATCATGCCGTCCAGCGACAGGCGCAGGATGCGGTCGACTTCAGCGATCTGCGCGTCGGAGACGATCAGCGCCGGCGCCAGGCGCACCACATCCATGCCCGCGATCAGCACCATCAAGCCATTGGCTTCGGCGGCCTTCTGGATATCCTTCGAGCGGCCCTTCCAGGCGTCGGTGACGACCATGCCCAGCAACAGGCCGGCGCCGCGCACCTGCGTGAACACTTGCGGGTAGTCGGCGATCAGCTTTTCCATCGTGCCGCGCAGCTTGGCCCCGGCTTCCTTCACCCGCGCCAGGAAGGCCGGCTGGTTGATCGTCTCGAGCACCGTCAGCGCCACGGTCGCGGCCAGCGGGTTGCCGCCGTAGGTGGTGCCGTGCGAGCCGACGCCCAGGGTCGCGGCCAGTTCGTGGGTGGTCAGCATGGCGCCGATCGGATAGCCGTTGCCCAGCGCCTTGGCGGAGGTCAGCACGTCCGGCGTGATGCCGTAGGTCATGTAGTGGAACAGGTCGCCGGTGCGGCCCATGCCGCACTGGACTTCGTCGAAGATCAGCAGCGCGCCGGTCTTGGTGCACAGGTCGCGCAGCTCCTGCAGGTAGGCCTTGTCGGCCGGGACCACGCCGCCCTCGCCTTGCAGCGGTTCGACGATGACGGCGCAGACGTCGTCGCCGATGGCGGCGCGCGCCGCTTCGATATCGTTATAGACGATATGGTCGATCGACGGCGGCAGCGGCTCGAAGCCTTCGGTGTACTTCGACTGGCCGCCGACGGATACGGTGAACAAGGTGCGGCCGTGGAACGACTGGTAGCACGAGATGATGCGCGATTTGTGCGCGCCGAATTTGGTGTGCGCGTATTTGCGCGCCAGCTTCAGCGCCGCCTCGTTGGCTTCCGCGCCGGAGTTGCAGAAGAAGGCGCGGTCGGCGAAGGTCGCTTCGGTCAGCGCGGTGCCCAGGCGCAGCACCGGCTCGTTGGTGTAGCCGTTACCGAGGTGCCACAGGGTGTTGGCCTGGCGGGTCAGCGCCTCGACCACGATCGGGTTGCAGTGGCCCAGCGAGGCCACGGCGATGCCGGACGTGAAGTCCAGATAGTGTTTGCCATTCTGGTCCCACAGGTCCAGGCCAGCGCCTCGGACCGGAACCATCGCTGCGGGTGCGTAGGTAGGCACCAGGACTTCATCAAAAGTCTGACGAGTCACAGGACGGGTCGTTACGGTCGTATCTAGCTTGGCGTTCATGGCATTCCCTATCAATGTTTAGTGGGGCGACCAGCAGAAATCCGCTGACGTTGCGCCATTATAGGCAGGACGGCAAAACGCTTCTTTCGGATACGCGACAGGCATTTTCAAATTCGCCACGTAGCCCGACGGCCGCGCCATAGGAGAAGCGCCATCTTTTGTTGACATCGCAACACTCCTTATGTTATTTTTCTTTTAACATATGGGAGCGCTTCCATTCCCGGAAGGCGGCCCTGGGCGCGCGGACGCCAACCACAACGGAAGGCATCATCATGTTGCAAGATAAGAAATTCGTACTCGGCGCGGTTGCCATGGCGGCGGCGCTGATGGCGGCGCAGGCGCACGCCAGCGAGGCCACGCTCAAGGACGGCCAGCTGGCGATCGACACGCTGCCGTTCGCGCTCGAATCGCAGCTCGACCTGGGCGCGGCCAGCGTCAAGGACAAGGCGCTGGTGTTGCAGGCCAAAAAAGGCACCGATCTATACGCCAACACGGACGGCACCGAGATCGCCGACAAAACGCCGCGCGTGCTGTTCCAGCCGGTCGGCGACTTCATCTTCTCGGCCAAGGTCACCGCCGGCGTCAACCATGCGTTCAACGGCGGCGCGCTGATCGTCTACAACGACAAGGCCAACTGGGGCAAGCTGCTGTTCGAGTTCGCCAAGACCGGCGCGGCGGGCATCTCGTCCACCGTCGCCAAGGGCGTCGGCGACGACGCCCACCATGGCGTGCGCCCGGGCGGCGCGGTCTTCCTGAAAGTGCTGCGGCGCAAGGACATGTTCGTGTTCTACACCTCGCCGGACGGGCGCGACTGGAGCATGGTGCGCAGCTTCAGCCTGCCGGGGGCGGCCACCGCGAAAGTCGGCTTCTCGTCGCAATCGCCGGCCGGCGACGGGTTCAGCGCGCAATTCTCCGACATCAAGTTCCGCAACGCCACGTTCAAGGACTTCTGGCAAGGGGAGTAAAGCAACTTCAACACCGGCCGGACGGGTGGCTCAGGCGGGCCGGTTGGCCAGCTTGCGCTGGCGCTCCTCGCGCGGGGTGTTGCCGAACAGCGCGCCGAAGGCGGTCGAAAAATGCGAGCCGGACGAGAAGCCGCACATCAGCCCGACCTGGACGATCGAGTGGTTGGTGTCGAGCAGCAGTTGCCGCGCGCGTTGCAGCCTGAGCTCCAGGTAATAGCGCGACGGCAGGCTGTTCAGGTATTGCTTGAACAGGCGCTCGAGCTGGCGGCGCGACAGCCCGACCAGGTTGGCGATGTCGTCGGTCGACAGCGGCTCTTCGATATTGGTTTCCATCAAGGTGACCGCCTCGGACAGGCGCGGCTGCAGGGCGCCGAAGCGGGCCTGCAACGCCACCCGCTGGCGCTCCTCGTGGCCGCGCACGCGCTCGATGCACAGGGCTTCCTTGATGGCGGCCTGCACCGTCGCGCCGAACAGGCAGTCGATCAGGGTCAGCGAAAAGTCGATGCTGGCGGCGCCGCCGCAGCAGCTCAGGTGGCGCCCGTCGAGCTCGAACAAGTGCGGGGTCAGGATCGCGCGGTCGTTGATGTGCTCGGTATCGGCGTACAGCGCCCACGGCAGCGCGACGCGCACACCCGCCATCAAGCCGGCCTCGGCCAGCCACAATACGCCGGCGCCGACGCCGCCCCAGTAGTCGGCCGAGCGGCAGCGCTCGATCACGGCGCGGCTCAGCTCGGGCGCCATCGGCGCCTGGTTCTCGTCGGCCACCAGCAGCGCCAGGTGGTGCTGCCCCGGTGGGGCCGGCGCCACCTGCGCCGGAGTCATGGTTTCCAGATGCAAGGCATCCTTGCCGAGGATGGTCGCGGCCAAGCGCAGCGGCTGCACCAGTCCGGCCCAGGTGATGGCATCGGCCTCGCCCGCGTTCACCAGCAGCATGCGCAGGGGGCGTTGCTGGGCGAGCGGGGAAAGGTTAGCGAAGGACATCGGGGATCGTCATCGGTTATGAATTATTGTGGCGCATAGTGTACCCGCCCGGGCCGCAAATTGCGAACCGGCTATAATCACGGTCTATGGGTGAACGATATCTGAAAAGTATCCGGTTGCTGGCGGAATGCATGCAGGGCTTTGAACGGCTCTCCAGCGAACGGGCGCGCCGGAGCGGTCTGACGCATCCGCAGTTCGACATTATCGCCACGCTGGGCAACACGCCCGGCATGTCGTATAAGGAGCTGGGCGAAAAGACGCTGATCACCAAGGGCACGCTGACCGGCGTGATCGAACGGCTGGAACAGAAAGGACTGGTGGAGCGTCAGCGCAACGACTGCGACAAACGTTCTTTCTTTGTCCGCCTGACGGCCGACGGCGAGGCGACGTTCAACGCCGCCTTCCCCAAGATGGTGGAGATGGGCAGGATGCTGTTTGCGGATTACCGCGAGGAAGATCTCGCGGCCCTTGAAAAAAACCTGTCCAAGCTCAAAACTGTGATCATGGCCAGCCATCCCGGATGCCCGTCCACCCCCGACCCAACCAAGGAAAACATTTGAAAACGACTCTGCTCGAAGGCAAAAAGCCAGCCAAATTCGACAAACACATCATCGGCAACCTGCTGCTCAACGTCGATACCCCGGACGAGGTGCGCAAGGAAAAGCTGCTGATCGGCGTGCGCAACGAGGACGGCGAGATCTACCGCCTGATCGGCGCCACCAAGCACAATAGCTTCATGAACGCCATCGAGGAGCTGTTCGACCTCGGCCTGACCGACGAACTGCAGGACTCCGACGACATCGTCGAAGGCTGCGACGCCATCTTCAGCGAACAGCAGTAATCCCGCCCCTGGCGGGGCGGCTGGCGGCGGTTGGCGTGTGTGGCGCGGCATGAAAGTATTTTCCCGAAAAGTGCCTCAAAGCAATATTCGGGAGTATAATTTTTTTGATGGACAGACTCGACGCCTTCAAAGCCATCGCCGCCCAGGCGAGCCGGGGGGAACTGACGTTCCCGGCCAACGTCAACGCCTCGCTGCGGCTGCAGCAGGCGCTGAGCGATCCGGACTGCCACGTCGAAGCGGCGGCCAAACTGATCCAGGCAGACCCGTTGCTGGCCGCGCGCAGCGTCGCCATCGCCAACTCGGTCGCCTACAACCGTTCCGGTACTGAAATTTCCAGCGTGCGCGCGGCCGTCCAGCGGCTCGGCGTGCGCACCTTGCAATCGCTGGTCGCGGCGCTGATCGTGCGCCAGATCGGCAGCCAGGTCACCGAGCCGGTCCTTCAGGCCAAGATCAATCAATTGTGGGAACACACGGCGCACGTTGCCGCGCTGGCGCAGGTCATCGCGCGCCGCGTCACCCATGTCGACCCGGACACGGCGCTGTTCGCCGGCATCGTGCACGAGGTGGCCGGGTTCTACATGCTGTCGTGCGCGGGCGCGTATCCGGAGGTGATGGAAGGCGAGCCGGAGGATTGGGTCGAGCATGGCGAGGTCGAGATCGGCCGCGGCGTGCTGACCCAGCTGGGCGTGCCGGACGGCGTGTATCAGTCGATCGAGGCGATGTGGCGGGGCTTGCGCGCCTTGCCGCCGGAAACCCTGGGCGACACGCTGCTGCTGGCCAATGATTTGTCGCCGGTGCAGTCGCCGCTGTATCAGCGGCCGGGCGCCACCACGTTGCCGGCCGCGCGCACCATCGACTTCGTCGTCGGCGAAGGCACCTTGCATGCGATCATGGTCGAATCGGCGCACGAAGTGCGGTCCTTGTATGCGGTGCTGATGCTCTAACGCGTGGTGAATGCCGGCGGCGCTGGCGGCGCTTGGCGGATTACGCTTCGCTCCTCCGCCCCACGTGTTTTAACTTGCTTCTTGCGTCGCGGCCGAAAATCCGCTGCGGGTATACGTAGGGCGGATTAGGCGGAACGCCGTAATCCGCCATCGATGGGCCGCCGGTGACACGCGCATAGCGCCGAGTTCGTGTAGAAATGGTGGACCTCGTATATTGAGCGTACCGCATCTCCATTGGATAATGAAGATGTAGATGCGGCCAGGCGGAGTGACGCTGAT
>NZ_JBWKQJ010000011.1:0-294841 GCF_059418705.1 Duganella sp. GW821-FHT07F09 | reverse complement strand
GCTCCGCGTGCACTTTCATCAAACGTCCACACTTATCGACTGTTAATTTTTAAAGAACTTTGTTCGGTACTGCTTGCTGAAGAAGCGTTGTGTTCATCAGCGAAGAGGCAAGATTATGAGGCGTTTCGAATATTTCGTCAAGCACTACTTTTTCTTCTCTTCTTCGCTTAACTCCGTATTTGCGTACGTCGTTCTGCGAGGGGGCGAACTATAGCAAGGAGCAACAGTTACCGCAAGGACTTTTAAAGCCTATTTGCAACATCTGGGTAAAGTTTTACCAGGGTGGCGGTCGCTATCTGCCTGATCCGCGCTGTAGCGGCCTCGTTGTCCGCCTTATCCCGACGCAGGTCGCTCCATAATGTCACCAAGGCGGCGTCGTGCTGCGCTACCGCCTGCTCGACCTCCTCCTGCCAGAAGGCAGGCGCCTCGTTCTCGACGAAATTGCCGCGTCCCCGCCCGAAGTGCGCCACGGCCAAGTAGCGCAAAATGCCGACCACCACCAGATTACGCATGAAGGCGTCGGTAAATAGCACGGCGGCCTGATTACGGTCGGTACTGGAATTGAAACCCCAGGCCGCACCGGCGAACGTCAGCGCCCCGACCACGCCGCCAAGCAAGGCGCCACCACCCAAGGTCAGCCCACCAGCCATCACGTCGGCGGACAAGCCCGTCGCGGCACCGGAAATCACCGCGCCCAGCAATCCCGCCTGCGCCTTATCTATAGGAGCGCGCACGGCGAAGTTTTCGCGCACCCGCTCGTTGATCTTCCCGGCGTCGGTTGGATCGAGCTGGTGCAGGATCAGCAATTCGCGGGTCGATTCGACCGTCGCCTGGTTCAGCCGCGCGATCAGATTGCCCATGGCGCGGTCCTGGCGCTGCTGCTCATCGTTCTTGCCGATACCCACCACCTTCAGCGCCGACTTGAGCATGCTCGAAGGCTCGGCGTCAACTGCCTCGCTATCGCGCGCGGCGGCGGCCAACTGTTTTGCCAGCAATCGTATCGCGTGGTCGTAGCGGCGCACGTTAGCCGCCTCCCACGTCGCGAACAAACGCGCATAGCCGGCCTGCTGGGACGGCTCGAGCAATTTGCCGACCACATCATAAAAGACGCGCTCATGCACCCAGCAACGGGCGAAGGCATCCAGCGCCAGCACCTCTCGCACCGCTGGATACTGCGCCAGATGCTCGCGCCAACGCCCCTGCTCCGCTTGCTCTTCCGCAGCGGGACGCGGCCGTCCGGTCTGGTTCAGCAACACCACCACGGGCTTGCCGATCCACTCCAGGATCTTCATTTCCGCCGGCACATAGCCGGCATCTTTCGGATTTTCCGAGGAGTTGACCAGATAAAGGACGACGTCCGCCGATTCCTTGGCGGTGCGCAAGGCGTTCTGGCTGAGCCAGAACGGCCGGTCGCGGTAGCGGTCCAGCACTTCCCGCAAGAACCAGCCGATCGGGTTGCCCGACTGCCCCAGCCGCTTGAGCAGGCGCACAGAGTCGCCGAAGCCCGGCGTATCCCACAATTGCAGGCTGTCGCCCTGCGGCGTCGTCAGCAAGGTATGCGACTCCGCAAAGATGGTGACGTGGGCGGCGTCGCGCACCTCGCCGATGTCCATGCCGACCAAGGTGCGCGCCAGGGTGGTTTTGCCATTATTGGTATGCGAAATCAGTGCGAACTGGATTTGCACCGCGTCCGCGGCGGCTTTTTCAATCGAAACACTCATGCGGCAGCCGACATTTTCAGCCCGACGCCGGCGTCGAGCGGGTGGATGGAAGGATCAAGCAGATTGACGACGGTTGCCGTGGTCTGGTGGAAGTGGCAGAACTCCTGCCATAGGGCGGTTCTTTCGGCAAGACCGCGCTGGTCGGCCTGGCCCATGCGCTCCACGAAGGAGGACTCGTCGAGCAGAACGGCGATGCCGCGCGGCGACGCTTTCACCAAATAATCGAGGAAGGCGCCATGGTTTTCCTTTTCAGGCGTCGCCGTCAAGTTGAACAGCACCGCCGTCATGGTCACGTTCGGATCGTTGAGGTCGACGTCGCGCAGCACCTCCCTCGGCTCCTCGCCGTACGAGGTCGACGGCCGCAGCATCATGCGGCCCTGCTCGCCGAACAGCATGACGGCGATCTGCCCCAGGCCGCGATGCCGCGCCTCATCGACGGTAAAGCTGAACGGCAGCACGCGCAGCATGCCGCCCGTGCCTGCGCCGATGGTCTCGTTGAGTTTGCGGAAATATGGCTGATCGAGGTCCAGCGGGAAACGCCGGCCCAGCCGCGCCGCGCGCCAGTTGGCCACCAGCGCCAGCACCAGGCGCGGCAGCACGACCAGCAGGAAGATCGTCGCCGCGTACAGGTGGACCCAGCGGGCGCCGCCCTCGGGCGCCGTGGTCTGCGGGAAGCGCAGCGCCTCGATCTCGGCCAGCGTGAATCCCTGCAACTGGAACACGGCGATGGCCGGCGCGAACAAAACGGACAGCAGGCTGTGCACCTGCGTGGCGTCGAGGAAGGTGCTCTCCCAGCCGGCCCCATATTGGGACAGCAGACCCCGGCCGTATAAAGAGAGCACCGCGCCGAGCGCGAACATGGCCGCGCTCAGGTGGATGGTGCGGCTGAGCCGGGCCGCCGTCAGCTTGGCGCTTAGTTGCGACCATTCGCCCATAAAGCCCAGCAATCCGGTGGCCAGCACCGGCGGCACCTTGCGCGGCACCGCCAATTTGCCGACGCTCAGGCGGCGGATCAGGCCAGACTTCGGCCCGCCCGTGGCGCGCGCGGGAATGAACAGGCTGATAAACAAGCCCAGATAGACCAGCAGGTTCCAGGCGATGATCAGCAGCAACGGCGCCGACAGCAGATCGACGCGGTGCGGATCGGTGATGCGGTCCAGCGCGGCGCCCAGCGCCAGCGCCAGCACCGGCAACAGCCAGGCCAGCGCCCGCAACCCGGTCGAGCGCTTGGCGAAGCCGGCGAACGCCGGCGTACGCTCGGCGAGGCGTTTCAGTATCTGTTCCGAGCGCTGCTGCAGGAAATCGTCGGGCGTGACGTCCGCATGCTTGTCCGAGGCCTGCCATTGCGCCAGTTCGCGCGCGCTGCGGCTGGCGTACATGCGGTCGTCTTCGCTCAGCACTTCTTTCTTCTGGTCGGCCAATTCGATGGCCCGCACCAGGACGACGTCCCTGGCAATCTGCTCGTTCATACAGCTCCTGTGTTTGGTCAAAGCGACAACTCAACAGGATTGTGACCCAATTTGCCGAATCAGGCCAATTCCGCAGGGCGCGGGGCCGGTTTGAGCGTGCGGTAGAGAACGTCTACGACGAATACGGCGATCCACATCGACCAAAGCGTATGCGTGAGGAAATGCGCACCACGCAATTGCTGCATCCAGCCGACGGCCAGGCCGAAGGCCAGCATCAAGCCACCCACGGCGGCGGCCATCCGGGGACGATGCGGCAACCAGAACACCGCCAAAGCCACCAGCCACAGCGCGCTCGACGCATGGCCGCCGGGCAGGCACTGCCCGGGCGACACGCCCGCCGGCAACATCTCCAGCAGCCGCACATACGGTTCGCGGCCGCCGTAGCGCTGCAAATCCCAAGGGCAATGCGAATCGCTGAAATGCTTCAGCACGCTGATGCAGGTCGGCACCAGGATGGCCGACAGCGCCAGCACGCGCAGGCCGGTGCGGCGCGGCGCGTCCCAGTACGGCTGCGGCCGCGCCCAATCCCACGCGGCCAGCGCGACGACCATGACGCCCGACACCTGCAAAATGGTCTTCAATATGTCGTGATTGAACCGTTCGGCCAGCCATGCATGGCGCCAGGGGAACGTCCCGCTGGCGCGGTCGAACATGGCGTCGGCCAGCGTCAGATCGATATTGGTGTAGTTGCCGATCCAGAGGATCAGGAAGCCCGCCAGTATCAAGGCTGTGTCGAAGGTGCGCAGCACGCCTCCCTGTTTAAGACTGGTTAGCGAGCGTGCAAGCATGGAAAATATCAAGTCGAGGGTTGTAAACGGCCGTGCTGATATTCAGCATGCCCAGGAAGGAATGGAACACGTTGTCGTGCGAAAATTCCTGTCCACGCCGCGCCTCCAGGCAGCGCTGGTCCAGGCTGAAACGGTCACGGTAGCCTTGGTCCAGCCACAGCATGAAGGGCACGTGGCGCTGCTCGTCGGGCGAGATGAAATACGGCGCACCATGCAGATACATATTCTTTTCGCCCAGCGATTCGCCGTGGTCGGAGAAGTACATGAAGGCGGTATCGACGTTGTCGGCGGCCCCGGCCGCGCGCAACAGGTCGATGGTCTTGCTCAGGAAATAGTCCGTGTAGGCGATCGTGTTGTCATACGCGGCCACGATGGATTCGCGCGAGCACTTCTCCAGCTCGTTGCTGGTGCACACCGGGCCGAAACGCTGGAACGCCGGCGGGTAGCGCTTCCAGTACGCCGGCCCGTGGCTGCCCTTCTGGTGCAGCACGATGACCAGATCCTGCCTGGCGTCGCGAATGATTTCCGGCAAGCCCTGCAGCATGCGCTCGTCGAAGCACTCCTCCTTGTTACAGAACGGATCTCCGTCCTTCGGCTTCGACATATCCTCATACGTCACGCGGTCGCACACGCCTTTACACCCCGAATTATTGTCGCGCCACAGCACCTGCAAGCCTGCGTGACTGAGCACGTCAAGCAAGCCCTCCTGCGCCTTCGCCTTGTCCTCCGAATAATCGACGCGGGCGAAGCCGGAAAACAGGCAGGGGACGGAAATCGCCGTGGCCGTGCCGCACGATTGCACATTGCTAAAGTTGAGCAGGCCGGCCTGGCGCGACAGCAGCGGATTGGTGTCGCGCTTGTAGCCATTGAGCGAGAAATTCATCGCGCGCGCGGTTTCGCCGACCACCATGATGGTCACCGTGCGGCGCTTTTGCTGGGCCCACAGGGTACCTTTCATGGCATCGCTGCCCAAGGGCGCGATCACCGTCGCACGCGCCATTTTATGCTTGAAGAAGGAGTTGCCGGCCTGAATGACATTGGTCGGCGTCAGCAGGAAGCGCATCTGGCGGTATTCGCGCACGGCCGGCGCCAAGGTCTTGAAAAAACCCATCATCAGGACGCCGGCGACCAGCAGCGACACGGCGATCACGGCGGGATTGATCAGCAGCGCGCGGCGCAACGGCGGAAACGCCAGCTTGAGGCGGTACACCAGCACCGACGGCAATACCCCCAGCAGCGAGATCGTCAGCACCAGACTCCAGCTGAACAACTCGGTTGCCTCGTGCACATCGGTTTCCATCACGTTCTGCAGCATCGAAGCGTCGATGGCGATGCCGTAGCGGTTCATGAAATAACTGCTGAAGGCCGTGACAAAAAACAGCAGGATCAACACCGGCTTGATCACATAGCGAAAGCTGAAAAAGGTCAGGAAGGCGTTGAACGCCAGCGCCAGCAGCGTGAACGACGCGAGATACAGCGGCACGTTGGCCAACTGGAAGCCGCCGGTGGCGACAAAGAACGTTTGCCAGAAGCTGAAGTTGTACACAAGTACGAAGAAAGCGGCCGTCGCCAGAGTGAGGTACTGGACATGAACGCGGGGCACGCGCAAAAACGGCTTGACGCGCAAGAGTGGCAGCAAGCGCGCGCGGTGATGACGAAGTGTTAAGTTCAGATGTGTGTTCAACGGAGGCTCCTGAATTTCAGCCTCCACCTTACTAACCCGCCAGTCAACTCCGCGTCAAAGATGCGTTAAGTTTACGTTAAATTCCTCAAGGAAAGCGAACTTCAAACATGCTGCCACCGCCGACGCGCTCGCTGTAGGCCAGATCCGCGCCCAGATAGGTGCAGATGCGCTGCACCAGCCCCAAACCCAGGCCGGTGCCCGACGAGCCACTGGCGCCGGCCGGAATGGCCTCGTTCAGCAGACGTGCGCGGGCCGCCGCCGGCAAGCCGGGGCCGGTATCCTCGACGATCAGCGACCGGCCGGCCAGGCGCACAACCACCTCGCCCTGCATGGTATAAAGACAAGCATTCCGCACCAGGTTGCCGATGGCGGCGATCAACAGTTCGCGCGGCGCGTAGATCATGAAATCCTCGCCGCCGGCATACTTCACCTCCAACGGTTTGGCCACCGTCAAGGTCTGGCAACGCGCCGCCTCCTCGCTGGCCAGTCCGGCAGCCGAGACCGAGGTCATCTCCAGCATGTCCGGCGAACGCGCCAGCCGCAGCAGCACCGTGACCGAGTCGGACGCATCGCGCGCGGCGCGGTAGATGCGCTCGGAGGCGGCGTGGATGGCGGGGTTGGCGTGCGCCTGCGTCATCAGGATTTCCGCCGCGCCGGTGATGACGGTCAGCGGGGTGCGCAGTTCATGACTGACGTCGCCCGTGAAGAAGCGCTCGCGGTCCAGAACTTCGGTCAACTCCTTGGTACGGGCCGAAAAGGCCCGCGCCAGGATGCCCAGTTCGTCCGGGCTGTCCTGCAACGGCAGGTCCGGGCGGCGCGCCTGCACCGCCGAGGCCAGCCCCATGATGGGCGCGACCATGCTGTTGCCGATATACGCGCCGAACATCATCGAACAAATCAAAAAACCGATAAAGCCGATGGCGAACATGCCGTACACCACCACTTCGATCTTTTCATACGCGCTGGCGTGATCGACCACCGCGTACCGTCCGTTCTCGTCCCGACCGGACCAGACATGCAAATCGACGCCATCGACGGTGATCTCGGTCGCACCTTCGGGCAAGTCCCGCAAAGAGAGCGGAATCTCGGCGTCGTGATGGAAGCTCAGGCCGGCGGGCATTTCCACCGGCAGGCCGCCGGCATGACGCGGCGACGCCCAGGCGGCCACTTCCTGCAGGCGCTCGTCGACCAGTTTCACCTCGATGCCTTCGACGGCGACGGCGGCGATGACGGCAAAGAACAGGATGCCGGCGGCGGCGAACGTCAGATAGGCGACAACGATACGCCGGCGCAAGGATTTAAACGGTGGCATCGGAGGCTAGCAGTTTATAGCCGATGCCCGGGACGGTGCGCAGCATGGCGAATTCAAAAGGTTTGTCGAGCGCCTGGCGCAGCGCATGGATGTGGGTGCGCAGCGCGTCGCTGTCCGGACGGTCCTCGCCCCACACTTCCTGCTCCAGCAACTCGCGCGGCACCAGCTTGGGCGCTTGCGTCATCAGGCATTTCAAAATGGTGTAGCCGGTCTTGGTCAGCGCCAGCGGGGTGCCGGCGCGCCTGACCTCAAAATTCTCGGTATCGAAGCGCAAGTCGCCAACGCTGAGCACGGCGGCGCCGGTGGTCTGGCCGCGCGCGCGCCGCAGCAAGGCGTTCAGCCGCACTTCCAGCTCGACCAGCGAGAACGGCTTGACCAGGTAATCGTCGGCGCCGCTGTCGAAGCCGGCGACCTTGTCCTCCAGCGTATCGCGCGCCGTCAGCATCAGCACCGGCGTGGCGTCGCGCAGTTCGCTGCGCAGCTTCTGGCACAATTCCAATCCCGTCATGCCGGGCAACATGACGTCCAGCACGATGACGTCGTATTCGTGCTGCGCCGCCAGCGCCAGCCCGGCATAGCCGTTCGCCGCCGAATCGAGCACATGCCCTTTCGCCTCCAGGAAGGCATACAGATTGGCCAGGATGTCGGGATTGTCTTCAATAATCAGGATACGCATGGAAGTCGAACGGTCCCGCTTACAGGCCGTCAAAATTGGGCGGCCGTTTTTCCAGGAAAGCCTTCATGCCTTCTTTTTGAGCAGGCGTGCCGAACGCGGCATGGAACAGGCGGCGCTCGTAGCCCACGCCTTCGGTCAGCGGAACTTCATAGGCGCGGTTGACGGCATCCTTGACCATCATCGCCACCGAGGTCGGCATGGCGGCGATCACCATCGCCGCGGCCAGCACTTCCTCGATCAGCTTATCGGCCGGGACGATGCGCGACACCAGGCCGATACGCTCGGCCTCGACCGCGTCGATGGTGCGGGCGGTCAACAGCATATCCATCGCCTTGGCCTTGCCGATCGCGCGCGGCAGGCGCTGCGACGCGCCGGCGCCCGGGGTGACGCCGATCTTGATCTCCGGTTGGCCGAATTTGGCGGTGTCGGCGGCGATCACGAAATCGCACATCATCGCCAGCTCGCAGCCGCCGCCCAGCGCGTAACCGGCCACGGCGCCCACCACCGGTTTGCGCACGCGCAGGATGTGCTCCCAGTTGCGGCCGATGTAGTTGTCGCGATACGTATCCACATACGTGTAGTCGACCATGGCGGCGATGTCCGCGCCTGCCGCGAAGGCTTTCTCGCTGCCGGTCAGGACGATGCAGCCGATCGCCGGGTCGGCGTCAAACTTGAACAACGCCTCGCCAAGTTCGTTCATCATGCGGTCATTGAGCGCGTTCAGCGCCTTGGGACGGTTCAGACGGATCAGCGCGACTTTGCCGTGCACTTCAACGATCAGGTCTTCATACTGCATGGTTGTACCTCCACGGTGGAATATTATTGGGTCGATTGTAGCGCCTATCACCGCCGCTGGTATTATTGAAGCTTGGCAACTTACTTCGGCGAGCCTCCCATTTTTACCTCACTCCGCCGCCCGCTGCGCGACAAGCTGGCCGCTGATCCCCTGCTGGGCAACAGCGATTTTCTGCGTTACTGGTTCAGCGCCATCCTCAACGGCTTCGGCAGCTATATCGGCGCGCTGGCCGTGCCCCTGTGCGCGGTGCTGCTGCTCAAGGCCACGCCGGCGCAAATGGGCATGCTGGGCGCGGCGGCGGCGATGCCGTTCGCGCTGTTCGCGCTGCCGGCCGGCGTGGTGCTGGACCGCAACCGCAAGCTGCCCATCCTGCTGGCCAGCAAAGCCATCCAGGCCGTCGCCCTGTTCAGCATCCCCGCCGCCTGGTGGATGGGCGTGCTGTCGGTCGAATGGATGTACGCGGTCGCCTTCACCACCGGCGCCTGCAACGTCGTCGGTGGCGGCGCCGAGCAGGTTTTCCTGACCAACCTGATAGGCCGCGAGCGCCTGATGGACGCGCAATCGAAATTCGCAGCCACCGACTCCGCGTCGCGGCTGCTGGCGCCGGGCTTGGCCGGGATGCTGATCCAATGGCTTACCGCGCCCTATGCGGTGCTGCTCAACGCCCTGGGTTTCGTGATGTCGATCCTGCTGCTGCGCAATCTGAAAGCCAACGACCCCAAACCGGCGCCGTCCGACAAGCACCCGCTGCGCGACATCCGCGACGGCCTGCAATTCATCTGGAAGCAGCCGCTGCTGCGCACCTTGGCCTGGAGCGTGGGCGCCTGGCACATGCTGTTTTACGGTTACGCGGCGCTGGCGGTGCTGTTCGCCACGCGCGACCTCGGCATGAGCGCGGGCATGCTGGGCGCGGCACAGATGATCGGCGGCCTCGGCGTGCTGGCCAGTTCGATGCTGCTCAAGCCGTTGACCCAGCGCTATGGCGCCAGCGGCACCATCCTGATCGGCATCGGCCTGACCGCCTTCGCCTTCACGCTGACGCCGATGATACCGGCCAGGCTATTCGGCTATCCGGCGGCCAGCGCGGCGGCGTGCGCGGCCTTGTCGTTTTTCCTCGATTGCGGTGTGATGCTGTTTGTCATGCCGTACATGGCCATCCGGCAGAAGGTCACACCGGACGCCTACCTCGGCCGCATGGTGTCGACGATGCGCTTTCTGACCATCGCAGTGGCGCCATTGGGCGCGCTGACGGCCGGCTATATCGGCGAACATTTCAGCGTGCGCACCGGCCTGGCGTGCGTGGCGGTGGGCGCCATCGTGCTGACCGCCTGCATGGCCGTTTCCTCGTCGCTGCGCGAGGCCGAACAGCCGGCGGTGGCCGCGTCGTAATCGGCCCTACTAAGCGCCCTACCGTGCGCCGGAAATCCGGCCAAGCCATTAGGCTGACTCCAGTATCAACCGATCCTGATAGGGAGTGCGCCATGTTCAAAACCATACTGTTACCGACCGACGGCTCGGACCTGTCGGACAAGGCGACCGCGACGGCGGTCGAGTTCGCCAAACTGCATCGCGCCAAGATCGTCAGCATCACGGTGATCCAGCCTTTGCCCCTGTCGTCGATGGGCGACGGCGGCGCCGTGATCGACTCGGGCCAGTTCGCCGTCAAGATGCAGGAAGCGGCGCGCAGCTACATCGACAAGGTGGCGGCGGCCGCGCGCGCGGCCGATATTCCGTTCGAAGGGCTGATTTCGGTGTCGCACACCCCGTACGAGGAAATCGTCGAGGCGGCGAAAAAATTCGACTGCGACCTCATCATGATGGCGTCGCACGGGCACAAGGGCATCAACAAGCTGCTGCTGGGCAGCCAGACCGACAAGGTGCTGGCGCACACGACCTTGCCGGTGCTGGTGTTGCGGTAGGGCGGATTAGCGGGCGAGGCCCGCCAATCCGCCCCGGGGGCCCATCGAAGAGGCGGCCTACCTAGCCGGTAGGCCTCAAGAGGCGGAACGCCGTAATCGGCCATGCATGCGTCTCGACTGCGCATGCATGGCCGATTACGCTTCGCTAATCCGCCCTACGTGATCCCACGTCTTATGGTTGTTTCGGTAGTAGCACCCAGACGTTGCCGCGCTGCTTCATGCGGCCGGCGTTTTCCGCCGCCTCGGTGCCGAAGCCGAAGAAGTAATCGACCCGGATGGCGCCACGAATAGCGCCGCCGGTATCCTGCGCCATCACCAGGCGTTGCAGCGGAATATCGCTGTTCGGCATCGTGGTGGCCAGGAACATCGGCGCGCCCAGCGGCAACTGCGACGCGTCGATCGCCACCGAACGCTGCGGCGTCAGCGGCACGCCCTGCGCGCCCTTCGGACCGACTTTCGGATCCGGCAGCCGCTCCTCCTTGAAGAACACATAGCTCGGGTTCACATTGAATAGTTCCTGCATCCGGGTCGGATGGCCGGCGATCCAGGCCTTGATGCCCTGCGCCGACGCCTGTTCCAGGGTCAACTCGCCCTTCTCCACCAGATACTTGCCGATCGATTTGTACGGATGACCGTTCTGGTCGGCGTAGGCCACACGCACGGTTTCCTGCGTGTCGGTCAGCTGGACGCGGCCCGAACCCTGCACCTGCAGGAAGAACGATTCCACCGGATCGTCGACCCACATCAACTCCTTGCCGGTGAAATCTGCCTTCTCGATGTCGGCGCGGGTCGCGTACGGCACGACCTTTTTGCCGACCAGCTTGCCGCGCAGGCGCATGCCCTTGAGCTCCGGATAGACGCCGGCCAAATCGACGGTGACCATGTCGTCCGGCACCTTGAACAGCGGCGTTTGATACGGCCCACCCTTTTTGCGGGCGCCGCGCAGCAGCGGCTCGTAATAGCCGGTGACCAGCCCGTCGGTGGCGCCGTCCGGCGCGATCACCTGGTTCGGTACCATGAAGGCCTCGAAGAAGGTACGGATGGCCTTGTCGTCGGCAGCGTTGACGCTGCGCGCGATCGAGCACGATTCCTTCCATTGCGGCTGCTTGATCAGCACCGTGCACGAGGACATGAAGGCCGGCCAGGCGGCGCGCACGTCGTCGCGGTCCCAGCCCGGCAGCGCCGCGAAGGTGGCCGGCACCATCTGCAACGCGGCTGGCTTGGCAGGGGTGGCGGGCGCCGGGGGCGTGGCCGGCGCCGGGGGAACGGCGGGCACGGCGGGCACGGCGGGCGGCGTCGGCTGTCCGGCCGGCTTTTCCGGCGGGATCGGCGTGGTGGTGCAGGCGGCCAGCGAAAGCGCGACGACGGACAGCGGAACGAGTAGACTACGACGTGTAAATGACATAAGGATAGCTATGTGGGTAGTGATATTGGAAGCATGCGTGGCGTTTTTCCTGCTGGTATTCATCGTCTGGTGGACGATGTACCAGGGCAAGGGCAAAACCAGGAAGTTGCCCCCGCCTCAACGGGACGACGATCTGAAATAAGCGATCCGAAGTAAGGAAGAAGCGGCGCGGCCCGCCAACCGGCGGATCACGGCGGATCAGTGGAGCGTGCGCGGCAGCGACAGCACGAACTCGGGGATCTTGGCCTCGAACTGATGGCCGTCCTCGGCCACGCAGAAGTATTCGCCGACCATCGAACCCTGCTGGGTTTGCAGCGCGGTGCCGCTCGTGTACTCGAAATGCTCGCCCGGCTGCAGCAGCGGCTGGTGGCCGACCACGCCCAGTCCGCGCACCTCTTCGATGTGGTTGTTGGCGTCGGTGATGACCCAGTGGCGCGAAATCAGTTGCGCGGCCACGGTGCCGGTGTTCTTGATCGTGATCGAATAGGTGAACACGAAATTGGTGCGTTCCGGATCGGATTGATCCGGCAGGTACTGGGTTCTGACCGACACAGTAAATTCATAAGTTGCCATCGAAATTCCTTAAGGCTGAGGCGTGGGGTCGTAAAAAGATCACTGCGATTGTATATCGTCAGGCTCCCATTGCACCGCAAATCGGCACCGCGTGCAAGGAGGACGCGGCTGAAAACGGGCGCGGCGGCGCCGGGCAGCGTAAAATAGCGCATCTTTTTCAATGCAGGCCCCACGTCATGTCCAATTTCCGTATCGCTCCCAGCATCCTGTCCGCCGACTTCGCCCGTCTGGGTGAAGAGGTACGCAACGTTGTCGCCGCCGGCGCCGACATCATCCATTTTGACGTGATGGACAACCATTATGTTCCGAACCTGACCATTGGCCCGCTGGTGTGCCAGGCGATCCGCCCGCACGTGGACGTGCCGATCGACGTGCACCTGATGGTCAAGCCGGTCGACCGCCTCATTCCCGACTTCGCCAAGGCCGGCGCCAACATCATCACCTTCCACCCGGAAGCGTCCGATCACATCGACCGCTCGCTGCAACTGATCCGCGACCACGGCTGCAAGGCCGGCCTGGTGTTCAACCCGGCCACGCCGCTGAGCTATCTGGAACACGTCATGGACAAGATCGACATGATCCTGATCATGTCGGTCAACCCCGGCTTCGGCGGCCAGTCCTTCATTCCGCAGGCGCTCAAGAAGATCGCCGAAGCGCGCCGCCTGATCGACGATTCGGGCCGCGACATCATGCTGGAAGTCGATGGCGGCATCAAGATCGACAACATCGCGGCCGCCGCCGCCGCCGGCGCCGACACCTTCGTGGCGGGCTCGGCCATCTTCGGCCAGCCGGACTACAAGGCCGTCATCGACGCCATGCGCGCCAACCTCGCGGCGATTTAAGATGAGCGTGCTGATAGGCGTGCGCGCCGCAATCATTGACCTCGACGGCACCATGCTGGACACGATTCCCGACTTTCACGTGGCGATCAACGGCATGCTGAAAGAACTGGGCCTCGATTCCATCGAGCAAGAGCAAATCGCGCTGATGGTCGGCAAGGGCTCGGAAAACCTGATCCGCTCGGTGCTGGCCTTGCAGGCGGACGCGGCCGGCGTCGAGCAACGCTTCGACGCGGCGATGGACGCCTATCAGCGGCACTACCTGGGCATCAACGGCAACCACAGCACGCTGTATCCGGACGTGATCGAGGGCCTGACGGCGATGAAGGCCAACGGCCTGCGCCTGGCGTGCGTGACCAACAAACCGATCGCCTTCACCACGCCGCTGCTCAAGCTCAAGGGTCTGGACGGCTTCTTCGACGTGGTCTACGGCGGCGATTCGCTGCCGCGCAAGAAGCCCGATCCGCTGCCGCTGCAAACCGTGTGCGCTGATTTCGACCTGCCGCCGGCGCAGGTGGTGGCCATCGGCGACTCCTCGAACGACGCGCAAGCGGCCCGGGCCGCGGGTTGCCCGGTGTTGACGGTGCCTTACGGTTACAATCACGGACAGTCTATACACGGGATCGATTCCGATGGTATAGTAGACACGCTGCTCGACGCGGCAAGCCGTATAAGTTCGCAAAATTAACCTTTAGCTGAACCAAACCTGACCGAATGTCTTCCATCAAAAAACACAATGTCAACCAAACCGGCTCGATTGAGGCCTGGCTTTGGCGACGCTGGCAATCCTGGCAAAACTAAGCCGAACTGATTGCTGTCGCACGTGCACGCGCACCCGACAGGTTTTTTGACAAACCACCGCCAACCCACACCCATATATTGGCGGCATGGAGAGAAGACATGACCGAACTCGAATTCAAATCGTTGGCCAACGAAGGCTACAACCGCGTCCCGTTGATCGCCGAAGCCTTCGCCGACCTCGAAACCCCGCTCACGCTGTACCTGAAACTGGCCCAGACCCAGAACGCCGGCAAGAACACCTTCCTGCTCGAATCCGTCGTCGGCGGCGAGCGTTTCGGCCGCTTCTCGTTCATCGGCCTGCCGGCGACCACCGTGCTGCGCACCTTCGGCACGCGCACCGAGATCGTCAAGAACGGCGCCGTGATCGAGACCCACGAAGGCAATCCGCTCGAATTCGTCGAGGCCTACCAGAAGCGCTTCAAGGTGGCGCTGCGTCCGGGCATGCCGCGCTTCTGCGGCGGCCTGGCCGGCTACTTCGGCTACGACACCGTGCGCCACATCGAAAAAACCCTGGCCAACACGCAGCCGAAGGACGATCTGGGCCTGCCCGACATCCAGCTGATGGTGACCGAGGAACTGGCCGTCATCGACAACCTCTCCGGCAAGCTGTATCTGATCGTCTACGCCGACACCACGCAGCCCGAGTCCTTCAGCAAGGCGCGCCAGCGCCTGAAGGACCTGCGCATGATGCTGCGCCGTGGCGTCGACGCGCCGGTGACCAGCGCCTCCGTGCGCACCGAAACCATCCGCGACTTCCCGAAGGACGAGTACCTGAAGGCGGTCGCCAAGGCCCACGAATACGTGATGGCCGGCGACTTGATGCAGGTGCAGATCGGCCAGCGCATCCGCAAGCCGTATGTCGACTCGCCGCTGACCTTGTACCGCGCGCTGCGCTCGCTCAATCCGTCGCCGTATATGTACTTCTACAATTTCGGCGACATGCAGATCGTCGGCGCCTCGCCGGAGATTTTGGTGCGCAACGAGACACTGCCCGACGGCGAGAAGAAAGTGACCTTGCGTCCGATCGCCGGCACCCGCCCGCGCGGTTCGACGCCGGAACGCGACGCCGAACTGGCCAAGGAACTGCTGGCCGATCCGAAAGAGATCGCCGAACACGTGATGCTGATCGACCTGGCGCGCAATGACCTGGGCCGCATCTCCGAGATCGGCAGCGTCAAGGTCACCGACCGCCTGGTCATCGAAAAATACTCGCATGTGCAGCACATCGTCTCCAACGTCGAGGGCAAGCTGAAAGACGGCCTGTCCAATCTGGACGTGCTGCGCGCAACCTTCCCGGCCGGCACCCTGACCGGCGCGCCGAAAGTGCGCGCGATGGAAGTGATCGACGAACTGGAAATCTCCAAGCGCGGCATCTACGGCGGCGCCTGCGGCTACCTGTCGTTCGGCGGCGAGATGGATGTCGCCATCGCCATCCGCACCGGTGTGATCAAGGACGGCATGCTTTACGTGCAGGCCGCCGCCGGCATCGTCGCCGACTCGATCGCGGAAATGGAATGGCAGGAAACCGAAAACAAGGCGCGCGCCGTGCTGCGCGCCGCCGAACAAGTGCAAGATGGCCTGGATGGGGAGTTCTGAGATGCTGCTAATGATCGACAACTACGACTCCTTCACCTACAACATCGTGCAGTACTTCGGCGAGCTGGGTGAGGATGTGCGGGTGTACCGCAACGATGAAATCACGATCGCGGAAATCGAGGCGCTGAACCCGGACCACATCTGCATCTCGCCGGGTCCGAAAGATCCGTCTCAGGCCGGCATCTCGATCGAGGTGCTCAAGCACTTCGCCGGCAAGAAGCCGATCCTGGGCGTGTGCCTCGGCCACCAGGCCATCGGCGAAGCGTTCGGCGGCAAGGTCATACGCGCCAAGCAGGTCATGCATGGCAAAACTTCTTTAATCGCGCATACGGGCGTGGGCGTCTTCAAGGACCTGCCCTCCCCGTTCACGGTGATCCGCTATCACTCGCTGGCAATCGAACGCGGCTCGCTGCCGTCCTGCCTCGAAGTGACGGCATGGACCGATGACGGTGAAATCATGGGCGTGCGCCACAAGGACTACGACATCGAAGGGGTGCAATTCCACCCCGAGTCCATCCTGTCGGAACACGGCCACGCACTGCTGAAGAACTTCCTGGTTCGTTAAGCGGCGGCCCGCCCCGAGGGGGCCGGCTTCATATCGCGCGTTAAAAAATTAAAGAAGGAATTGCCATGGCTATCACCCATCAAGAAGCACTGCTGCGCTGCATCGAACACCGCGAGATTTTCCACGACGAGATGCTGCACCTGTTCCGCCAGATCATGTCCGGCGAAATGTCGCCGTCGATGATCGCGGCCCTGACCATGGGCCTGCGCGTGAAAAAAGAAACCATCGGCGAGATCGCCGCCGCCGCGCAAGTGATGCGCGAATTCTCCACCAAGGTGCCGATGGCCGACACCACCGGCCTGCTCGACATCGTCGGCACCGGCGGCGACGGCGCCCACACCTTCAACATCTCCACCGCCTCGATGTTCGTGGCGGCGGCGGCCGGCGCGCGCGTCGCCAAACACGGCGGCCGCAGCGTGTCGTCGTCGTCCGGCAGCGCCGACGTGATCGAATCGCTGGGCGCCAACATCAACCTGAAGCCCGAGCAGATCGCGCAATCGATCGCGCAGACCGGCATCGGCTTCATGTTCGCTCCCAACCACCACGCGGCGATGAAACACGCGGCGCCGGTGCGCAAGGAACTGGGCGTGCGCACCATCTTCAACATCCTGGGACCGCTGACCAATCCGGCCGGCGCGCCGAACATCCTGATGGGTGTTTTCCACGCCGACCTGGTGGGCATCCAGGTGCGCGTGCTGCAGCGCCTCGGCGCGCAGCACGCCATCGTCGTCTACGGCCGCGACAACATGGATGAAGTGTCGCTGGGCGCCGGCACCCTGGTAGGTGAACTGATCGACGGCGAGATCCGCGAGTACGAAATCCATCCGGAGGACTTCGGCCTGCCGATGATCGCCAGCCGCAATCTGAAGGTGGCCAATGCCACCGAATCGAAGGCGAAGATGATGGAAGCGCTGCGCGGTGAACCTGGCGCGGCGTTCGACATCGTCTCCCTGAACGCCGGCACGGCGCTGTATGCGGCCGGCGTGGCCAGCTCGATCGAAGACGGCCTGGCGCGCGCACGCGTGGCGATCAACTCCGGCGACGCGCTGAAGAAGATCGAACAGTTCGTGCAGGTCACGCAAAGCCTCGCCTCAACCAACTAAAGGGCGGCGATCATGTACGGCATCCACGACCTGACGCTGTTTATCATCTCCGGCCTGCTGCTCAACATCATGCCCGGCCCCGATTCGTTGCTGATCATGACGCGCAGCGCCACGCAGGGCTGGCGCGCCGGCTCGGCCGCCGCGCTGGGCATCGGCGCCGGCACGATGATCCATATTTTCGCCGCCGCACTGGGTTTGTCGGCGCTGCTGTCGACGTCCGCCGCGGCCTTCACGGTGGTCAAGTGGGTCGGTGCGGCCTACATTATTTACGTCGGCATCGGCATGCTGCGCGCCAAACTGCGCGGCGACGCCGAAGCGATTGCGGTTGATACCGGAGCTGCGGCAGCCGCCACCCCGCGTCTGCCGTACCGTAAGATCTTCTTCCAGGGTTTCCTGACCAATGTGCTGAACCCCAAGGTGGCCTTGTTCTTCCTGGCGTTCGTGCCGCAGTTTATCTCGGCCGATTCGACCAGCAAGCCGCTGGCGTTCATCATCCTGGGCTGCATCTTCAATTTCAACGGCATGCTATGGTGTCACGGTCTGGCCGTCTTCACGGCCTTCGCCAGCGCGCGGCTCAAGGTCAAGCCGCTGGTCGCCCTTTGGCTCAACCGCGTCACCGGCGGCCTTTTCGTCGCACTCGGCCTGCGCCTGGCGCTGGCGGAACAACAATCATCCTAGGTTATCATGTCCGACATCCTGAATAAAATCCTCGCCGTCAAAGCCGACGAAGTCGCCGCCGCAAAAAAACACCGTGGCTTCGCCAGCCTGCGCGCCGACGTCGAAGGCAACACCGAACTGCGCGCCGAGCTGCGCGGTTTCGAGGCCAGCCTGCGCCAGAAGATCGCCACCGGTTCGGCCGGCATTATCAGCGAAGTGAAAAAAGCCTCGCCGTCGAAAGGCGTGATCCGCGCCGACTTCCGCCCCGCCGACATCGCCGTCAGCTACGCCGCCAATGGCGCCGCGTGCCTGTCGGTGCTGACGGACGAACAATTCTTCCAGGGCTCCGAGGCGTATCTGCGCGAGGCGCGCGCCGCCTGTGCGATTCCCGTGCTGCGCAAGGACTTCATGATCGACGTTTACCAGATCTACGAAGCGCGCGCGATGGGCGCGGACGCGATCCTGTTGATCGTCTCCGCCCTGGACCACGGCCTGATGGCGGAAATGGAAGCCTGCGCGCACGAATTGGGCATGGGCGTGCTGGTCGAGACCCACGACGGCGACGAACTGACCGCCGCCCTGCGCCTGAACACGGCGATGGTGGGCATCAACAACCGTAATCTGCGCACCTTCGAGACGTCGCTGTCGACCACCATCGGACTGCTGGATCGCATTCCGCCGGAAAAGCTGGTGATCACCGAGTCCGGCATCATGGTGCCGGAGGACGTCAAGCTGATGCGCGACGCCAATGTCCACGCCTTCCTGGTCGGCGAGGCCTTCATGCGCGCGCCCGATCCGGGCGCAGAGCTGAGCCGCCTGTTCAGCTAAGCGGCTAAGGGGCTAAACAGCGATTACGCGGACGCGTGCAGCGGCAGAACCGCCTCGGCGGCGATCTCGATGCGGTCGCGGCCGCGCTCCTTGGCGCAATATAACGCCCGGTCGGCACGCAGTAAAATGTTATCTAAATCTTCATCCGGACTGACCTGGCAGGCGATGCCGATGCTGACCGTATAGGGCGGCAAAGCGGCAGCGGCGGCGCTCTGTTCGCTCTCCGTTTCGGAACGTGGCGCCCTCAGCACAGTCTGTATGCGCTCGGCGACATGGTGCGCCCGCTCCAGCCCGGTAGCGGGCAGCAGCACGATGAATTCCTCGCCACCGAATCTTGCGACATGGTCGGAGGCGCGCAAAGCCTTCGCGATCACCGACGCCACGTCGGACAAAACTCTATCGCCGGTTGAGTGTCCATAGCAGTCGTTAATCGCCTTGAAGTAATCCAGATCGATGCTGAGCATCGTCATGACGGTTTGTTCCCGGCGCATCAGCGCGTGCTCTTTCGCATACACCTCGGTGAAACCGCGCCGGTTGAGCACTTGCGTCAACGGATCCAGGGTCGAGCGGCGCTCCAGTATGGTTTGCAGACGACGAGTGGCGACCGTCATGAACCCCACCGTTAATAGCAGCGTCATGAAATGACTGGTAAGCAGATACAGATTTTGATTCGGGCCGCTGACGAATAAACTCATATCGTCGCTGCTATGGGTCATCGCCAAAACGCCGCGTATCAGCACCACCACCGACTGGAATAACATCAGCAAGCCGAAAAACACAGTCGAGAAATGGCGCTCGCCATACCCCCATATCAGCACAACCTGATATGAATATAAAACAAACGCCAGAATGGAAAAGATGGCGAGACGCCCGGAATAATCTGGATTAACAATCACGTAATAACCGCTGGCGATCATTCCCAAAGCCCAAACAAAATGGAATAACCACCAGGAGGACTCGCGGCTGTAAAACATTTGCGTGCCGATGAGGCCGAAGCCCAGCCCCCACAAAATAACGGCGTTGGCGCACAAGGGCGACAATATACTGCCGAGGAGTCCGCTGGTCGACGCGTAAATCCCCGAGCCGAACGCCAGCAACACCAGGCTGATCGCCCATTGTTTCAAGCCTTTAATTTCTCTGGGAAAACTTGAATGCGCGGAATACAGGACGACACTCATCGCAACGGCCATCACGGTCGACATCAAAACGATAGTGGCGGGGTCGAGTGGCATAACTTGCGAATCGGTAGCTGACCAATGGAGAGTTATGGTCAAATTCTAAACCAGTTCCGCACTTGCCGGAAAATTAAGCTTCCGGAGAACGCTGCATTGCACAAAAATCTGACACCGCAGCATCAAACCGTGCCGTATTTTGGCTGTTATATGCCAATATTTAGCATGAAATTAACGCAAAGAAACCGCCAGCGCCAGCAAAATGGTGAATCTTTGCGGCGGTGGCGGCGATTGGAGAGGCTAGCGCGCGGCGCTGGGGCGCAGCGGACCGGTGGATTTTTTGGCGACCGGGTCCAACGCCAGGGTGATGCCGGGTACCCGCTCCCCCTGCAGTGTCATAGTGAAAGTCATCAACTCATCTCGACGGAAGGCATGTACTTCCACGGTCGAGCCGACGCCATAGCGCGAGAGCAGGGTTTCCAGATTGGTCGCTGTCACGCGCAGTCCATCAATGGCGACCAATAAATCGCCCGCCGACAAACCCGCCAGATGCGCGGCGCCATTCTCATGGACGCTCGATAACTTGCAGTCAGTACCGTCGCGGCCGATATTCGCGTCCAAACTCGGTTTTGCCGACTTGCGCTCGTCGCTATATTTAACGCCGAATGGCGCCAGCATTTTAGCCAGCGGCACGTCCTCGGTCCCGCGTATATATTTATCGAAGAATGGTTTGAAACGCCCGCCGCTGATTTCATCGAACAGCGCTTCCACTTCCGCTGGCGTTACGCCGCGTCCACCACCATTGTAGAAATCCCGGCCATAGCGCTGCCACAATGCGCGCATCACATCGTCCAGCGATTTCTTGCCACCGGTTTTGGCGCGGATACTTAAATCCAGCGCCAGGCCGATCAGCGAACCTTTCGTGTAGTAACTAATGATTGCATTCGGCGCATTTTCATCTTGACGATAATATTTGCCCCATGCATCAAAGCTGGAATCGGCGACGCTTTGTTTGGTACGGCCGCTACCGCGCAGCACGCTGCCAATAGTTTTCCCCAGTAACTTGAAATAGGCCGGCTCGGCGATCACGCCGGCACGCACCAGCATCAGGTCGTCGTAATAGCTGGTGAAGCCCTCGAACAACCACAACAGCGGCGAGTAGTTTTCGACTTGCAGGTTATAAGGCGCGAACGCCGCCGGCTTGATGCGCTTGACGTTCCAGGTGTGGAAATACTCATGGCTGCACAGGCCCAGGTATTGCAGGTAGCCGTCACTGATGTCCTTGCTGGTGGCGGTGGTGCTCGGCAAATCGGCGCGGGCGCAGATCAGCGCGGTCGAAGCACGGTGCTCCAGGCCGCCGTAGCCGTCGCCGACCGCCAGGGTCATGAAGACGTAACGGTCCATCGGCGCCTGCTTCGATTTCGGCTCGAAGAAGGCGATCTGGGTTTCGCAGATCTTTTTCAGGTCGGCGCCCAGGCGCGCCAGGTCCAGGTTCGGCACCCGGCCGCTGATGACGATGTCATGAGGGATGCCGTGGGCCTTGAACGTGGCCAGCGCAAAATCGCCCTGCTCCACCGGATGGTCGATCAATTCATCGTAGTCGGCGGCGATATACGTGCCAAAACCATAACGCTTGGCCTTCAGCTCCGGCAGCGACGTCGCCACGCGCCAGGTTTGCGCCGCCTCGTCGGCGGGACGCTGGATATCGACCACGTGCGGCTGGTCTTCCTGTCCCAGCACGCGCAGGAACACGCTGGTGCCGTTGAAGAAGGCGTGATTCTGGTCCAAATGCGCGGCGCGCACCGACAAATCCCAGGCGTAGACCTCATAGTGCAGCGTAAGCGGCGACTGGCCGGTTTTCAGCGGGTCCTTTTGCGGCGCCGCCTGCCAAGAGTGTTTATCGAGCTTGGTCAGCGCGACCGGTTCGCCGTTCGACTCGGCGCGGATGCGCACAATATTGCGCGAAAACTCACGGATCATGTAACTGCCCGGTATCCAGGCCGGCAGCGCGAAGATCTGTCCATCCGGCGCCGGCGCATCCACCGTCAGCGTGACGTGGAACAGGTGTGCGGCCAGATCGTGACCGACGATGCTGTAGGCGATGGCGGGGTTCTTGTTCGGTTTTTTCATGTCGGTCCTTGTGTTTAGGTCCTTGTGTTTATACAGCGCCGCGCAAATCGCCTGGCGTATCGATATCGCGCACCACGCCGGCGTCGTCGACCACCACCTCGCTTACGGCATGGCTTTTCAGGATCGCGCGCGCGCCCTGGTCGCCGGATAGCGCCAGCAGCAGCGGCAAATGAAAACTGCTGAAGGCGACAGGGTTGCCGCGCCGCCCTTCATGCACGGGCGCCGCGATGCGCGCGCCCCGCTCCACCGTCGCGGCAAGCGCGCGGATGGTTTCCGGCTGCACGTAGGGCATGTCGCCCAACGCGATCACCCAGCCTTCCGCGCCCCTGGTGTGTTCGATCGCCGTCGTCAGCGACTCGCCCATGCCCAGATCGGCGTCGGCGCACACGCGCACCTCGCAGCCGAGGGCGCCCAGCAGCGCCGCCACCTTGTCGTCGCCGGGCCGCACCACCGCCAGCACGCGCGGCAGCGCCGCCAGCATGTTCTTCGCGCTGGCCGCGACCACCAGGTCGCCAGCGGCGCCGTCCACGGTTTGCAGCAGCTTGTTTTGAACGCCGGACGGATCGAAACGCTTTCCCCGTCCGGCCGCCAGCAAAATACCCGTCAGCGCCATGCGGCTTACGCCTTGGCCGTGCCCAGATCGAACGGCAGCTTGCGCAGGCGCTTGCCGGTCAACTTGAACAACGCGTTGGCGAAGGCCGGCGCCAGCGGCGGCAGGCCAGGTTCGCCGATGCCGGTCGGCGGATCGTTCGACGGCACGATATGCACGTCGATCACCGGCATGTCGGTCATGCGCGCCACCGTGTAGTCGCTGAAGTTCTGCTGGTCCACCACGCCGTCCTTGATCGTGATCGCGGCGCCGGGCAAGGTCATGCCGAGCCCCATCAGCGCCGCGCCCTGGATCTGCGCTTCGATCGTCAACGGATTGACGGCCGTGTTGCAATGGACGCCGGCGGTGACCTTGTTCAGCTTTGGCGTGCCGTCCTTGTTCACCGACGCCACTACCACATAGGCCACCACGGTGCCGAAGGCTTCGTGCACCGCCACTCCCCACGCCTGGCCTTTGGGCAAAGCCTTCTTGCCGTAGCCGGATTTGGCGACCGCCAGCTCCAGCGCCGCCACGTGGCGCTTGCCCTTCTCGCCCATCAGCTTTTTGCGGTAGGCGACGGGGTCCATCTTGGCCGCATGCGCGGCTTCGTCGATCAGCGTTTCCATCACATAGGCGGTGTGGGTCGCGCCGACGGAGCGCCACCACAACACCGGCACGTTGGCCTTGACCGCGTGCGCGCTCAGGTTCAGCGGCACCTCGTACGGCTCGCCCATGCCCTCCACCATCGTCGAATCGACGCCGTCCTTGATCATCACATGCTCGAACGGCGTACCGGTGATGATCGACTGGCCGACGATGACGTGGTCCCAGGCGACGATGCCGCCCTTGGCATCCATGCCGATGTCGGCCCGGTGCACATGCGACGGCCGGTAATAACCGCCCTTGATGTCGTCCTCGCGGCTCCACACCACTTTGACCGGTTCGGTCTTGCCGGCGGCCTTCCAGGCCTTGGCGATGTTGACTGCTTCAACCAGGTAGTCGGAACTCGGCACCGCGCGGCGGCCGAAGCCGCCGCCGGCCGTCATCGTGTTCAGCACCACCTGCTCCGGCTTCAGGCCGGCGGTGGCGGCGATGGCGCCGTGGTCGAAGGTCTGGAACTGGGTGCCGGCCCACACGGTGCAGCCGTCCGCGCGCAGGTCGACCACGCAATTGAGCGGCTCCATCGGCGCGTGCGCCAGATACGGGAACTCGTAGACGGCGGAGATCTTCTTCGCCGCGCCGGCCAGCTTGGAGGTGTCGGCCTTGCGCACCGGGGTACCGGGTTTACGCGCCAAGGTCTTGAACTCGGCCAGTTGCTTGTCGCTGCTGACTTTTTCGACGCCGCTGGTGTCCCAGTCGATGACCAGCGCCTCGCGGCCCATCTTGGCCGGCCAGTAGCCATCGGCCACCACCACCACGCCGCTGCCACCGCGATCGGTCGACACCTGCATCACCTCGATCACGCCCTTGATGGCCTTGGCCTTGCTGGCGTCGAACTTGGCGACCTTGGCGCCGAACACCGGCGGCCGCGCCACCACGGCGACTTTGCTGTCCGGCGCCTTGAAATCGATGCCGAACTGCTGCTTGCCGTTCGATTTCGCCGCCGCGTCCAGGCGCTTGACCGGCGTGCCGATGATCGTGAAGTCCTTCGGGTCCTTCAGCTTGACGCTGGCCGGCACCGGCTGCTTCATGGCCGCATCGGCCATCGCGCCATAGGTGGCCGTCTGGCCGGCCGGGCCGGTCAAGATGCCCTTGGCCGTCTTGACCTGCTCCGGCGGCACCTTCCATTGCTCGGCCGCCGCCGCGATCAGCATCGCGCGCGCCTTGGCGCCGATTTCGCGGTACTGGATATACGAGTGGGCGACGCTGCCCGAGCCGCCGGTGATCTGGATGCCGAAGATCGGGTCCTTGTATTGCTCCCCGGCCGGCGCCAGCGCGCCGACCATGTTCGACCAATCGGCGTCCAGCTCCTCGGCGATCAGCATCGGCAGCGAGGTTTGCACGCCCTGCCCGATTTCGATGCGGTTGACCTGCACCGTCACCGTGTTATCCGGCGCGATGCGCAGGAAGGCGTTGGGCTCATAGACCTTGGCCGGCTGCTGCGCATTGGCGAGGCGGCCCGCGCCGGGAAGGAAAAAGCCCAGCACCAGTCCACCGCCGGCAACGGCGCCGGCTTTCATGAAGCTCCGGCGCGAAAGGCCGGCTGCATCCGCGGCCACCGGCGCGGAGGCCGATGCCAACGAGGCCAATGAAGCCATGTTTTCCTGATTAATCCATTCGATACGCATACAGTGCTCCTTTAAGCGATGGTACTGGCGGCGTCTTTAATGGCGGCGCGTATGCGTTGATAGGTGCCACACCGGCAGATATTGCCGCTCATGGCATTGTCGATGTCGGCGTCCGACGGCTTTTTGTTCGTGCGCAGCAGCGCGGTCGCGCTCATGATCTGGCCGCTCTGGCAGTAGCCGCATTGCGGCACGTCGAGCTTGACCCAGGCGTCCTGCACGGCCTTGCCGATCTTGTCGTTCTCCATCGCCTCGATGGTGGTGATCTTCTGGCCGACGGCGGCCGAAATCGGCGTCACGCAGGAGCGGATCGGTTCACCGGCCAGGTGCACGGTGCAGGCGCCGCACAGCGCCGCGCCGCAACCGAATTTGGTGCCGGTCATGTTCAGGTTATCGCGCAGCGTCCACAAAATCGGCGTCGATGGATCGGCGTCGACCTGCACGTCCTTGCCGTTGATATTCAAGGTGATCATTCAATTCTCCTGGAGGGAAATCGCTTATAGATATAATCAGGGGACCGTCCGGGTCCCCTGGTAGAACGGCAAACGCTTACTGTTTGAGCTTGGCGAACTTCGCCTCCAGCGCCTTGGTATCGACCGCGCCGGGGATGCGCGAACCGTCGGCGAAGAAGATCGACGGCGTGCCGGACACGCCCAGTTTGCGGCCCAGCGCCAGCACGTCCTGGTTCGGGGTCTTGCAGGATTCGGCGGCGGTTGCCGGCGTTTTACCGTTCAACATCCAGTCGTCCCAGGCCTTGTTGCGGTCCGTCGCGCACCACACGCCGGCCGACTTGGTGAACGAATCCTCGCGCAGGATGTTGTACATGAAGGTATAGACGGTGACGTTGTCGATGTCTTTGAGCGTGGTCTTGCGGAACTGCTTGCAGTAGCCGCAGTTCGGATCCTCGAACACGGCGATCACGCGCGAGCCGTCGCCCTTGACGGTCTTGAGGGCTTTGTCCAGCGGCAGATCGGAGAACTTGATCTTGTTGATATCGTCGATGCGCTCGCGCGTCAGATCGGTGCCGGTGGTGAGGTTGAAGATATGACCGTTGAACACATAGGTGCCGGTTTTATCGGTGTAGAGGATCTCGTTACCCATGCGGATTTCGTACAGGCCGGCGTAAGGCGTGGCCTTGACCGAATCGACCTTCACGCCCTCGCCCAGGCGCGGCTCGACCAGCTTCTTGATCTCTTCCTCGGTCGGCGAGGTTTGAGCCTGGCCGCAAGACGCCATCATCACAGACAACAACAGCAAAACGAACTTACTTTTTTTCATGACATCTCCGGTGACTACTGACAGACCATGCCGCCGCCTTTTTCCCCACTCACTTGCCCATGGCGTGAGAGATCAAGCGGCGCTTCAGCACAGGTAATTTATCCAACAAGTTTAATCCCAAATTGCGGACCACGCGCAGGGGTTCGATGTCGGCGCCGAACAGGCGCGCCAGGCCATCGGTAGTCAGCTGCATCAGCAGCACATCTTCCTTGCGGGCGCGCTCGTAGCGGGCCAGCACGCGCTCGTCGCCGACGCCGCGCTGCGGTTCGCGCTCGGCCAGGGTCTTCATCAGCTGCGCCACGTCGGCGAAGCCCAGGTTCATGCCATGGCCGGCCAACGGGTGGACCACGTGGGCGGCGTCGCCGACCAGCGCCACGCGCGGCGACGTCATCGCGTGCGGCCGTAGCAGGCGCAATGGAAAATCGCGCACCAGCTCCGGCCGCAGCGGCGTCAGGGCGCCCAATTTTTCGGCGGCGTAAACGGCCAGGCGCTCGGCGATCTGCGCAGCCGATTCCTCGCGCAGCCTGTCGGCCAGCAGGTCCGGCGCCGACCACACCAGCGACACCCGGTTGCCGGGCAACGGCAGCAGTGCCACGATGCCTTCGGCGCCGGTGAACCACTGGTAGGCGGCGCCGTGGTGCGGTTTTTCGCAATCGAAGTTGGTCACCACGGCGCGCTGGGCGTAGCTGCGGTAATCGAGGCCGATGTCGCACTGGCCGCGCACCCAGGAATCGGCGCCGTCGGCGCCCACCACCAGCTGCGCCCTGACGCTGGCGCCGTCGTCCAGCCGCACGGTGGCGTGGTCGTCGCCGCGCACCAGCTGCGCCGCCCGGCCATGGACCAGGGTCACGTTGCGGGCGAATTTGAGGGCGGCGTCGAGCGCCTGGCCGAGGTTGCGGTCTTCCAGTATCCAGGCCAGGGTGCCTGCGTGGGCGCCGTAGGCGTCGAACGACAAGTCGCCAGCGCGGGCACCGTCACCCTGGACGACCATCGCGTCGACCGGCGCCACGCGGGCGGCGTCGAGCGCGTCCCACACCTTGAGCGACGACAGCAGATCGCGGGCGGTGTGGTTGAGGGCGTAGACCCGGGCGTCCCAGCCGGGATCGGTGGCGCCGGCCGGCGCGGACGGCGATGACGGAGGGCAGAGCAAGGCCACGCTCAGGCCGGACTGGGCCAGGCCAAGCGCTGTGGTCTTGGCAATCGCGCCATTGCCAACAATGCAAATGTCACTCTCGATAACGCGCTGCGGGGACGTTGGATTATTCATCCACCCATTATAGCGTTTGTGTGCGCGAGAAATTGTTCCTTGCAATTTCGGTCCGGCCTGCTATAATTCTGCTCCTTGGCCTGGTAGCTCAGTTGGTAGAGCAGAGGATTGAAAATCCTTGTGTCGGTGGTTCGATTCCGCCCCGGGCCACCAAGAATGCTTCAAACAGAACGCCAACCCTCGCAGGTTGGCGTTTTTGTTTCGAACGTCAGAAAAGCCGACGTGCGGTCCATTTCCGATACTAAGCAGCGGTGCCTCTTCGTCCAGCGGTCCGACCACATCGTCCACCTGTGCAAACTAAACACCCTGCAACCCCACCGGCATCGCGCAGCGCGAACTTGCCGTACCGCTCATGCCTGGTCTCCCCCGATAGCGCTGTTGCGTGAATGGCCCTGACGCCCGCGGGGGACGGCCAGGTATTTGAGACTGAGGAAAGCATAGCAAATCACCGTAGCGGTCAGACCAAACAGGATGTAACTGGTTCTTGGCAATAGCAGGGCAAACCCGGACAACACGAATACGACCAATGTGTTGACGACCAGTTGGGGCCGCAGCTCGGGACGCTCCATGAAATAGGCGTACTGCTTGCCAATGAAAAAGCAGACCGTGCCGATGACCGACAGTACCCGGAAATCGGATATCTGCATGTCGTCCAGGATCGCGTGCCGGATCAGGCTGGCTAAGATCGACAGGCCCATGAAAACGAAAAAATGCGAGTACAGGACCGAATGACCGGTCGTGAGCTTCTGCTTGGACAGCAGGTGAAAACTGTCGAAGTAGACCCACCAGATGCTCGATATCGTCACGAAACCGGTGGCGGCGGTCACCAGCCTCTCCACAGTCCAGCTGATATTGGCCAGTCCCGTCGACAGGCTGATAACAGACTCCCCCAGTAAGATGAGCGTGAGCAGGCCCACACGCTCGATCAGGTGTTCGGTATGCACCGGGATACCCTGGAGATGACGCGGCAAGAAAGAGATGAACGCCAGCAGATCGAACAGTATTCCAAGGTAAAGCACGACATATCGCTGTGGCGCCGGGAACAGGATCGCAGCGAGGCTGATGGTGGCGCCGGCGAGGGTCACCCATCCAACTGCCGTTGCGAGTTGCGCGCTTTTCTTGTGCCGCTGTTTCGACACGAAATACATCATGGCGATGATGTATTTCGCACAGGCGTAGCAGACGATGACGGCTTCAAAGCTGGCCAGGAATCGCTGGTCGATCAAGCCCGAGATGATAGTCATCAAGAACATGATGAACATGGTTGCCAGCCGATGCCTCCGGTCGTCCGCGTCGAATCGGTTGGCATACATCGTGTGGCTGACCCAAATCCACCACAAGGGGATGAAAGCGAGGACGAATTGCCAGAACCGGAGTGGGTCAAGATGCCCCTCGTGCGTGTGGCTCAGGATATGCGTTACGTCACCGATCGCCACCACAAAAATCAGGTCGAAGAACAACTCGAGCCAAGTGGCACGACGATTCGGTTCGAAATATTTTGTGTTGTGCATTTCGCCTAACGTTTCGCATGACAAGCAGTGCTGACGCCACAACCGTCAGTGGTTGTTACTTCGTAAGAAAGCATTTGGCTTGTGCACCTTCCCGGGCTGCTCCGCGCGGATCGGACGAATCGGTGGGCTAAAGACGGACACACCCGCCCAGAGTTTGAACTCAATTCTACGCCTGACCAGCGTGTAAAACTCACGGAATTTCGCGGCGCCGGTGACGCTGGTCGAATATGGCGATTTTCAATGCCCGCACTGCAGAGCGGCGCATTTTTATTTGAAGAACGTATTGGCGACCTTGGGTGACGCTATGCGTTTCGTGTTCCGCAGCATGCCGCTGACCCAGATCCATCCGATGGCGCAACTGGCGGTTTTGTTTCCGGCCACCTCGCTTATTCCTTCTTTTCCCTGAATTCGCCATCGATCACCGTGTCATCGGCGCGCTTGCCAGTGTTGCGGCCAGTGAATTTGAAAACGGATCCTAACAGGCGATCGAATATCAGGCGCCGCAACCACGGGAATGTCAGGAAGAACGCCGTCGTGAATCCGATGAACAACGCGGGCACATAGTCGCCTTGCCACACAAAGTGCAACAAGCACAGTGCGAGGATGCCCACGATGAGCGGGCGACGGACCGGTTTAGGTAACACGCCGACAATGCGCGGCTTACCGTTGCTAATCCAGGGAAATCTCGCAAAAAGCACGCCAAGCAGCAGGCCTGCGATGAACCGGCCCGTACCGAGTTGATCGGCCAACACGCCGATGACAAGGAAACCGGTATAGGTCATCGTGCCGGCCACCGCAGCCAGCACCGCGAATGCAACGGCGGCCGTTAGCTTTGGCAGGCGGATTGCCGTTCTGACTAAAAAAGGTAGGATTTGCTTACTCCTGCAAAGTGGGGTCGGAAGAAGATTGCAAATTCTAACAGCACTTTCTGGTACATCGCCGCGCAAGCCGCGATGTACCACTCTGTTATTATCGCGCCAACATTTCAACTTCCCGCTGTCGCACTCTCAGGAATCCATGTCCGACCACGCCCAGCCGCTCCGCTATCCCCTTGTCACCTGGACCCTCTTTGCCATCAATGTGATGGTGTACCTGGCGCAAGTCGTCACCGGGGTCAACTGGCTTGCGCCCAGCACCGCCTCCATGCTCGGCTGGGGCGGCAACCTGGCCGCGTACAGCCTCACCGACCAGCCCTGGCGCCTGTTGACCAGCATGTTCCTGCACGTCGGCCTGGTGCATCTCGCGCTGAACATGTACATGCTGCTGGCCTTCGGCAGCCTGGTCGAGCGCCGCTTCGGCCATGTCCGCACCTTGCTGGTGTACCTGCTGTCGGGCCTGACCGGCAGCCTGGTGAGCGCACTGTGGCATGTCGATCCGTTCAACCAGGTCATCGGCGCGGGCGCTTCGGGCGCCCTCATGGGACTGTGCGGCGCCTACCTGGCCGACTGGATCGCCGCCCAGTGGCGTCACGCTCCGCACGAGCAGATCAGCACCGGCGGACCGCTGGTGCAGACGATCATCATCAACCTGGTCATCGGGGCGGCCGTGCCGGGCATCGACAACGCCAGCCACGTCGGCGGCCTGATCGGCGGCTTGGTCGTCGGCGGCGCGTTCGCCATGGTGCCCCGCGGATTTGGCCGCCTCAAGAGCGCGCTTGCCGTCACGCTCATTTCCGGCCTGGCCCTGGGCGCCATTTATGCCAAGCTGAACGGCGAGCCGTCGGAACAGCTTGTCATGATCAAACAACTGCGCGCCGCTGAGCAGGCCGAGCAGGATGCCAAGGACAACGCCAAGCGCGCGCAGGCGGCGTTGGCCAAGGAAATCGCCGACGATCGCCGACGCGGTCCGCGCGCGGTCAGCAAGAAGCAGGCGGAAGGGACCTCGATCGAGCTCGAGGGGCCGGTGAGCAGTCTGCACCTGATGCCGGACACTACCCGCATTGCGGTGTCCGACGTAGATGAGCATACCCTGCGCCTGGTCGACCTGGCTAAGGGCGCGGCCGGTCCGGCGATCAGCGGGCAGCCGGCACTCGCCGATCTGCCGAACTGCGCCATGCGCGGGCGCTGCACCCACCAGGATGCCAACGCCGTGGCGCTCACGTCCGACGGCCGCAACGCCTACGTGGCCTCGCTGATCGCCAATGGCGTCGGCATGGTCGACCTGCAAACCGGGCGAATGACGGCAACCTTTAAAACAGGCAAAAGTCCCCGCGCCATCGTGCTGACCAGATCCGGCGACCGCGCCTACGTGCTCAACGATGGCGACGACACCGTCGTGGCCATCGACCTGGCCACGCACAAGATCATCGGCAAACCCGTGGTGATCGGCAAGAACCAACCGGCCAACCGTCACCCGACCGGGATGTGGCTGGCGGCGGACGACAAGGAACTGTGGGTCATGGATGAAAGCGCCTCACGGTTGGTGGTGCTCGATGCGGCCACCTTGGCCGAGGTGACCGAGGTGGTCGTGACGTCGGGCTACATGAACGGCGCCCATGTCGATCCCAAGGGCGGCAAAGTCTGGCTGGTGGGCGTGGACGCCATCGACTTGATCGACCTGAAAACCAAGAAAATCGAAAAGACCGCGCGTTACTGTTACAGCGTGCTGGGCGCGCCGATCGCCGTCAACCATGATGGCAAGCTGATGTCCATTGTCGAGCCGGAGGGCTGGATGCGCATCATCAACCTGCGCACGGCGGTGACGGTGGCAGCGTATCCGTACCAAGGCAAGCCGGTCGGCTTACGCTTTTCGCCGGATGGCAAGCAGCTCTATCTCGTCACCAACTCACCTGCGCGCCTGACCGTGTTCGACACCGCCGTCACCGTGGCGCCGGACCACGTGGACGCGTTCGATCTGCTGTGTTCTCCGCTGCGTTAGGCATTGCCGCTGATTGTGGTCTAATGGTTGCGACAATTACGCCGCATTTCGCGGCGTTTTCAACCATTACTTTAGGAATACATGATGGGCTTACTCGATCAACTGGCAGGACAAGTCATCGGTTCACTGGGCGCCCAGAAGCAGGACGCCGTCTCCCAAAGCGATCTGCTCGGCGGCGTGATGAACTTGATTAATAACGCCGGCGGCCTGCAAGGCATCCTGCAGCAGCTGCAAGCGAGCGGCATCGCCGACCAGGTCGCGTCATGGATAGGTACCGGCGAGAACGCCCCGGTGTCCGGCAACCAGATCGCCGACGCGCTGGGCGCGGACAAGGTCACGCAGATCGCCCAGCACGCCGGCATCGAACCCGAACACGCGGCCACCGGCCTGGCCCAGTTGCTGCCGCAAATCATCGACAAGCTCACTCCCGGCGGCCAGGTGCCACAGAACGAGCTGCTGGAACAAGGCCTGAGCCTGCTGCGGGGTAAGCTTTTCGGCTGATGCCGGTCCCGCCGCCCGACAACGTAGGCCGGCGGAGCTGGCGCCGGGGCCTTCGGCGGGCGCTGGAACGGCAAGGGGGTCCCGGCGGTGTATGCCGCCACCACCATCGCGCTCGCCACGCTCGAAACCCTGGCCCATTTGGGCGGCAACATCGCCATCCGCAACGCCTTCCTGGTCCGCATCGATGTGCCGGCGTCGGTGTGGAAATCGCGCCGGACCATCGCGGCCGGCGACCTGCCCCCGACCTGGCTGGCCGAGCCGCCCCGGTCGACCTCCATCGACGCCGGCAACGCGTGGCTGGCCGAACGCGCCTCCGCACTGCTGCTGGTGCCCTCGATCGTCGTCCCCGAGGAATACAATGTCCTGATTAATCCTTTGCATCCACAGGTAAGCAAGCTGGCCGCCGCCGTCGTGCGCCAGTTCGTCTACGATCCGAGGCTGTAGGCCCAGACAAATAAGGCGACTCGATGATTCGACTTCTCTATATCAGCAATGCCTGCCCTACAATGTCGGAAGACCAGGTCCAAAACATCCTGACGTCGGCGCGGCGGCATAATCCGGCCAACGGCATCACTGGCGTTTTGATCCACGGTGGCGGACTGTTCATGCAACTGCTGGAAGGGCCGGAACACAAGGTGTTGCGGCAGTATGTGAAGATATTGGACGATCGGCGGCACGACGAGGTCCGTATCCTACATATTTCGCCAACGGACGCTCGAATGTTCGAGCAGTGGTCGATGGGGGGCATCGCCGGCAATCCATTGCAATTCCAACACGTTTCCGAATTGTTCACCCGCCGCCAAGAGGTCGTCCAGGCGACGACGTTCACGAACACCATGCGCGAATTTGCGCAGATGCTCAACGCCAGCAAATAGCATGTCCGCAACCTATCGACCGACGCCCATGGAATCCCACTACCTCACCCCGCTGTTTTCCCCCGAGTCGATCGTCGTCTTCGCCGGCGATGCCGACCAGCCCGATACCCAGACCAGCTACGGCCGCGCCATCGGCGCCCAGCTCGAGCAAGGCGGCTTCACCGGACCGGTCACCTTCCTCCAGGCCGGCATGACCGGCACCCTGACCGAACTGGCCCGGTCGCGCGCCGATCTGGCCATCATCGCCCTGCCCGACGAGGACCTGGCGGTCGCGCTGGAGGTGGCGGGCCGCATCCAATGCCGCGCCGCGCTGATCCTGTCGAGCGGCGTCCAGGCCCCGCTGGCCGGCGAGCTGCATGCCATCGCCCGCAAGTACGGCATCCACCTGCTGGGACCGAACTGTCTCGGCTACCAACGCCCGCGCCTGCACATCAACGCCAGCGTCGCCGGCCAGCTGGCCAGCCCGGGCAGCCTGGCGCTGGTGTCGCAATCGGGCGCACTGACCTCGGCCATCCTCGACTGGGGCAGCCAGAACGCGGTCGGGTTCTCCACCGTGGTCTCGCTGGGGCCCAACACCGCCGTCGATCTGGCGCAGACGCTCGACTTCCTGGCCACCGATCCGGCCACGCAAAGCATCGTCATCTGCATGGAAGGGTTGACCGACGCGCGCCGCTTCATTTCGGCGCTGCGCGGCGCGGCCAACACCAAGCCGGTGGTGGTGCTCAAGGCCGGCCACGCGGCCGCCGCCTCCCAGGCCGCGCTGACCCACTCCGGCGCCATGGTCGCCAGCGATGAAGTGTTCGACGCCGCGCTGCGCCGTACCGGCGCGGTGCGGGTGAAATCGTTCGTGCAGCTGTTCTCGGCGGCGAAATGCCTGGCCTCGCGCTACCGCCCGGTCGGACCGCGGCTGGCCGTCGTCACCAACGGCGGCGGCCCCGGCGTGCTGGCGGCCGATTGGATAGAAGAACTGGGCCTGCGGCTGGCGTGCCTGTCCGACGAGGGCGCGCGGGCGCTGGCGCCGCAACTGCCCGTCCACGCCACCCTGGGCGGCCTGCTCGACCTGTCCGAGGAGGCCGGCGCCGACGCCTTCCGCGCGGCCGTGCTGGCGTGCGCGCGCGACGCCCAGGTCGACGGCATCCTGGTGATCTATTCGCCCAAGCTGGGCAGCGACCCGGACGCCGTGGCGCGCGCCGTCAGCGCCGACGGCGCCGGCCTGGGCAAGCCGCTGTTGACGTGCTGGATGGGCGACAGGAAAGTCGCGGCCGCGCGCCAGATCATCACCGCCGCCGGCATCGCCACGTTCCGCACGCCGGAGGCGGCGGTCGATGGCTTTTCCAGCATCGCATCGTTCTACCAGAACCAGCTGCTGCTGCGCCAAACTCCGCCACCGCTGTCGCAATTGAACCAGCCCGATCTGGACGGCGCCCGCCTGCTGATCGAAGGCGTGCTGGCGGAACGGCGCACCACGCTCACCGAGATGGAATCGAAGTCGCTGCTGGCGGCGTTCCACATTCCCATCACGCAAACCATGCTGGCGCGCAGCGCCGCCGAGGCGATGCTCATCGCCAGCCAGCTCGGCTACCCGGTGGCGCTCAAGATCGATTCGCCCGACATCGCCCACAAATCCGACGTGCAGGGCGTGGCGCTCGACCTGGGCAACGCGGCGGCCGTGCGCGACGGCTATGGCGACATGATGGCCACCGTGCGCAGGCTGGCGCCGGACGCGCGCATCAACGGCGTAACGATCCAGAAGATGGCAGGCAAGCGCAACGGCCGGGAACTCTACATCGGGGTCGTCACGGATCAGCTGTTCGGTCCGGCGATCAGCTTCGGCGCCGGCGGCGTCATGGTGGAGCTGATCGACGACCGCGCCGTCGAACTGCCGCCGCTCAACCTGTTCCTGGCGCAGCGCCTGATCGGCCGCGTGCGCGCCTCGCGGATGCTGGACGAATGGCGCGGCGCGCCACCGGCCCGCCGCGAAGCGGTCGAGCACATCCTGCTGCGGGTCTCGGAGATGGTGTGCGCGCTGCCGCAGCTCAGGGAACTGGACATCAATCCCTTGATCGTCGACGAGCACGGCGCGCTGGTGGTCGATGCGCGCATCGTCGTCGACGCCGCGCCGCCGGCCACGCACAACTACCACCACCTGGCGATCCTGCCCTACCCGTCCGACTACACGCGCGAGTGGCCGATGCGCGGCGGCGGCCAGTACACCTTGCGGCCGGTGCAGCCGGACGACGCCTCGATGCTGCAGGATCTGGTGCGCGGACTGTCGGAAAAATCGCGCTACTACCGCTTCGCCTCCTCGCTGCGCGAGCTGTCGGTGCCGATGCTGGCCCGTTACACGCTGATCGACTACGACCGCGAAATGGCGCTGGTGGCGGTGCGCACGCTGCGCGCGCCGGGGCCCGACGGCGAAATCGTTGCCACCTCGAGCATCATCGGCGTGTCGCGCTACGTCGCCAATCCCGACCGCAGCAGCTGCGAATTCTCGCTGCTGGTCGACGACCGTTACAGCGGCCAGGGTCTGGGCACCCGCCTGATGCTGGACATCATGGACGTGGCGCGCGACAAGGGGCTGAGCGAGATCGTCGGGTTGGTGCTGTGTAAAAACAGCGGCATGCTCAAGCTGATGGCGAGCCTGGGTTTCGACATCCGCCCTTATGCCGACGACCCGGACTTCCGCTTGTGCAGCAAGCCGCTGTAGCGAGGGTGCGTCCGGCGGCGGCATGTCGCCAATCCGGGACACCGGCGCCGGCTATGTACTAAAACGCACGGACCGGCACGGTGAGGGGGAACATGCTGCAGGCAGACCACCCCACCACCAAAGGATTCATATGAAAACCGCACTGATCTTGCTTGCCCTGACCTCGACCCTCGCCCTGAGCGCCTGCCAACGCGAAACGCCGCCGCCGCCGGTGGTGCAGGTTGTCGCCGGCCCCGCCGGAGCGCCCGGCGCCACGGGAGCGACCGGCGCCACCGGTGCCCAGGCCCCGGCGGGCGCCACCGGCGCTACCGGCAAAACCGGCGACAGCGGCGCGCCCGGCTTTGACGGCGCCACCGGCGCGGCCGGCGTCTCGGGCAGCGACGGCGCCAAGGGCGAGTCCGGCGCCACCGGCGCCCCAGGCTACGACGGCGCCAAAGGCGACACCGGCGACAAGGGCAAAGCCGGCGAAACCGTGATCGTCGTGCCACAACGTTAATGCCGGCAACGGCCGGCCCCGCCCGGCCGCCGGCGCCGGCCGGGAACCTTTTCCGATAGCGCCTGTCACACCACACAGTTTGGTCGCCCCGTGTCAACGGCTCGGGCCGCTGGTGGAGGCGCAACATGTCGCTGTCGGACTTCATTCTCGAGCACATCGCTACCATTCTTGACGAATGGGCGAACTTCGCCACCACGTTGGCGCCGGCGAAGTATAAATTCGACCGCGTGGTTTTGCTCGACCACGCCAGGCACATGCTGGAAACGATAGCGGCCGACCTGGCGTTGCCGGAAACGGCGTTCGAGCAGGCGCAGAAATCCAAGGGACGCGCCGCGCAGCCGCCGCCCGCACAACCGACCGCCGCCACGGAGCACGGCCTGGCGCGCATGGAGTCCGGTTTCAGCCTGGTCGCGGCCGTGTCCGAATACCGGGCGCTGCGCGCCAGCGTGACGCGGCTGTGGGAGCGGGTGCCGGAAAACCATCCGATGCCGCCCGCCGGCGTAGCCGACCTGATCCGGTTCAACGAGGCGATCGACCAGGCATTGGGCGAGTCCGTCACCAGTTACTACTACGAAAAAGAACAGCAAACCCGCGTGTTCGACGCCATCCTGTCGTCCACGCCCGACCTCGGCTTCACGTTCGACCTCGACGGCCGCTTCACCTACGCCAACCAGGCCTTCCTCGAGCTGGTGGGGCTGCCGCTGCACGCGGTGCTCGAGAAGAACCACCACGACCTGGGGCTTCCGAACGGCGTCGAGAAAGACCGCCAGGTGCGACTGGTCGTCCATTCCGGGCAGCACGCGCGCGGCGAAGTGCGCTTTACGCTGCCTTCCGGGCGCGACAACGTATATGAATATATCTTCGTCCCGGTCGTGGACGAGGACGGCGCTGTGGAAGCCGTCGCCGGCACCTCGCGCGACATCACCGACCGCAAGGCCCAGGAGCTGCGCAACTGGCGGCAGGCCAACTTCGATCCGCTGACGGACCTGCCCAACCGCTGCCTGTTTCGCGACCGGCTGGAACACGCGGTGCGCCACGCCTGCCGTTCCGGCGCGCCGGTCGCCCTGTTGTTTATCGACCTGGACAAATTCAAGGACGCGAACGACACCTACGGCCACGACGCCGGCGACCTGCTGTTGCAGTACGCGGCGGCGCGCCTGCGCTCGTGCGTGCGGGAGACCGATACCGTGGCCCGGCTGGGCGGCGACGAGTTCACCATCATCGTTCAGGACCTCGGCGGGAATGGACACGTGGAACATGTGGCCAGGAAAATTCTGGAGCAGATGGAAAAACCATTCCACATCAAGCAGCGCGATATCGTCATCTCCGCCAGCATCGGGGTCGCGCTGGCGCCGGGGGGCGCCGACACGCCGGATGCGCTGATGGAACAAGCCGACCGCGCGATGTACGCGTCCAAGCAAGCCGGCGGCAACCGCTTCCGCTTTTATGCCGGGGCCCGTCCGGCCGGGGCCGTGAAACCAGCCCGCGCCCCTCCTCCAGCCTGATTCCTCGCGGCCACGCGCGGTCCATCCCCCGAATCGTGCGGCCTGTCGCATGGTCAACCTGGCAACCTAATATTGGTCTATCATCGCCTTGTGATTTTTTCATTCTTTCCACAACGATGAGGTCCATATGATGCGCTACCTGCTGTCCGCCGCCGTGCTCGCCACCATGCTGCCGGTCCACGCCCAGTCCCCGGCACCATCCGAAGCGTCCGCGCCGGACGTGCCGCTGATCGAGCGCGCCAAGATCTTCGGCAATCCCAGCAAGACCGGCGGGCGCCTCAGCCCGGACGGCAAGTGGCTGTCGTGGATGGCGCCGCGCGACGGCGTGCTCAATGTGTGGGTGGCGCCGGCCGCCGATCCGTCCAAGGCGCGCGCGCTGACCGAGGAAAAAACGCGGCCCATCCGCACCGCCATCTGGTCGCCCGACTCCAAGCAATTGATGTTCATCCAGGACAAGGGCGGCGACGAGAATTTCCTGCTGTACGGCGTCGATGTCGTCAGCGGCAAGCAAACCAGCCTCACGCCGTTCGAAAAGACCCGCGTGCGGCCCATCGCCTACAGCAACAAGGTCAAGGACCGCGTGCTGATCGGCCTGAACAACCGCGACGCGCGCTGGCATGACGTGTACAGCCTGGAGCTGGCCACCGGCAAGCTGACCTTGCTGCTGCAAAACGACGGCTATGCCGGCTTCCTGGCCGACGAGCAGTTGAACCTGCGCGTGGCCGAGAAAGCGCGCCCGGACGGCGGCACCACCTATTTGCGCCTCAAGGACGGCAAGCCCGATGGCGAGCCGCTGGCCGATGTCGGCCTGGACGATTCGCAGACCACCGCGCCGCTGACCTTCACCGCCGACGGCAAGACGCTGTACTGGACCGATTCGCGCGGCCGCAACACTTCGGCGCTGGTGGCGCAGGACGTCGCCACCGGCAAGACCACGATCATCGCGCAGGACGCAAGGGCCGATATCTCCAACGCCCTGTACGATCCCAAAACCGGCGCGGCGCAGGCCTACAGCGTCGATTACCTGAAGCAGGAATACGTGGCGCTGACACCGGCCCTCAAGGCCGACCTCGAGTTCCTGAAGAAGAACATCAAGGGCCAGTTCACCGTGGGCTCGCGCACCGAGTCCGACGACAAATGGCTGGTCTCGGCCGATTCCGTCACGGCGCCGCCGGCCACCTGGCTGTACGAGCGCAAGGCCAAACGGCTGACCAAGCTGTACGTGACCCGGCCTGAGCTGGAAGGCGCGCCGCTGGCGCAGATGTATCCGCAGGAAATCAAGTCGCGCGACGGCCTGACCCTGGTGTCCTACCTGACCCTGCCGAAATCGGCCAGCGCCAGCGAAGCGGGCAAGCCGGCCAAGCCGGCGCCAATGGTGCTGCTGGTACACGGCGGCCCGTGGGCGCGCGACGGCTACGGCTACAATGGCTACCACCAGTGGCTGGCCAACCGCGGCTACGCGGTGCTGTCGGTGAACTTCCGCGGCTCGACCGGCTTCGGCAAGAACTTCATTTCCGCCGGCGATCTGCAATGGGGCCGCAAAATGCACGACGACCTGATCGACGCGGTCGACTGGGCCGTCAAGAGCGGCGTCACCACCGCCGACAAGGTCGCCATCATGGGCGGCTCCTACGGCGGCTACGCGACCCTGGCCGGGCTGGCGTTCACGCCCACCACGTTCGCGTGCGGGGTCGACATCGTCGGCCCGTCCAACCTGTTCACCTTGCTCAAGACCATCCCGCCATACTGGGAGGCGGGCAAACAGCAATTCTACAAGCGCATGGGCGACCCAACCACCGAGGAAGGCAAGGCGCTGCTGAAGGAACGCTCGCCGCTCAACTTCGCCGCCAACATCCAGCGGCCGCTGCTGATCGGCCAGGGCGCCAACGATCCGCGCGTCAACATCGCCGAGTCGGACCAGATCGTCGAAGCGATGGCGTCCAAGAACATTCCGGTCACCTACGTGGTGTTCCCTGACGAAGGCCACGGCTTCGCGCGGCCGGTCAACAACATCGCCTTCAACGCGGTGACCGAGAACTTCCTGGCCAAGTGCCTGAGCGGGCGCGCCGAACCGATCGGCAAGGCGCTCAAGACGTCGACCGCGCAGGTCAAGCACGGCGCCGAGTTCGCGCCGGGCTTGAAGGACGCGATGGAGTAAGCGCGGCGCCACGGGAAGCCTTGGTATATACTAATCCCAGGCTTCCCGATACTAATTCCCTCATGAACATGTTCCGCATTCCCGCGAAGAATCATTGTTCGTCCCTGAACGAGGGAGTATCGCCTGCGGCCGCCCCAACGGCGCGAGACTCCGCCGGCCTTTCCCGGGCTCGGTAAGCGCCCCGCAAGACCACCCGGTCTGCTTCGCACTGCCGAGCCACCCCACAGCAACAACACGCTATCGCGACCGCACGCGGCTTTGCCACGTTCGTCGCGCCCCCGCTTATCCGCGACCATTTACCTGGAGCTATCATCATGCAACCAAAAATCATCGTTTCATCGCTCGACGCCGAACGGCTCGAGATCCTGCTCGACGCCCTACCGCCCGCCGAGGCCGCCGCGCACGAAGGGCTGCTGGAGGAGCTTGGCCGCGCCGAGATCGTCGCGCCGCAGGACATGCCGGCCGGCGTCGTCACCATGAACTCCACCGTGCGCTTCCAGATCGACGCGCCGTCCGAGGAATTGCGTCTGACCCTGGTGTATCCGAGAGACCTGGGCAACACCGCCGAGGCTATATCGATCCTGACGCCGATCGGCAGCGCGCTGCTGGGCATGTCCGTGGGCGACGCCATCGATTGGCCCCGTCCGGACGGGCAACTGGTGCGGGTGCGCATCCTCGAGGTGCTCTATCAACCGGAGCAGGCTGCGGAGCCGGTCCGCTGACAAACGACCGGTTTGGCGACGCTGGGGTAACCACGCGGTGGTTGATCGGCGGAACATATCGTGCGGGCGAAAAAAATCCCCGCCGGGCGTGACACCGGCGGGGATTTTTCAGCACCCTGCCGCCGCCCGACTACAGCGGATTGCCGTCGGCGTCGATCTTGCGCACTTCGCCCAGCTTCAGTTCGCGCACGCCGCTCTCGACCTTGCTCATGTCGCCCACCACCACCCACACCAGCTTGCCCGGCGCGATGGTGCGCGCGGCCAGCGCGTTGGCCTGCTCCGGCGTCATCGCCAGCACCGTGTCGGTGAAGGTGTTGTAGTAGTTCTCCGGCAGCTTGTACTGCAGGATGGTGCTGTAGGCGCCCGCCAGTTGGCCCGCCGTTTCAAACGAGCCCGGCAGCGCCAGGGTTTCATTGCTCTTGGCCTCCGCCAGTTCGGCGGCGGTGATCGGCTTGGCGCCGGCGATGTCGCCGTACTCGCGCACCAGTTCCTGCAGCGCCTCCATGGTCTTGTCGCTTTGCACCGGCGACGTGCTCATGTACAGACGCTGGCCCAGCGCCGGCGACAGGCTGGAACGCACGCCGTACGACCAGTGCTTGTCCTCGCGCAGGTTCATATTGATGCGCGAGCCGAAGTTGCCGCCGAAGATGTTGTTAACCACGCCAAGCTGCACCGCGTCCGGCGAGTTGCGCGGCGGCGCCAGCTGCACGCCGTAGATCACGCTTTGCAGCGCGCCCGGCTTGTCCATCAGATAGACCACCGGCTTGTCGACCGCCGCCACCTGGGCGATGTTCTTCTTCGGCGTCTCGCCGGCCTTCCAGCCGCCGAACGCTTTTTCCAGCAGCGGCGTGATCTCGGCCAGGGTGGTGTCACCCACCACCAGCAAGGTCGCGTTGTTGGGCTTGAACCAGGCCTGGTGATACTTGACCAGGTCGTCGCGGCCGATGCGCGCCACGGACGCCTCGGTGCCGCTGCCGGTCAGCGGCAGCGAATAGGCGTGGCCCTTGCCGTACACCAGCGACGGAATCACGCGCAAGGCCATCGTCGACGGATTGGCTTTTTCGCGCTGGATCGCGGCCAGCTGGTCCTTCTTCAAACGATCCAGCTCATTCTGGGCGAAGGCCGGACGCAGCAGCACATCGGCGTACACGTCCAGCGCCTTCGGCATCGTCGCCTTGAGCGCGTTGAGCTGCACGGAGGCGCCGTCGAGATTGGTGCTGACGGAGAAGTTGGCGCCCAGCGATTCGAATTCCTCGCTGATCTTGGCCGCGTTGCGGGTGGCCGTGCCTTCGTCGAGCATGTTCGTCGTCAGGCTCGCCAGTCCCGGCAACTCCTGCGAATCGGACGCGTAACCGGCATCGACCATCATCGACAGGTTGACCACCGGCGCCGCGTGGCGTTCGGCCAGCACCACCTTCAGGCCGTTCGACAAGGTGGCCTTCTGCATAGGCGGCAGGTTCAGCGATTCGGCCTTGCCCAGCGCCGGCGGCTTGCTGCGGTCCAGCTTGGCCGTGGTGGCGAAATTGGTGGCGAACGGTTTGACTTCCAGCACGTAGTCGCCATCGTCCAGCCAGGCGTTCATCGCCTGCTTGACCTGCGCCGGCGTGGCCGCCTTGACCGCCGCCAGATACTCCTTGTAGCAGTCCGGATTGCCGGTGTAGGTGGTGCAGCTGGCCAGCAAATCGCTCTTGCCGCCGAAGCCGCCGACACGCTCGACGATGCGGGTGTAGGAGGCCAGGATCGCCGTCTTGGCGATCTCCAGCTCGGCAACGCTCGGGCCGGACTTCATCAGCGCGCGTAATTCCTCGTCGGCGATCGCTTCCATCCTGGCCACGTCGGCGCCGGGGCGCGCGGTCAGCACGGCATAAAACTGGCCGGCGATCTCGGAGCTGTTGTTGCCGGCGCTGGCGTCGCTCGCCAGCTGGTCCTTGTAGACCAGGCGCTTGTAGAAGCGTGACGTCTTGCCGCCGCCCAGCACCTGCGCGGCCAGGTCGAGCAGCGGTTCGGTCGCGGTATGCGCACCGGGCACATTCCACACGCGGTAGATGCGCCCCTGCGGCACCCGGTCCTCGACCGTGCCGCGATGGGTGCCGGTGCGCTTGGCGATCCACTCCTTGTGCTTGGCCAGCGGGGGGCCGGCCGGAATGTCGCCGTAGTACTTCTCGACCTTCTCGCGCGCCTGTTCCGGCGTGATGTCGCCGGCCAGCACCAGCACCACGTTGTTCGGGCCGTAGTTGGCCTTGAACCACTCCTGCACGTCGGTCATCGAGGCCGCGTCCAGGTCGGCCATCGAACCGATCGTCGTCCATGAATAGGGATGGCCGGCCGGCCAGGTGTTCTCGGTCAGCAACTGGCGCGTCACGCCGTACGGCTGGTTCTCGCCCTGGCGCTTTTCGTTTTGCACGACGCCGCGCTGCAGGTCCAGCTTTTTCTTGTCGAGCACGCCGAGCAGATGGCCCATGCGGTCGCTCTCGGCGAACAGCGCGAAGTCCAGCATCGAGGTCGGCACGTTCTGGAAGTAGTTGGTGCGGTCGGGATTGGTGGTGCCGTTCAGGTCGGTCGCGCCGATCTGCTGCATGGCGTTGATGTAGGTCTTGTTGAAATTGTCGCTGCCGCTGAACATCAGGTGTTCGAACAGGTGGGCAAAGCCGGTCTTGCCGGGCTTCTCGTTCTTGGAGCCGACGTGGTACCAGGTGTTGACGGCCACCACCGGCGTCTTGTGGTCCTCGTGGACCAGCAGGGTCAGGCCGTTTTTCAGCACGAACTTGGTGTAGGGAATATCGGGAATGGCGATGTCGGACTTGGCCGATTTGGCCGCGGCCGGCTTGGCGGCTTCCGCGGCTTGCACTGCGCTAGCCGCGAGCAAGGCGACGGACATGGCGACGGACGCCGCGATCGTGGTGCGGCGGATGGACATGGTCATGCGGTTTCTCCTCGTGATGGGAATGGCCCTGCAAAACGCGCCGGCACTCTGGCCGGCACGCAACCATTTTATTGCATTTTAGTTAAACATAAAACTATTTACGCTTGGCCTCGGTCTTGTCGCGCGCGGCGCGGAACTCGGCGTCCGGCGCCCAGTTCGGCCAGGCCTTCGACTCGGCCAGGTCGCGGCCCAGCGAGTACAACATGCCCAGGTCGTGCGCCATGCCCTTGAACGACCAATCGGCGCTCCACTCGTCCGACGGCTGGTGGTAGTCGTTGGTGGTGTAGCTCTCTTCGGCCTGCTTGCCGGCCCGCAGGCCGCCGTCGACGAAATCATTGCCCGAGCCATAGGAAATGGCCGGCACGCCGCGCTTGGCGAACGGGAAGTGGTCGGAGCGGAAGAAGTAGCCGGCCTCCGGTTTCGGATCGGCCGAATACACCAGGTTCCATTCCTTGGCCTTGGCGATCAACTGGTCGAGCAACTCGACCTTGGCGCTGCCGGAAATGGTGAAGTTGCGCGACACGCCCCGCGGGCTCAACGCGTCCATATTGATCACGCCGACCGTCTGCGCCAACGGGTACAGCGGGTTCTGCGCGTAGTACTCCGAGCCCAGCAAACCCTTCTCCTCGGCCGTCACGGCCAGGAACAGCACGCTGCGGGCCGGCGCCGGCGCCTTGCCGTAGGCGCGCGCCAGCTCCAGCAGCGCGGCCAGGCCGGTGCCGTTGTCGACCGCGCCGTTATAGATCTTGTCGCCCTTGGCGTTCGGCAAGCCGACGCCCAGGTGGTCCCAATGGCCGCTGTAGATCACGGTCTCGTCGGGCTTGCTGGTGCCGACCATGCGGGCGGCCACGTTCTTCGACGTGATCACCTGCGCGTCGACCGCGTAGTTTGCCGACAGGGTCACGTCCTTCAGCTGCACCGGCTTGAAGTCGCGCGTCTGCGCCAGTTTCTTGAGCGCTTCGAAATCCTGGCCGCCGCGCTTGAACAGGTCGACCGCCAGGTCGCGCTGTATCCAGGCCTCCATCGGCGCGTGCGCCTCGGACGGCTTCTTGCGCACGATGTCGTACATCACGTTGGTGTTGGAATTCTTGACCGTCGGCCAGCCGTACGAGGCCGGCGCCGTCTCGTGCACGATGATGGTGCCGAGCGCGCCGCGCTTGGCCATTTCCTCGTACTTGTAGGTCCAGCGGCCGTAATAGGTCATGGCCTTGCCGCCGAACTCGCCCGCGCCGGTCTCGAAATCGGGATCGTTGATCAGCACCACCGCCAGCTTGCCCTTCAGGTCCACGCCCTTGAAGTCGTCCCACTTGCGCTCCGGCGCGGTCACGCCGTAGCCGACGAACACCAGCGGCGCGTTCTTGAAATCGACCAGCTTGGCGCCGCTCATCGAGGCGCGCACGGCCAGGTCGTCGCCCTGCTTCAGGTCCTGGCTGCCCTTGGCGTCCTTGACCGACAGCTTGACCGGGCCCTTGATCTCGAAACGGCCCAGCGGCACGTCCTGCGTCCAGCTGCGCTCGCCTTTCTTGCCTTTGACCGGATCGCCGCCGGGCTGCATGCCGGCCGCCTTGAACTGCTCGATCAGATAATTGACGGTCTTGGTTTCGCCGGCGGTGTTCGGGCCGCGTCCTTCGAATTCGTCGGACGCCAGCACCTTGACGTCTTGCGACAACTTCTGTGGACTGAATTCGGGACCGGTGGCGGCCTGCGCCAGACCGGCGGCAAGCAAGGCAGTAATGAGCAGGGTGTGTTTCAAGGTAAACCTCCATGGCAAACAGATCGGCAATACTGCCATGAAACCACAAGTACAGCAATCGGACCGCGCTCGGTGGGGTGGCGAACAGTACGGATGGGCCGGCCGGCGCACACTGATCCCTTCATTGCAACCCGGAGCATTCCATGCCTGAAGGACCATCGATCGTCATCATGCGCGAGCAGACGGCCGGCTTCGTCGGCAAAACCATCGCGCAAGCGAGCGGCAACACCAAGGGCGTCGACATGGAGGCGCTGCGCGGCCAGCCGGTGCTGGACCTGCGCAGCTGGGGCAAGCACTTCCTGATCCAGCTGCCGAACCTGGCGCTGCGCATCCACCTGCTGATGTTCGGCAGCTACCGGATCAACGAGCGCAAGGACGCGACACCGCGCCTGAGCCTGGCCTTTGACGATGGCGAAGAGCTGAACTTCTACACCTGCTCGGTCAAGACGCTGGACGGCGACCTCGACAGCCAGTACGACTGGCGCGGCGACGTCATGTCCGACGAATGGTCGGCGGCGGCGGCGCTCAAAAAGCTGCGCGCCGCGCCGGACACCCTGGTGTGCGACGCCCTGCTCGACCAGAATATCTTCGCCGGCGTCGGCAACATCATCAAGAACGAGGTGCTGTTCCGCACCCGGGTCCATCCGCTGTCGACGGTGGACGCGCTGCCGGCCGCCAAGCTGCGCGAGCTGGTGGCGCAGGCGCGCGAATACAGTTTCGATTTTCTGGAATGGAAGAAAGCCTTCGTCCTGAAGCAGCACTGGCTGGCGCACACCAAGCGCGTCTGTCCGCGCTGCGACCTGCCGTTTCACAAGGGGCATCTGGGCAAGACCAAACGCCGCAGCTTCTTCTGCCCCAACTGCCAGAAGCAGTATCCGCCGCCGGTCACAGTGACGGTGAAGGTGCCGGCTAAACCAGCCCGGTCAAGTAGTAAACCGCGATCACAAAGAACACCGCCGCCGTCTTGATGACCGTGATGCCGAAGATCTCGCGGTAGGATTGCTTGTGCGTCAGCCCGGTCACCGCTAGCAGGGTGATGACGGCGCCATTGTGCGGCAAGGTGTCCATGCCGCCGCTGGCCATGGCCACCACACGGTGCATCACCTCCAGCGGAATTTGCGCCGCCTCGGCCGCCCGGATGAACTGGTCGGACATCGCCGCCAGCGCGATGCTCATGCCGCCCGATGCCGACCCGGTGATGCCCGCCAGGGTGGTCACCGACACCGCCGCGTTGACCAGCGGATCGGGTACGCTCTTGAGCGCGTGGCTGACGGCGACAAACCCCGGCAGCGCGGCGATGACGCCGCCGAAGCCGTACTCGGAGGCGGTATTCATCGCCGCCAGCAGCGCGCCGCCGACGGCCGCCTTGGTGCCCTCGGCGAACGCGTCGCGCACTCGGCCGAACGCCGTCACGACCACGAAGATGATACCCAACAGCAGCGCGCCCTCCACCGCCCAGATCCCGACCAGCGTTTTGATCGGCGTGGTGATCGTCGCGTGCAGGCCGGGCAAGGCGTCGGCCGTCAGCGCGTAGGTTTCGCCGTACCAGACGGGGATCATTTTGGTCAGTGCGAAGTTGACCACGCCCACCAGCAGCAGCGGCGCCACCGACAGCAGCGGATGCGGCAGCGCGCCCAGGCCGGCCTGTCCCGCCTGCCCCGCCGGCTTGGCTTTATCCTCGATGCCGTAGCCCTCGCCGGTGGCCATCACCGAGCGGCGCCGCCATTCCAGGAAGGCCAGGCCGGCCGCCAGGGTGGCGATGCCGCCGATCGTGCCCAGCCACGGCGCGGCCCAGCCTGTGGTCTTGAAGAAGGTGGTCGGGATGATGTTCTGGATTTGCGGCGTGCCCGGCAAGGTATCCATCGTGAACGAGAACGCCCCCAGCGCGATGGCCCCAGGCATCAGCCGCTTGGGGATGTTGCTCTGACGGTAAAGCTCGGCGGCGAAGGGGTAGACGGCGAACACCACCACGAACAGCGACACGCCGCCGTAGGTCAGCAGCGAACACACCAGCACGATGACGGCGTTGGCGCGCGTGCGGCCGATGTAGCGGATCGCCGCGACGACGATGGATTCCGAAAAGCCGGACAGTTCGATCAGCTTGCCGAACACCGCCCCCAGCAGGAACACCGGGAAATACAGCTTGATGAAGCCTACCATCTTGTCCATGAAGATACCGCTGAACACCGGCGCCACCGCGCCCGGATCGGTCAGCAACACCGCGCCGAGCGCGGCCACCGGCGCGAACAGGATGACGCTGTAGCCGCGATAGGCGGCCAGCATAAGGAACACCAGTGCGGCGAGGACGATCAGGAAGGACATGCCGGCTCCATGCAATATTGGCTTCCGGCTATTGTAGAGTTAAATGCAACAGCCCGCCGCCCGCGTGCGCCAAACTTCGCCCGTCCCTCCCATCGGACCAGGATACCCCTGCGCCAGCCCTGCCGCTTCGCTTCCGTGCCGCGACCAGCGCTTACTTCGGCAACACCGTCACGCGGCACATCCGGTACGGATACGGCTCCTTGCCGACGGCCGCCTGGTGGGTGGCGCAACTGCCGGCATCGAGCTGGAGCCCGTATTGCGGCAGCTTTTGCGCCAGCCCCTCGACGGTCGCGCGGTCGAGCGCGGCCAGGTCGAGACGGTGTCTGGCCGGCAGATCGAAGGTGCAAGCGCCGTCCGGCAAGTTGCGCACCTCGACCGTGCGCTTGAGCAGCCACGCCAATTTGCGGCAGCCGGACGGACTGTCCGTCAAGCCCAGCGCCTGGGCCACGGCCAGCTTGCGCAGGCGCGAGCCGTCGCGGTCGTTCTTGCTCGCGGTGAACAGCACGTAGTGCGGACCGGCGCGCTCGGCGACGGCCTTCTCGCGCAGCGCGTGCCAGGCCGGCGATTCCGGGAAACCGGTGCCCAGCGAAATGATCTTGACGTCGTGCGGGAAGAAGATCGACATCCAGCCCGCCGGCGGATTGGGCTGGGCGAGGAAGACGATGCTTTGCGCCGGCGTGGCGAACGCCGGCACCTCGGCGCTGAAGGCGCGCTCGCCCCACGCCTGGTGGCCCCAATTAGCGACCGGAAACACACCGGCGACCAGCAGCGCCAGCGCCACGCCGGCCAGCCGCTGCCGGGCCGGCGCCAGATAGCGCCAGACGATCCAGATCATCAGCGGCGCCAGCAGTTCGAGCGGCACCAGATAGCGGTAGATGCTGAACATGCGCATCCAGACGACATAGGCGGCGACAAAAAACACCAAGGTGAAGGCGGCGCGCGGATTGAGCGTCGGCGGTGCGGTGCGCGGTTGGCCGCCGTGTCGGCCGGCCCGGGCGCGGCGGCGCAACAACCAGACCACGGCGAACGCCGCCAGCAGCACGTATAGCAACGGCCACACCGCCAGCTTCATCGGCAACTCGGAGACGCGGCGCGTGTTGAACGCGAAAATGAACGGCCACAGCAGGTTTTCGATCCAGCCGACCGGACGGAAATAGAAGTCGATGACGCCGTTCTCGGTCGCCAGCGGGCTGTGGAAGATGTTATTAAACTGCGGGAACAGCGGATTGCCGAAAGTGTTCCACATCTTGACGAACCACCAGCCGGCCGTCGCCGCGATGCCGCCGAGCACACCCACGCCGAACACCAGCGCCAGCCGCAGGCGCCGCCACCACGGCAGCGGCACGGTCAGCAAGGCCAGGCACAGCGCCACGGCGTAGGTCGCGTTGGTCAGCTTGAGTCCGGCGCTCACGCCCATGGCCACGCCGGCGCCGGCCATGGCCAGCACCGTCCCGGCGCGCCAGCGCGGCAGCGCGTCCCAGTGGCGCAGCACGATGTACAGCGCGCCGAGCACGAACAGCGCCGTCAGGTTGTCGCCCATCGTATTGCCGAGCTCGCTTAAGAAACCGGGGGCGAACATGCACGCGCCGGCCAGCAGCAGCACCAGGCGCTGGTGCTTGCCGATCAGCTCGCGCGCGATGCCGGCCAGCAGCACGAAGTTCAGCCCGTGCAACGCGCCGAGCACGAAGCCGACCAGCTGCGGCGGCAACCAGCGGTTCAGGAAATAATACGGCAGGTCGACGGTGGGATTGAAATAGGTCTGGAAACCGGACGGCGCCAGATCGACACCGATACGGCCGTTCATCAGCGCGTGCGCGTTATACAGATGATAGTTGCGCATGTCCCAGCCGTCGTCCTGGCCGTTCATCACCGACCACAAACCCAGCAGCACGGGCACGATCCAGGCCGCGTGCCACGCGGCGCGCGGATGGCCCAGAAAAGCGGTGCTGCGGGCGAACCAGGCGTCCAGCGCCGCCAGGCGGCCGGTCATGAAGCTCACGGCGCGCCCTCGTCGAACGACGGCCCCGGCTTGGACAGATAGGCGAAGCGCTTTTGCTCGATGCGGCCCTTGGTGACGGCATCGAGCATGATGCCGCACGCCAGCAGGATCAGCGCCACCAGCATCAGCGACGCGCACAGGGTGGCCGTCGGCAAGCGCGGCACCAGGCCGGTCCTCAGATACGTGGTGAGCAGGGGCTGGGCCAGGATGACCGACAGCAGCGCCGTGAAGAAGGTGCCGATGCCGTAGAAGGCCAGCGGCCGCTCGGACTTGAACAGGCGGAAGATGGTGCCCAGGATGCGCACGCCGTCGCGATACGTGTTGAGCTTGCTGACCGAGCCTTCCGGACGCGATTTATACGAGGTCGACACCTCGGCCACCGGCATGCGCAGCGCCAGCGCGTGCACGGTCAGCTCGGTCTCGATCTCGAAGCCGGCCGAATGCGCGGCGAACGATTTGACATAGCGCTGCGAGAACACGCGGTAGCCGGACAGGATGTCGGTGAACGTGCGGCCGAAAATGAACGACACGCAACCGGTCAGCATGGCGTTGCCGAAGCGGTGGCCGGGCCGGTAGGCGTCCTGCTCGGCGCTGACGCGGTTGCCGACGACCATGTCCAGCCCTTCGCTGAACAGCTGCTCGACCAGTTGCGGCGCCACGCTGGCGTCATAGGTGTCGTCGCCGTCGACCATCACGTAGGCGTCGGCCTCGATGTCGGCGAACATGCGCCGCACCACGCTGCCCTTGCCCTGCGCCGGCACGTTGCGCACGATGGCGCCGGCCTCGCGGGCGATGCGCGCGGTGCCGTCGGTGGAATTGTTGTCGAACACGTAGACCTGCGCCTGCGGCAGGCAGGCGTTGAAATCGCGCACGATGGCGGTGATCGTCAACGCCTCGTTATAGCAAGGCACCAGGATGGCGATGCGCTTGGTGCTCAGTTTGTCCATGGGGCTTAGCGAAAGAAATCAAGGCCGCCATTATAAGCTTGCGAAAAACAAAACCCTAGTTATTTGCTATTGAGCAATAAGAGACACTGTCGGCGGCAACCATTGGTATCGATTGACGCTCGCGGAACAGGCTGCAATACTGGGTCATCGCAGCCCATGCAGGACGCCATGACTGAACTACGAGCCTCGCTCAAGAGCGGTGGCAGGTTCTCGCTGAACTGGAGCTATCTGAATGCCATCGCCAACGGCGTGTCGGCCATCGACCTCGGCGCGCTGGCGTTGCGCAATCTCCACGACGCCCGGCAGTTCGTGCGCGAGTACGGCTTCGACCTGGAGCAGCCGGCCGCCCCCGCGATCATCGCCCGCGCCCACCGCGAGGCGGTCGACTTCCTCGCCTGCACCTTCCTAGCCCCGGGCCAGGCCGGCTTGATCCCCGAGGAGGTCAGCCATCCGGACGATCCGCTGCAATTGCTGGTGTACGCCTCGCTGCGCGGCAACAACGTCGATGTGCGGCGCATGTGGTCGTGCGCCGTGCTCAAGGTCATGCACGGCATCTTTTACATCGACAACAACCTCAAGCTGCGCCACTTCCACGCCATCCGCGAGCAAGTGTTCGCCACCCTGGACGAGGTGATCCGGCACGACGGCGACCGCCACTTCCTCACCGACGGCGAGGTCTGCCTGCCGATGCTGCACTACGAGCGCAAGGACAACAAGGGCCGCAAAAGCATCCTGCTCAAGCTGCTGCAAAAGGCCGCCTACCTGGCCGCCGACATCTTCGACCACCTCGGCGTGCGGCTGGTGTTCGCCACCCGCTTCGAATGCCTGCTGGCACTGCGCAGCCTGCAGCGCGCGCACCTGCTGTCGGTCACCAATGTCGACGCCGAACGCACCCGCAACACCTTGCTGGACCTGGAGGCGGCCAAGCAGATCTTCAACAAGTACCGCGCCCAGATCGAGCACAGCGACGACTATCCGTTCGAGCTGCTGCGCACCATGGACGCCGAACTGGCCGACCTGGCGCAGCCGCAGACGCGCTGCGACAACCCGCACAGCGGCAGCGGCTTCAACAGCATCCAGGTGACGGTGCGCAAGATGATCCACGTCCAGCCGGACCACCCCAACATCGGCGCTGGCGGCGAGCAGGAATACGACGTCGGCTTTTTCTTCGAGTACGAGATCCAGCTGATGGACCAGGCCAGTTACGAGCGCAGCCTGGCCGGCCCCGCCAGCCACGACGCCTACAAGCGGCGCCAGATCGACACGGCGCGCACCCGTGTGTTCGGCCGAGAGCTGCTGCGCTGGATCGACGAGCAATTTCCAATGCAAACCAGAAATTAAAAATTAGACAAGCCCTTGTCAGGCTGATATCATGGCTGCCTTTTTGAGCCGGCGTCCCGCTGGCCTGCGAGCCAAGGTCATCATGAAACGTCTCACCATATTGCTCGCCATCGCCTCCATCCTTTCCGCTTGCGGCGGCGGCGGCTCGAGCGCCCCCCCCCCTAGCGCGCCCGCCCCAGTGGTCGACACCCGTCCTGTGGTCGATATCGTACCGACGGCCGGTGATTTTTATTCGTACCGGATGTCCGTCAGTTCCAGCGCGGGCGACAAGCCTTTGCCAGCAACGCCGGATTACACGCGTTTTTTTGCATACGCGATAAGCAAGGTCAATAACGACGGCTCTTGGGTGGAGATTGACATCGATGCTATCCAAGCGTCCCGGATGGAATGGCACCACCGTTCTGACGGCGCGCTGACGGCGACCAAAAGCGCACGCTGCACCAGTACCTACACCCCGGTCGTCTACGACATCCCGAAAGATTTAACGGTCGGCAGCGAATGGACCCTGATCTCAACCAGAAGCTATGTGGGTGACTGCAGTTCTGGAAACGAAATAAAAAGCAGCAACAAAGTAACCGGGCTGGAAACGATTGTGCTGAGCGCCGGCACCTTCAATACCGTCAAGATCGTACAGACGCCCACCAGCATGAAGTACGAGAATTTCACAGAAACTGTCGAGAACACGGTTTGGTGGGACGCGGTTACCCATCAAATGGTCAAGTACGTCAACCAGAACATCCAGACTATGAACGACGGCAATAAATTGCGCATCGTTACAAGCGGGGAACTGATCGGCTACGCCAGCGCGAAACAAGGGCGCAAGAATCTGAATATCGAACGCTTCGCCGGCCCATGGGCAGGCGCCTACTCGGGCACCTACAGCGGCAAGTGCGCCGGGGCAGTAAGCCTCGCCGGCAAACTGGACGCAGACTGCGGCGACGGCCTGTTCAGCGTTCACGGCGACATCGACGTCAACGGCAAAGGCACTTTCTACCTGACCGTCAACGGTGTCAAAGGCGCGAGCTTCAGCGGCGCCTTCGAATCGCTATTCACCATCTCCGGCGTCTGGTCCGCGGGCACCGCATCGGGCACCTGGAAGCTCGAACACCAGTAATGGCGCGGCAACGCGCACCGTTGGCGGTGCGCCGCCGAATGAAGGTCGGGGTTAACATGGAGTGCCATGTTGTCGGAGAAGATATTGCCGAATGCCCCGCACCTTTATTTGCTGTGTCATTTGCTTGGTTGCCTGCTGCTGGCTGCGCTGGCCGGCGATGCCGGCGCCGCAGCCAGCCAGGATGCACCGCTCAAGGTGACCGTCACGGCCACCCGCGATCCGGTCGACAAGTCCTACCGCAAGATGGTCGCCGGCATGGAGCGTTTCGAGCGCAACCGGGCGCTGGCGCCGCAGGCCAGCTTGCGCTTCAAGTTGCTGCCGCGCCTGCCCACCACGCGGCTCGACGGCATCACCTTGCGGGTGGTCGGCGACACCGTCGCGCTGCCCGTTCCCGTCGCCCCCGACCATACCTTCACCCTCGACCGCGATAGTCAGGCGCTGCGCGAAGACGCGGCGCTGATCGCCAGCAGCAAGACCAGCACCTTGACCTGGCGCGCGCAGGTGCGCAGCCCCAACGTGCCGCCCGGCATGCGCCGCCTCGGCGACCTGCGGCTCGAATGCCAGGTCGGCGTCGAGGCGGGCCTGCTGTCGAACAACGCCAACGTGTTCGCCTGGCTGGGCGAACTGCTCACCGATCCCGACCGGGTCTGCGCTTCCGCCGACGGCAACTACCTGTTCTTCGCCGAGCGGCCGCTGTTCGGCGTCACGCTGCGCGACGGCGCCCGCACAGAAACAGTGCCGTTTTCCATGCTGTACGCGGGCGGCACGCAAACGCCGGACACCCTGCCCTTCTGCGATTGCCAAGTCTTGCTCGACCGCAGCTACTACGCGCCGGTATGGGACCGCCGCTGGTCCGACGATACCCTGGTGGCATTCGACTACATGGACGACGCGCCAGGCGCCGGCACGGTGCCCATCGCCGACAGCCACCGCACCACGGCGCAAATGCGCGCCGCGCTGGGCCCGGCCACCACGGCGCGCTTCGACAGCGGCTACCAGGTCTGGCGCTACCAATATCCAAAGGCTAAGCCCGAAGGCAACGGCCCCGCCTACGCCGAATTCGTCATCCTGTTCGGCCCCGACGGCGTGGCGCGCAAAGCACGATTGAGCGAGCCCTTGTAAAGCGGCGGCGATTGGATCATGATGAAATGATGAAAATTCCTCTCCACTGCCGCTCCCTTCGTCTTGCCACGGCAAGCCTGTTGATGCTGGCCGCCAGCGCCTGCGGCAGCGCACCGCCGGCCACGCCTGCCACGCCGACAGCCAGCAAGACCGAACAGCTGTGGAAGAAAATCCAGGCCGCCAACGCCGACACCAGTTGCGACACGCAAAGCCAATGCCACACGATAGGCTTCGGCTCAAAGGCCTGCGGCGGCCCCGAGCGCTACATGGCCTGGTCGAGCAAAAACAGCGACGGCGCCGCGCTCAAGGCGCTGATCGACCAGCACGCCGCCGCGCGCCGCGCCGACGACGAGCGCGAGCAGATGATGTCGACCTGCTCGATGGTCAGCGACCCCGGCGCCAGCTGCCGCGCCGGCCAATGCACGCTCAACGCCACCTCCCCCGGAAACACCACGGATCCACGCAGGGCGGATTAGCGGGCGAGGCCCGCCAATCCGCCCCGGGGGCCCATCGAAGAGACAGCCTACCTGGCCGGTAGGCTTTGAGAGCGCAGCGTAATCGGCCATGCAAGCGCCGCCACCAGTCGATCAAGCGCCAAAAAAACAAAAAAACCCGCGAGCCCAACAAGCCTCGCGGGTTTTTCACCTCCACACTAAACGCTTAGAACGCCAGCGTCTCCTTGGTGCGCGAGTTCTTAAACAGCGGCAACGGATCGGTGGTATCGACATCGATCACCGTCGCGCCCTGCTTGACGCCGCCCAGCAGATAGTTGACCACGCCGACATGGCGCACGCCAGGCGCCAAACCTGACCAGCTCATGCCCACGCTGGCCGTGCCGCCCACCGTGGCAGAGCTTGGCAGAACCACCTTGAAGTTGCCGCCCGTCGAAGGCTGCACCACCCAGCTCGACAACGCGTAAGTGGCTTGGCCGCCGTTCGGCCGGAAGCCGATCACGCAGACGTTGTAATCGCCGGCGGCCGGGGCCACCATCTGGATCGTTTCGTTGGCCGTGTCGCCGCCGCTGCTGAGGATAGGCGTGTTGCCGCGCATGACGATCAGGTCCAGGTCCGAGTCGCCGGGGACGGCGCCGGTGGTGTCCGTATCGAACAGCGAGAAGCGCGCCAGCAAGGTACCCGCCGGGATCGTCACCGGATGCAGGTTGACGCCGGTCGCGGCGCCGGCCTGGCACAGCGCCGCGTTGCTCAGGTTGGTATTGGCGGTGGCGATGCCGCGCGTGTCGCGGGTGGCCGGCAGCAGGCCGCCCTTGACCGCGCTCATGGCGCCGGCAAAGCCGGTGCCGACCGTGACGACCTTGCTGCCGGTGGCCGCCTCGCTGTAGACGCTGGCAGGGGCCGACAGGCCGGTGCCGCGCGCCGTCAGCGGGCTACGCACGACATGGATGCCGTCTTTCCAGGTCAGCGCGCCATAAGCCCAAGTGTCGAGCGGGGCGCTGGTGCGGGTCAGCTTGACGGTGAAGCTGGCTTTCGCGCCGGCCGCCAGCACCAGGGTGGACGGCTGCACCGAGACCGTGAAGCCCGGCAGCGAGGCCGTGGCGTTGTAGGTCGCGGTGGTGTTGCCGACGTTGGTGACGGTGCGCGTCATGCTCAAGGTGCCGAGCACGTTGGAGGCCGTCAGCGAGGCCAGGTTCAGGTTGTACGCGGCGATGGCGCCGCCCAACGTGGTGCACTGGGCGGTGGTGTAGATCAAGCCCTGGCCGCACAGGAAGCGCGCGTAGTCGTTCGGCGCGATGTCGTACACCAGGCCGGGATCGGCCGCCGAGTTCGGCGCGATGTGGCCGGCGCCCTGGCCCCAAGGCAGCATGCCGGCGTTGGTGGCGCTGCTGTCCCAGGCGACCTTGCTGGTCAGGCCGTCGCTGAAGGTGTCGGTCGCGCTGGTCATCAGCGCCGACTTGATGGCCGACGGCGTCCAGGTCGGATGCAGCTGCTTGAGCAGCGCGGCCACGCCGACCACGTGCGGCGAGGCCATCGAGGTACCGCTGTAGAAGGCCCAGTCCGACACAGGCGACGGCGAACCGGCGGCGACGGCGTCGCGCTGTTCGCGCGTCAGGTCGGCGGTGACGGCGGCCAGGATGTCGGTGCCCGGCGCCGCCATGTCCGGCTTGAGGATGTTGGCGTTGGCCACGTTCGGACCGCGCGAGGACTGGCCCGACATGATCGGCGCCTGGACCGACGCATCGAAGGTGGCGCGCAAGTTGCCCAGCGAGGCAACCGCCGTGGCCGGATTGGCGGCGATGTAGCTCTTCAGGACGGCGGTGTTTTCCTTGACGATGTGCACCGTCGAGATCGTGTGCGCCTGGTTGATGATGGTCGTCGCGCCGCCTTCGACGTTGGCGATGACCACGCCGACCGCGCCGGCCACCTTGGCGTTGGCGCTCTTGTTGACCAGCACGTTGCCGCCACGGTCGCACACCACGATCTTGCCGGCGACCTTGGCCGGGTCCAGCAGCGGCGCCACGGCGTCGGTCGCGCCGAAGCAACGGTCCAATTGGAGGGGATCGGCGCCCGGCAGGCCGGCGTCCTTGGCCAGCACCAGCGGCGAGGTCGGCGTGTTGGCGTTGCTCGATGCGCCGGTCAAGGTCGCGCCGCTGCCGGTCACGGCGTCGGCCAGGTAGATGCGGTTGTGGGTCGAGTTGCCGACCGAGGCCAGCCACGGGCTGATGTGGCCCGCCGGCGCCGGCGCCGTCGCGGTGGGGCCCTGGTTGCCGGCCGAGGTGGAGACGAACACGCCGGCGGCGGTCGCGCCCAGGAAGGCCTGTTCGGTGGCGTCGGCGAACGAGCCGCCGCCGGCGCTCGAACCGATCGAGAAGTTGATGACGTTGACGCCATCCTTGACCGCCTGGTTGATGGCGGCCACGCTGTTGGACGGCGCGCAGCCGTTCTTGCCGGTGGCGGCGTCGGTCCAGCACACCTTGTAGGCGGCGATGCGGGCGCGCGGCGCCATGCCGCTGACCTTGCCCAGGTTCAAGCCGTTGGTCAGCGCGGTCACGCCCGCGTTGCCCGCCGCCGTGCTGGCGGTGTGGCTGCCGTGGCCGCCATGGCCCTCGGTGCCGGCCACCGAATCACGCGCGGACAGGAATTCGGTCCAGTGCAGTTGCTGGCCGGCCTGCTTGAAGTAGCGCGCGCCGATCAGCTTGTTGTTGCAATCGGCCACGCTGAAGCCCTCGCCGGTGTCGCACGTGCCCTTCCAGGTGGCCGGCGGCGCATCGTAGACCACGGTCGAGCCGCTGTGGCTCGGGTTGCCGTTGCCGTCCACGCGGTCGGCATAGCTCGGGTTCTCCGGCCAGATGCCGCTATCGACGATGCCAACGATGATGTTCTCGCCCGAGGCGCCCTTGCCGCCGAGCTGTTCCCACAGGCCGCCGGGTTTGTCCAGGCCGAGGAAGCTTGGCGTGTAGCTGGTGTCGAGCTGCATCATGGAGTCGGCGGTGATGGCGGCCACGCCGCTGTTTTTCTTGAGCGCGCGCACTTCGTCGTCGGTCAGCATGGCGGCGAAGCCGTTGAAGACGACGTCGTATTTATGGGTGATCTCGGCGGCGCCGATGGTGTTGATGACCGCGCTCTGCTTGGTGTCGAGGTAGTTGATGTAGGTCTGCACGGCGGCGGCGTCGACATTGAGGCGCTGGCCCTGGGCGGGCATCGTCGCGGCCAGGCCGGCGACTTGGCCGGTGTAGGTGGCGACCGGCTTGTCGGTCAGTTGCACGATGTAGGAGCGGCGCACGGACTCGGCGTTGGCCGGGCCGGCGCTCGTCAGGGCGGCGGCCAGCAGCAGGACGGCGGCGGAAATAGGACGGAGTTTCATGTGGGGTGTTCCTTGCTCAGGCGTTGATCGAGGCGGCGGCGGCTTTGGCTCCCGCCTTGGCGCGGCGGCGCGACAGCAGGCCCACCAGGCCCAGGCCGAGGCCCATCATCGCGTAGGTTTCCGGCTCCGGCACGGGTGCGACCGGACCCACGGCATTGATGTTGAGGTTGTCGAAGGCGAACTGCGCCTGGTTTTCCGCGCCCGGCAACGGGCTGTAGCAGCCGCCGACGCCGTCGAACAGGCAGGAACTGATGACCAGGCTGCTCAGGCTGACGTTGCCGAAGGCCGTCAGCGTGTTGGTGACGAAGGGCGAACTGCCCAGCGCGTCGAGCAAGGGGAAATCGTAGGCGACCGAAATGGTGCCGCCGTCGGCGCGCGTGCCCAGCAGGGTCAGCTGCCCCCACGAATAGCTGGGCAGGCCGCCGACCGGTGCCAGGAAGGCGTAGTCGATGCTCGACACTTGGAAGGCGGCGTTGTCGCCGCGCGCCACCTTCAGGCTGCCGTCATTGAGACCCATGTAGAAATGGCTGGCGTTGCCGGTCGGGCAGGCGGCGATGGCGCACAGATACGGGTCGCTGCCGTTGCCGATGGCGCCGGCAAGACCGGTGCCGTCCGGACCGGCGGCCGGCGTATCGATCACGGTCATCGTGTAGCCGTTCTCGCCCAGGGTCTCGGTGCCGCCGTAGATCGACGGGCCGATCGATTCGAAATCGATCACGGCGGCCATGGCCGGAGTGGCGCTCATCAGCGCAAGGGCGCCGAGGGCGGCGCCGGTTATTTTTTTCAAATGCGCTTGCTTCAAGTGGTTCATTTCACTGCCCTTTTGATGAAAGTAATGGCCCCGTGGTCCGCCGGACCGATCGCCCGCTGGACCCTTGTCTACTTTTTGTAGGTAACAATGAATATAAACAAACAACACAATTTGAGTAACTTGAGATTAATAATTATTGTTCATTAACAGTAATAAATTACCAAATAAAATCTTGCTTCCGCTATGAAACCAATGTCATCGCGCCGTCATAAAATTGTGCGGTTTTGATCACTTTTGTGTTGTTCTTTTACAAAACAAGAACGTCCGAATCGCAACCATTCAGTTCGTTAAAAGTTAGGGAAAGGAAGTAAATTCCGGCATTTTCACGCTACGTCCGCGCTTGTCGCACCTATCCTCCGGCAAAGCGCCTGGACCAAAAAAAAGCCAGCGCATGGCTGGCTTTTCCGAATAACGCGAGCGGCAATTAAAATACTGTCATTGCTTTCTTGATAGCAACGCAGCGCTCATCTTCCTGATGCCTTACCAAAAGAGAACGTTTAGTGCCGGTCGACAAGTCCGGCAATTTAACAATTGCCGCCTGCAGACGGGCCACGCTGGCCGGCGTGCAACTGGCCGGTATCATCGTGTCCGCGTAGGAACGCATGAAGACCGGGCCGGCGGCCTTGTCGACCTGCCCCAGCGTGGCCAAACGCCGCTCCGCGCTGAGCTCGCTGAGCGCGCCCTGGCCGGCCGGATACATGACCTCCATCGCCTGACGGATCTTTGAGAACGGCAATTTGGTTTGCAGATCGCCGATGGTGGCCAGCCACTCGGCCTTGACCTTGGCGTCCGGACGGATCACGCGCGCGGCCAGCGCGGCGGCCTGTCCGCTATCGGATTTGTCGCGTTCCTGCTCGGCCGCCACCAAAGCCTCGCTGCCCGGGTAGGCGAACCGGTTCAAGCGTTCGACGATATCCCAGCGCACGTCCTGGCTGACGTTCAGGCCAGGCACCACCAGCTTGCCGCCGAGGATGTCGGCCAGTTGCGCCAGCGCCCGCTGGCTGCTGGCCACGTCGACAAACGTGGCGAACCAGCGACGCTGGAAGTTCTTGTCGGCGCTGGCGGCGCCGGTGGCCGCGAACGCCATCTGTTCCAACTGCCCGCCCACCTTCGCCCGGTACGCGGCCGCCTGCGGCCCCATATTGTCGAGATAGGCCCTGGACTGCGCCACCTTGGCGAGGATATTGCCCAGCAAGGTGTAATCCTTCTCGCCCGGCGCCTGGGCCAGTACGGTGCCCAGGAAGGCATTGAGCGGCAGCTTGCCGTCCCGCACGCTGTCCCACAGGCTTTGCCACAGCATCGAGCGCAGCAGCGGATCGTCGACCTTGTTCAGCCCGGCCTGCGCGGTGGCGAACGACTTCTTATCCAACGCCACTTTGGCGTAGCCCCAGTCCTGGTAGTTCGGATACACCAGGTCGGGACAGGCCGCGCCCTCGAGTTCGGGCACGGCGGTGGCGGCGCCCTTGTAGGTCACGGCCAGGTTCTTGCTGAGCGACATGCCGTCCTTGCCCAGGTTGAACAGGCCGATCTGCACGCGCTGCTCGCGCAGGGTCGGCATGGCCGCGCTCGGCGCGCTCTGATGCAGGCTGAACGATTTGATCTTGCCGCCGGAGCAGCTGAACTCGGCGGCGATGGTGTTCACGCCCGGCTCGTACAACCATTCCCTGGTCCATGGACCGAGGTCGCGGTTGGCGGCCTGGGCCAGGCTGCCGATGAAGTCGTCGAGCTTGGCGTTCTGGTAGGAATACTTGACCAGGTAGTTGTGCACGCCCTGGCGGAATACCTCCTCGCCCAGCAGGTGGCGCAGTTGCTTCAAGGTCGACGCGCCCTTCGAATAGGTGATGGCGTCGATATTGTCGAAGGCGTTGGCGGTCGACGGCACCGGCGTTTCGATCGGGTGCGTGGTGACGCGCTGGTCCTGTGTGTAGGCGTTCTGCTTGGCGTTGGAATAGAAACTCTGCCAGGCGTGGGTGAACTCGGTGGCCTCGGCCGTGGCCAGGGTGCCCATGAAGGAGGCGAAGCTCTCGTTGAGCCACAGGCCGTTCCACCATTTCATCGTCACCAGGTCGCCGAACCATTGGTGCGCCATCTCGTGCATGATGACCCCGGCCAGGCTCTCGCGCTGCGCCGCCGTCATCTCATCCTGGTGCAGGAAGGCCCGTTCGGCGAAGGTGATCGCGGCGGCGTTTTCCATCGCGCCGTACAGGAAGTCCGGCACCAGCAGCTGGTCGTATTTCTCGAACTGGTAGGGCACGCCGAAGTACTGGTCGAAGAATTTCAGGCCGCGGCTGGTATAGCCGAACCAATCCTTGGGCGAGACCTGCGCCGCCACCGACTGGCGCGCGAACAGGCGCATCGGATATGGGCCGCTGTTGTCCTCCCACACCTTGTACGGGCCGGCGTGCATCGAGAAGTTGTACGGGCTGAGCTTTTTGCTGCGCGGGAAGGTCCAGCGCTTGCCGCCGTCGACGTCGGTCACGCCGGATTCGCGCATCGTCGACGACACCACCCAGTCGGCCGGGGTGGTGACGGTCACCTGGAAGGTACCCTTCAGGTCCGGCTGGTCGAACAGCGCGAACATCTGGTGCGCGGCGGCCGGCTCGAAGTGCGAGTACGTGTAGACGCGGCCGTCGACCGGATCGACCATGCGGTGCAGGCCCTCGCCGTTGGTGCTGTGCAAGCGCGTGTAGGCGATGGCGACCGTGTTGCGGCCGGCCTTCAGGTCCTGCGGCGCGAGCGTGATGAACCATTGGTTGTATTGCGGCGTGACGGCCTTGCCGTTGACGGTCAGGCTGGCGATGGTCGCCTTGTCGAGGTCGATGGTGAGCGGTTGCGCCGCGTCGCTCAGGTCGAACGTTAAGGTGGTGGTGCCGGAGAAGGTTTCCTTGCCCGTCAGCGCGAACTCGAGCGTGTAGTCGACATTGCCGACGCGCGCCGAACGGGCGGCGGCGTCCTCTTGCGACAGATAGGCGTTCTCGGCGCGCGGCGCGGAGGTGGTGGGTGCGGCAATGGCGGCGCCATAAGCGAGCAGCAACGCCAGGACGATCAAACTTTTTTTCATTTTAACATTCTCAAATATGGAAACGCCCGCAATGACAGCGGGCGTTAAATCTCACGAGGAAACACGTAGGGCGGATTAGCGCAGCGTAATCCGCCAAGAGCCGCCAGCGGCCCCGCCGGATCACGCACAAAGCACGATTACTTCTTCAGATAAGCATCCAACCAATCGATCACCGTGTGATGCCACAGCACCGAGTTCGCCGGCTTCAACACCCAATGGTTCTCATCCGGGAACACCAGCAGCTTGCTCGGAATACCCTGGCGCTGCAGCGCCGTGAACGTGCCCAGCCCCTGCGAGGTCGGAATCCGGAAATCCAGATCGCCCTGCACCACCAGCATCGGCGTCTTCCACTTCTTCACCTGCAGCGCCGGGTTGAACTTCTCGTGCATTTCCGGCACGTCGTAATACGGGCCGCCGTTTTCCCACTCGGTGAACCACAGCTCCTCGGTGGCGTAGGCCATGCCGCGCGTGTCGAACACGCCGTCATGGTTGACGATGCACTTGAAGCCGTCGGACCAGTTGCCTTCGATCCAGTTCATCATGAAGCCGCCGTACGACGCGCCCAGCGCGCAGCTGCGCTCGCGGTCCAGCCACGGGAATTTTTGCACCGCCGCCGCCAGGCCCTTCTGCAAGTCCTCCAGCGGCTTGCCGCCCCAGTCGCCGCTGATCGAATCGGTGAACTTCTGGCCGTAGCCGGTCGAACCGTGGAAGTCGATGAACACGGTGGCATAGCCGGCGCCGGCGTACACCTGCGGATTCCAGCGGTAGCTCCACGAGTTGCCGAAGCTGCCCTGCGGGCCGCCGTGCACCAGGAAGGCGATCGGATACTTGACGCCGGGCTTGGCGTCCCACGGCTTCATGACGTGGCCGTAGACGGTCTCGCCGTTGGCGCCGGCGAACGAGAATTGCTCGAACTCGCCGAACTTGACGTCGGCCAGCGCGGCCGCGTTCACCTCGGTCAGCTGGGTGGCCTTGTCGCCGCTGCCGCCGAGCTTGAATTTGTACAGCTGCGCGCCCGACGACAGGCTGGCCTGCGCCATGACGATGGTGTCGCGCGCGACGTCGAAGCCGCTGACGTAGCCGTTGCCGGTCAGCTTGGCGACCTTGCCGCTGGCGGCGTCGATGCGGAACAGCGGATGCTGGCCGATGTCGTCGGCGGTGGCCAGCAGCGCCTTGCCGTCCGGCGTCCAGCGGTAGTCGGCGATCGAACGATCCCAGCTGTCGGCGACGGTGCGCTTCTTGCCGCTGGCCACATCGACCAGCACCAGATGGAAGCGGTCGGCCTCGAAGGTCGGCTTGTCCATCGCCAGGTAGGCCAGCGTCTTGCCGTCGGGCGAGTAGCTGGCCTTGGTGTCCCAGGCCTGGTTGTCGGCGCTCAGGTTGACCGGCGCGCCGCCGGTGGCCGGCACCGTGTAGACGTCGAAGTTGGTCGACCACGCCTCGGTCTTGCCGGCGATGCGCGCGGCGAACACCACCGTCTTGCCGTCGGGGCTGAAGCGGTACTCGTCGCGGTCGCCGAACGGCTTGGACGGCACGTCGCCGTCGAGCGCGCCGCTCAGGCTGACCGGCTGCGCGCTGACCTTGCCCGTGGCGTCGATAGGCGCCGAGTACAGCACGTTGTTGCGCCCGTCCGCCCAGGTATCCCAGTGGCGCACGAACAGCTTGTCATAGAGCTTGCCGCTGGCCTTGTCCTTGGCCTTGGCGTCCAGGCGCGATTTGGTGCAGGCCAGGTCGGCGCAATCGCGGAACACGGCCAGGCTCAGCGCCAGGCGGTCGCCCTGCGGCGACAGGCGGAAGTTATCGACGTCCAGCGGCAGGTCGGTGACCCTGGCCGCCTCGCCGCCGGCCAGCGGCAGCCGCCATACCTGCGACGAGCCGGAACGGGCCGACAGGAAATAAACGGCGTCGCCGTTGGGCGACCATTCGGGATCGGTGCTGCCGGCGTCGGCCTGGGTCAGGCGCACCGGCGCGGCCTTGGGCGCGCGCAGGTCCAGCATCCACAATTGCGTGTTGCCGCGGTTTTTATCCATATTGGTGGAACGCACGGTGTAGACGACGCGGGTGGCGTCCGGCGACAGCGCGGGGCTTCCGACCCGTTCCATCTTGACCAGGTCTTCCACGGTGAAGCCGCGCGGCGCGGCCATGGCGCTGGAGGCCGCAACAGCGGTCCCAAGCAGCAGCAGGGGTAATCTCATTCGGGGATCTCCGACGTTATAGAAAAATACCGGCTGGTGGCCGGTCGTCGACCATCATACCAAGTTCGCGCCACGGCAAGTAAACTGTTACTTTACGCAACTTTAGCGCGGACTACCGGTGCTTGGGGAACTCGTCGATGAAACGGCGGAAGGCGGGCGTATGGCGCGCCTGGGCGATGGCCTGCCAGTAAGCCTCGATTTGCGCCTGATTCTTTTGGTAAAAGGCCTTGTTGACGGTCAGGTAGATCGGCGTCTTCTGGAACGGCGCAGGCAGCATTTCGATCTGCCCCCGGTACTTGCGCGCGATCAACTCGCCGCCCTCCTCGCGCTCGGTCACGACCGCCGCCACCCGCTTGCCCGCCAGTTTGGCGAACACCTGGTCCACGCTGGAAGCGCTGTCGTCGACCACGATGTCCATCTCGCGCAGCATGGGCATGTGCAGCAGATCCGGTTGCGTGCCCACCGGTTGGCGGCCCAGGCCGATGAAGCGCCGGCCGTCCCAGGCCACCGTGCCGCCCCGCCGGCGGGAGACGGCGAAGGACAACTCGCCGACGCCGCGGCCGGGATCGGGCTGCGCGCCCTTCATCGGATAGGCGCCGTAAGCGGCGCGCTCGGGCGTGAAGGCGGCCAGCATGGCGTCGACCTCGCCGCTGCGCAGGCGGTTCATGCACTGGGAACGGGGTGCCACCAGCTGGCGGATCGCCACCGGCTGCAGCGCCGAGGCGCGCCGCAACAATTCCAGCGCCTGGCCGCAGCCGTCCGGAAACGTCATCGGCGAAAACGGTTCGTCGAACACGCACACCGTCATGTCCAGGGGCGCCGTCTGCGCGAACGATGGCGCGCCCGGCGGCATCAAAGACAGCAATAGCAATCCGTTCAAAACCTTGGCTTTGGTACGCACAGTAGATAACCTATATTCACCATCGGTACCCTAACTATATAGTTGGCATTCAGCATTGTCTATCAAACAATAAGTAACTCCCCGCGAAACAACGCTTGACTTTTTTAAGACGACCGGTCATATTAGACGCATGCCCAAACCTAACGTCAAAGAACAAATCGTCGCCGCCGGAATGACCCTGCTTCACAGCAAGGGTTTCAACGCCACCAGTGTGCAAGACATCACCGAGGCGGCCGGGGTGCCGAAGGGTTCGTTCTACAACCACTTCACCAGCAAGGAAGAGCTGGGCGTGGAGGTGTTGCAGCGCTATGCGCAACAGGCCGGGCAGATCGGCGCCCTGCTGGGCGAGTCGTCGCCGCCGCCACGGGAATGGCTGCGCGGCTATTTTGGAAAGCTGGTCGAATCCAACGTAGCGTCGGAATTCAACGCCGGCTGCATGCTGGGCAATTTCAGCACCGAGCTGTCGAACCAGAGTCCGGCGATCCGGCACACGGCGCGGCAGTCGTTCGCGTCCATGAGCGCGATGCTGGAAGAAGTCATCGCGCAAGGGCAGCGCGACGGCAGCATCGCCAGCGGGCAGCCGGCCGGGGAGCTGGCCAATTTCACCGCCGACGCCTGGCAAGGGGCTGTATTGCGCGCCAAGGCCGAAAAAGACCGGGCGCCGCTGGACCGTTTCGTCGACATGGTGCTGAACCACATTGTCGTGTGATCGTTTTTTTTCTCCGGTTTTAAGATGACCGGTCATATTGCAAGCTGCACTCTCAAACCGTATTTACATCGAAAGGTATCATCATGAACTTCAAAGACTCCGTCGTCCTCGTCACCGGCGCCAATCGCGGCCTGGGCAAAGCCCTGGCCGAAGCTGCCGTCAAAGCCGGCGCCCGCAAGGTCTATGGCGGCGCGCGCAATGCGGCATCGGTCACCCTGCCCGGCGTCACACCGATCAAGCTGGACGTGACCGACGCGGCCGACATCGCCGCCGCCGCGCAAGCCATTCCCGACCTCACGATTCTGATCAATAACGCCGGCATCTTCAGCGGCACGGATCTGACCGCGCCCAACGCCTTGCAAGTGATGCAACAAGAACTGGACACCAACTTCTTCGGCCCGATGGCGCTGAGCCAGGCTTTCGCACCGGCGCTCAAGAACAACGGTGGCGGCGCCGTCATCAACGTGTTGTCGGCGCTGGCCTGGATCAGCATGCCGGGCACCGGCACCTATAGCGTGTCCAAGGCGGCGGCATGGGCGTTGACCAACGGCTTGCGCGGCGAACTGCAAGCACAAAAAACCCAGGTGCTGGCGGCCCACATGGGTTACATGGACACCGACATGGTGGCCGGCATCGAGGCGCAGAAAACCGCGCCGGCGGAGGTCGCGCGCATCATCGTCGCCGCGCTGGAAAACGGCGATGACGAGGTGCTGGTCGACGACATCAGCAAGCAGGTCAAGCAGGGCCTGGGCGCCCCGCGCGGCGCCTACCTGGGCGCGCCGCTGGCCGCCTGAAATCGCTGCGACGCAACAGAGGAAGCCGCGCCGCACAAGGCGCGGTTTGATACAAAACTTTTTTTGATAGTGACTCGTAAACGCCTACACGGTTCAAGAAAATGGGTGCATAATTTCCCACTCAGTCAGGTAGAGTACGCATCAGTAATCACCGGCATGGCATGTGTATAACGCGTTTTCCCCGCCGGTAATCTTCGAAGTTGAGACTTATTATTGCAGCACAATTATTGCTTTTTAACTAGTTGTGAACAATTGTAAATCGACGTTGAATGAGCTGGGCTCGGCGCTAAGGTAAACCCACTGGCCGCGCTGGCCGCAGAGCATTCCTCGCTTGCCGCGCAGCCGAAGTCAGACGAATACGGGAAACGTTATGCTAACTGCCACTTATGTCCTACTGACACTCTCCATCGAACAAAAAAAAGAACGCCACTTCATCTCGCGGCTGCTGCAGCATGTGCAGTCGATCGCGCGCCGTCCACAGGAGATCGACCCTGTGTTCATCGAGTCCCAGCTCAAGGAGCTGACCAGCTTTGCCGAAGCGCGCCACCAGCGCAAGGTCGAAGCCTGCCTGATGCCCGCCGTGCGCGCGGCCGATTCCAATTGCACCGCGCTGATGAACGACCTCGAGACGCTCAGCCGGCTGGGCAGCGCCATGCTCAACGCCGTGCACAAATGCCTGCGCCGGGCGATGCGCCGCAGCGCCTCGCAAGGCAAATTCCTGTGCCGCACAATCGACCTGTATTGCCAGAATCTGCTCAAGCGCCTGGACAAGGAGGAACAGGAACTGCTGCCGCTGGCGCAAAAGGTCATTTCCAGCGACGAGTGGTTCGAGATCGGCACCCAGTTCCTGGCGCAGGAAGACGGCGACGCCGCCACCAAGCCCGAGCTGCGGCCCCGCCGCAACCTCGGCACCATGAACTACAACGCCCGCGCGATGGGCGCCGGCGCCGCGCGGGTTTAACCCCGCAGAACCCGGCCCGGAAGGCCGCACCACCTTGGAACCACGTAGGGCGGATTAGCGCAGCGTAATCGGCCATCTATGCGCCGCCGGCGGCTCACAGATGGCCGATTACGGCGTTCCGCCTAATCCGCCCTACGCGCCTCCGACGTGCCATCGACGTACCATAATGGTGCGCCAGCACATCCTTTGTTGTTTTGAGTTCCCCATTGCGCCAAACGCTTGCCTAAGAATTTAGGCACGGCTAATATCGGCTACATGCAGACCACTCTTGCCCCCGCATCGTGAACCATGGCGCCACGCTCCTGCACCTGCGCGGCGCCGCCGGCATGGATGCAATCTACCGCAAGATCAGCTGGCGCCTGCTGCCGCTGCTGATGCTGTGCTGCGTGGTCGCCTACATCGACCGCGTCAACGTCGACCTCGCGCAGCGCCACATCCAGGACAGCCTCGCCTTCGGCAACCACGTCTTCGCCTGGGGCGCCGGCGTGTTCTTCTTCGCCTACGCGCTGTTCGCCGTGCCTTGCAATCTGCTGCTGGAAAAACTCGGCACGCGCAAAATCCTGCTGCGCATGATGCTCGGCTGGGGCGCGGCCACCGCCGCCGGCGCCTTCGTGCGCACGCCGCTCGAGTACTATACGATCCGCTTCCTGCTCGGCATGTGCGAAGCGGGCTTCTTCCCCGGCGTGATCCTGTATCTGACCTACTGGTATCCGGCCGCGCGGCGCGCGCGCGTGTTCGCCGTCTTCGCGTCGGCCACGCTGATCGGCGGCATCGTCGCCGGGCCGCTGTCGGGCGCCATGCAACAGGCGCTGCATCTGCACAGCGGCATGCAGGGCTGGCAATGGCTGCTGCTGGCGCAAGGCCTGCCGGCCGTGCTGCTCGGCATCGCCGCCTACTTCTATCTCGACGACCATCCCGACGATGCCAAATGGTTATCGGGTTTCGAACAGCAGATGGTCAGGCAGGATTTGAACCGCGATGAAACCGCGCTGGCCAAGGCCGCCGGCATCGACGAGGACGAGGACGACGGGGACGAACCGCCGTCGGCCTTCGCCATCATCTGGTCGCTGCTGCGCGATCCGGCCATCTGCCTGCTGGCGCTCGCCAACCTGATGTTGGCCGGCGCCAGCTACGCGCTGGCGCACTGGGTACCGGCGCTGATGCAGCGCTGGGGCGCGGGCGGCCCGCTGCAACCGGGCCTGCTGGCGGCGATACCCGCCATCGTCGGCATCGTCGGCATGATCGCCATCGGCTACGACTCGGACCGCCGGCGCGAACGGCGCGGCCACTTCATCGCTTGCATGGTGCTGGCCGCCGGCGGCCTCGGTCTGGCCATCGCCGCCGACAATGGCCTGGCGTGGTCGCTGGCCGGCCTGTCGCTGGCGTCGCTGGGCATCTCGTCGGCGCTGCCGCTGCTGGTGGCCATCCTCACCGATCTGCTGAACCGCCAACGCGCGGCCACCGGCATCGCGCTGGTGGGCGGCCTGGCCATGATGGGCGGCGCCTTCGGCCCGGTCATGAGCGCGCGCGTGCTGGCCTGGGGCGACAGCGCCGCCATGCTCGCCGCGCTGATCGGCATGTACCTGGCGGCGGGGCTGCTCCTGATGCTGGCGCTGCGCATGGCGCCACGGCGCGGCGGCCCGGACGCCAAGGACGGCCTCAGGGACAAGATGGCCCGCAACTGACTGTTCGGGTAGTGGACTGCAACGTTTAATTGGGAGCGAAGGACGCGCAGGCGGCGTGCAGGGGCAAGGCGTAAAGCGCAGCGATAGCCCGCTATCGCGAGCATTTGCGACGCAGCCATGCGCGTTGCCTGTGCGGCAGGCGCTACCGATTAAGCGTTGCGGTCCACTATAATCGTGGACGCGTCGCAATCCGGCGCTCCCGTTCACCCAACTTCAAAGCGAACCATCCATGCGTTTTGTCCTGCCATTCTCCACCACGTTGGCCGCCAGCTTTGCGGCGCTGACGACGTTAGCAGCCCACGCGGCCAATGCCACTCCCACACCGATCACGCTGGACCAGGCCATGGCCAATCCCGACTGGATCGGCAACCCGGTCGAATCGGCATGGTGGGGCTGGGACAGCCGCCAGGTCTACTTCAAGCAAAAGCGCGCCGGTTCGCCGCTGCGCGACACCTTTCAGATCGCCGCCGGCGCTGCCAAACTGGTGGACGACAAGCAGCTGGCAAACCTCGACAATCCCGATCCGGTCTACAACCGCGATCACACCCGCGCGATCTTGCTGCGCAACGGCGACCTGTTCGAACGTGACTTGAAAAGCGGCGCGCTGACACAAATCCTGCGCGGCACCACGCCGGCCGCCGATCCGCAATACACCGCCGACGGCGCCGGCGTGCAGTTCCGCGTGGGCAGCGACTGGTTCAGCTGGAGCCGCGCCGAGCGCCTGGTGTCGCCGGTGGCCGTGCTGCGCACCGCCAAGGACCCGGACGCCGCGCCCGACGCCAGCGCGCGCCGCGACTTGCAACTGCGCCTGCTCTCGACCCTAGCGCGCCAGAAGGAGGAGCGCGACGCCCTGCGCGACCGCCGCAACCAGGAGCGCGGCGCCGACGCCACCCGCGCCCCGCAGCCGGTCTACCTGGGCGAGAAGGTCGTCATCGAAACGAGCGCATTGTCGCCGGACGGCCGCTATCTGCTGGTGGTCACCAGCGCCAAGGACGGCGACAAGCGCCGCGTCGGCAAAATGCCGAAGTACGTGACGGAATCGGGCTACGAGGAGACCGACGACGAGCGCAAACGCGTCAGCGACGAAGGCCCGCAGCCGCAGCAACTGAAGCTGATCGAACTGGCCACGCGCAAGGTGACCGAACTGTCGTTCGACACCCTGCCCGGCATCAATGTCGATCCGCTGGCCGAGATGCGCGCCGCGCGCAAGCTCGATCCGCTGAAGGGCAATCGCGGCGTGCGCTTCGAAAGCCGCGACGAATCGATCCGCTGGAGCGACAACGGCAAGCAGGTGGCCGTGATGGCGCAGGCAATCGACAACAAGGACCGCTGGATCGCCACCGTCGATCTGGCCGGCGCCAAGCTGCAGCCGGTGCACCGCCTGACGGACGCCGCCTGGGTCAACAACCGTGGCAACGGCTTCGGCTGGCAGCCGGACAACAGCACCTTGTGGTACCAGTCCGAGGAAAGCGGCTACGCCCACATCTACCTGCAACCCGCCGCCGCGGGCTCGGCGTCGCGCGCGCTCACCTCGGGCAAATGGGAAGCGAGCAACGTCGAATGGTCGGCCGACGGCAAGACCGCCTACTTCATGTGCAACCCCAAGCTGCCAGGCACCTACGAGGTCTGCTCCAGCGCCACAGGCAATGGCGCGCTGAAGGAACTGACGTCGTTGGGCGGCGTGGAGAGTTTCACCTTGTCGCCGGACGGCCGCAAGCTGCTGGTGCGCTACTCGACCGCCTACATGCCGGCGCAAATCGCCACTGTCGATAGCAGCGGCGGCGCCGCCAAACAACTGACCGACACCCGCAACGCCGACTACAAGGCGCGCGAGTGGATCACGCCGCAAATCGTCGCGGTGCCGTCGACGCACGGCGCCGATCCGGTATGGGCCAAGCTGTATCGTCCGGCCACGCTGGAGCCGGGAAAAAAATATCCGGTCGTGATGTTCGTGCACGGCGCCGGCTATCTGCAAAACGTCACGCAGCGCTTCCCTGTCTACTTCCGCGAACAGATGTTCCACAACCTGCTGGTGGAAAATGGCTACATCGTGCTGGACATGGACTATCGCGCATCGCTCGGCTACGGCCGCAACTGGCGCACCGCGATCTACCGCCAGATGGGGCATCCGGAGCTTGAGGACTACATCGACGGCTTGAACTGGATGGTGGCCAACCACCAGGGCGACGCGAAAAACGTCGGCATCTACGGCGGCAGCTACGGCGGCTTCATGACCTTCATGGCGCTGCTGCGGGCGCCGGACCAGTTCAAGGCAGGCGCCGCGCTGCGCCCCGTCACCGACTGGACCACCTACAACCACGAGTACACCGCCAACATCCTCAACACGCCGGAGCTGGACCCGGAAGCGTACAAGGTGTCCTCGCCGATCGAATACGCCGACAAGCTCAAAGGCCACCTGCTGATCGCGCACGGCATGATCGACGATAACGTGTTTTATCAGGACTCGGTGCGCATGGCGCAGCGCTTCATCGAACTGAAAAAGGACAACTGGGAACTGGCTTCCTACCCGCTGGAGCGCCACGCCTACGTGCATGCCGAAAGCTGGTACGACCAATACCGCCGCATCTATCAACTGTTCGAACGCACGCTCAAAAAGGAGTGACATTGAAACGACTTGCCACCTTGCTGCCGCTGGCAGCGCTGATTTGCGCCCTCGGAGCGCCGCTGCACGCGAGCGCGCAGAAAATCGCACCAACGACCGTCACCGCCAGCGTCAAACATCCGGCATGGACACGCAGTGCGAACATCTACGAAGTCAATCTTCGCCAGTACAGCAAGGAAGGCACGTTGAACGCCTTCGCCGCCACGCTGCCGCGCCTCAAGCAAATGGGCGTGGACGTGATCTGGCTGATGCCAATCCACCCGATCGGCGAAAAGAACCGCAAGGGCGCGCTGGGCAGCTACTACGCGGTGAAGGACTACAAGGCCGTCAGCCCGGAGTTCGGCAGCATGGACGACCTGCGGCGCATGGTCAAACAGGCGCACGGCCTGGGCATGCACGTGATCCTGGACTGGGTGGGCAACCATACCGCCTGGGACCACCCATGGACCGGCGAGCACGCCGACTGGTACAAGAAGAACGACAAGGGCGAGCTCCACGCCGTCAGCTTCAAGAACGACAGCGGCGCCACCGAGGAATGGGCCGACGTCGTCGGCCTGGACTACGGCAACAAGGCGCTGTGGGCGGCCATGACGGACGCGATGGCGTTCTGGGTGCGTGAAGCCGGTATCGACGGCTTCCGCGCCGACGCCGCCGGCATGGTGCCGACCGAATTCTGGGAGCAGGCGCGCGCAAAGCTGGACAAGATCAAGCCCGTGTTCATGCTGGCGGAAGCGGACGACCCGGCGCTGCACGCGCGCGCGTTCGACGCCAGCTACGACTGGCAGCTGAACGGCATCATGCAAAAAATCGGCAAGGGCCAGGCCGGCGCCGCCGAGCTCAAAGCGTATGTCGCCAACCCGGCGAAAAGCTATGGGCGCGACGCCTACCGGCTGCAGTTCACCAGCAACCACGACATCAACTCGTGGCAAGGAACGGACAAGGATTTGTACGGTCCCGCAGCCGGCGCGATGGCGGTGCTGAGCTACACCCTGCCCGGCATGCCGCTGGTGTACAACGGCCAGGAAGCGAAGCTGGAGAAAAAACTGGCATTCTTCGAGAAGGACGCCATCGACTGGAAGACCACCGAGCTGGAAGGCTTCTACGCGGGCCTGAACCAGCTGAAGAAGCAGAACCCGGCGCTATGGAACGGCAAGGCCGGCGGCACGATGCAGGTGCTCGACGTGATCAACGACCAGCTGTTCGCGTTCCGCCGCCAGCAGGGCAAGAACACGGTGCAGGTCATCGTCAACCCGACCGGCGTGCTACAGAAGTACAAGCTGGCCGGCGACGAAGGCCAGGCCGTCATCAAACCCTGGCGCTGGCGCATCATCGTCTCGGAGTAATTCCCGAGTTCAACTCCGGGGTCAGGTCCACCATTGCTACACGAGCTGAGCGCTACCGGGCCTTACGGCCGGGGTCGTGTAGCAATGGTGGACCTGACCCAGGATTTTTACCACATCAAATCGTCGGGGATCTGGAACGCGGCGTACGGGTCGTCCTCGTCGACCTGGGTGCTGGATTTGTTGACCCGCACCACCAGCGAGGCGTCGCGCTCGGCGATCTTGTCGGCGATCACGCGCGGCACCAGTTCCACCACACCGTTCATCACCACGATCACCAGCCGCCCCGCGACCAGATGTTCGCGCACGGCCGGCGACACGAAGATCCGCTCGATCTTGGTGCCATGCGTGAAGTTGTAAGGAATGTCGCCCTTACCCTTGTCCTGGCGGTTCTGCCGCACCATCTGCGCGATCTGCGCGACGATCGCCTTCTGGTTGGCGGCGGCGTCGCGCTGGGCGTTCGCTTCGCGCGCGCGCTCGGCGTTCTTGCGCTGCACTTCCAGCGCGGCGATGCGCGCTTCATCGACGGTCTGCTCGCCGGTGCGGCGCTCCACCTTCTTTTGCTTGCTCTTTTCCTGGTTGGCCAGTTTGACCTTGGTCTTGTCGACCAGGCCGGCTTTCAAAAACTGCTCTTGTAACGAGACCATATCGGCTACTCCGTAAATAGGCTCCGCCGCCAGCGCTGCGGCACCGGAACGCGGAAAGACGCTAGCATAGCAAATATGGCGCGGCCACCGACCTTTTCGCCACCGGCCCGATACTGACATTCAGGAGAATAAGATGGTCAATCCAAAAAAAGTCGCCTTCGCGCTCGCCGGCCTGCTGGCCCTGCCCGGCGCGTCCGCCAAGGCGCCGCTGGAGCATTACGGCATGTGCGACGCCTCGGCCGGCATCGCCGTCGACGACGAGCATTTCGTCGTCGCCAACGACGAGGACAATATCCTGCGCATCTACCGCAGCGACCGCTCGGGCGCGCCGGTGCAAACCTTCGACCTGTCGGACCAGTTGCGCATTCCCGGCGAAAAGCTGCGCGAGGCCGACATCGAAGGCGCGGCCCTGATCGGCAAGCGGATTTACTGGATCGCCTCGCACGGCGCCAACAAGAAAGCGCGCGCCCGGCCGGAGCGGCGCCAGCTCTTCGCCACCGACATCGGCGGCAAGGGCGACGACCTGACCTTGACGGTCGCCGGCACTCCCTTCACCGGCCTGCTCGACGCCATCGCCGAGTATCCGCCGTTCCAAAAATACCGGCTGCACGAGGCGGCGCAAATCTCGCCCGAGGATGAAGGCGGGCTGAATATCGAAGGCCTGGCGGCGACGCCGGAAGGCCATCTGCTGATCGGGCTGCGCAGCCCCGTGGTCAACGGCAAGGCGCTGGTGCTGACCTTGAAAAATCCGAACGAGGTACTGGCGATCGGCGCGGCGGCCAAGGCGCCGGTGTTCGGCCCGCCGATCGAACTGCCGCTCGACGGCCTGGGCATCCGCAGCATCGACTACGCCGACAAATTGAAGGCGTTCCTGATCGTCGCCGGGCCGCAGGACTCCGAAGGCGTCTTCAAGCTGTACAAGTGGTCGCCGTCGACCGGCGCGGCGCCGGCCGTGCTGGCGACCAGCATCGGCAAAGGCCTGCGTCCCGAAGGCCTGTTCTCGCTGGCCGACGGCAAATCGTTCCAGCTGTTGAGCGACGACGGCGACGAAAAGACCGGCGGCGTGCCGTGCAAGGAGGCGCCGCCCGAGCAGCGCAAATTCCGCAGCGTCACCGTCACTCTCTAATGCATCCCTATTCCGTGGCCAGCCGCCTGGCCAGGCGGTACAGGTAATCCTGGCCGTCGTACAGCGACTTCACGCGGATATGTTCATTCAGCCCATGCGCGCCCGAGCCTTCCGGCCCGTGGAACATGCCGCTGATGCCATAGGTCCAGATGCCGGCGTTGTTGAGAAAGCGGCCGTCGGTGCCGCCGGTCGACATCGTCGGCACCACCGGCACGCCGGGCCACATGTCGTTGCTGATTTCTTCGACCGCCTTCATCAGGGTCGGCGTCAACGGCGGCATCGGGCTGACCACACCTTCGCCGACGCGGGTGATCTTGATCTTGTCGTCGGCCAGCACGCGCTGCAGCGTCGCCTGCACCTCGTCGATCGGCTGGCCCGGCAGGATGCGGCAATTGACAGTGGCGCGGGCGCGCTGCGGCAAGGCGTTGTCGGCGTGGCCGGCGTCGACCCTGGTCGCCACGCAGGTGGTGCGCACGGTGGAGTTGTGGCCGGGACTAACCGCGTACAGGCGCTCCAGCGCCGCCTGGTCCGGCGGCTCGGCCAGGATCGCCTTCATGTCGGCGGCGACCTGGCCCTTCTCGATGGTCGACATGCGCTCGTAGTAGGCGCGGGTGACGTCCGATAGCTTGAACGGGAACGCGAACTCGCCCAGGCGCGACAAGCCGCCGGCCAGATGGTAGATGGCGTTGTCGCGATACGGCGCCGAGCTGTGTCCGCCAGGATTGGTCACCTCCAGCTGGAAACTCTGGTACACCTTCTCGCCGGCCTGGATGCCGTGGCGGACCGGCTTGCCGTCCTTGTCCAGCATGCCGCCGCCGCCCTCGTTCAGCGCCAGCTCGGCGTCGATCAGCGCCCGGTGGTGTTTGAGCAGGTATTCGACGCCGTCGAATTTGCTCGGCACCTTTTCCTCGTCGCAGGTCAGCGCCATCACCAGGTCGCGCTTGAGGGCGAGCTTCTCCTTTTTGTAACGGATCATGTTGGCGACGAAGGCCGCCGCCATCGCCTTGTCGTCGGAGGCGCCGCGCGCATAGAACATGCCGTCCTCCTCGACCAGCTTGAACGGGTCGCGGGTCCAGTCCTCGCGCTTGGCCTCCACCACGTCGACGTGGGCCAGCAACAGCAGCGGCTTGGCGCTGCCGTCGCCCTTGAGGCGCGCCACCAGGTTGCCCTTGGCCGGCCCGCCCGGCGGCACCACGATGCGCAGCTCGGCGTCCTTGTAGCCGGCCGCCTTGAGGCGCTTGGCCATCTTGGTCACGGCCACCGTGCACGAGCCGACCGAGTCGGTGGTGTTGGTCTCGACCAGCTCCTGATAAATCTCGCGCAGTTGCTTTTGCACCGGCGTCAACTCGATGCCCCGAGCCGTGCCCGTTACCGTGATTGTCAATCCCAATCCCGCCGCCGCCAACCATGCCGCTCGTCTCATACCGCTCCCGTCCAGTGGATTGCAAAATAGAAAACACAGCGGTCGAATTTATACCTCGACATTATTAGTGTCAAGGAAAGTGTCCGCTGGTCAAGGCTGCGCCGGGCTGCGCTTTTCTTGTCCATACTTGTTGCAAGTTCGACTACCCACCCACGCTATGACTACGATCAACGACGCGCATCGGTCCGAGCACCTGGAACTGTGGGGAGGCCTGGAGGCCACCGTCAACCGGGTGCGCGACTGCTATTTCAGCCAGATGGAGCAGAACGGCCACGACGGCAGAATTAGCGACCTGGACCGCTTCGCGTCGCTCGGCATCACCGCCCTGCGCTATCCCGTGCTGTGGGAACTGGTCGCGCCGGACGGCCTCGACAAGGCCGACTGGTCGTGGCCGGACGAACGCCTGCCGGCGCTGCGCAGTCTCGGCATCGCCCCCATCGCCGGCCTGGTCCACCATGGCAGCGGCCCGCGCGACACCAGCCTGCTCGATCCCGCCTTCCCGGAAAAGCTGGCCGCCTACGCCGGCGCCGTCGCCTGCCGCTATCCGTGGCTCGAACAGTACACCCCGGTCAACGAACCGTGCACCACCGCGCGCTTCTGCGCCCTGTACGGGCTGTGGTATCCGCACGAACGCAGCGACCGCGCCTTCGTGCGCGCGCTGCTCAACCAGTGCAAGGGCGTCGTGCTGTCCATGCAAGCGATCCGCGCCGTCAATCCGCATGCCAGGCTGATCCAGACGGACGACCTCGGCAAAACCTACAGCACGCCCGAGATGGCCGCGCAGGCGCAGTTCTACAACGACCGCCGCTGGTTGCCGTGGGACTTGCTGTGCGGCATGGTCGGGCCGGACCATGCGCTGTGGCGCTACCTGCGCGACAGCGGCGCCTCCGCCGACGAGCTGGAATGGTTCCGCGACCACCGCTGCCCGCCGGACGTCATCGGCATCAACTACTACATCACCAGCGAGCGCTGGCTCGACCATCGGGCCGAGCACTACCCGCCGCGGGACGTCGGTCCGGACGGCTACGCCGACGTGGTGGCCGCCCGCGCGCTGGAAACGCCGCAGCCCGGCATCGGCCCGTTGTTGCAGGAAGCCTGGGAGCGCTACGGCCTGCCGCTGGCCGTCACCGAGGCCCACATCGACGCCAACCGCGAAGACCAGCTGCGCTGGCTGCTGGAGATCTGGCAGGCCGCGCAGCAATCGCGGCGGGACGGCGTCGACATGCGCGCCGTCACCGTGTGGTCGCTGCTCGGCTCGTTCGACTGGAACTGCCTGGTCACCGAGCGCAAGGGCTACTACGAAAACGGCCCCTACGACCTGCGCGGCCCCGAACCGAGGCCGACCGCGCTGGCCACCCTGATGCGCGAACTGGCGACCGGCCGTACACCGTCGAGCCCGGTGCTGCAGGGGCTGGGCTGGTGGCGCCGGCCGCAGCGTTTGGTGTGTCCGCCGATGCCGTTCGGGCCGGCGCTGGTGCCCGCGATCGTCACGCCCGCCGAACCGGGGCGGCCGATCCTGATCAGCGGCGCCAGCGGCACCCTGGGGGGCGCCTTCGCCCGCCTGTGCGCCGAGCGCCACCTGGCCTGCCACGTGCTGACGCGCCAGGAAATGGACATCGCCGACCCCGCCTCGGTGGACGCCGCCATCCGCCGCTACCGGCCGTGGGCCATCGTCAACGCCGGCGGCTATGTCCGCGTGCAGCGGGCCGAGCAGGACGCCGAACGCTGCCTGCGCGAAAACGCCCAGGGGCCGGTGATCCTGGCGACCGCCTGCGCCCGCCACGCGATTGAACTGCTGAGTTTTTCGAGCGACCTGGTGTTCGACGGCAGCAAGGGCGGCCCGTACGTGGAAAGCGACCCGGTCGCCCCGCTCAACGTCTACGGCCAGAGCAAGGCCGAGGCCGAGCAGCGCGTGCTGGCGGTCCAACCGCGCGCGCTGATGGTGCGCACCAGCGCCTTCTTCGGCCCGTGGGACAAGCATAATTTCGTCACGCGGGCGCTGCGGACCCTGGCGGCCGGCCAGCCGTTCACCGCCGCGAGCGACCTGATCGTCTCGCCGACATACGTGCCGGACCTGGTCGACACCTGCCTCGACCTGCTGATCGACGGCGAGGCCGGCATCTGGCATTTGAGCAGCGGCAGCGCGCTGAGCTGGGCGGAGTTGGCGCGGCGCGCGGCCGACCTGGCCGGCGTGTCGACCGAGCGGCTGCTGGCGCGTCCGGCCACCGCGCTGGACATGGGCGCCGCCCATCCCCTGTTCAGCGCGCTGGGCAGCGAACGGGGCCAGCTGATGCCGCCGCTGGACGACGCGCTGGCGCGTTATCTGGCGGCGCTGGACGGGGGGCTTGGCGAATCCAGACAGGACTGCTACAATAGCGCGCCTTGGCCTGGTAGCTCAGTTGGTAGAGCAGAGGATTGAAAATCCTTGTGTCGGTGGTTCGATTCCGCCCCGGGCCACCAAGAACATACCTCACGAAACGCCCACTCATGCAAGTGGGCGTTGTCGCTTCTGGGATTCGCAGTCCTCGGCTCCGGTCCATTTCCGGTTCAGCTCCGGCGGCCGCGCTCATCCGACCAAATCGTCCAACCGTCCAACCGTCCAATCGTCCGGCTGAGTCAGATTTCCTATACGTCGAGCCAAGCTACCACTACAGTTATCTGAATACCCATCTTTCCGAACCAAGTGGTCGGTTTGGTCGGCTGGACAATTTAGTCACCGCTCGTAACCAACCGGACACTGTTCGTCTCTGAATATTGGATCATCTTCAAAAAGGTCTGAATGATTGCATAGACCGTGATCCTCTCAACGCTCCGCCAGTCCTCGGTTTCGATCGAGGCCACTTCTCCATCCCAGCCGACCAACACACTCCAAGTGTCGGGCTTGCTTTCAACATCCGATCTGGCCAGCTCAAGCTCGGTTCGAAGTCGATGCAACTGATATCCTTCGATCACCCCACCACCATAAAGGTCGATCAGCTCGTCGCTGCGATCAAGATTCGCAGATTCGAAGTACCGATACAAGAACCAATATTCGGGACTCGAGTCCAAGGAGAGAGTCGGCGCACCTGGAACAGGTACATCAATATTTGAGGAATTAGCGAGATAGATAAACGCGGTCATTTTGGGTCTAACGTAAAAGGTAGCTGGCTGCCGGAACGCGTAACGTGGAGACCGTCCAGTTGACTGCAGGGTTGGGCATAGAACTACGCAACCCGCTTGTTAAATAAATTGTACCCAATGCCACCGCCGTGCAAGCTTGCGTAAACTAACGCCATTAACCCGATGAAGTACGCAGTGCCACTGAGGAAGGCGGATGCGGGGGCAAAATAAAGTTGTAGGGGTAGCCACATTACGAACAACGCTACACTTCCCGCAGCGAACATGACCAATGCGCGAGCACGCCCAAATACAAACCCGAGCACCAAGCCCACAATCATAACGAACGCGAACGTCGCCAGCCAAATCATCCGAAGAGAATCCATCAGCCAAGTACGCTCAATCGCGACCATCACGGCAAGAGGAAAGAACAAGATTGCGGCAATCGAAGCGACAGCTTTCATTTAGTAGCCCAACGTAACGAATGTCCGGCGCGCGTCAGCGAGTCCGGGTTGAATATATTGTTGGGCGATTCCCAGCTTGCGGCAATCGCCTCGTGAAGCGTGTCGAGTCGCCCAACTCGGTCGTCGCAAGAGAAGTAGCAAATCGCAAGCATATTGTACTGACCAGGATAGCGCGAGACCTTCCTCATTGCTGCTGCCGCAGTCGAAACGCTTACGCGCTCGCCACGCATCACGATTAAGACTAAATTACGCAGGCCAGACAGCAAAGGATGACGAAAACGTCGCTCCAAATGCTTAAGAATCCGATGACATTCCGTGTGTGACACCGTCGCCGACTGCGGCGGTCGGCATAGCTCATGAAGCACCATGAAGGCCGCATTGGTCGAAACTCGGGGCGCCAAAGCAACGAGTCGCTTCCATTTGAGCGGAGCTCCATACGGGAAGCGGCAATCTATCGCCTCAATGAATTCAGCTTCGGTCATTCAGTTGGACCAACGTGCGAATTCAGCCGCGCCGTCAGGCGTCGGCTGGAATGTTTGATTGGGCTAATTAGCTGCATTTTTCCAGTATATCGTTCAACATCATTCCTAAGCGCTCTGTGCTACAACCAATGTCTGCGACCCCAGCATGGTCATTGAGATGATGAAATCCCTTCCGATCTCCGACAGTGCCGCCATTGTTTGTGGGGGTGATCGTGATGCCATTTTCGGTTCGCTCAACCAACACCAGTCGTGAGCCGCGTTGAAGCGCAGCTTCGGATCGTACTCCTGCGGCAGCCAGCCTGGGAGCCGAAAGGCCCTTCCATTCGGTAGGATGAGGAATATTCTCACGCGATGCAGCCAGAGCAAGGCAAATCGCATCTCCAATAGCGGCCACATCAGCACTTGCCAGAATCGTTTGATAAGGTGGGCACGCAATAAAGACACCAGCAGTAGTTTTCGAGGACGGGTGTATCAGCCAACGGTCCTTTAGGCGATATGCGCAAGCTTTAGCCATGAGTAGTCCAACGGAATGAATTCAGCCGCGCCGTAGGCGTCAGCTGCAATGCTTGGTTAGCCATCTCGCGCCTCACAGGCCGTCCTCACGGTGGGAGAGCCAAGGCGCCCAGTTGGCACGAGCCTCAGCTACAAAGGACTGCGACGGAAAGAATACGTCCGCTCCGCCATCGTACGGCGCATACGCCGTCCCGCGTTCGAAGTTCGCGAACAGGATCTGGCCCGTAGCATCTTCGGCGGCAGCAAGGATCAATGGCCGCAGGTTATCCGGACTAGACCTAAACGGAGTACCAAAGAAGCGAATTGAATCACTCTCATCTTCGTCCTCGATGGTCAAGGCGTCCAAGTGCATGAACACTGAGGTATCAAAACCAGGAAGGTCTACCTGTGCTGAATCTGCAGAAGACCCGAACCGCGCAACAAACAGAATGCAATCCGCATTCCCGATTGCGTTGTCCGCGACGATCAAGTGTCGGCGAGCGATTTCCATGCGCTCGGACTCGTTTTCGGGATAGCGCTTGGATTCAGGAAGGCTATGTATTCGGATCCATCGATCCGGAATGCTGGTTCGGCATAAGAAGCCGGCTGGGCCGAATGAACCGAAGGTGGAATTCCACGCGCTGGCTATCTGTTGCGGTGTCATAAATGGCTAACGTGAAAAGTAACTGGCTGCCGGAACGCGCAGCGTGGAGTCAGTCCAGTTGACTGTATTGTTGGGGCAATTACACAAGGAACTGTACCTCGGCCCATTTTACCAACGGGTCCAGGAAGTTAACCTCTCCCTCCTTATTCCACACCGAGGAGAATTCGTGCGCATCACTGTGATGCACCCAACCACCTGCGCACATCGCGAGGACGGCACGGAAAGACTGCTCGTTCGATGGCGTTGCTGCGAAGGTGAACTCGAAATACTCGGGAATTTTCCAGTACGGTTTTGGCGGAGCCGAAGCGGTGACGCCGAGGCCGCCCAAAACCGAAAGCATACGATCAGCAGCAGCACCCGCAACCGCCACGTTATCGCACTCGGCAAAGATTCGCATGAACAGCCTCAAGTTGCTCCCCAACGTTGCTGTTCAGCGGCGCCGGCAGGCGTCCGCTGGAATATATTGTTGGGCCATATTTTACCGAACGCCACGAGCGCGCCTCCAAACCAAGTATGCCGCCGTAGCGAGAATCGGAAAAGCCACCGAAATCAAAGTAATCAGAATCTGGTTGGCCATGTAGGGCATATCCGAAGTCACGAACCAAGATCCAATCACACCAAGAATGCAAAAAGCGACTCCACCAAACGTGCTTGGGCGAAAACTCGGAACGAGTCGCAGCGCAAGAACTACGACAGCAACAGTCAGAAGTTCAGCATAGATCGTCATGAGAATGTCGCCACCGCTCGCGATGGCTAGCGCAGGTAGCAAAGCAAGTGCACAAGTGGTGAAAAGTCTTCGGAGCATTAAGAAGCCCAACGTGAAGTAGACACCCTAACCGCCGCAACCTCCCCCGACCAAGCATTGAGATTCCGCATGGCAGACGAGTGCCTTTATTCTATAATCAAAGAGTTACCTCACTTTAGCACACCCGAATCCTTAGGACCAAACCCACGCAGGAGGGGCCGTGCCGACGCCGTGCTTCACGGCTGGCGGTCAGTCGAAGCGTACCGACACGAGGCGCGCCCTGGCATTCCCCGACCAGCGAATCGACAGGAGTTTCCTGCATATATTATTCCGACGGAGGGCTGACTTTCGGCTGTATATCGCGACCAAGCCCAAACTAGACTAGCCAATCACCTAAATGATCCTCACCGATCACCTACCGCCCGAAGCGCCGTCAGGCCTTCGGGTATTTTTTCGTCTCAATAGAAAGGAATACCAATGATCAAGATCAGCGCCAACCCCACTTGGGAATGGCAAAACAAAAAACCCAGCGGCGTCATCACCCGTAAAGCTCCCGTCACCATCCGGCAGACCATTCTGCCACGCAGTCTCGATCTCGATTTCTCGCTGAAATACCGGCGTTGATCCGACCGCACTTCGTACATCGTACATCGTCACTGAAGGTAGCAGATCGGCGACGCTCGCAAGACAGCAACCATGAAGGCCCATGACATCCCCAAGTCATGGGCCTTTTCTTATTCATAGCCACTACCTCGAACTACTGGAGAACAAAATGAACAAGAACACTTCCCAAAATAAATCGTCCGAGACCGTCCAACCGTCCGTCGCCACCAGCGAGATCGCAGAGGCCGCCCTTACTCCATTCTGGCTACTCCATGCCGGGACGGCCAAGAAGCTGGGCCAGCGCAGCGCTGGCATTCTCAACTATCACGTCCTCGCGGATAACGACCGGCGCGACCTTCTTATCGCGGTGACGCGGAACGAAGGTGGCGGATTCTTTAGTCGTGAACGGGTTCACTTCCACACCATAGTGACGTGCCTCGACAAATATAAATCCGGCGTGCCCTTCGTATCCAAGGTACTGAAGGATGTCTTCGTATCGAAATCGGCCAACAATGCGGGCTTCATGGCCGCCGTACTACACGCGCTCGGCTTGCTCGCAACGGCTCCCGACGCCAAGATGCAGCATGCCGTTACCGGCGACTGGCCGGCATGGGAAAAAGCAATGCTCGCTGAGACTGGCACGCGCATCGAGCTGCCAGCCGAAATTGACGGCGAAAAACAAGGCAACGCCGATACCGTGCCGGATCATGCGGAGCCGAAGAAAACCCTCGGAATCCCCGTCAAAAAACCTCAATAACGGTGCGCCAACCCATGACCAGCGCGCAGCATCTCCAAACGCTCGCCGATGCCGAGCGGCTCCCGCAAGGGCTGCTGCACTGGCTGATCGGCGTCCACAATCTCTACGTCTACGGGGGACTACTCAAGAGGATCGTCGATCAAACGTCAACGGTCCCCTTAGGCGACGTTGACGTTATCGCGCTCGACGCCAAGGTCATGCAAGTCATGACCGAACGCTTCGGGATCGTATTCCGGAAGGTACACACCACCAATACGCACATGCCCTACTTCATCGGAAAAGCCGGGCGCGGCGACAGCAAGATCATCCACCTCGTACTGCTTCGCTCGCATGAGCAGGCGATGCGCTACATCATGAACAATCAGTTCGACATCGACCGGCTTGCTCTCTCCAACCACTCTCTTTTCTTCGATCCGAAATGCGGCTTCAACGCGATCTGTAATGCGATCCGCGCCAAACGCGCTACCCGCGTCCAGAGGGCGCGTGACATGACCCTCTTCGCAAACAATCGGCCGCAAATCGAACGACATTACTCAATGCGCCTCAGGCGCAAGGGGTACATCCTGATCGACTAAATTCCCCATCCACTACCGCCAACAGGAACCCCAACATGCCCGCCACTATCTACGTTTCCCAAGCCTCGTTCGAGACGATGACCCTGATTGCGCTGCTCGACTACTACGATCGCTGCACCCTCTCCGACTTCCCCGAAACCGACCCGACCGGAAGGCCGGGATACTATCTCAAGAACCTTTCTCACCTAGCTGTTTCGGTCCTGCCGGAAGACGCGCATATCGCCCTGCACCTCGATGCGGGCGATGGCGCAGTTACCTTTCCGGCTGAGCTTCGGGGATGCGCGACGCCCTCGACAAACGTATCGCAAACCACCAGCCACTCACGCACAGCGCAGCCGTCAACAAGGTGCGTACCTTCGCTACCGAGCGCGGCATGACTGAAGAAGACCTCTTCCCAGCGCCGATCGATTCGGACGTAGACCCTTACGCTTTCAAGCACGAGCCGGAACCTGCGCCCCGGAATCGCCGTTAACGACCAGTTTTGCTTGAGAAAAAATACTTGAAACTGATGCCGAGGCTTGCCTGAGGACGTCGTTAGCTAGATGCGCATAACGTTGAGTTGTGCTCGGCGACGCGTGCCCCAGCAGGTGCTGGACTTGGAACAGGCTAACCCCTGAGGACACTGCAAAGCTCGCAAAGAGGTGCCGGAGCGAATGAACCCGCAGGTATCCTATGCTATGTTGGAGCGGATGGGGCGGCCATCGGTACGAGCGGAGCTGCAGGGAAAGCTGTGCAACATCAGCCATGAAATGAGCAGTGATGCAACAATCGCTGACGGCTACCTGAAGGCTATCGTCGCGGGTGACGCGGTGGAGGCAGAACGCAAGTTCCAGCCGTCGTTCTCGTATCAGCCATTCGTTCGGCTCGTGGCCGCGACGAACACTCTGCCCTATCTAAAGGATACGAGCGACGGCTTCTTCCGCCGGGCGATCATTCTGGAGCTAACACGCAAGTTCACTGCTGACGAGATGGACAAGCATCTGCAACAGAAAATCCTGGCCGAGCTCGACGGCATTCTGGTTCTGGCGGCGAATGCACTGCAAGCCCTACTCAAACGCGACGAGTTCATCATCCCCGCATCCGCAATCAAGACCGCGAACCAGTATCGGGACGAATCTGACAGCGTGCGCTACTTCATTAAGGAAGCCTGTACTGCTGACAGTAGAGGCACGAAGCCAGCCGCGCTGTACGAGCAATACCGGTTGTTCGCGTCGAGGTTCCGGTTCCCAGAGCTCAACCTCATCAAATTTGGTAAGCAGCTGAGTAACTTAGGGCTCGATTGCCGCTTTTCCAACGGTGACAAGATGTGGTCAGTCATTGCGAAAGATCCGCAGAAGGAGCCGTACACGCGTGAGTCACTGTTGGACTCGATGAACGGCGAATAGTTCCCACCACCAAGATTTCCCAATGCGCTTGACTGCGCATTGGGAGCTTTTCCCGGACTACTGATTGCTGCCGGCGCACGTAACTAACCCATACGATAAGCTTCGAGGTCAGCGACCCCGGATGCCGGTCTATTTTCCCAATTTTTTTCGATCGTCCTTAGCACTTGGTCTACCAGGCCGTCGTCAGTTACTGCCTCGGCGTTAGGGCCAATAAACTCTCCTGCGTGTGCAGTCGTATTTATGTCGCCTATACGGAAGCAGATCCCATCCATGTCTTTGGGGCCAGTCACGTAGGACAGGAATACGATGCCGTCGTCAGTGACGCGCACTTCCAGATCAATGTCGTCGCGCCCCGAAGCAAGCAGCCTGCGAACGTTGGCAAAGTTGAGGCCGGTGGGATTGTTCAAATTGATTTTCATGTAGGGTGCGCCGCTTCGCTCAAAAGCGCCATTATAGGTGGTGGTTTCCTGTCCGAGAAAGCGTTTTGGCACGCTAGCAAACGTCGCCGGCATAGACCCCTTCTTCTGCCGCCAGCTACCGCATCCTCCACCTTCGAGCGGCTAACAGCGGGGCAACTCAGCCTTCTTGATTGGTACGAAGCCGTGCGGTGCGGGCCGGTGAAAGCGTTCAGCTTTCGCGTTAACTTTGGTTAGGAATGTGTAGAGATTAAGGCAAGACTTACCGCTAAATTCGCACTGACACGGCAGCTGGCGTGGAGTCGCGGCATTCATACAGCTAGTGCGAGCGCCGCAAATTTGAGCTGGTTCGTAGGTCAGACTAGCCCTGCTATGATGATCAAATTGCCCCGTTCGATTGCCGGATAGGGCTTGATAAAACCCGCGCCGTTTATACATTTTCTTGATTGGCAGCATATGAACTATGGTCTGAAACGACTGGTCTTTGGATCGTCGTCATTTTTTCCGATTACGCAAGTACGATACGAGGAAATCAAGAAGGCAAGGCTCGTCATTCGCGAAGGCCTTTACGTGGAGCAGAAGTTCGACTTTCTTATCGCGAATTATGTTGAATTTGAAAGTGCACTGCTTGCGTCTAGCGTTCACGACATGGTTTTGGGGGGGCAAAATTACGACTGATTCGCTTCAAGTCGAGCAAGTTTCGATCGCAGAATAATGAACCTCCTTACAACTGCTCGTACTTACGCCGATTCGGTCTCACAACATGTAAATCGAATTTATCAGCGCGATCCTGAGCAAAAAGCGAATGCAGAGGCCAATTTCTCCAGCGAATACGATGCGCGGCTCGGCTATCGAACTATGTGTGCACTAAGAAATTTCGTTCAACATCAAGGTTTCCCGGGTACTCAGGGGGCGGCGGACTGGAAAAGAAGTGGCCGCTTTACTTCAACGGACGAGGTTGTTCTACTTCGCGCTGAAGCATGGGATGGTGTGGGCACGCAAAACCGCACCGAGATCGCCATTATCTTTCGGGAAGCGCCGCAGTGGGTGCCAACGGCGCTTCCACATCCAAAGACCAGGCTACGGTGTCTCCGCTTCCGCACGGTACGCTTCGTCTTCGAATGGTGCATCGTAATACCCATGCATCTCGACCTGACGGGAGTACCTGTCCCAGAAGCCTTGCGTTCCAAGGGCTCCCCATTGGATTACGTGCGTCATTTCATGACGCAGCACATCGCGGCCGTCCTGGGGAGTGTAGAACACCGTACTGCCCAAAGTCAGGCCGGCCCCCTCCTCCAATCCCGCGCCTTTCAGCACGAAGACGCCATTCTCGTAAGAGTATTTCATTGCGCCGTCCGAGCAGAGGTTGGAATATCCATAAAGAAGTGCACCCGCGCCCAGTCCGACCAGGGTCGCTTCGCGCGACTGGTACATCCCGACATAGCGCGCTACCGTCTCGACTTTCTCCCACTTCAAACGCCTGGCGTCACGCCATAGTTCGTAAAACGCACCGGACATTGCACCATTAGCGAACTTGTCCCCTGAGAGTTCCGCAATTGTGCCGCTGGCGGTAGCACCGACAGCGACCCGGCCAGCAGCCGCCCAGTACGAATCTCCCTCAACCAAATTCTGAGCGTCGATACCAGCAGTAAGAGCGCCGACGACAAATCCCCGGCCAAAGTCGCCACCCGCCACATGCGCCCGCGCGCCGGCAATCGCTCCATAGCCCGCGACCTTACCAGCGGTCATTCCCGTGGCACTGATTCCCACAGCGCCAGTGAACGCGCCGAACACGCCGCCCACGATCGCGCCCCCGACCACGTCTGTGAGACTACCTCCGTGCAACGCAGCTGAGGTTGCCCCGCCCGCCGCCCCTGCAGCCATTGCAGAAAGAACAGGCCCGGTCGCTGTGCCCGCCGTTGCTGCCGTCACGGCTGCAGCGACCACAATGACGACCGCCACGGTGACGATCTCGCGCCAGTTTCGTTCGACGAACTCACGGGCACCGTTCCAGACATCCCCAATGCCACGGCCTATCGATTCCGCGGCGCCGGTGATGCTTTCCCACAGTCCGTAGCCTGAAATATCGCGCTGTGTAAGGGGATTATTCCAGGCATATGCATAGGAATTAAGGTCAGTACTATGTGTAGGATCGGACGTGATCGGATCGACACTGAGGAAGACGCCAAGCCGTGGATCGTAGACCCGGCCGTTCATATGGATAAGCGCGAACTGGGGAATGTGATCATGTCCGCTGAAACCCCGGGTCCACGCAGCGGCACCGTCCCGGACGAAATCAATATTCGCCCGCAGCCCGGATGAAGCTCCCCACGCGTCAAATTTGAACCGCTCGACGACCGTTCCCGCTTTCGAGGTTAGCAGGGATATTGAGCCGAGCCTGTCGCGGTGGATATACGCTTCCGTTACTGCCGGCCCTTCCCGCCCTACGCCCGTAGCCGCTGACCGATCAATCACGTCCAGGCTGAAAAAGGCGCCGCCAGTCGCCTCGATATAGTATCGGTCGGTCGTGAGTTTTGAAGTCCCGACATTGACAATAATACGATCAGCAAATCCGAGGTGCAGCGTTTCCTTGATCCGGTACGCGTAACAAGTCTCATCGACGCAGCCCCTGTCGCGCGAGAATACACGCTGGCCGGAAGGGCCGTAATCAAACTCGGAATAGAGTGCGGCAGCTGGCCCGCTATTGGTCATCTTTATGAATTTGCTGACCCGGCCATCAGAGGCATACTCAACCGAATAGTTCTTCGTCCTCTCGACACCGCCCCGCGAGTTATAGGAAATCTGCTCGACATCCCCGTTCGCCGCAGTGACTGAGCACACGCCATTTTCAGGCCCGCCATCACACCCGTACTTGTATGTTCCGACACCGGATTTGGAGACGATCCGTCCCATCAGGTCGTATGCGACGGTACTATGCTTCGATCCCGAGCGTACCCCGGTCAGGCGGTCATCTTCATCATATGAAAACGTCTCGACGCTCTTGCTGACACCGTCGGTCCGACTGGACAGGTTCGAATTGGCGTCATATTTATAACTGAAATCGCCCACTATGCCTTTGGCACCTGTGACTTTGATTCTCTGTACTTCAGCGCTTTGTTCTTGGCGGAATTGCCGCTCCCGCACGCCATTCCCCATGACGATTTCCACTGCCCTGCCGGCGGCGTCCGCCTCGACAAGCTGCCACAGGGCCTTCGATGAGCGGGAGTCGAATACGCCTGAAAGCTGGCCGGTGTCGTCGTTGTATTTCCGGGTTACGACGTACTGCGTACCGCCCACCTTGGATGGGAATATTTGCTTCTGAATCCGGCCTTCATCGTCATATGCGAGGGACAGGGAAGCCGAGTGCTTCGTTTCTCCGGGTGCGCCATCAAAAGCGACCGTTCTCCGCCTGATCCGTACGAGCGAGTCATAATCGAACTCTTCCCGATAAGACCGCACATGTGCCGTGTTTTGGGAGACACTCGAGGCCCACTTCAGGGCGCCAATTGCTCCTGGCGCATCGTATCCCCAAAGCGAAATTTTATCGGGGCGCCACGACTTGAGCACCCGGCCAAGCTTGTCGTATTCCAGCTCGGTCCATAGGGTGTCCGCCGCCGATTTCTGACCGCGCAGGCGGCCGTATGCGTCGTACCTGAACTCGATGATTCCGGCGTCTGGATCTTTAGTCCAGATGCGATTGCCTGCGACGTCGTACCTGAACTCCGTACTGACATTCAATGCAGTGCGCACTGCAATGACCCTGTCCATGACGTCGTATTCGAAACGCGTTGCACCACCACCTGCATGCTTGATCTCGGCTGGCTTGCCCGACTGGTTGAGCTTGACGCGGGTCGAGTGGCCGAGCGCATCTAGCCGGACATGCTCCAGTCCCTTGAAGCTGAACTGGACACAGGTTCCATCGGTGCGCGACTCCCGGACCTTCCGATCCATGGCGTCGTATTGCCGTTCGTTCCAGTACGACTTGGCGCCCGCGAAGTAGGGATTCGAATATGCCGTCAGGCGGCCGAGGTTGTCGTACTCAAAGTCCTTGAACACCAGCCTGGCTTTTTTCCCATCCGACCTCCATGCCACTTCCCGTACAACCCTGCCAGCCCCATCGAAAAGCTTGGCGCTCTCCATCCTGTCGGGCTTGCCCGCTACACTTATCCTGACGGCTTCGGAACTGCCAATTCGCGGATGTGTCCATGCTTCGCGAGCAGTTTTTTTCCCGCGGCACAGTTGCGGTCGAACTGCATTCTGGTGCTCCTGGTCCTTAAGCCACTCCGCACGAATGTCAGACGCGACAAACCTGTCGTACGAAATGCCAACACCATCCGGGCCCCTTTTGCTGAGCATCCTTCCGAATCCATCATAGGTAATTGACGTGGCAAGACCGTTTGCATCCCGGACTTCCGACGCAAGTCCTATCGCCGCCGCGAGCGAATTCGGGGCGGACGCCTTCACAATGCGGTGGTTTTCCGGGTTCACCGCCGCCACATCCAGGCGCAGCAATGCGTCGTATTCGGTCGACTCGGTCCTGTCGGGCAGTCCGGCCGCCGCCGTCGTCACTTTGGTTATATTTCCTCGCCGGTCCCTCACATAGGTCTTTACCGTCGACATTGCATCGCCCGGATACGAAGATTCTGAAGAGAGCAATAAAGTCATGGGATCGTAGCCAAACCCCGCTGTGCGAGTTTCAGACGTCAGCCCTGGCCGCGCATGCACCACCGACGATTTCACTAAACGGCCGAAGCGCTTGCCGGTCTCGTTTGCCCCGAAATCGTTAACCAGCACCTGGCTGCCCCCACCGTGCACATTGGTCGTTGTCTTCGTCAAATTGAGCCACTCGTCGAATTCAAACGTCTTGACGTCCGAATTAACAAGGGTACCGGACAGATCGCGGCGTTCCCCCTCCTCGCGAACCAGCAGGACCTGGCTATATTGCAGCGTTTTACCGCCCCCTTGGATCCCGTCATATTTTCGTAGAGCCCACGTCTTTTTGGTAGAAATGAGGGTGACATCCGCACCTGACTGATCCTTCGCGAAAACCTGCTCGTTGAGTTTCAGGCCAAGCAATCCATAGGTTTGCGCGAACTGGGTGCGGTAACGGAGCCGCGATGGCGCCTCCGCCCGTTCAATAGTTTGGAAGCCTAGCGAAATCGCGTTTCGAACGTCATAGAGAAAGCCGCCGTATGTGTAGGAAGTGGTTCTCATCACGTCCTTCCCCTCGTCGACGAGTACCTTGATCACGACCGGCATTGCGGGCACCAGCGGCACGATCGGGTAACCAACCGGCCCGAGTGGCTTGTATGCGCCCTTGGCAACAGTCTTCGGTTCGGTTAATGAACCGTATTCATAGGAAGTCCTGACTCCACCGTTGGCAAAGGTCTGCAGCAGCCCGGTCCGGGAATTTGGGTTGAGCCAGACCGACTTGGCCAAACCGCCTGCATCGATCTTCGACGTGCGCACGTGATCTGACGCGTTGTCGCCATTGAGATCAACGACGCGCACCCCTGAATCTGATCCGTCCGCGGCGATAAGAGACTCCGGTGGAGCCAGCGTGTCGTTGGCTTTCGCCCAGCCACTTCCGGTGTTTGCGTACGCCCCCTTCTTGTACGACCCGTCCCGTTGCGGGACATGATAAAGAAGGTCCGGAAAACCATCGCCAGTAACGTCCAGTATCCGGATTCCCGCGAATCCGAAAATATCCGATTTTGCTTCCGTCGGCAGATCCCACGCCTGAGCCCGAACCCATCCTTTCCCGTCTCCGACGAATGCGGTGACGCTGTCGGCAGAAAACTGAAGAATATCGGCATTTCCATCGCTATTCAGATCGTAATATGAGGTCGACGTTCCGCCGGCCGCGCTATCGTTGAAAAGTACCGGAGGGGTGCCCGAGGAAACAGTATCGAAGTCGGCTCCCCGATTTGTAAAGATTCCCGCCACAACTTCAGCTGTCTTGTTATCGCGATAGGACGCTACCAGGTCGGGAAGGCGATCCCCATTCACATCGATCAGCGCCGAGTTTGTCGTTGCGTTCTCGCCAATTGGGAAGGTGTTCGCTATGGCAAACGGGATGGTCGTTTTAAACCCTGCAGCCGCTGTCCAGCCTTGACCGTTGTTCAGGTACGCGGAAGTGGAAATGCTTCCATCGGCGTTGCGGATCGAATAGAACAGATCGGGTAGGCCATCGCCATTCAGGTCAGCGAAACGCCCGCCGAGGTCGCCCGTCAATGCGGAGACCAATGGTGCCGGCGGCTTCCATCCAGCCTCGGGCGTTCCCCAGCCCAATCTGCCCTGCCCTGCACCGTTAATATATGTTTCCAAGACGGGCGTTCCACTACGGTCCGCGTAGGCGTACACCACGTCGGAAAGCCCATCGCCATTTACGTCAAGAAACGTAGCGGGTGAATGTGACTGCCCGATTTTTTGCAGTGTTCGCGGAGGTGTCCAGCCTGCCTCGGAGGTCCAGCCGTCTCCGCCGTTGAGATACGCGCCCTTTTGGTCTGGACCGTCGCCCCTGTTGAAGACGATATCCATCAACCCGTCCCCGTTTACGTCGACAAAGCGAAGGGAGCCCTGCTCTTCCTTCGTCTGGACCAGTGAGGTTTCAGGCGCCAGGTCGAGGCTCTTTTGCCATATCAATCCGTTGGAGATATAGGTCAGGCCAATGCCACTTTGCGGCGACGGAATCCTGACCATGTCGGCCTTTTTATCGCCATTGATATCGAGGATATGGACCGTCGTATCAGGTCCTTGCTCTGTTGCCAGTAGTACGGGTGATACAAATCCGGTGGGGGCGCGTTCAAAGCTAACCGGGCCCCCGACCTGTTGGGGCGGCACTTGCAGCAGCGTATGTGAAATGTCGCTGGACGCCGGTACTGCGCTGGCGACCAGCAAATCGCTGTACCCGTCGCCATTGATATCTGCTACTCGCGGAAACAGGCGGGAACCAGCCGCGCTATAAAAGATGTTGGCGGGCGAAGTGATGACTGTTGCCGCCCATCCCTGCGGAGAGGAGCGCAAGACAACAGTTACCTCCCCGGCAGGTTGGGAATACCCGATCAGGTACGCTGAACAATTCCCCGCGCCAGTGCTGATGGGCACGACCCGGGGGAAGGTTCCAGGGGTCATGCCTGCGGAGCTCCATAACACGGTTTCGGGCCCCCATCCGGACGTATCTGCTGCCCGTATTTTCACGCTTATTACGCCACCCGATTCCGTCGCAGCCAAAAGGCTCGTTTTGCCGGAACAATCGATATCCTGCACGACCGAACTCTCCGGCTTTTGCGAACTCAAGGCATACTTTGGTTCAACCTGCAGTCCGGCGGCCTTATTCAGCACCGCTGCAAGCTCGCCTTGATCGGTGAGTACAACAATGTCCTTCCTGCCATCACTGTCAAGATCGACTACGTACGGGACTTGCTTTCCGCCGTCCCTGCCCGAAAACGACACCGGCGGCGCAAACTGGGTATTTTCGGTCCAGCCGGTATCGGTTTGTAAGAACGCCCTAAACGACGATGAGGCCGCATCCCCCTGCAAAATGTCGGACATCCCATCGCCGTTTATGTCGAACAGAAGGACGCCACGGTCTTCGCCCTCTGGGCCGACGAATGGAGCAGGCGGCTCTTTCCCTGGTACGGCACTCCAGCCGCTATTCGTGACGGTCTGGGTTTGGGCTTTTAGCACCCCTCCCACTGGGAAACTGGAGAAAAGCCCTGTCACAATAACGCCAGCTGCATTCTTGACCTGGCCAAACTGGTAGGCAAACGGGCTGCGTTTTCCGGTCGCGGCATCAGCGGGAAGCGCGAGGTTTGGCAGGTTGGTCCAATCTTCCCGATAAGCTGTATACGTTATTTTTAGAGGCGGAAGGGTGTCGCCTGAATGCCCGATTGCCGTTACCTGGCTAAGAAAGAATCGTTCTGACGTGTTCACTTCCAGATAATTGAGTTCGAGCGTTGAGGCCGGCCCACCGGCGAGAACCAAGCCTGGCGCAGTAAGGCTTGCCTGAACTCGTTTCAGTCTGTGTGCCCGCACTACCGGCTGACCGAGTATATAAGTGGTGGCCGACCTCGGAGCCTGCTCGTACACAAATGCCACTTCCGCGAAAGGGGGAATCAGGGGCTGGCCTGGCGATTCGTTCCCGGTGTATCTCACCTTCGAGAGCAGCACGTCGAGTCCGAATGTAGAGAATTCCCATTCAATGAAATTGCCGGCCCGGTCAGACGTACGGCTTGGCACATATACGATAGGCACAGCGACGGCATCGACGCTGAGACTCGCCCCGGGGACAAAAACTGTAGTCAGGCCTGCTTTCGATTCGAGCTCGAAGCGTGCCGGATGCCCAGCAGCATTCGGGTACGCGGTGACTGTCGTGCTGTCGTCATTTTCTTTCCGATACTCGATACGCGGGTTCGCTCCCGCATGCTTCTTAATGGCGATGAGACGCTCACCGTCAACATAAAAAGCGTCATCCCCTTTCAATGACACGCCCTCGACGCGACCGTCAGGTTCCCAGTTCTTTGCACCTAAAGTAATGCGGGAGTAGCCTTGAATAGACCAGCCGCGCCCCATGCCGTGGTTTTCAGTTTGACCGGTATAGTGCAGGCTCAGCCTGGGGGCCAGCGCCCCTGCACCTTGCGGAATAATGATTGGGATATCGGTGACCGCTGATCCCGATGGGGATACCGAGTGATTCGTCGCGAGGCTTCCAGGTAGTTCCGCTGGCGCCGCTGGATTATGAAGAGACAAAAATGAAAGAAAAAGCAGGAACATAGAAACCCATGGCTTTCTTGCTTTCATGCTGCCTCCGGAATGTTTTTCTGGCTGGAAGACTGAGTGTTTAGGAATTAAACGGGTTGAAAGACCTGCTTGGAAAGCGTGGCGTTCGTTATTGATTTGGAACGAACTAAGTGGTTATGCTGATACAAAAACCACAACTTCGCACTTCATTTGTGCGCCGGAGCAAAAAAAATGCGGAAGTGTATTATTCACGCGACATTTTGTCGGCTGGGGGGCGCCGCACAGAGCAATAGCGTGGGCTTTTTGAAAGCGGTGCGCCGATTGCGGGCGATGTGACGCCGGTCGGGATCGCAAGTATGTGCAGGCCGGCCATCATGGCCCCAGCCTGTTCCCATACCGTCCTTCTGCTTCCGCGCCGCAGCCTTCAGCTTGTCCCCCGGTGCCGTTTCGGGAGAGACGCCGGTCGAGGAAATGGTAATCCCCCCATTCCTAGAGCGTGCTAAAAGTAGAGGTTATGCAGCGAAGGCCAATTTCTGAATCGGAGTAATGCCTCCAAGGGCCATGTGTGGCCGGTCGTGATTGTAAGTCCATAACCAGCGCGTCGCAAAGTCCTGAATTTCATCAAGGGAATCGAACAGATGGTGTGCCAGCCAGTCGTAGCGGACGGTGCGGTTGTATCGCTCGACGTAGGCGTTCTGCTGCGGCTGTCCAGGCTGGATGAACGCGATCTCGATGCCATGCTTGGCGGCCCACGTCTTGGTCGTCTCGCTGATGTATTCGGGACCGTTGTCGCAACGGATCACGCACGGCTTGCCACGCCATTCGATCAGTTGGTTTAGTGACCGGACGATGCGCTCCGAAGGCAGCGAGAAATCGACGTCGATGATCAAGCCTTCGCGGTTGAAGTCGTCGATGACGTTGAACAGGCGAATGCTGCGCCCATCGGCCAGTTGGTCGTGCATGAAGTCCATCGACCAGGTCTGGTTGATCGCTGTGGGCACCGCTAGCGGCAGCGGCTTCTCACGCACCAGGCGTTGGCGCGGTTTGATTCGCAGATTCAGTTCCAGCTCACGGTAGATGCAGTAGACGCGCTTGTGATTCCACTTGAAGCCCTTCACGTTGCGCAGGTACAGGAAGCATAGGCCGAAGCCCCAATTGCGCTGGTTGTTCGTCAGACGTATCAGCCAGTCGGCGATGGCCTCGTTTTCGGCGTTCAGCTTGGCTTGGTAGCGGAAGCAGGTCTGGCTGATGCCAAAGGCCAGGCACGCCGTCCTGCTGCTCACCCGGCCGGCGTCAACGAAGCTGCGCGCCATCTCACGTCGGCGAGATGGCGCTACCACTTTTTTGCGAGGGCCTCAGCCACGATCTCGGCCTTGAGGCGCTCTTCGGCATACATCTTCTTGAGCCGTCGGTTCTCGTCTTCGAGCTCCTTCATGCGGGCCATCAGCGAGGCGTCCATGCCGCCGAACTTGGAGCGCCACTTGTAGAAGGTGGCTGCGCTCATGCCGTGTTCACGGCACAGCTCGGGGATCGGCGAGCCACCTTCGGCCTGTTTCAGGATGGCGATGATCTGGCTGTCGGTAAAGCGGGAAGTCTTCATGTAGAGCTTTCTATTCTTAGGTAGAAAATTCTACTTCTAAACACGCTCTTTCTGTGGGGGGACTACCAAATGATCGATCCAACAATCGCAGATGCGGCGCTTGTAATCGAGAACGCAATAAAATCATTTGAAGATGAATTTCCCTCTGAAGGGACAATAGTTGAACTGGCCGCAGTTCGGGTAGAAGAAGGTCCAAATTATCATGACGACCTCGCGATCATCCGAGAACCGAACGACTACAGGCTACGACTCCGAACGAAGAACTCTGAGCACGTGAACTTGACTAGAAGGTATGTTTCCAGCGAAGTAACGGACAAAGCGGTGCTTGGCGTGAACTCGCCCTACAGGAAAAATCTTTCCAGCTGAGGTAAGTATTTCGTCAAGAACCCATTGGTGCCGGCCGACTGCTGGTCTTCATACTAGTCTTTGGGGCTAGCCCTGGCATCGAAAAAAATATCGGTTCAGGTATGTTGCTGACACAACCAGCTAGTCGCCGTGAAAAACGCCGGTCTTTGTCCGGTCCGCGAGGAGAAAAAGAGCTGCAGACGAAGTTGAAATGAACGATATCTGAAGTGCTTCCTCCCTGACAGATCAGCCAGCGGAGCCGTTCAGTCAACTTGGATGAAGGATCGACTAGTCTAGTTTCATGGAAAACTGCGGGGTGCAGGACGAACGTTTATTCCACGGTCTAGGGGGTATTTTTTTGGCTCGACGGTCGACTTGAAAATCCTTGTGTCGGTGGTTCGATTCCGCCCCGGGCCACCAAGAACATACTTCAAGAAACGCCGATCCATGCAGATCGGCGTTTTTGTTCCCCCCGTCCGCGCAGTTCTCGTATCCGGTCGATCTCCGGTACTCCGCGCAGATGACCACCGCCAAACCTCCGACCGAATCGTCCAATCGGCCGCGTTTTCCGCCGCCCTCAGACCGGCTCGGCAGCTACTTTCTGCACAAATGACACCCGGAGTCCGGGCGAAGGCAACCGCATGACGCCCCAGGCGCGGCGGTCACGCGTTCTGCTCGACCAGATGGTCGATCAGCGCGCGCACCTTTTGGGGCAAGTGACGGGTAGGCGAATAGACAGCGTGCACTGTGCGGTCGGCATAGGCGCCGACCAGTCGCCAATCGGAAAACAGGCGCACCAGGGCGCCGGACCCAATGGCCGGAGCGGCGATGAAGTCGGGAAGGATGCCTATGCCGGCACCGCCCTCGACCAGGGAGAGTCGGGCCATGCTGCTCTTCACCTTGACCGGCCCGTCGATCACCACCGTCAGCGCTTCATCACCACGCGCCATGCCGAGCTGATTGCGCTGCGCGCCGAAACCGAGTTGAATACACCGATGCTGTGACAGGTGCGCCGGTTCACCGGGCGTGCCGTGCGCAGTCAAATACGATGGCGACGCAACGATCACGTAGGCCACCTGGCAAATCGGCCGCGCCACCACGCCCGGCGCCAGGGTGGCCGGGATCGCCACCCGAATGCCCAGGTCGACGCCCTCCTCGGCCAGATCGACCACGCGATCGGTCAATTCAATTTCCACCTTTACGTCCGGCCACCGGCTCAAAAAGGCGGGCAACTGGCGGGCCAGCCAGATATCGCCATACACCGTGGGGGCGCTGATGCGCAAGGTTCCCGTCGGGTGGGTCGCATAGCGTCCCGCCTGCGCTTCGACGTCACGCGCGGCGCTGGCGATGCGGGCGCAGTCGGCATACACCTCGGTCCCCATTTCGGTCAAGGACAGCGAGCGCGTCGTGCGGTTGAGCAGGCGTTGCCCCAGGTGCTCTTCCAACCGGCCGACGGAGCGGCTCACCGCCGACGCGGTCATGCCCAACTGGCGCCCGGCGGCGGCAAAGCCGTTGTGGTCGACAACCTTGGCGAATACCACCATTTCAGGAAGCAGTTTCATCGATTATTAGTGATTCCCAGGAACTAGTCTATGCACATGCGGGCCAATTGTTACCGGCGGAGAATAATTCTACCATTAACTTATTGACAGCTTTTAGACCGGGGAGGTGAAGATGAAGATCGCGAAACGTATCGCCCAGTGGCTCCGTCGGGTTCTCGGCCCGTCACACAGCGATCCGGCCGAAGGGCCGGACCAGCGCCGGCCAGCGTGCCGTACGCGGCGCTGGGTGACGCTGCGGTGACGCTGCGCTAACCGCGTGATGCGCCACGAACCAAGCGGCGCCCCTGGCGCAGGTCTATTTGACCGCCGCCTTCAGCGCCTGACGCCGCATCAGCCAGGCGAACAGCAAACCGCCCGCATACATCAGCACGCCGTACAGCGCGCCGGGCACCGCCATCTGGTCCTGCTTCAGCACGGTGCTGGCGATCACCATGGCCAAGGTCGCGTTCTGCACCGCCGTCTCGATGCCGAGCGTGACCGATTGCTGGCGCGACAGGCGAGCCAGCCGGGCCACGCCGAAGCCGATCGCCAGCATCAGCAGGTTCAGCGAAATGGCGAACGGCGCCAACGTGCCGAAGTTGTCGCGCAGCGCCGCCCAGTTCTTCGACACCGCGCCCAGCACGATGATGATGAACAGCACCGTGGCGATCCTGGTCGCCACCGGCTCGAGGCGCAAGGCGCGCGCCGTCCATTGGTGGCGCACGAACATGCCGATCGCCACCGGCAGGCCCAGCATGATGAAGATTTGCGCCATCATCATCCCGGCCGGCGCGCGCACCGTCTGCGCCGAACCGGCGAAGTGGTCCAGCGCGAACGCGACGATCAGCGGCAAGGTGAAGATCGTCAGCACACTGGCCACGGCGGTGAAGCTCAGCGCCAGCGCCACGTCGCCGCGCGCCAGGTAGGTCAGCAGATTGGACGTGGTGCCGGTCGGACTTGCCGCGAGGATCATGAACCCGACCGCGAACACGCCGGCCATGCCGCTGACCTTGATCATCGCGAAGCAGACCAGCGGCAGAAGGATGAAATGGCAGACCACGCCAACGAGCAGGGCGCGCGGCTGGCGCACGATGCGGCCGAAGTCGGCGGGGGTGAGGCCCAGTCCCAGCGAAAACATGATGAGGGCCAGCGATAGCGGCAGCAGCAACGATGAGAACAGATCTCCTTGCACGCGTTTCTCCAGTGGGGGTTGAATGGCGATGACGGGGAGACATCATACTGTGCTTTAGTGTTGCATTGCCATAAACACAAAAAGCAATTTCAATTTTCTTTATGGATAAATTACCGTAAATAGACAAGTTCCCAAAGAAGCGCGAACGCTTATGCGCGGGTCAAACCAGCCGCCGCCACCTCCGTCACATCAACCTTGGCCGTGCCGCTGCCGCCGGCGACGTTGCGTGGGCCTCTTGTTTACCGTCATTGCTGCGATTTCGTCCTTCTCCGGCACATTGCCCGTTAGAATGAACATATGGAACCTAGCGTAGCCGTCCCCATGGCCAACTTTACCGACCTGCTGCTCGACGCGGTCTGCATGGTCGATATCAGCGGACGTTTCGTGTTCGTCAGCGCCGCCAGCGAACGTATCTTCGGCTACACCCCACAGGAAATGATCGGCAAGGCCATGATCGATTTCGTCGCGCCCGCGGACCGTGCGCGCACGCTGGCTGCGGCGCAGAACGTCATGAATGGCAAGTCCCATATCAATTTCGAAAACCGCTACCTGCGCAAGGACGGGAGCATCGCCCACATCATGTGGTCGGCGCGCTGGTCCGAGCCCGATCAGCTGCGCGTGGCGGTCGCGCGCGACATAACGGCCCTGAAGCAGGCCCAGGCGATGCAGTCGGTGCTCTATGCCATCTCCGAGGCGGCTTACGCGAGCGACGACCTGGCACACCTGTTTCAGCGCAGCCACGCGATCCTCGTCGAGCTGCTGCCCGCCTCCGGGTTTGGCGTCGCCCTGCTCGACACTGCTGGCCAACACTTGCACTTCACCTATCACGCGGGCCACGGCACGGCCCCCGACGCATCCTTAATGCAGCTGCTATGCGAGGAAGTGGTCCGGCGCGCCGCGCCGCTGCTGCTGCTGGCTAGCACCACCGAGGTCCTGCCGGCGCGATTGCAGGCCGCGGCGAAGGCCATGGCGGGGCGCGCGCTGGCGGTACCGCTGACGACCTCCGAGGGCATCGTCGGCGCCATCGTGCTGCACACCGACATCCATGCCGCCTGCGACGTGGTCCGCGAGCGCGACTTGCTGCTATTCATGGCGCACCAGCTCGCCGCCGCCATCCAGCGCCAGCGGCTGCATGCGCAAATGCGTTTCATGGCCATGCACGATGAACTGACAGGCCTGCCAAACCGGCGCCTGTTCCACGACCGCTTCGACACCTCCCTCGGCCGTGCCCGGCGCCAGCAGGAGGGCATGTCCCTGCTGTTCATCGACCTGAACGGGTTCAAACATGTCAATGACCGCCACGGTCACGCGTGCGGCGACCGGCTGCTGCTGCAGGTCACGCGCCGCATCGCTTCGTGCCTGCGCACGACCGACACGCTGGCGCGCCTGGGCGGCGACGAATTCGTGGTCCTGCTGGAAAATATCGCCCTGCCCTCGGACGGCGAGCTGGTGATGGAGAAGATACACCTGGCGCTGACGGCGCCGATCGAGGTGGGCGCGGGAAGCGAACTGCTGGCCTCCGTCAGCATCGGCCTGGCGCATTATCCGGACCATGGCGACAATCGGCAGGCGTTGATGTCGCACGCGGATCAGGCGATGTACGCCGTCAAGGCGAGCGCGGCGGTGGCTGCGACAGGGATTGAAAATCCTTGTTCGACTTAGCGCAGCACGATCAGCTTGGTTTTTTTGCCGGCGCGGTAGGTGGAAACGGTCAGCGCGCCGTCGCGTAGATCGCCGTTGGCGTCGAAGCGGATGGTGCCGGTCAGGCCGGGGTACTGGATCTGGCGCAGCACCGGCAGGAACTTGACCGGATCGGTGGAGCCGGCCTGCCGCATGGCCGCCGCCACCGTCATCGTGGCGTCGTAGGCGTGCGGGGCGTAGGTCTGGATATCGCTGTGGAAGCGCGCGTGGAAGCGGGCCACGAACTCGCTGACGGATTTTTCGTGCGCGGCATCGATGCCGCCGGCCTCGGCGCAGTAGACCGCGCCGTCGCGCACGTTTCCGCCGGCGAGCGTGGGCAGCGCTTCGGTGCAGATGCCGTCGCCGCCCATGAAAGGCGACGACATGCCCAGCGCCTTCATCTGGCGCAACATGCCCCCGGCGGTGGCGTCCATGCCGCCGAAGAACACCAGGTCCGGCTGCTTCGCACGGATGCGGGTCAGAATGGCGCTGAAATCGCTGGCCTTGGCGGTGGTGAATTCGCGGCCGATGATTTTCAGGCCCGGCACACTGGCCTCGGCGCTTTTGATGAACTCGTCCGCCACGCCCTGCCCGTAGGCGGAGCGGTCGTCGATGACGGCGATCCGGCGCGCGCCCAGTTCGTTGACCGCGTAGCGGCCCAGCGAGCGGCCCAGCATGTTGTCGTTGGCCACCACGCGAAACGCGCCGGCGAATTTCTGCCGGGTGTATGCCGGAGTGGTGGCGGAGGGCGAGATCTGCACGACGCCGGCGGCGTTGTAGATGCGCGACGCCGGCACGGTGGTGCCGGAGTTGGCGTGGCCGATGACCGCCTTCACGCCAGCATCAACCAGTTTCTGCGCCACGGCCGTCCCTTGTTTCGGATCGGCCGCGTCATCCTCGCTTTGCATGACGAAGACCGCCTTGCGACCGCCGATGGTGACGCCACGGGCGTTCAAATCCTCGATCGCCAGCGCCACGCCATTTTCCATCGCTTTGCCCAGATGCGCGATCTCGCCGGACAGCGGCCCCGCCACGCCGATCTTTACCACGTCCTGTGCCATGACGGCATAACTCCACAGGCCACCGAGCAACAGGGGAAGAATGCGCGTCATCGCGGCTCCAGAGTATGAGTAATGCACGCATTCTAGCAACCAACAGGACGATCGCAGCCAAGCGAAGTTCCCTCACCTGCTCTTTGCTCTAGAATGATGACATTTCCATCACTACATGGGCGAGCTATGAAACGGGTGATCTTCAATCAAAAAGGTGGTGTGGGCAAGTCGACGATCGCGGTGAACCTCGCGGCCATCGCGGCCAGCCAGGGAAAGCGGACGCTACTGATCGACATCGACCCGCAGTGCAATTCCAGCCGCTACCTGCTGGGCGCGGCGGCGCGCGACGCGTCGCCGACATTGGGCGCCTACTTCGAACAAGTCCTCAGCTTCAGCCAGTTCGCCCAGCCGCCCGGCCACTACGTCCACCCGACGCCGTTCGACAACCTGTCCGTCATCGTGGCCCACCCCGAGCTGGGCGACCTGCAATCCAAGCTGGAATCACGCAACAAGATCTACAAGCTGCGCGATCTGCTGCGCGAACTGGACAAGGAATACGACGAGATCTTTGTCGATACGCCGCCCGCCTATAATTTCTTCAGCCAGTCCGCCCTGATCGCCGCCGACAGCTGCCTGATCCCGTTCGACTGCGACGATTTTTCACGCCAGGCCCTGTACACGCTGATCAACAACATCAAGGAGATCAAGGCCGACCACAACGCCGACCTGGACATCGAGGGCATCGTGGTCAACCAGTTTCAACCACGGGCACTGCTGCCGCAGCGCATGGTCGAACAACTGAAGGAGGAAGGCTTGCCCGTGTTCGACAACAAGCTGTCGAGCTCGATACGCATCCGCGAATCGCACGAGCGCAATCTGCCCATGATCCACCTCGACCGCAACCACAAGCTCAGCCAGGAGTACCTCGCGCTGTATGGCGAGCTGCGGGCCGCGTAAGGCGGCGGCTCGCGGCCGCTAGCGCGTCGCGCCCGCCGACCCGGCGCCGGCGACCAGCCCGCGCAAAAACACCACGATCAACCGCCCCGACGGATCGGGACGGTTCCCCATGCCTTGCAATGCCAGGCCATGCGCCAGCGCCATGAAAGCGGCCGCCAGCTCCTCCGGCTCGGCCGGCGGCGTGCGTCCCAGGATCGCGAACAGCTTGCCGACCACGCCGCCGAGCCTGGCGCGGTGAGCGTCCCACACCGCCTGGTACTTGGCCGCGAACGTCGGGCTGCGGTTGGCGTGCAACTGCAGTTCGATCGACAGCATGGACCAGCTGGCGTCGCGGTTGAGGGTGGCCGCCCACGATTCCAGTTCCAAGAAGATCTCTTCGGGCGCGCGCGCGCCACTGTCCATGACTTTGGAAAGCTGCGCGCCCTCGGCCTCCATATGCCCTTTCAGCAATTCCAACAGCACGTCCTCCTTGCTGGCGAAGTTCGAGTAGAACGCGCCCTGCGAGTAGCCGGCGCCATCGGCGATATCGCGGATCGATGTTCCGCCATAGCCGCGCTCGACAAACAGCTGGCGCGCGGTCCCGATCAGACGCGCGCGGGTCTGTGCCTGGCTTTCCTCGCGGCTCAAGCGCTTTCTTGGTGTCGATTCAGTCATGGCGGCACGATATCACACGAACTCCAGATAGCGCAAAATCCAGATATCAATTGACATCTGGATTTTCATCCATCAAACTAGATTTCAATTGAACTTTGAAACCGACTTAACATGGAAAATAACACCACATTGAAATCCGCCTTCGTCACCGGCGCCACCGGGCTGCTCGGCAACAATCTGGTGCGCGAACTGGTCTGGCGCGGCGTCGCCGTCAAGGCGCTGGTGCGCTCGTTAGACAAGGGCCGGCAACAATTCGCGGATCTGGAGAGGGTCGAGCTGGTGGTGGGCGACATGGCCGATGTGCCCGCCTTCGCCGGCAAGCTGCAAGGGTGCGACGTCGTGTTCCACACGGCGGCCTTCTTCCGGGACAACTACAAGGGCGGCAGCCACTGGCAGGAACTCAAACGCATCAATGTCGATGGCACCGAATCGCTGATCGAACAGGCCTATGCCGCCGGCGTCCGGCGTTTCGTCCAAACCTCGTCGATCGGCGTGCTCAATGGCGAGCCGGGCGCCCCCATCGACGAAACCTGCCTGCGCGCGCTGGGCGACGCCGACGATTATTACCGCAGCAAGATCCTGGCCGATCACGCCGTGCTGCGCTTCCTGACGCGCCACCCGGACATGCATGCCAGCCTGGTGCTGCCCGGCTGGATGTGGGGCCCGGCCGACATCGGCCCGACCTCGTCCGGACAATTCGTCAACGACGTCGTGCGGGGCAAATTGCCGGGACTGGTGCCCGGCAGTTTTTCCGTGGTCGACGCGCGCGACGTGGCGCAGGCGCATCTCGCGGCGGCGCTGCAAGGGCAACGCGGAGAGCGCTATCTGGCGGCGGGCCGCCACATGACGATGTCGCAGCTGGTGCCGTTGCTGGGCAAGATCGCCAACGTCAAAACGCCCACGCGCGCCCTGCCTTTGCCGCTGTTGTACGCGCTGGCGGCGGTACAGGAAATTTACGCCCGCATCAGCGGCCGGCCTATCCTGCTCAGTCTGGCCACGGTGCGGCTGATGGTGAAGGAAGCCGGGCGCACCCATTTCAACCACAGCAAGAGCGAGCGCGAACTGGCACTGAAGTTCAGGCCGCTTGAACAAACCGTCGCCGACACCGTGAATTGGTATCGCAACAACGGCTGGTGCTGACGCGGGCGCGGCCAGCCAGCGTTGTCCCATACAGACTGACGCGAAAAACCGACAGCTTGCGCGTTCAACGCAAGGTCCCGCGTTTATCATCCGGCAAACATTGCTAAAAATTTCCAGGCGACATTAAAATGAAGAGACTATAAGTCATCCACCCGGGAGCACGGGTGGCCAGCGCCATCCCGGGAACCGCCATGTCCACCGACCATCTGCTAACGCAACAGCAGCAACACATCAGCACCGTCAACAAGTTCTTCCTGCCCGTGCTCTGGCTCTTGTTCGGATTCTCGCTCGGGCTCGCCGCATGGCACGACACCTGGCAAGCGGCTGTGCTGGTGGGCGCGACGGCGGCGCTGATCCCGTCCGCGCTGATCTTCATCCGCCCGCACGCCGTGGCCACCCGGCTGTCGGTCGGCGTGTCGACGATGGTGTTTTGCGCGCTCAACATCCACCAGGCCAACGGCATGGAGGAGCTGCATTTCGGCATCTTCGTGCTGCTGGCCTTCCTGGTGTTCTATCAGGATTGGCGCGTCATCATCGCCGCCGCCGCCACCGTGGCGCTGCACCACCTGTCGTTCAACCAGTTGCAGGAGCTCGGCTACGGCGTCATGTGCCTGACCAAGCCCCGCTTCGGCATCATCCTGGTGCATGCGACCTATGTGGTGATCGAATCGGCCGCGCTGTGCTACCTCGCCATCATGCTGAAAAAGAACCAACTGGACGCCGCCCGGGGACAGCAGGCTCTGCAGCGCAGCTTCGACAGCATGCGCTCCACGGTCGAACAAGCGCAGGTCGGCATCGACGCCATCACGTCCGCCGCGCAGGAAATCAGCGTCGGCAACAACGACCTGTCCGCGCGCACGGAATCGCAGGCGGCCAGCCTGGTGGAGACCGTCGACGCGATCGACCGCCTCAGCGGCACGGTCAAGCAAAACGCCACCGACGCCCGCGAAGCCCAGCAACTGGTGGTGGCCGCCTCGTCGGTGGCGGTCCGGGGCGGCGAAATGGTGTCGCAAGTGGTGGGAACGATGGGCGCCATCCGGGAGAGTTCGCGCAAGATCGTCGACATCATCGGCGTCATCGACGGCATTGCCTTCCAAACCAATATCCTGGCGTTGAACGCCGCCGTGGAGGCCGCGCGCGCCGGCGAACAGGGCCGGGGCTTCGCGGTGGTCGCCAGCGAGGTGCGCAATCTGGCGCAGCGCAGCGCCAGCGCCGCCAAGGAAATCAAGGACTTGATCGGCGCCTCGGTGGAGAAGGTCGAGACCGGCGGCAAGCTGGTCGACGAAACCGGCCAGACCATGGAGCTGTTGGTGAACTCGGTCAAGCAGGTGGCCGATATCATGGGCGAGATCTCCACCGCCAGCCAGCGCCAGAGCGAAGGCATCGCGCACGTGCACCAGGTCATCGCCGGCATGGATCAGGTCACCCAACTCAACGCGGCCCTGGTGCAGCAGGCGGCCGGCGCGGCCGGCAGCATGCAGGCCAACGCGGTCGAACTGGCGCGGCTGATGAAGGCGGCCGACCTGTCGCGGCGAGCGTGATTTGATCGGCTGGCGCTTCAGCGGCCGCGCCCGTGGGCGGCGGGCGTTTGGCCGAAGGTCCGCTTGAATAGGCTGATGAAGGCGCTCGCGCTGGAATAGCCCAGGTCGAAGGCGACGGCCTGCACCGGCATGCCCTCGGCAAGCCTCTCCAGCGACCGCATCAACCAGCACTACGACCACTCGGTACGCCACGACCTGTACTAGCCGGTGTTTAGTGCGCCGCACCCTTCGTGGTGACGACCACCTCCAGATACTCGGCCGGCGCGACCAGCGACGACGGCCCGGCGATGTTCACCCGCTCCAGCAAGTCGAGCAGATCGCGTTCGAGCGCCTGCCGGCCGGGCGGATCGAGCGCGGCGAACGCCTTGTGCGTCGGTCCGTAGAAATCGCGGAACACTTGCAGCCAGTGCCGGGGGGAAGCGTAGCGGAAGTTGAACATCCGGGACGTGATGTCGATGCGCCCGGCCTGGTCGCCGAACAACTCGCGCAGGTGCGCCTCCGTGCCCCACAACAGCGGCGACTGCACGCCCGCCGGCGGCGGCACATGCGCGCCGACCACCTTGAAGAGTTGGCCGATGACGCCGGCCGGCGTCCAGTTGGCCAGCCCGATGCGCCCGCCGCCACGCACCACGCGCAGCATCTCGCCGGCGGTGCGCGCGTGGTCCGGGGCGAACATGGCGCCGAACGTCGATAGCGCGACGTCGAACGCGCCATCGGCGTACGGCAGGTTTTCGGCGTCGGCTTCGCGGAACTCGACCTCCAGCCCCTCGGCGGCGGCGCGCGCCCGCCCCTTCTCCAGCAAGGCCGGCACATAATCGGTGGACGTCACCCTGGCAAAGCGGCGCGCCGCAGCCAGCGTGGCGTTGCCGTTGCCGGCGGCGATGTCGATCACCTTTTCGCCGGCGCGCAGATCGACCGCCTCGGCCAGCGATTCGCCGACGATCTGCAGCGTGACGCCGACCACGGCGAAATCGCCGCTGGCCCAGGTGGCCTGCTGCCGCTGCTTGACGGCGGCGAGGTCGGGCGTGGCGGTGGAATTGGATGCGCTCATCATGGTCTCCTTGCGTAAATCCTGTTTGACACGCGGCGGCCAGGCGCGTTCCGTGCGTGCCGACGCAATGCCAAACACCCGTCGGGCCGATATCCAATTCGATATGCCTGCCGGTGGAAATTTCATTGGACCGCCGGCCCGTATCGGCCTACCGTCGCCCAACAACCCCGTTCCGACGAGAGAATAATATGAAGAGACTACTTACCGCCCTGAGCCTCGCGGCCGGCGCGCAACTGTGCGTTGCCGCCGCCCCCTCCCCTTCCAATGCGGCCCCGGTCAAGCTGACCGTCGACGCCGCCAAGGTCCAGGGGCCGATGACGCCGATCTGGGCCTGGTTCGGCTACGACGAACCCAACTACACCACCGCGCCCAACGGCAAGAAGCTGCTCAGCGACATCGCGGCGCTGAGCCCGGTCCCGGTGTATGTGCGCGCCCACAACCTGATGACCTCGGGCGACGGCAGCTACGCGCTTAAATGGGGTTCCACCGGTATGTACAGCGAGGACAAGGACGGCAAGCCGGTCTACAACTGGACCATCGTCGACCAGATCTTCGACACCTATATCGAGCGCGGCATGAAGCCGCTGGCGCAGATCGGCTTCATGCCGCAGGCGCTGTCGCAGCGCCCGCACCCCTATCAGCACCAGTGGAAGCCCGGCACGCGCTACGAGGAGATCATGACCGGCTGGGCCACGCCGCCCAACGACTACGACAAGTGGGCCGAGCTGATCTATCAATGGGTCAGGCACAGCGTGGCGCGCTACGGGCAGAAGGAAGTGGAGAGCTGGTACTGGGAAGTGTGGAACGAGCCGGACGGCCACTACCTGATCGCGCCGGACACCAAGCTCGAATACTTCAAGATGTACGACTACGCCGCCGACGCCGTCAAGCGCGCGCTGCCGACGGCGCGCATGGGCGGACCGCACACGGCCGGCGCCGGACGCTTCATGGACGACTTTCTGGAGCACGTCCTGCGCGGCAAAAACCACGCGACCGGCAAGACCGGCTCGCCGCTGGACTTCGTCGCCTTCCACGCCAAGGGTGCGCCCAAGCTGGTCGACGGCGTGGTGCGCATGGGCATGAACACGCATTTCAAGCGCCTCGACGAGGGCTTCGCGCTGGTGGAGAAATATCCCGAGCTCAAAGGCATTCCGGTGATCATCGGCGAATCCGATCCGGAAGGCTGCGCCGCCTGCGGCATGCAGACCAACCCGGAAAACGCCTACCGCAACGGCACCCTGTATTCGAGCTATACGGCGGCCTCGATCGCGCGCGAGTTCGATCTGGCGGCCAGGCGCGGCGTCAACCTGATCGGCGCCGTCAACTGGTCGTTCGAGTTCGAAGACCAGCCCTGGTTCGCCGGTTTCCGCGACCTCGCCACCAACGGCGTCAACAAGCCGGTGCTCAACGTGTTCCGCATGTTCGGCATGATGAAGGGCGAGCGGGTGGCGGTCGGCGGCGACCAGGCCTACGACGCGGCGCGCATCATGGCCGACGGCGTGCGCGGCCCGCGCACCGACATCAACGCGCTGGCGACCAGGGACAAAAACAGCATCGCGGTGATGGTGTGGAACTACCACGACGACGACGTCATCGACGCCGGCTCGCCGGTGGAGCTGCGCATCGCCGGCATACCCGCCAAGCAGGTGCGGCTGCGTCATTACCGCGTCGACAACGACACCAGCAATTCCTACACCGCGTGGAAGCGCATGGGCGCGCCGGCCAATCCGACACCGGCGCAAATCGCCGAACTGCAGAAAGCCAGCGAACTGGCGCAAGTGGGCGCGACGTCGACGGTAAAAACGCAAAACGGCAGCGCCCTGGTGAAGATGCAACTACCGCGCCAAGCGGTATCGCTGGTCATCCTCAGCTACAAGTAAAAAACCACAGATCCACGTAGGGCGGATTAGGCGGCACGCCGTAATCCGCCGTGCATGCGCCACCGGCGGCGCATGCGTCCGGACGAAGCCGGCGACCTAGTTCGCGATCACGAACGGCCAGCCATCCGAGGTGAAGCCGAGCGGATTGATGCCCAAGGTCGCCGCGCCGCCGTTATTGCCATCGTAATAGTGATAAACAAACGTCGGCCGGTTGTTGTTGCCCGCATCGGTGAACACGCTGCCGCCGCCGGGGCCGATCACATTGCCGTGGGTGCTGAGCAGAATCGTGCCGCCGCCGGAGGTCAGCGGCACACCGCCGCGATCCACATACGGCCCGGTCACGCTGGTCGAACGGCCCACGATCGTGCGGTACGGCGAGCTGGCGTTGCAGCAAACGTTGATCGGCGCGAAGAAGTAGTAATAGCCGTTGTAGTAATAGATGAACGGCCCCTCGACGGCCGACGTCGGCGAGCCGCGCCGCGCGATCGTATAGACGGTGGTGTTGGTGGTCGACTGCAGGCCGGTGGCCGGATTGAGTTGCATCAGATGCAGGCCGTCGGTCCACGAGCCCCACGTCATCCACCAGTTGCCACTGGCGTCGCGGAACGGCGCCGGATCGATCGCGTTGTCGGTGGTCTTCTTGAAACCGGCCGGCGGCGTGTCGTTGCTGGTCCAGGATCGGGTGACGACGCCCTTGTCGGTCCATGGTCCTTGCGGCGCGGAACTGGTGGCGACGCCGATCAGCGCCTTGGCCTGCGTGCTCGGCAGGTACGGGATCGAGTAGTACTGGTAGTAGGTGCCGTTCACCACCATCAGGCTCGGCGCCCAGATGTCGGTGTTGGCGCCGTTGTTCCAACCCTTCGGCGTCTGCAGGCCGCTCCATGACGGAAAATCCGGCCCGATCGACGGGCAGGTCGCATAGCCGCCCTTCTGCGCCGTGGTGCAGTTGGTGTACGGCGTGAAGGTGTTGAGGTCGGTGGAGGTGGCCAGGGTCTGGTGGCTGCCATACAGCCAGTAGGTCCCGCCCGAATCCCTCAGCATGTAGGGATCGTGGACGAAGCGGCCGTTGCCGCTGACGGCGCGCGGCAACGGATACGGACGCACCTGGGTGTTCACCAGCTGCCACTCCTGGCAGGCGCAGCCGGTCAAGCCCCACTGGTCGATGGTGGCGGTGTTCAGGTTACTGGCCTGGAACACCTCGAGATACTTGCCGCTGTTGACGTTCTGGATCAGGAAGTTGCCGCTGGCGGCCTGGGTGACGGTCCACAGGTGGTCGCGCGTGCCGCTGTCGGCCCACTGGACAATCTGCGCGCCGTCGGCGGTGGAGGCGCTCGACACGCCCAGCACCTGGTGCGTCAGCATGTTCTCGATGTTGTACTCGCCGTTCCCCATCGGCATGAAATGCCACAGGTGGTCGGTGGTGCCGTTGTCGGCCCACTGGACCACCTTGGCGCCGGCGGCCTGGCTGGCGCCGTCTATGCCCAGCACCAGCCCGCTGGCGGCGTTCTTGATCTTGTATTGCACGCTGGTGTTCATCGTGATCGCGGCGTGCGCGGAAAAGGCGGGGCCGGCCAACCCGGCGAGCAGGGTCAGCCACAAAAGTATGCGTTTCATTATTGTCTCCAAAGGTAGTCATCAGGTAGTCCGGAGCAATGCATGAAACCGTTCTTGCCGAGGGAAGCCCCCCTGCTCCGAACCGCGTGTGTCGATTTTTTATTATTGCCAGCCCATGCTACCGGGCGCCCGACCATCCCTCCAATCACATTTTCAGCGGCGCCGATACGGGTTTCGATATGAAAACCAACGAGGTGTGGCGGCCCGCAACCCCTTTTCACTCAACAGCTGAAACCCCGTTTCATATCGCGGGATCGCGCCGCAATTCATACAGACCCAGCCATATCATTTTTTGAAAGTTGGTTTCACATGCCAAAATTCACAGCCCAAGCCATTGAAATAAAACGAATTAATTTATGTCATATGTCTTATATAAGACCTTGATGCAACGCACCAAAATACCCTACTATTTAGTCATGGAGTTCGCGATTGAAACCACGGCGGAACCCGACGATTTTCCCAAACGCGCTTTTTTCTCAGGAGATACACATGTCCCAATACCAAGACGACATCAAGGCAGTTGCCGGTTTAAAAGAACAACAAGGCAGCGCCTGGAACGCCATCAATCCGGAGTCGGCCGCCCGCATGCGCGCGCAGAACAAGTTCAAGACCGGCCTGGACATCGCCAAGTACACCGCCAAGATCATGCGCGCCGACATGGCCGCCTACGATGCCGACTCGTCCAAGTACACCCAGTCGCTGGGTTGCTGGCACGGTTTCATCGGCCAGCAGAAGATGATCTCGATCAAGAAGCACTTCAACAGCACCGACCGCCGCTACCTCTACCTGTCGGGCTGGATGGTCGCCGCGCTGCGCTCCGAGTTCGGCCCGCTGCCGGACCAGTCGATGCACGAGAAAACCGCCGTCACCGCGCTGATCAAGGAGCTCTACACCTTCCTGCGCCAGGCCGACGCGCGCGAACTGGGCGGCCTGTTCCGTGAACTGGACGCCGCCGAAGGCCCGGCCAAGGCCGCCATCCAGGACAAGATCGACAACCACATCACCCACGTGGTGCCGATCATCGCCGACATCGACGCCGGCTTCGGCAACGCCGAGGCGACCTATCTGCTGGCCAAGCAGTTCATCGAGGCGGGCGCCTGCTGCATCCAGATCGAGAACCAGGTCTCCGACGAGAAGCAATGCGGCCACCAGGACGGCAAGGTCACCGTGCCGCACGAGGACTTCCTGGCCAAGATCCGCGCCATCCGCTACGCCTTCCTGGAACTGGGCGTGGACGACGGCGTCATCGTCGCCCGCACCGACTCGCTGGGCGCCGGCCTGACCAAGCAGATCGCCGTCACCGCCGCCCCTGGCGACCTGGGCGACCAGTACAACGCCTTCCTCGATTGCGAGGAAGTGTCGGCCGACGCGCTGGGCAACGGCGACGTCATCATCAAGCGCGACGGCAAGCTGCTGCGTCCGAAGCGCCTGCCGAGCAACCTGTTCCAGTTCCGCGCCGGCACCGGCGAGGCGCGCTGCGTGCTCGACTGCATCACCTCGCTGCAAAACGGCGCCGACCTGCTGTGGATCGAAACCGAAAAACCGCACATCTCGCAGATCGGCGGCATGGTCAGCGAAATCCGCAAGGTGATCCCGAACGCCAAGCTGGTCTACAACAACAGCCCGTCGTTCAACTGGACCCTGAACTTCCGCCAGCAGGTGTACGACGCGATGAAGGAAGCGGGCAAGGACGTGTCGTCCTACGAACGCAGCAAGCTGATGAGCGTGGAATACGACCAGAGCGAACTGGCCATCACCGCCGACGAGAAGATCCGCACCTTCCAGGCCGACGCGGCCCGCGAAGCGGGCATCTTCCACCACCTGATCACATTGCCGACCTACCACACCGCCGCGCTGTCGACCGACAACCTGGCCAAGGAATACTTCGGCGAGCAAGGCATGCTCGGTTACGTGGCCGGCGTGCAGCGCAAGGAAATCCGCCAGGGCATCGCCTGCGTCAAGCACCAGAACATGTCCGGCTCGGACATCGGCGACGACCACAAGGATTACTTCAGCGGCGAGGCCGCGCTGAAGGCGGCCGGCAAGGACAACACCATGAACCAGTTCTGAGACCCGCTTCTCGTGTAAAGGCCGGCGCGCTGCGCGCCGGCGGCGAAACGCCAACCGTCGCCGGTTGGCGTTTTTTTTATGAGTACAGTAACGCCGGCGCCGGCGCCTTGGCCGCCGGGGCCGTGCGCGACCGCGCGCCCTCCATCCGCGCCGCGCCGGTGTTGAACACGCTGACCGCCCTCGACAGGCTGCCGGCCTGGTCCTGCAACGACTGCGACGCGGCGGCGGCCTCTTCCACCAGCGACGCGTTTTGCTGGGTGACGTCGTCCATCTGCGTGATGGCCTGGTTGATCTGCTCGATGCCGGCGGCCTGCTCCTGGCTGGCGGCCGTGATCTCGCCCATGATGTCGGTGACGCTGCGGATGCTGGCGACGATGGCTTGCATGGTCGTGCCGGCCTTGTCGACCAGCCTCGTGCCCAGCTCGACCTTTTCCACCGAGTCGCCGATCAAGGCCTTGATTTCCTTGGCGGCCACGGTCGAGCGCTGGGCCAGGTTGCGCACCTCGGTGGCGACGACGGCGAAGCCTTTGCCCTGCTCGCCGGCGCGGGCCGCCTCCACGGCCGCGTTCAGCGCCAGGATATTGGTCTGGAACGCGATGCCGTCGATGACGGCGATGATGTCGACGATCTTGTCGGCCGAGCCGTGGATGGAGCCCATCGTGTCCACCACCTGCGCCATCACTGCGCCGCCCTCGATCGCCACCTCGGAGGCCGACACCGCCAACTGGTTGGCCTGCCGCGCGTTGTCGGCGTTCCGGTTGACCGTGGACGTCAATTCCTCCATGGACGAGGCGGTTTCCTCCAGCGAACTGGCTTGTTCCTCGGTGCGCGAGGACAGGTCGAGATTGCCGCTGCTGATCTGGGCCGACGCGGTGGCGATGGTGTCGGTGCCGGCGCGCACCTCGGTGACGATATTGACCAGGTTGGCGTTCATGGTCCTGAGCGCGTCGAGCAACTGCCCGGTCTCGTCGCCCGCCCCGTCCTCGATGACGCTGGTCAAATCGCCGGCGGCGACGGTGCGCGCCACGTCGACCGCGCGCCCGATGGGCACGGTGATCGAGCGGGTGATCGACCAGGCCAGGACGGCGCCGGCGGCGATCGCCACGATGGCCGAGGCCAGCAGCGCGCGCACGGCAAAATCGTATTGCTGGTTCATCCGCTCCTTCGCCTCGCCGGTGAACCGCTGCTGCATGGCGATCATCTCGGCGATGGCCGCGAACAGCCGGTCCTGCGGATCTTGCACCGCCGTTTTCAGGAACAGCACCGCCTCCCCGGTTTTGCCGGCGTCGACCAGCGCGACGACGTGGTGGAACAGCGGGAGCACGGCGGCCCGGCTGCGGACGATCTCGGCCGCGAGTTGCTGGCCGCGGTCGGTGCTCACCAGCCGCTGCAGGCGCTCGACCGGTTCCGCCATGTTTTGACCGGCCTGGTTCAAGCGGCCCAGCATCTGCTTTTTACTCTCGCCGTCGGTAAACAGGATGTAATTCCGCACCGCGCGCGCGCACATGTTCAGTTCGCGTTGGATATCGGTGGCGGCGTCCACCTTTTGAATATTTTCATCGATGATCACATCGATATTCCGCTTGGTGCCGGCCAGCGACGACCATCCGATATAGGCGACCACGAGTAACAGCAGCAACAGCGCCGCGAAAGCGCCCGCGAGCCGGGTTCCGATCTTGAGGTTGGCGAATTTCATGTCTTCTTTCTGAATAGGTGGGGACGCGGCGGGCCGGAGCGGATATTTATGCAAGGAAATTAATAATGATGTTACGGGAATGTTGGTTTGAACAATATCGGGATAGCCTGAACCTTGATCGGGAAATCCCTACGACGACGGCGCCGTGGGTAAAATGACCGGGCAGCCCCGCGCGGCCGCGCCCAAGCCGCGCGCGGCACCGATCCACCCACAACAAGGATGACACCATGGCCCGCCCCTCTTTTAGTGCCGCATGGGCAGCTTCGCAACGGATTTACGACCGCGACAATTCCGCCGCCAAGGTGGCGGAGGTGATCGGCGGCTATGTGGCCAAGAACATCAACAATCCCAATCCGGGCCAGCGCTGGGAAAACACCTGCGCCGTGCGCATGAGTTACATCCTGGGCGAGGCGGGCATGGTGCTGCCGGCCATCCGGGGCAAGACCGTGTCCGGGGCGGACAAACGGCAGTACTTTTTCCGCGTGCGCGACCTGATCGCTTTCCTGACGCGGCAATGGGGCAAACCCGAGGTCGTCGACCATCCGGCCTCCGGCGGCGGCATCCTGGCCGGCCGGCAAGGCCTGATCCTGTTCGAAGTGTCCGGCTGGACGGACGCGCAGGGACACGCCACGCTCTACGACGGCGGCGCCTGCTACGACAACTGCTATTTCAATGAACCGGGGGCGAAATACCGCACGGACCGCGCCAATTTCTGGAGCCTCCCGTGATTGCTGTTAATCGGAAGCGCCCGCCAACCCGCGCGGGGGGGCTTGAACGGCGTTCAGTTGCTGGATGGCCTTGATGTGCCGCATCGGCGGCGCGCCGAACATGCGGCGGTATTCGCGGCTGAACTGGGTCGCGCTTTCATAGCCCACCTGGAAGGCGGCGGTGGCCGCGTCGGCCGCCTCGCTGAGCATCAACTCCCGCGCGTGATGCAGGCGCAAGTGCTTCTGATACTGCAAGGGGCTCATCGCCGTCATGGCGCGGAAGTGGTGATGCAGGGTCGACGTTCCCATTCTGGCGATCCCGGCCAGCTGCTCGACGCGCAGCGGCGCCATGTAGTTCTGCTTGAGCCAGGCGATCGCCTTCGCCACCCGGTTGGTCTGCGAGCCGGACAGCGCGATTCGCCGCAGATAGTCGCCCTGCTCCCCGCTGAGCAGCCGGTACAGGATCTCCTCATGGATGTGCGCGGCGAGAAAGGGAATGTCCCGCGGCGCGTCCATCAACGCGATCAAGCGCGCCAGCGCGTCGAACAGCTCGGCGCTCGCCGTGCCCACCGCCATCCCCATCTCCCCCTGCGGCGCGGCGGCCCGCACATCGTGTTGCACGATGATGCCGCGCAAGCGCTCCAGGTCGAGCCGCAACAAGGCCGCGTAATAAGGTTCGGCCTCGCTCGCCTCCAGTATCTGCACCGTGGTCGGCAGATCGATCGCGGTCAGCAGGAAGTTCGACTCGCCATAATCCAGGACGGTCGCGCCGACGACCACGCGCTTGCGGCCGCGAATGATCAAGGACAAGCTGGGTTCGTAGATGCTGGAAAACGGCGGCGTCGGCTCGGCGACCCGGTACAAGGTCAGGCCCGGAATGCCGGTCTCGAGGACCGGGTTCCGCCAGTCCAGGCGGTCGCAATCGGCCGCGATGCGCGCCCGCACAGGCAAGGTGCGCTCGCCGGCCCGACCGTTCCCCAATTCGCATGCTCTCACTGGCGCTCCCGAAAATCCCACCCGACTAGTCTAGCCGCTCCCGTGTCGACTTCGCCAGCAAATTATCTTTTATCGACAGGATTGGGCAATAGTCAGGCAGGATCGGACGACTCTCGGCGCTACTTGGCCATCGGCGGAAACACCGACAGGTCCGGCAGCGGATGGCGTTCCAGGTCGGCCGCGCCGCCGATGCGCAGCACCGACGCGTTGGTGCCATCGTAGGCGGGCCAGGCCGGCAAGCCCTTCCCTTCCGGACTGCCGGTGGCGGCGAAACCGACCCAGGTCCGGGCCAGCCGCGCGGCCAGTTGGCGGTCCGACCGGGTCCACGCGCGTCCATCCTTGTCGAGATTGTCGAACACGTACGGAATCTCGGCGCCATGTCCGGCGCCGCAGCCATAGCCGCAAGGCGTCGATGGCTCGGCCGGTTGGTGCGCGAAAAAGTAGGCGTACGATTTGGCGCGGCCATGCTTCGCTTGCAGGCTGGCCCAGTACAGGCTGCCCCAGCCCCACCAGTCGTTGGTGAGCTGATCGATGGAAGCTTTGGCCCGGGCGTCGGTGGCGCCGGGATAGCGAGCCATCAACGCGTCGGACGGCGCGTGACCGAGCAGCTTCGTCACCAGCTCGCGATGCCGGGCCGCCGTAAAGTCGCCGGTGCCCAGGATCTCCGGCGCCAGGTCCTTGCCCTCCTCGGCGTTCCAGCCCACCAGCAGCGGCACGTCGTTGTGACGGCGATGGCGATAGGTGGTGGTCAAATCTTCGCGCAGCACGTGCCCGTCGACAATCGCGCGCGGCGACCAGGCCGGCTTGTGCAAGTCCTCGACGCTCATCGAACGCAACCGCGCCAGATCCGGCGCGCCCAGGCCCCGGGCGAAAGCGAGGCCTTGCGCCTCGGCGCGCCGGCGATCCAATTGGGTATGATCGCCGGCGTCTAGCGGCACGGCCGCATAGCCGCTCTCGGCGATGGCGCGCTGGAACAACCCCTGCGCCAGCGGCGACACCACCATCGCCCCGACCGACGTGCCGCCGGCCGACTCGCCCGCGATCGCCACGCGCTCCGGATCGCCGCCGAAGGCCGCGATGTTGCTCCTGACCCAGCGCAAGGCCGCGATCTGGTCCAACAGGCCCTGGTTGCCGGAGGCGCCGTCCGGAGACTCGGCCGACAGGTCCGGGTGGGCGAAAAAGCCGAAGATGCCGAGGCGGTAGTTCAGCGTGACGACGACGGCGCCGTGCGCGGCCAGGTTGCCACCGTCGAACCCGCCTTGCGCGGCGGTGCCGCCATAGTAGCCGCCGCCGTGTATCCAGACGATCACCGGCAGCTTGGCGGCTTTCTCGGGCGCCCAGATGTTGAGGTAGAGGCAGTCCTCGCTTTTCGGGTTGGTCACCCACACGGCGGTCTGCGCGCAAGCGGCGGAAAAGCTGGCCGCCCGCTTGACGCCCTGCCACGGCGCCACGGGCTGCGGCGCCCGCCAGCGCAGCGCGCCGACCGGCGGCGCGGCGAACGGCACGCCCAGGTAAGTCCGCATCGCGCCGGCGCGCGTGCCGGCGATCTCGCCGCCGGTCACCTTGACGGCAGCGGTCTGCTGGGCCGCATGGGCCGCGCCGGCCGTCAGGCCCCCGAGATGCGACGCGACCAGGGTGGCCGCACGTAAATATCTCATTATTATGGTCTCCGATTATGGTCGGAATGCTACTCCCTTTATTCCTTGGCAATGGTGCGAATTTGCGCAGCCGCCTTTTCGAAATTCACCAACGGCTTGGCGCAAAAAAAAAACGCGCCGGGGGCCGAGGCCCGCGACGCGCAAATAAAATCGCCCCCTTGCGGCGAGTACTACGTGTTGACGCTTACATCTTCCAGCGCAAGCCAACCGAGACCGAACGGCCGATCTGGAGCGTACCGAAATTGGTCGTCTGCGCGTTGCCCGCATTGCCAAAGTGGTAGTACTGCTGCTGCATTTCGTTGGTCAGGTTGACGCCACTGATATCGACCGACATGTTGTCGTTGATCTTGTACGACACTTGCATGTCCACGCTCTTTTCCGGATGACGCCAGATACCGAGCGGATTGGCAAACAAGGCGGCTTCGTTGCTGGCCAGGAAGCCGGAGCGCCACACATAGGACAAGCGCGCGCTGACCGGGCCCTTTTCGTAAGCCAAGGTGGCATTGTAGGACCTGTTGGACACGCCGAAGAACGGTGTCTTGAGCTGGGCGACGATGTCGCCGGCATCATTAACCTCGGGCACGTTCTGCGACGACGTCAGTTTCGTAAAGCTGCCCTGGAACCCCAGGCCGTCCAGCGCGCTAGGCAGCCATTTCGGGAAGTAGATCAAGCCGAGCTCGGCGCCGCTGATCGTGCCGTCGGAGGCGTTGACCGGCGAGTTGATGACGTAGTCATAGCCGTTCGTATGGTCGCCGCCCGAGGTCGAGTTGCGGAACGGGTCGTTCGCAGGATCGACGTGCACCCTGCGGCGCAAGCCCACGACCAGGCCCTCGATCTTGCGCTTGAACGCAGTACCGTAGAATGCGCTGTCCTTCTGGAAATACCACTCGGCCGTCAGATCCAGGTTCTTGGCGCGCGTCGGTTCCAGGTCCGGATTGCCGCCGCTGCCCGAGCCATAACCTACCCTCGACACGTCGTCGCCGAGTTGCAGGACGGGATTCAAATCGCCGAAGTTCGGGCGGCGCAGGGTTTCACCATAGTTAAAGCGCAGCACGACGTCCTTGGCCGGATCGTAAATCAAGGTCGCGCTGGGCAGGAACTTGCTGGTCGACTTGCTGGCACTGGACGGCGTGACCGCCTTGGTGGTGGCATCAACCTTATAGAAGGTCATGTCGGTATCGACCTTGACGTAGCGCACGCCGAAATTGCCGCGCAGGCGATTGCCGAACAGCTCGTTTTGGGTATTCCCCATCAAGAACAAGTTGCTCGTTTTTTCATCGACCTTGAACGTCTTCTGCAACCTCAGTTGGTCCGTCGTCAGGAAGTTCGCGTCGGTCGAGTTGAAGAGCTTGCGCCAGTCGTCGATATGGTCGCGGATGTAGTAGGCATTGGGCTCCACCCATGAGCGCGGAACGTTCGAGATGTCCGTGCCGAAGTTCGAATTGGTGGAGGAATACTCCGGACCGAGCGAGGCAAGGTTGCGGTTCAAGGTGCCCGACTGGGTCCGGTTGGCCTCCGACGCCTTGCGGTCGTCGAGGCGCGCGCCGAACTGGATCGTCTGCAGCGGACCCCAGTCGGCATCGTAGACGCCCGACAGATTGGCCGTCGCGGCGCTGCCCTTGTTGCGGTTGGCGTTGTCGAAGAACTGCGCGACATTCCACTTGGTCGGGTCGGTCAGGTCGGCATTGTTGTTGAAACCGAAGGCCGTGTTGCCGCCGCCGGCATTGAAGTCGACGTTGATGGAAGGCGCGACGCGATCGATCCGGGTGGCGGTGAATTCCGAGTGGAAGCTGCTGGATTGGTACGACAGGTCGCCGTCCAGCCTCAACCTGTCGCCGATATCCCACTTGCCGTTCAGGGCATACACGCGGGAATCGGTCGCCGACGTGGTGTAGTCGCCGCTGTTGAAGCCATAGACGCTACCGACATTACGGCTCTTGATGATGTTCGTTCCCGGGAACGTCGTAATCGTCCCCGCAGGGTTGCTGCCGAGATCGCCCCACCAGTCGACAAAGCTGAACAGCAACTGGTTGAAGGACTTGTCACGATAACCGCTGTACATCGATTCGAAGGTGTAGACCGAACTGCTGTTCGGTTTCCACTGCAAGGCGAGATTGGCGGCGGGACGCTCGCGCTTGCCCTGCACGTCGCTCTGGAAAACGGCGTCGCGCGCCAGGTAGTAAGGATAGGCTTTGCCGTTGAAATCCAGCGTGGAACCGGCTGCCGTCGGCAGGCCGGTACGGGTGCCGGGCGTCCAGATGCTGGTGTCGGTGATGCGCTGCAAGGGCGTGTAACCGGCGGGGACTTCGGCGGCGTTGGGGCTGACAAACGGCACCATCGCACCCGGCGTCACGCTTTCGTTGCGGTACTTCGTCCGGCTCGCAGACAGATTGACCAGGGCGCCGACTTCGCCGATGCCGGTTTCCCAGCGGTTGCTGAACATGGCGCTGGCTTGGGGATTGTACTTTTTCGCAGGATCGAGATAGGTTTCACGCGCCAACACCGACACTTTCGGCCCCTTGAAATCGAACGGCCGCAGCGACTTGACGTCAACCTGGCCGGCGATTCCGGTCTCCAGCTGGCTGGCGTCGCGCGTCTTGTAGACGTCGATCTGGCGCACCAGGGTCGAGGGAATGTCCTGCAGCGCGACCTGCGTGCCGGACGCGGTGAAAATCGTGCGGCCGTTCCAGGTGGTTTGGACATCGGGCAGACCACGGATGGACAAGGTGCCGACTTCGCCGCCGGAACGGTTGGTGACCTGGATCCCCGTCACGCGCTGCAGCGCTTCGACGACATTGTTATCGGGCAGTTTGCCGATGTCTTCGGCGACGACCGATTCCACGACCTGGTCGTTGGTGCGCTTGATCGCCAGGCTCTTGATCAGCGATGCCTTGACACCGGTGACGACCACGGTGTCGATCGGCGGCTCGGTTTTTTCAGCGGCCGCTTGCGCCCACACCGAGGCGCTGGTCAGGATGCCGGCGCCGGCCAGGACGGCGACCGACAGCTTGATTTTCAGATGGTGTTGGGGTGCTGCGCGATTCCCCGTGGCAGGTACGCTCATGTCTGTCTCCATAATTATAATTTTTGTAAATGATTTAGTTCGCAAGCACTTTTCCTTGTGCTGCGAAACTATCTTAAGGAGCGAGCCGAGAGCAAACCAATCAAATTTTTCCTTGTTCTGATACCGAAAATGTTATGACAACATGCTGGAAGTCGTTATTTCGGTCGCGAGCGCGCACGGCCGGAGATGGCGCGCACCGGGCGTGGAGGCTGGAAAAGGGACAGATGCGGCGCCGCTCGCAGGCCGCCGTAACGATTGCCAAGGGAAGAGCTCGCCACGTGTCGGGCGACATGAAAAAAACTGCCGGCCATGCGGCAAACCGTTGCGTGAAAGCCGCACCGGGACGATTTCGGGGGCGAAAGCGAGGCGGCCCCGGCAAAGCCGCCGAGGCCGGTTTGCGGCTGGCGCGACCTTATTCCGCCCGGCGCGACGCGAGCCGCGCGCGCAACTCCTTGATCTCCGCCGCGAAATTGTCGCGCGCCGTGACGGCGCCGACCAGCTCCATCTCGGCGTTGAGCCGCGCGTCGGACAACGCTGCGGCGGCCGCCACGTTGCGCTCGATCTGCGCGCGCAGGTCGGCCAGCTGGCTATCCTTGCCCTCGATGGCCAACTGGTCCTTGGCTTTGCCCACCAGCGCGTCGGTGGCGATATGGCGCGCGTTGCGCAGCTCGGCCTGCAATTGGTCGATCTCCTCGCCGCGCTCGGCCACGGTGGCCAGCGCCTCGTCGCGCTCGACCGTCAGGCTGGCCACCTGCGCCAGCAGTTCTTCGCGCTCGGCCTCGAACTGCTCGCCGGACTTGAGCAGGACCTGCATGTCCTCCTCGGACTGCGCCAGCGCGTCGCGGGCGCCGACGCCGGCCTCCTCGGCCAACTGCTGCGCCCACTTGCCCAGCGCGATGGCGATCGGCTCGGGGATATCCAGCTTGGGCGCCTCGGCCGGCTTGGCGTTGCGGACGCGCCACGCCGTCAGATGCTTGTGCACGGCGTTGACGGAGGCGCCGTCGAGCAACGCGCAGACCGCCTCGATCGTCACCCGCTCGCCGTCGCGCTGTAACTCATCGGCCGCCGAGGCGACCTGTTCGGCTGTGACTTCTTGACGTGACATTGCAGGCTCCAGTGGAAATTTAACAAATACGATCCCCACAAGATACAGATGTTGTTACGCGGCGGCAAGACTATTCAGCCAAAGGTGCACGCCGCGCGCAACGGGTTGCCTAGTTGCTCACAACCTTGATTTGCTTGACGTCCAGGGTCGATTCTCCGAAGGTTTCCTTGTCGAATTCGCCGGTCAGCTCCACCAGCGTGTTCTGGTCGATTTTGGCGCCGTCCGGGAAGCGCTTGGCGTCGATCTCGACCGTCATCTTGCCGCTTTGGTCGGCGAACTCGTATTCCTCGCCGCCCTTGTGGTTGACCAGCTTGCCCTTGAGCTTGACGTACTGGTCGTCCTTGCCCTTGGCCAGCAGATCCTTGGCGGTCATCAGCGGCACGGTCGACGGCCCCGAGTAGCCGGCCGGCGCGGCGTTGGTCGACGGTCCGGCGTAGCCGCCGGTCTGGGCGACGGCGAAGGCCGAACCGGCCAGCAGAGCGGTGATGCAGGAGATTTTGAGTATGCGTTTCATGGTGTTGTCCTTTGTGGTGGTGGGTCGTTATCGGGACCTGCTGTTCATCGCAGGCACGGACGCATTACACCGATTGGACATTAACCGTATCTTAAAGAACAGCCGACCCCGGCCTACCTCAGCGTGGCGGCAGATTCAGCGTGACGCCGAGGCCTCGGCCGTCGAGGCCTGGACCGAACACGATATCGATGCCATGCAGGTCGGCGATGCGCTTGACGATCGACAGACCGAGTCCGCTGCCGCCCTGCCCCTGCCCCAGCACGCGGAAGAACCGCTCCGTCAGCCGCTGCCGGCTGGCCTCGTCGACGCCGGGGCCGTCGTCGCGCACGACGATGCGGCCATGGCCGGCGATGCGGTCCGCCGCGATCTCGACCCGGCTGCCGGCCGGGCAATAGCGCAGCGCGTTGTCGATCAAATTGCGCAGCATGATCCCCAGCATCTGCGGGTTGGCGTCCACTTGCTCCAGATCGCAGCGCGCGGACAGCGTGATGCCGCGCTGTTCGGCCTCGCCCGCGTGGGCGGCAAGCAAGCGCTGGAACAGCGGCGCCAGCGCCACCGGCTCGCGCACCAGTTGCTCGCGCGCCAGTGGGTCGAGCCGCGCCAGCGCGAGCAAACTATCGACCAGCCCCGTCATGCGCGCGATATCCTGGCGCAGCTTCTGGAAGGACGCCGCCAGATCCGGATGCTGCCGCTGCAGCAATTGCACATGCATGTGCAACCCGGCCAGCGGCGTGCGTAGTTCGTGCGCGGCGTCGGCGGTGAAGCGGCGCTCTGCTTGCAGCGCCGCGTCCAGCCGGCCCAGCACGCCGTTCAGCGCCAGCACGATCGGCAGCAACTCGCGCGGCTGGCCGGCGGTGGGCACCAGCGCCAGGTCGTCGGGCGTCTTGGCCGCGATGGCCGACGCGGTCCGGTGCAAGGGCTTGAGCACGCGCCCGGTCAACAGCCAGCACACCAGCGCCAGCAAGGTCAGAAAGCCCAGCACAGGCAGCCATAGCGACTCGGCCAGCTCTTCCAGGATATCGAAGCGCTTCTTGTACTTCTGGCCGACCTGCACCTCGAAGCGGCGCTCCTCGTCGCGCACCACGAACACCCGCCAGCGGCGCTCGTCCACCTCGGGGTCGGCAAAGCCGTGACTGTCGTCGAAGCCGGTGACAAAAGGCCGGACCGGCGCGCCGCTGGTGCGCTGGATCACACGTCCGTCGACGACGATCTGGTATTGCATGTCGACCTTGCGGCCGTTCGCGCCGCCGGGCCGCGCCGACGCCAGCAGGCCGCGCTCGTTCCATTCGGTGGTGGCGGCCATGATCATGTAGCCGGACTCCTCCAGCGCGTCGTCGAACACCTCGTTGGTCTCGTGCCAGGCAATCACGGTGACGATGCCGAGGCTGGCGAGCCACAGCACGGTGCTGGCCGCCACGATCACCGCCAGCAGGCGCCGCCGCAGTGACCACGGCGCGCGGTGCGGGTCCGCCGGTTTAATCGTCATTGTTTTTCAGCCGGTAGCCGAGGCCACGCACGGTCACGATGCTGTCGGCGCCCAGCTTCTTGCGCAGGTTGTGGATGTAGACCTCGATGGCGTTGCTTTCCACCTCATCGCCCCAGCCGTACAGGGTTTCCTCGATCTGGGCGCGGGTGACGATGCTGTTCTTGCGCAGCAGCAGCGCGTACAGCACATGGTATTCGCGCGCGGTCAGCGCCACCGGCTGGCCGCCCAGGCTGGCCTGCTTGGTGTCGAGGTTGAGCGTGATGTCGGCGTGCACCAGGTCGTTGCTCGCCTGGTCGGCGCCGCGCCGCGCCGCCGCCCGGATGCGCGCCGACATCTCCTCCAGCTCGAACGGTTTCACGAGGTAATCGTCGGCACCCAGGTCCAGTCCCTCGACCCGGTCGGCCAGCGCGTTGAAGGCGGTGATGAGGATGACCGGCACGGGGTTGCCGCTGGCACGCAGCTCGGCCAGCAAGGCGTCGCCGGACAGGCCCGGCAAGCCACGGTCGAGCAGCACGCAATCGTAGCGGTGGGTCATCAGCGCGGTCTGGGCCGAATCGCCGCGTTGCACCCAGTCGACCGCGTGCTGGTCGAGCCGCAGCCACGCGAGGATGGTTTCGCCCAGGGAGGTGTCGTCTTCGACTAACAGAATGCGCATGGGGGACTCGGACAGGAGATTACCGCCAGTATGGCGGAAAAACATCGCCGAGTTTGACGCTGCAAGATGAAACGAATCTTAAGAAGAATGAGGCTAGATATCTCTTAACAGGCGCCGCGTCAGCAACGAGATCATCTCTCCGCACATCAATGATCATATGGATATAAATCTTGTCTTCCCGGACTTCATAAACTACGCGATTCATCCCTGAAACGCGGCCGAGTCAAGGATGATCACACGCATTCGCATCAGTCGTCAGCTTTATCCAGTTCGGCAAACACATCTTCAGCGTCTCGGAATTTGCCTTGTTCGATTTCTCGACTGCCTAAAGCTAACATCTTGAGCATGGCAAGGGTTTGCTCTTGCTCCTCGTAGCTCTTCACATCCATGACCGCCAACTTGGCTTCATCATGCTGCCCCTCCTCACAAAGACAAACCAATTTTAGTCCGAATTTAGTCTACGGCCGACCGGATTGTAAAAACTTTTTGAGAAAACCGAGTTGACACGCCCAAGTGAGTGTGTAATAGTGGCTGCAACACAGTTTCTTAGCAAATCATGCCAACCAGTTCACGCTTTGTCGTTGCCGTTCACGCCCTCGTCTCCATCGTCGTTATGGATGGCAAGCCGGTGCGTTCGGAGGATATCGCCCATTCGGCGGCGACCGGCCCGGTGGTGATCCGCCGGCTGCTGTCCCTGCTGAGCGAGGCGGGCCTGACGACATCGCAACTGGGCGCCGGCGGCGGCGCCATCCTCGCCAAGCCCAGCGACCAGATCCGGTTGCTGGACGTGTACCGGGCGGTGGAGGATACGGATATTTTTACGCTGCATCGTGTCTCCCCGTTCAAGGATTGCATCGTGGGCAGCAACATCCAGGAAGCCATCCGGCCCACCCTGGACAAGGCCCAATCGGCCCTGGAGAACGAATTGTCGAAAGTCACCATCGCGGATATCGCGGCGGAGACCGCAAGATTGGGGAAATTCACGATCCCGCTGACTTGGTAGCGTTTTTTTTGACCTTAAATGTCACTGTGTTAGCTACACAAATACCTTAACCACCTAACCATCACTGGCAAGGCAAGGACCGCAGCCTAAGGGGCGCTGAGGTCCCGAACAATCCGCCCCGTTTCTTTTTGGAGTTAATATGAATATCGGTATCATTGGTTCTGGCGCCCTGGGCTCCAACGTCGCTCGCGCATTCGCCGCCAAAGGCATCTCGGCAACCGTCGCCAACAAATCGGGCCCGGCATCGCTGGGCAAGCTGGTGGCCGAACTCGGCTCGAACATCACCGCCGGCACCATCGAACAGGCCGCCAGCGCCGATATCGTGGTCGTCGCCGTGCCATGGGAAGCGCTCGAGACCTTGGTCAAGGACCTGCCCGCCTGGAACAACCGCATCGTCATCGACGCCACCAATCCGGTGTTGTTCCTCGCCCCCGACTCCCCCGACCGCAACGACCCGAACAATCCGCTGGCCGCCTACGGCATCAAGGCGATCGATCTGGGCGACCAGCACGCCAGCGCGATCCTCACCAAACTGGTGCCGGGCGCGCGCGTGGTCAAGGCCTTCAACCACGTCGACGCCAACGTCATTCCCCAAGCCGAAGCGGCCGGCGGCCAGCGCACCATGTTCTACGCCGGCGACGACGCCGCCGCCAAAGCCGAAGTGCGCAAGCTGCTCGATGCCATCGGCTATTTCCCGGTCGATCTGGGCTCGCTCGATGTCGGCGGCCCGTTGATTCAGCTGCCGTTCGGCCCCCTGGCGATGAGTAACTTCGCCAAGGTCTAAGGGCGACGCGGCCGGTATCGTCGTCCGATGCCGGCCGCATTCAATCCGCCTGGCGACCGCCAATCCCTCCCGATCGACCATTCGTCGGATCGGCGTCGCCGACTTCACAACAACGGCGTAGGCTGTGCCCATCATTCAATCCATGGGAGCTCCGATGAAGTTACCGACCACCACAATTTTCGTGCTTGCCGCCATTCTCGCGTCGCCCGTTCTTGCCGCCGAACAGCCAGACCTGCGCGCAGAGATCCTGGCGGCGGACGCGGGCCTGTTCGGCGCCATCAACGCGCGCGATATCGCGACCATGAAACGGGGCTTCAGCCCCCGGCTCGAGTTCTATCACGACCGCACCGGCTTGACGGGCTACGCCGACAACATCCGCATTTTCGAAAACAAATTCAAGGAACCGGGCACGCTGCGCCGCGAGGCCATGAACGACACGGCCGAGGTGTTTCCGGCCGGCCCGGACCGGGCGATGCACATCGGCAGCCACCGCTTCTGTTCGTCGGAGGCGGCAGGCGCGAAGGAAGGCTGCGGCGTCTACCGCTTCTCGATGGTCTGGGAAAAAGAAGCAGGCACATGGAAGCTGCTGCGCGTGCTGAGCTACGGGCATTGACCATTTCCATTAGAGTGAACCGCCAATGAACCGCACAAATCGTCGCACTGCACGCAATTTACGGGACAAAGCTCGCTTCAACCTATAAATTACGCGTATGCCGATTCGAAAAACGGTTCACTCAAAGGAGATGTACATGAAGAAGATCTTGATGGCAGCAGCTTTCACCATGGCTTTCGGCGCGGCCAGCGCGGCGGACATCGTCGACACCGCCAAATCGGCCGGTTCGTTCAACACGCTGGTGACGGCGGTGCAAGCGGCCGGCCTGGTCGACACGCTCAAAGGTCCGGGTCCGTTCACCGTGTTCGCGCCGACCGACGAAGCCTTCGCGAAGATTCCAAAAGCCAAGCTCGACGCCCTGCTGAAAGACAAGGCCGCGCTGACCAAAGTCCTGACCTATCACGTGGTGCCGGGCAAGGTAATGGCGGCGGACGTCAAGCCGGGCAAGGTCAAGACCGTGCAGGGTGAATCACTGACCGTGACCGCCAAAGACGGCAAGGTCATGGTCGACAAGGCCCACGTCACCAAGACCGACATCGCCGCCGACAACGGCGTGATCCACGTCATCGACACCGTCGTCATGCCTAAGTAAAAGTCTCACCTATGACAAAGGGCTGGGTTTCGCGGATGCGGAACCCAGCCCTTTTCCGTTGCGCGTCAAGCCGACAACGTCTCCCGCGCCGCCTGCCGGATCGCCTGCGTGGCCGGATGGCTGATGCGCCGCTCGGTCGTGATCGCGTAGACCTGCTCGCGCAGCGAAGGGATGGTGCCGATCATCACCACGCCATATTGCGCGCAGATGGCGTCGGCGATCGCCGCCGGCGCGAAGAACAGCCCGGCGCCCGACTGCCCGAAGGCCTTGATCATGGCGCTGTCGTCGAATTCGCCGATCACATGCAAACGCGGCACGTGCGTGTGCAGCCACTGCATCAGCCTGGCGTGCACGGCGAAATCCTCTCCCGGCAACAGCAGCGGCGCATTGTTCAGGCATTCCGGAAACGCCCCGCTCAACGTCTCCACCAGCGCGGGCGCCCCGAACACGCCAAGCTCGCTCTCGCCCAGCAAGTGGTTATAGCCGCGCACGCTCAGGTGGCTGGGCATGGTGCGGTCGGTGATGATCAGATCGAGCTTGTGCACGGCCATGTCGGCCAGCAGCGCGGCCAGCCGCCCTTCCCTACAAATCAGCCGGGTCGGCTCCGCCAGCGACAGCGCCGGCGCCACCAGGCGGCAGGCGACCGCCTTGGACACCGAATCGGAAACCCCCACCCGGAACGTGGTAGCTTGCGTGGCGGACTGATCTTTAACGACCTCCAGCAAGGCGTCGCCGGCGCTGAAGATGTCCTCGGCGTGGCGCAGCACGCGGTTGCCGGTCTCGGTCAATTCCAGGCGCCGCCCCACCCGCCGGAACAGTTCGACGCCCAAGGTGTCGGCGAATTCGGTCAGCTGGCCGGAGATCGATTGCGGCGTCAAATGCAGCTGTTCGGCGGCCTTGGCGATGCTGCCGCTGCGCGCCACCATCCAGAAGTAACGCAGGTGTTTGTAGTTCAGAGTGGCCATTAGTTATCCTTAAATACATCGATTTTTTCGAGTGTTTAACCAAGTATATTCGAATTGTACGAATGATTGAGCGCCCCTATCATGAGTCTTGTCATCCACCAAGAAAGGAAATGATCATGAACATCGCAATCCAATCGAACGGCCTGGTCCTTACCGAAAGCCTGCGCGCCTACGTGTATCGTCGCCTGGAAACGTCGCTGGGCTGGGCGCTGACCCGCCGCCTGGCCGTGTGGCTGTCGGACATCAACGGTCCGCGCGGCGGCCGCGACAAGCGCTGCAAGATTCAAATCAGCCTGGACAACGGCAAGACCGTCGTCATCGAGGATACCGAGGAAGACATGTACGCCGCGATCGACCGCGCCGCCGAACGCGCCGACCGCGCGCTGGCGCGCCAGTTGTCGCGCAGCCGCGAATTCACCCACGACAAAGTGGCCACCCTGGCGCCGGCGGACGAGGCGTCCGACGGCAAAGACGAGCGATAACGTAACAACCAAGCGGAGAGCGGCAAATGACTGGAATCGAGAACATCGCCACCGCCCCCATGTGGGCGGGCTTCGTGGCCTTCGTGCTGCTGATGCTGGCCGTCGACCTGTGGGTCTTCGGCGGCAACAAGGCGCACAAGGTGACGCTGCGCGAGGCGGGCGCATGGTCGCTGGGCTGGTTCAGCCTGGCGTTGGCGTTTAACGGCGGCCTGTGGTGGTATTTGAACGGCACCGTCGGCGCGGAGATCGCGGAACAAAAATCGCTGGAGTTTCTGTCCGGCTACCTGATCGAGAAGGCTTTGTCGGTCGACAATATCTTCGTTTTCCTGCTGATCTTCACCGCGTTCCAGGTCAAACCTGAATACCAGCGCCGCGTGCTGATCTACGGTGTGCTCGGTGCGATCGTCATGCGTGCCATCATGATTCTGGCGGGCGCGTGGGTGGTCAGCGAATTCAGCTGGGTGCTGTACCTGTTCGGCGCGTTCCTGCTGTACACCGGCGTCAAGATGTTCAGGGCGGTCGACGACGAGCCGGACGTCAAGAACAACCCGGTGCTGAAGTTCGCCCGGCGCCACCTGCCGGTGTCGGAAGGCGATCACGGCGAGAAGTTCTTCGTGTGGAAAGACGGCAAGCGTTACGTAACGCCGCTGCTGCTGGTATTGATCCTGATCGAGGTGACCGACCTGGTGTTCGCGGTCGATTCGATCCCGGCCATCTTCGCCATCACGTCGGACCCGTTCATCGTATTCACGTCGAACATGTTCGCGATCCTTGGTTTGCGGGCGCTGTACTTCCTGCTGGCCGATATCGCAGACCGGTTCCACCTGCTCAAATTCGGCCTCGCACTGGTGCTGTGCTTCATCGGCTTGAAGATGCTGTTGCTGCCGTGGATACACATCCCGGTCCACATCTCGCTGTCGGTGGTGGCCTTGCTGATCGCAGGTAGCGTCGTCGCCAGCTTGTATGTGACGCGTAAGAAATAAGTTAAATTTTGAAGGAGTAACACAATGAGACATTACGACACCGATAGCGCCAGCGCCGCTGGCCGACTCGTGGCCCTGTGCATGGTGGTGGATGGCAACATGGCGCCGTCCGAGCTGCAGGCGCTGCAACGTTCGCGGCTGCTGGAGTACATCGACATCGACATCGACAACTTCCACGACCTGGTCGACGACCTGTGCAAGGACATGCTGAGCACCTCCGTCAAGCACGAGCACGTGGTGCTGGACGAAGCGACCATCGACGCCCTGCTCGGCGAGATCCACGACCCGGCGCTGCGCCGCCAGCTGCTGCGGGCCATGTGGAACATCGCCGACGCCGACGGCGTGCTGGCCGACGCCGAGGCCAAGCTGCTGTCCCGTGCCTGCTCGGTGTGGTCGGCGGAGTCGCACTTCGTCAAGGAGGAAGTCAGCCAGTTGACAGTACGCTAAGCTGAACTGGCGAAACAGGGAGCCGCCACCGCCGAAAAGCGGTGGCGGCTTTTTCACTTATCAATTTATTTCTGCAGCGGCAATACGCCGACGGATTTCAGTGTGCCGTCCGGCTGCGCCAGCGCCACCACCATCTCGCCCTGCGCCAGACTCTCGCCCACCAGCACGCGGATATTGATGTCGTGGGTCACCAGCACCAGATTGCCCGGCGCCTTGTGCGTGGACAGGTAGGCCCGCAACGCGCGCACTTTGCTCTGGCGCGCCGCGTCGTCATCGTTGAACATCGAATCGACCATGGTCTCGGGCCGCACGCGGCCGAACGCCAGCTGCGCCGTATCGACGCAGCGGCACCACCGGCTCGACAGCACCTGCGACACCTTCACCGAACGTTCGCGAAAGGCCGCGCCGATGCGGCGCGCATCCTCCCGTCCGCCATCCGACAAATTGCGTTGGGTAGCGCACACTCCAAGCTTAAAATTTTCCGGATCGCCAACACCCGGAACGGTCGCCGCGTGGCGTATCAACACCACATGGCCGCCTTCGCGCAGACGGCGCCAAAGACCTTCGCTATCCGTGTCGCCAGCACCGGCGGGGCTTGCGCCCAGCAACGCCAGCATTCCCATAAATGAACGACGCAACATGCCGCCTCCCGAATAAGCTAATTTGGACAGTATGCGGCACAGCTCGACCGTGTGACGCGCTCTTGGCATGTGGCGTATGCTAACCGTTCACCCAAGCCACTCAAGGAGCACTCCATGTCAGCCACATCGAAGACGTTGCGCGCCATCGCGGCAACCTTGATGCTCACCACCACCCTCGCCGCCTCGGCCCAGGACAGCAAGAGCAACAAGACGGAAGTGCAGTGGCTGGGGCAAGCCACATTCAAGATCACCACGCCGGGCGGCAAGGTAATCGTCGTCGATCCATGGCTGACCTCCAACCCGAAAACGCCGCCGGCCTACAAGAATCTCGAGGCGCTGGGCAAGGTCGACCTGATCCTGGTCACGCACGGCCACAACGACCACTTCGCCGACGCCCCGGCGCTGGCGAAATTGAACAACGTGCCGGTCTATGGCCCGGCGGGACTGATGCAATCGGTGGTGGCGCTGGACATCCTGCCGGCCACGCAGGCGGTACGCTTCGGCAAGAGCGGCACCGTCACCCCGCTCGGCCCGGACATCAAGATCACCGCCGTGCACGCCGAGCACAGCTCGGAGCTGGGCTGGAAGAATCCGGCCACCGGCAAGGACGAAGTGCACGTCGGCGGCGAACCGGTCGGCTACATCATCGAGCTGGAAAACGGCTTCAAGATTTATCACATGGGCGACACCGGCCTGTTCGGCGACATGAAATTCATCGGCGACTACTACAAGCCGGACCTGGCGCTGATGCCGATCGGCGGCCACTTCGTCATGAGCCCCAAGGACGCCGCGATGGCGACGCGCGAATGGCTGCACCCGCGCTACGTCATCCCGATGCACTACGGCACCACGCCGCAGCTCAAAGGCACGCCGGCCGAATACAGCGCGGCGCTGGGCCACAGCAAGATCAAGGTCATGGCCATCAATCCCGGCGACAAGCTGGACTTCTAATCCACACAAAGGACGCACATGAACATTCTTATGGTACTGACCTCGCACGACCAACTGGGCGACACCGGCAAGAAAACCGGCTTCTGGCTGGAGGAATTCGCCGCGCCGTACTACAAGCTGAGGGAAGCCGGAGCGAAGCTGACGCTGGTATCGCCGAAGGGCGGCCAGCCGCCCCTCGATCCGAAGAGCGACGAAGCCGACGCGCAGACCGAAGCCACCGCGCGCTTCAAGGCCGATCCGGAGGCGCAAGCGGCGCTGGCCGACACCGGCAAATTGGCCGATGTGTCGGCCGCCGATTTCGACGCCGTCTTCTATCCGGGCGGCCACGGCCCGCTGTGGGACCTGGCCGAGGACCGCGACTCGATCGCGCTGATCGAAGCGATGATTGCCGCCGGCAAGCCGGTCGCCGCCGTGTGCCACGCGCCGGGCGTGCTGCGCCACGTGAACGGCCCGGACGGCAAGCCGCTGGTCAACAGCAAGAAGGTGACCGGCTTCACCAACACCGAGGAAGAGGCGGTCGGCCTGACCAAGGTGGTGCCGTTCCTGGTCGAGGACATGCTGCGGGAGCGGGGCGGCATGTATTCCAAGCTGGACGACTGGCAGCCGTACGCGGTCGCCGACGGCCTGCTGGTCACGGGGCAAAATCCGGCGTCGTCGGAAGCCGCCGCCGAAGAACTGCTCAAGCTATTGAAGCCCTCCACGTATCCAAATCAAGCCACCTAAATCCTGACCGGAGGACTTGAGAGCGCAGCGTAATCCGCCATCGATGAGCCGCCAGCGGCCCCACGAAATAGATGACCGGCCGGATCAACGCTTCCAGCCTCGCTGCTTCGCCGCCTGCTCGGCTTGCGCATCCATGGTCGTGCCGGCGATGCGGGCATCGACCGCCTCCAGCACGGCCGACGGCATCGCGCTGCCGGCCTGACGATACTCGCCCGCTTCGCCCCCGCCCGCCTCGGTCATCATCACCAGCTTCCATCGCTCGCCGCTGCGGCAGGCAAGACCGGCCGACTGCCGCATCGTAAAACTGCGGCACAGCGCGCCATCCCTGGCCACGAAGCTGACGCCGATATCGACCGCCCCGCCGCTCGTGCCGGCCAATTGCTGCGACAGCGCGTTCGACAGCGGTCCCTGCGCCACCAGCGCCCCATCGGCACCGGCCACGGCCGCCCGCCCCGCTCCTTCGCGCCCGGCCCCGCCCAGCACCAGGCTTCCCACCACCACCCCGACCACCAGCGAGGCGGCCACGCCGCCCCACTCCCGCCACGACCAGCGACCGCGTTCCCCGTGCTCGGCCGCGTGCGACGCCGACGCCGCCGCGTGATGGGCCCCGCCGGCGCGGGCGGCGCGCACCGCGCTCAAATCGGCCACCTTGCCCGGCAAGGCCGCCGCCACCAGCCTGGGCGGAACCGGCTCGTCGGCGACGGGCGCGAAGGCGGCGAACACGTCGGCCCGCAGCGCCCGGTGCTGCGCCACCCTCGCGGCGACGGCCGGATCGATGCGCACCGCGCGTTCGACCTCGCCAAGCGCCGGCTCGGCCAGCTCGCCGTCGGCGTAGGCCATCAGGGTTTCGTCGGAAAAGCTCATGTCGCGGTCCTCTTTTGATCGGATAATATTTCCTGCAATGCCGTGCGGGCGCGCACCAGCCGGCTGGTCAGGGTGCCCATCGGAATTTCCAGCACCTCGGACGCCTCCTTGTACGGCATGCCGTCGACCAGCACCAGCGCCACCACCATGCGGTGCTCCTCGGACAGCATGCCGACCGCCTTCTCGATCGCCATGCGTTGCTGCTGCGCTTCGGCCGCCTGGTCGCCGACGTGCTCGCCCGCCTCTTCCGGCGCGAACAGATTGTCGCGCCGGATGCGCGAGCGCACCTCGTCGATCCAGGCGTTTTTCATGATCCTGAAGATCCAGCTGTCCAGGCGCGTGTCCGGCTGCCATTGCGCGCTGCGGGCCAGCGCCCGCTCGACGGCGATCTGCACCAGGTCGTCCGCGTCCTCGCGGTTGTAGACGATGGTGCGGGCGAACCGGCGCAAGCGCGGCAGCAGGGCGGCGATATCGTTGTTGATGGTGGCGTTTGCGGTCATGGATACCAGGTAAACGTCGGGGCAAGGGATTTTAATCCCTGTCCCGTTCGTTTATTCGTTAGAAGCGCTATGCTTATACTATCATCCGACCATTATGCTAAACAGATCGCTACTTAAAGTGCGACGGCTGCGACTGCTTGTCGCGCTGGCGTGCTCCCTGGCCGCCGGCGCCGCAGCAGCGCAGCTGCGCCTGCCGCAGGTGCAACTGCCGCAATTGCCGCAAGTGCCGCTGCAGGACGGCCTCGACGGCAATGTGCTGCGCGAACCGGGCCGGCGCCTGCTGCAGCGCGCCGACATCGTCGATCTGCGGGCGCTGCGCCTGAACCAGATCGGCGACCTGCTGCAGCGGCACCGCGACGCGCTGGAGGCCGACCCGCGCGGCGAACCGGTGGTGCGGCACGAAATCCTGGCCTGGTCGTCCAGCCCGGCCGGCATCGCGGCGGCCCGGTCGGCCGGCTTGATCGTCGTCGACGATGGCGGCGGCGACGCCGTCACCGTGCTGCGCGTACCCGATGGCGCCGACACGGCCGCCATGCTGGAACGTCTGCGCGCGGCCGATCCCGACGGCGTCTACGACTTCAATCATATCTATACGGGCAGCGCCGGCGCGCCTGAACCAGCCCAAGCCACGCCCCGGGAAGACCGGAACGCGGCGCCGGCCGGCAAGCCCGGCACCGTCCGTGTCGGCCTCGTCGATGGCGGCGTCGCCCGCGAACACGAGGTGTTTCGCGACGCCGCCATCGTCCCCTGGGGTTGCGACGGCGCCAGCCATCCCAATCCGCACGGCACGGCGGTGGCCGCGCTGATGATCGGGCGTTCCCCCCGGTTCAAGGGCGTGGCGCCGGACGCCACCCTGTACGCGGCCGACATCTATTGCGACAGCGCCACGGGCGGCTCGGCGTCGCGGATCGCCGGCGCGCTGGCCTGGCTGGCCAGGGAACAGATCGCGGTGATCAACATCAGCCTGGTCGGTCCGCCCAACCGGATACTCGAGCAGGTCGTCAGGCGCATGGTGCAGCGCGGCCACCTGCTGGTGGCCGCGGTCGGCAACGACGGTCCCGCCGCGCCGCCGCTCTATCCGGCCAGTTATCCGGGCGTGGTCGGCGTCAGCGGCGTCGATGCCAAAGGCCGGCCGCTGCCCGAGGCGGCGCGCGGGCCGCAGGTGATGTTCGCCGCGCCCGGCAATCACATGGTGAGCGCCGCCGTCGGCGCCCCGCCCTACCGCACCGTGCGCGGCACATCGTTCGCGTCGCCCATCGTCGCCGCGCTGCTGGCCGGCGCGCTGGACCGGCCCGGCACGGACGCGGCCAGGCAGGCCCTGGCCGCCGTCGCGAAAACCGCATCCGGCGTCGCCGCCGGCACCATCAGCAACGAGACCGGCCACGGCGTGGTCGGCGCCGCGTTTCGCACCGATCCGTCGGCGTTCCGATAATTTTCAAAAATATTTTCATCGCGATGGATTAAACGGCCGAGCCCGGACGTTTTCCTTATGAAAGCTGCGGATAGTCCGTGGCGCCAACAAGGAGAACATCATGAAAAACATCACCATCGCAAAACAACTGATCATCGCCCTGTCCATCGGCGTCGCCTGCTCGGCGCATGCGCAATTGCTGGGGCGCGGAGGGGTGGGCGGCATGGTCGGGGGCGCCGGCAGCATAGGCGGACAAATGAGCGGCATGGGTTCGTTCACGCGCTCGGCGGCCGGGACCATCAATGCGGACCAGTTGCGGCAGACGCGCAATGGCTCCGGCGCCGGGGAGGCCGGCAATGCCAACAAATCCAACAAAGCCAGCAATGTGGCCAGCCAGGGAAGCGGCAACGCCAGCGGCGGCGCGCAAGGCGTGATCGGTGCGGATAGTGGCGGCGCCGGCATGATCGCCGGCAGCGCCGTGCAAGGCGCGCGCGGCGCGGCCAGCCCGTTGCGCGACGCGGCCGGGACGCAGGCGGAGAATACCCGTGGCTACGCGCAGTCGAGCGCGGCGAATGTTACGAGCGCCATCAACGGCAGCAGGCAGGCGGCGGCGGAAGGCGCGGCCAACAGCGGCGCGGCGGCCATGGCGGCCAAGCCAACGGTGAGCGCCGGCGGTTCCGCGAGCGGTTCGGCCAGCGGCTCGGCGGCGGCAGCCAATGAATCTTCGACGAATTAAGCACCCTCGCGGAGACACGTAGGGCGGATTAGCGAAGCGTAATCGGCCATGCATGCGCCGCCGTCGGCTCATCGATGGCCGATTACGGCGTTCCGCCTCTTAAAGCCTACCGGCTAGGTAGGCTGCCTCTTCGATGGGCCCCCGGGGCGGATTGGCGGGCCTCGCCCGCTAATCCGCCCTACGTGCCTCCAGATCAAAATACTAGCGGCCCGCCTTCGCCAGCGAAGCCCGCAAGGTCATCGTCACCGGATACTGATGCGTCACCGGCCGCTGCAAATCATAACAACCATTCAGCAACGCATTGAGCCCGTTCTGCGTCATCTCGCGCCACGGCATGTGCACCGTCGTCAGGCGCGGCGCCGAGAACTCCGCGCTCGGCGTATCGTCATACCCGATCACCGACAACTCGCTCGGCACATGAATCCCCGCCTCCTGGAAATACGACAGCGCCCCGACCGCCATCTCGTCATTGGCGCAAAACATCGCGGTGCAGGCATGGCCCGACTCCATCAGCTCCTTGGCCGCCGACCAGCCGCCGGCCGGCGAAAAATCGCGTTCGACCAGCCACACCTTGCCGGTGTCGATGCCATGGGCCGCCAGCTCGTACATGAAAGCGTCGATACGCACCACGTTGTCCGGCAAGCTCGACGGCCCGGACACCACGGCGATCCGGCGATGCCCATGCTCGAGCAAGGCGCGCGCGGCCATCTTGCCGCCCAGTTGATGGTCGACCGTGAAACACTGCCCGGCGATGCTGTCGAAATAATGATTGAGCAGCACCACCTGATGCTGCTTGGCGCCCAGCGCGGCGATGTCCTCCTCCAGCAGCACATTGGTCATCAGGATCAAGCCGTCGCAACCGCGTTCGATGAGGAACTCGATGCCTTCGATCGCCTGCTGACGCGCGCCGCCCAGCCCGACGCCGAACGCCACCACCATGTGCAGCCCGGCCGTGCGCAACTCGGTGTCGATAATCTGCAGGATGGGCGTGTAGAACGTCCCGCTCAGCACGGGTATGTAGACGCCGATCATGCGGCTGCTGCCCGACAGCAGCGAGCGCGCCGCGTGCGACGGCCGGAAGCCGAGCTCCTCGATCGCCGCGCGCACCTTGGCCACCGTCGCCGGCGATACCGAGCCCTTGCCGCTGACCACCCGCGAAGCGGTCCCCAGTCCCACACCGGCGAGCCGGGCTACGTCTTTGATGGTGGCCACGGCTTCGTCACTTTTGCTTTTTTACGTAAGTCATGATATTCAGGAAGGTGTCGGTCCAATAAGTCCGCCGGTTCTCGGCCAGATAGCGCACCAGTTCCTCGTGCGCCTCGGCCGTGGTCACCAGGTAGTCGCCGCCGATGCCGTGGAAGGTGAAGTTGACCATCGTCCCCCGCTCGGCCGCCTCGCGCGCCAACGCGATCAGCTCCTTGCCGCTCAAGCCCTCCGGCGCCAGCACCGTCACCGAGTACGGATCGAGGCCGCCCATCGACGGCGTCACCGCCTGCCCGCCGGTGGTCTTCATGGCGACGAACTCGCCGGCGATGGCCGGCAGGTAGCTGGCGCGGCCTCCCGGGGCGAGGGCCATGGTGTCGCCGCAGGGCACCGTGTAGGTGCGCTCGCGCCGGCCGTCGATGGCGGCCAGCATCGTATTGCCCAACCGGACCTGCGCGGCTATCTGCGCCACGCTCATGGTGTCGAGATCGCGCTCCGGCCGCACCCACTCATGCCCGGGCGCCTTGCCCGAGCACTGGTGGAACAGGCTGTGGTTGCCCAGCTCGTGGCCACGGGCCGCCGCCGCCCGCCACGCCGCCATGCGCCGCCCGACCGACCCGGCGGACAGCTCCAGGTAGAAGCTGGCCTTCAGGCCGTACTTGTCCAGGGTCGGCAGGGCGGTGTCGAGCTGCGAGTCGAGCGAGTCGTCATACGACAGGCTGACGGCGGCGCGGGCGCCGTCGGGCCAGCGGAATGCCGCCTCCGCCGCTCCATGTGCCCGCGCCGCCGGCTGGGCCAGCAACAGCGCCGCCGCCAACGCTGAAAGTATCCGTATTGTCATCCGAAGTGTCTCATTTTGGAAACGTTCCCATATGGTGCACGCCTTGATTTGCCCTGTCAACGAAAACCTCGGGCGTTTACCCGCGAACGCAAATTGACTTTAAAAAACGAACGATGCTATATTTGCCAGCATCGAATGGAAACCTTTCCAAGCCGGTTGGAATAACGGCGAAGGTTGGCGATGGTGGATAGCGGGCAGCACGACAGCGGTTTATAAAAACAGAGGAGACAACATGCAATATCCAAAGACACGACAGAAACTCATGACCCTGGCCGTGGCGGGCGCGTTCGCGGCCACGGCCACGACCCTGCCGGCCTTCGCGCAAACCCAGGCGCCCGTCCAGGCCGCGCCGGTCGAGATGGCCGGCGAGGCGCCGGTGGTGCAAAGCGTGGTGGTGACGGGCATGCGCCAGGCGCTGATCTCGTCGATGAACCTGAAGCGCAATTCCGACGGCGTGGTCGACGGCATCGTCGCCGAGGACATCGGCAAGTTCCCCGACACCAACCTGGCCGAGTCGCTGCAGCGCATCTCCGGCGTGTCGATCGACCGCTCGATCGGCGAGGGCTCGAAGATCACCGTGCGCGGCGTCGGCCCCGACTTCAACATGGTGCTGCTCAACGGCCGCCAGATGCCGACTTCCAACCTGGGCGATCTCAACGGACGCGCCTTCGACTTCGCCAACTTGGCGTCGGAGGCGATCTCGCAGCTGCAGGTGTATAAAACCAGCCGCGCCGACACCCCGACCGGCGGCATCGGCGCCACCGTCAACGTGATGACGGCGCGCCCGCTCGACCGTCCCGGCCTGCACGCCAGCTTCGGCGTCAAGGGCGTCTACGACACCTCGAACGACAACCTGCCGGCCGACGTCAAGGCCAGCAACTCGACCACGCCGGAACTGTCCGGCATTTACAGCAACACCTTCGCCGACGGCAAGTTCGGCATCGCGATCACCGGCAGCTACCAGGAGCGCAACCTCGGCTACAACAGCGCCGCCGTCTCCAGCGGCTGGCACGGTCCGGTGCGCGGCGACGAGGAAAGCTGGGGCGCGATTCCGCTGCCGGGCGCCAAGTATGCCGAAAACATCATCAACCGCCCCGGCCCCAACGACGTCTACATGGTGCCGCAGAACCTGAACTACAGCTTCAACGGCGTCAAGCGACAGCGCACCAACGGCCAGTTGACCCTGCAGTTCAAGCCGGTCAAGGAACTGGTCACCACGCTCGACTACACCTACTCGGAAAACAAGATACAGACCAAGCGCAACGACATCAGCGCCTGGTTCAACTTCGGCCAGTCGGCCAGCTCGTGGACCAAGGGTCCGGTGTCGAGCCCGCTGAGCTACACCGAAATCATCCCGCGCAACGAAAAAGATCCGACCATCGGCACCTCGGACGTGGCCATGGGCGGCGCGGACTTCGCCACCAGGACGCAAAACAAATCGCTCGGCTTCAACGCCGTCTGGAAGCCCACCACCGACCTGCGCTTCGAACTCGACGCGCACCGCTCGTCGGCCACCTCCGGCGCCGACAGCCCGTTCGGCTCGAGCAACACGCTCGGCACGGCCAGCTTCAGCCGCGGCAACACCACGGCCGACTTCAGCCAGGACTTCCCCGTGCTGAGCATGGAGGGCGTGGACTTCGCCAAGGCCGGCCAGCAGGTCACCGGCTCGAACTTCACCAATTCGTACATGCGCGGCGAAGTCGACCAGACCCAGGTCAAGGGCGCGTGGAAGGTGTTCGAGGCGTCCGAGCTGAAGTTCGGCGCCGGCACCACCAAGGTCGACAACCGCTCGGCCTTCTCCAACAACCAGCGCGATTCCTGGGGCGGCGCCACCAAGCCGGCCGACTATCCGAGCAGCGTCTGGCACAAGGACACCATCCGCCAGTACTTCGACAAGATCGACGGCAGCGACAACCCGGCGCTGTTCAACCAGTTCTACACCTTCAACTTCGCCCAGGTGCGCCAGCTGGTGGCCACCGCCTCCGGCCTGCCGGCGCTGTACATGCCGAAGAACACCTTCGACAACGATTCGCGCGTGCACGAAAAATCGAAGTCGGCCTACGTCCAGTTCAACACCGACTGGGACACGCCAATGCCGATCCGCACCGCCCTCGGCGTGCGCTACGAGAAGACCGACGTCGTCTCGACCGCGCTGGTGCCGGTCGCCACCAGCATCAGCTGGACGGCGCAGAACGAACTGCCGGTCGCCTTCGGCCAACCTGCCTTCAGCACCATGACCGGCAAATACCACCACATCCTGCCAAGCCTGGACTCGGACATCGAGCTGACCAAGACCCAGAAGCTGCGCCTGAGCTATGGCCACAGCATCGGCCGGCCGCGCTACGACCAGATCCAGGGCGGCACCACCTTGGCCTCGCTGGCGCGGGTCGACGGCGGCAGCGGTTCGGAAGGCAATCCGGCGCTCAAGCCGGTCAAGTCGAAGAATCTGGACCTGTCCTACGAGTGGTACTACGGCCAGCAGAACTTCTTCTCGCTGGGCTACTTCCGCAAGGATTTGAGCAACTACGCCGGACAGTCGACCTTCAACACCAAGGAGTTCAACCTGCACACTCCGGTCGGCGGCGCGTTGTGGAACCTGGCGCTGGCCAACGGCTGCACAGGCGCCGACACCACCTGCATCCGCAACTATATCTTGCGCAACCACCCGAACGCGCCCGGCGTGACGGCGGGCCCGGACGACGCCGGCACCGGCAACGCCACCGGCACCATCGTCGGCCAGCCGAGCGATCCGATCGCCAACTTCAAGATCAACACGTTCGCCAACCAGAAAAAGGCCAGCCTGGACGGCATCGAGGTGAACCTGCAGCACATGTTCGGCAGCAGCGGCTTCGGCATCTCGACCAACTACACGTATGTGAACTCGGGACTGAAGTACGACAACGCCAGGCTGGGCGAGCAGTTCGCGCTGGTGGGGCTGAGCAACTCGTCCAACGTCGTCGGCATCTTCGAAAACGACAAATGGACCGCGCGCCTGGCCTACAACTGGCGCGGCGAGTTCCTGTCGTCGACCTTCGACGCCTACGGCCCGAACCCGCAGTACACCGAGTCGTACGGCCAGATCGACCTCAGTGTTGGCTATAACTACAACAAAAACATCAGCCTGCAGTTCGAGGTGATCAACGCCGGCAACTCGATCCAGCGCGTGCACGGGCGCACCAAACAGGCGGTGGAATCGGTCACCCAGGCCGGGCCGCGCTACATGCTGGGGGCGCGCTACAAGTTCTGATGTAGTGTAATTACAACCGTGGAAGGAAAAGGCCGCTGCCCGTCAGCGGCCTTGTCGGTTATACTTTCCGCAATAATCTGGGACATCGAATGGCCAATGAGCTGATCCGACGGATAGTGATAGTGGGTGGCGGATCGGCCGGTTGGCTGACCGCCGGCCTGATCGCGGCCGAACACCGCGCGACCTCCCCTGAGGGACTGCAGGTGACCCTGATCGAATCGCCCGACGTCGCCCCGATCGGCGTCGGCGAGGGCACCTGGCCGAGCATGCGCGACACCTTGCGCCGCATCGGCGTGTCCGAATCCGACTTTTTCCGCGAATGCGACGCCTCGTTCAAGCAGGGCTCGCGCTTCAACCGCTGGTGCACCGGCGCCGACGACGACTATTACTTCCACCCGTTTGTGTTGCCGCAGGGCTACGGCGAAGTGAACATGCCGGAGCACTGGCTGGCCCAGCATCCCGATGTACCGTTCGCCGACCTGGTCAGCTACCAGCCGCACCTGTGCGCGCGCGGCAAGGCGCCCAAGCAGGCCACCACGCCGGAATTCGCCGCCGTCGCCAACTACGGCTACCACCTGGACGCCGGCAAGTTCGGCCTGTTCCTGCGCAAGCACTGCCTGGAGAACCTGGGCGTGCGCTACGTGCCGGACCACGTGACCGGCATCCATTCGGCCGCCAACGGCGACATCGCCTCCTTGCAAACGCAGCGCCATGGCGCCCTCGAAGGCGACTTGTTCATCGACTGCACCGGCATGCAATCGCTGCTGCTGGGCAAGCACTACGACATCGACTTCGTCTCGCAAAAGCACGTGCTGTACAACGACTCGGCGCTGGCGGTGCAAATCCCCTACCCCGCCGACAATTACCCGATCGCCTCGCAAACGTCGTCGACCGCGCAAAGCGCCGGCTGGATCTGGGACATCGGCCTGCCGACGCGGCGCGGCGTCGGCCACGTCTACTCCGGCGCGCACATCGGCGACGACCAGGCCGAAGCGGAATTGCGCGCCTACATCGTGGCGACCGGCGGGCCGGCGGACATCCCGACGCCGCGCAAGCTGACCTTCGATCCCGGCTACCGCGCCAAATTCTGGCATCGCAACTGCGTCGCCATCGGCTTGTCCGCCGGCTTCATCGAACCGCTGGAGGCGTCGGCCCTGGCGCTGGTGGAAATGTCGGCCGCCATGGTCAGCGACGACATGCCGGCCACGCGCGCGGCCATGGACATCGTCGCCAAACGCTTCAACGAACACTTCACCTACCGCTGGGAGCGGGTGATCGATTTCCTCAAGCTGCACTACGTGTTGAGCAAGCGCCGCGACAGCGCCTACTGGCGCGACAACACCGACGCCGAACATGTGCCGGAGCGCCTGGGCGAGCTGCTGACCTTGTGGCGCCACCGCGCGCCGTCGCGCAGCGACTTCAACCGCATCGAGGAAGTGTTCCCGTCGGCCAGCTACCAGTACATCCTGTACGGCATGGGCCGCGGCACCGAATTCACCAAGCAACACCCGCACGAAGCGGCGATGGCCGACGGCTATTTCCGCGAAGCGGCCAACCTGACACAGAAGATGCTGGACGCACTTCCCACCAACCGCGAGCTGATAGAGCACATCAAACGCCACGGCCTCCGCACATAATTATTATTCGAGACAAGTCATGCCAAAACCAGTATTACTCAACAACGTAGAACACAAAAACCTGCGCGTCATCACCCGGCGCGGCGCGCGCTTCGGCGACGCGCAGATGGCGGCGCCCACCTTCCCCGCCGAATTCCGCAACATCCAGGCCTGCTACCCGATCGTCTTCCGCCAGACCACCGACGGCGTCGGCTTCGAGCCGATCGCGCTGCTCGGCTTCCAGGAGGGCGAGAACCTGTTCCTCCAGGGCGAGCGCTGGGACGCCGTCTACATCCCGATGCTGGTCGAGCGCCAGCCCTTCCTGATCGGCATGGGCGGCGCCGACGGCCAGGACCTGACGGTGCACATCGATATCGAAAACCCGCGCGTCAGCGACAGCGAGGGCGAGGAAGTCTTCAAGCCGCACGGCGGCACCACCGATTACCTGGAGCGCGTCAACTCGCTGCTGGCGGCGATCCACAACGGCATGCAGGACATGCCGCTGTTCCTGGCCACCTTGGTGGAGCACGAGCTGCTGGAAAGCTTCGTGCTCGATGTGGGCCTCGACGACGGCTCGCAAAACCGCCTGGCCGGCTTCTACACGATCAACGAAGACCGCCTGGCCGGCTTGAGCGGCGACGTCATCGCAAAGCTGCATGCAGGCGGCCACCTGCACGCCATCTACATGGTGCTCGCGTCGTTGTCGAACTTCCGCGCGCTGATCGACCGCAAGAACGCGCTCCATGCCTAAAGCGATACGCGAGATCGCCGGCGTCGGCCCGAAAGAGCTGACCGACGACATCCTGGCCGCCACCCAGCCCATCGTGCTGCGCGGCCTGGCCGCCGGCTGGCCGATGGTGCGGGAGGCGCGCGAATCGCACGAGCGGGGCGACGCCTACCTGCGCCGCTTCTATGGCGACGCCACCACCGGCGCCACCGTCGGCGCCATGCTGGGCCCACCGGAGGCCGAGGGCCGTTTCTTCTACAACGAGGATATGAGCGGCTTCAATTTCTACCCGGTGCACGCCAAGCTGACCGGCGTGCTCGATGAAATCCGCGTCAAGCGCGACATGGAACGGCCGCCGACCGTGTACGTGGGATCGACCAGCGTCGAGACCTGCCTGCCCGGCTTCCGCGAACACAACGACCTCGATCTGGGCGGCCGCGACGCCTTGATGAGCATCTGGATCGGCAACCGCACCCGCATCGCCGCCCACTACGACGTGCCGGACAACCTGGCGGTGGTGGCGGCGGGCCACCGGCGCTTCATGCTGTTCCCGCCGGAGCAGCTGAAGAACCTGTATATCGGCCCGCTCGACTTCACGCCGGCCGGCCAGGCCATCAGCCTGGTGGACATGCTGAAGCCGGACTTCGGCAAATTCCCGCGCTATGCGGAGGCACTGGAGCATGCGCAAAGCGCGGTGCTCGGACCGGGCGACGCGATCTTCATCCCCAGCATGTGGTGGCACCACATCGAAGCGCTGGACGCCTTCAATGTGCTGATCAATTACTGGTGGCAGCGCACGCCGGAATTCATGGACACGCCGACCAACGCCCTGATGACGGCCTTCCTGACGATGCGCGGGCTGCCGCCGGAACAACGCAAGGCGTGGCAGGAAGTCTTCCGCCACTACATATTCGAAGCCGACGAAGAAACGGCGCAACACATACCGGAAGCGGCGCGCCACGTGCTGGCGCCGCTGACGGCCGACGGCGCGCGCGCGTTGCGCGCCCAAATACTAAAAAAGCTGAACCGTTAAGGAGACCGGCAAAATGCAAGACCAAAACAAAGATACCAACAACCGACAAGCGGTGCGCCGCGTCGTCATCTGCGGCGGCGGCACCGCCGGCTGGATGGTCGCCGCCGGCATCGCCAAGGTGCTGGGCAAGCGCCTCGACATCAAACTGATCGAGTCCGACGAAATCGGCACGGTCGGCGTCGGCGAGGCGACCATCCCGACCCTGATGAACTTCCACAATCTGCTCGAGATCAACGAGCAGGAATTCATGGCCGAGACCCAGGCCACGTTCAAGCTGGGCATCTCCTTCGAGCAGTGGCGCAACGTCAAGGAGAACTACATCCACTCCTTCGGCTTCACCGGCGTGGACCACTGGACGGCGGGCTTCCAGCACTTCTGGCACAAGGGCGTCGAGCGCGGGCTGGCCAGCGACTACGGCGACTACTGCCTGGAGCTCAAGGCCTCGCTGGAGCACCGCTTCGCGCACCTGCCCAACAACGGCATGAACTACGCCTACCACCTGGACGCGAGCCGCTACGCCAAATACCTGCGGCGCCTGAGCGAACCGCGCGGCGTGCAGCGCATCGAGGGCAAGATCGTCCGCTACACCAAACAGGAAGGTGGCGACGTGCGCTCGATCGTGCTGGCGTCGGGGCAGGAGATCGAGGGCGACTTATTCATCGACTGCACCGGCTTCCGCGGCCTGCTGATCGGCGACGCGATGGAGGAACCGATGGAAGACTGGTCGCAATGGCTGTTCTGCGACCGCGCCATCGCCGTGCAGACCGAGGCGGTCGACGACGCCATCCCGCTGACACGCTCGATGGCGCACCAGGCGGGCTGGCAGTGGCGCATCCCGCTGCAGCACCGCGTCGGCAACGGCATCGTCTACTCGAGCCGCTACCTGGACGACGACACCGCGCACAAGCAGCTGATGGCCAACGTCGAAGGCCGCGCCCTGATCGAGCCACGCGTGATCAAGTTCAAGCCGTGCCAGCGCAAGCAAACCTGGAAGGGCAACGTGGTCGCCATCGGCTTGTCGAGCGGCTTCCTCGAACCGATCGAATCGACCAGCATCCACCTGATCCAGCGCAGCGTGGTGCGGCTGATGCAGATGTTCCCGTCGGATGGCGTGCGCCAAACCGACATCGAGGAATACAACGCCCAATGCAACCGCGAGATCGAGCACATACGCGACTTCATCATCCTGCACTACCACGTCAACAACCGCACCGACACGCAGTTCTGGATCGACTGCCGCGAGATGAGCATTCCGGACACGCTCAAGCACCGCATCGACCTGTTCCGCGAAACGGGCCGCGTGTTCCGCATCCCGAACGAACTGTTCGCCGAAAACTCGTGGATCCAGGTGATGCTGGGCCAAGGCATCATGCCGCGGTCGCACCACCAGACGGCGGACCTGATGGGCGACGAAGAGCTCAAGCAATTCCTGGGCAACATCAAGTCCAACGTCGACCGCACGGTGGTGCAACTGCCGGCGCACCAGGCCTACGTCCAACGCTACTGCGGCCGCCCCGAATCGGTCAAAGCCGCATAAAGGGATGGGCCCGGGGGTGAAAATTACCGAGCCGTAATCTGGCTGGCGACGGGAAACTGTCCTGGCGGCAGCAACTTCAGTTATAGTCCTCATGTGGCCACGGGCCCGACCATTCGCATTTCGACCGCAGAGGAAACCATGATGAAAAAACTGTTCGTTGCCAGCCTGATTCTGTCACTGAGCGGCGCGGTGTTCGCCGCCGAGCCGACAGCCCAGCAAAGCAAGATGAAAACCTGTAACGCCGATGCGGCCGGAAAAAAAGGCGATGAGCGCAAGGCCTTCATGAAGGAATGCCTGAGCGCGAAGCCGGCGGCGCCCGAAGCGAAGCTGACCCAGCAAGACAAGATGAAAAAATGTAATGCCGACGCCACCGGAAAAAAAGGCGACGAACGCAAGGCATTCATGAAAACATGCCTCAGTAACAAGGCCTGATAGTCGGATCAAAACGCCATCCGCAACAGATGGCGTTTTTTTCACCGACTCTTGCCTATCTGGCATAAAAATTGCTGGGGAAATACTTTTTTGTGTCGAACCCAGGATATGAAAACGTCACCCGCCGCCAGCTCCGACACCTTTTTGCCCTATATGCCGGACGTCGCCCGCTGCGAGCTGTCGCTGCGCGAGCTCAATCAAATGTGGCAGTTGATCGAGTCGTCGGCCAAGATGAATTGCCCGGCCGAGGCCCGCCTGCTGCTGCCGGCGATGGTGGCCACGCGCACCGGTTTCGCTCAGCTGGAACGGGCGCTGATCGCCAATCTGGTGCAGGAAAAGGTGCGCCATGTGCTGGCCGACCTGGGTACCCAGGCGCGCTATGCGATCGACATCCTGGTCCGCAACCTGTTCGAACGCACCGCCGATGTCGGATTCCTGGCCACCGACGTCGATCTGTGCCGCTTTGTCGCCGGCATCGATGGCGATGATGATGGCGACGGCCTCGAAGCGGCACGCCAACGCCTGTCCGACTACCGCGACAAATACACCGTCTACGACGAGATCCTGCTGCTGGACCTGGACGGGCGCGTGCTGGTGCAGGCCGATCCCGCCACCCCGGTAACCCACAGCCGCGATCCGCTGCTGGCCGAAACGCTGGCCGCCTCCGGCTATGTCGAGACCTTCCGCGCCACCGACCTGCGGCCCGGCAAACCGCGCGCGCTGGTGTATTCGCACCGCATGCTGAACCCGGACAGCGGCGAGCCGGCCGGCGTGCTGTGCCTGTGCTTCAATTTCGACCAGGAGATGGATGCCATCTTCGCGTCCTACCGCGATCCGTCGCACCGCGCCAACATGCTGCTGCTCGACGCGCAGGACCGCGTCATCAGCAGCGCCGATCCGCTGTGGATACCCGCCGGCGTCAAGGTGCCGACCAACGTCGACGGCCTGCCACGGCTGATGATGTTTGCCGGCCGCGAATACCTGGTGCGCACCTTCCGCTCCGACGGCTATCAGGGCTATCCCGGCCCGTCCGGCTGGAAGGGGCAGTTGATGATGCCCGTCGATCTGGCCTTCCGCAACGCCGGCGCCGACGCGCTGGGCGGCGCCGATCCGCAGTTGATCGAGGGCCTGCTGTCGCACGCGCAGGCGTTCAGCCCGACCCTGCATGATTTAATGACTGCGGTGACGCGCACCACCCGCACCATCGAACGCATCGTGTGGAACGGCAAGGTCACCAGCGCCGCCGACGACCAGGTGGACGGCCTTGGACACCACAACGGCAACGTCAACAAACTCAATACCGTGCTCGATCAGATCACCGAGACGGGTGGCCGCAGCGACGCGATCTTTTCGCGCTCGATCCAGGACCTGTACCAGACCGTGCTGACCGCCAGCATCAGCGAGGCCGAACTGACCTCGCGGTTGCTGGTCGATATGCTGGACCGCAATCTGTACGAGCGCGCCAACGATTGCCGCTGGTGGGCGCTGACGGCGCAGCTGCGGCGCGGCCTGGCCCATCCATCGGCCGAACAAGCCGCCGCGATGACCGCGGTCCTCGCCTACATCAACAGCCTGTACACCGTGTACGCGCGCCTGTTCGTCTACGATCGCGCCGGCCGCATCGTCGCCAGCACCGGCGAAAGCGATGATCTGCCAACCAGTATCGGCCCCCATATCGATGGCGCCACCCTGGGCCGGGTTTGCGCGCTGCGCGGCGAACTGGATCACTATGCCGAGCCGTTCGCGCCATCGCCCCTGTACGGCGGCGAGCCGACGTTCATCTATCACGCGGCGATCCGCCACCCGGAGCAAACCTCCACCGTGGTGGGCGGCATCGGCATCGTGTTCGATTCGCGCCCGGAGCTGCTCAACATGCTGCATAGCGGCGTGGCGGGACGCCGCAACATGCATGCCTTCTTCATCACGCCGGAACGCCGCATCCTGTCGTCCACCGACCCGGCCTGTGCGCCCGGCGATACCCTGTCGCTGGACGCCGGCCTGCTGGCGGCGGCCGAAAACGGCGGCGGCGCCAGCGTCGCGCGGATCATGCTGCATGGCGGCCAATATGTGATCGCGGCGTGCACGCGCGCCTCGGGATATCGCGAGTTCCGTGCCGGCCCGAATGCGGACATCGAGCAACCGGTGCTGTCGGTGCTGATCGAGTCGTTCGGCCCCGTGCGCGACAAATCGACGATGCCGGTACCACCGGCGCGGATCGAGCGCCGCAGCGATACCGGCCCGGATTTCGCCATCTTCCACGTCGGCCGCACCTTGATGGCGCTGAAGGCGGCGCGGATACAGGAGGCCGTGCCCTTCTCGAAAGTGAATAAGGCGGCCGGCAACAACCCGGCGCGCCTCGGCATGCTGGACGTGCCGCTGGCCGGCGGTAAGAAACATTTTGTGTGGGTGTTCGATCTGGCGTTGCTGGCGACCGGTAAAGCCGGCGTCGTGACCGACAACAGCCAGGTGATGCTGGTGCACCTGGGCGACAGCACCATCGGCCTGCTGGTCGACGATCTGCATTCGGTGCAGCAGTTCGACGCCGCCGACATGACCGAATCGCCCATGGGATCAGGCGAGTCGACCTTGGCGCCGCGCCTGATCAAAGCCAATCAGGGCAACCTGCTGATACAGGAAATCGATATCGAGCGCCTGTTCGCGCGCCTGCGCACCTGACGGCGGCAGGCGCCGCCTCTTTTTACGCGGCCATGCTTCCGGCCGGGGTTTCGGCGCCCAGCAGGCGCTGGCGGCGATACAGGATCAATGTCGCGCACAGGCCGCAGGCGGCGGCGAACGTCATCCACCAACCCGGCGCGCTCTTGTCGCCGGTGTACTCGATCAGGCCCGTGGCGATCGCCGGCGTGAAGCCGCCGAACACCGCCGTCGCCAGGCTGTAGGCCAGCGAGAAGCCGACCGTGCGCACTTCGACCGGCATCACCTCGGTCAGCGCCACCACCATGGCGCCGTTGTAGCTGGCGTACAGGAAGGACAACCAAAGTTCCACTTCCAGCATATGGGCGAAGCTTGGCGCCCGCACCAGCCAGTGCAGCGCCGGATACGCGGTCAGTATCGCCAGCAGCGAAAAGCACAGCAACAGCGGACGCCGTCCGACGCGGTCCGACAAGGCGCCCATCACCGGCAGCCAGATGAAGTTGGACACGCCGACGCACAGGGTAACGATCAACGCCGCGCTGGTGGTCAGGTGCAGCACGCTCTTGCCGAAGGTCGGCGTGTAGACGGTGATCAGGTAGAACGACACGGTGGTCATCGCCACCAGCATCATGCCGGAGATGACCAGCGCCCAGTTGTTCAGCATCGAGCGGAAGATCTCCCTGACCTCGGGGCGGTGCTTGCGGGCCTTGAACTCCTCGGTCTCCTGCAACGAGCGGCGGATCGCGAACAGCACCGGCACGATCATGCAGCCGACGAAGAACGGAATGCGCCAGCCCCACTCGCCCACCTGCGCCGGTGTCAGCCACTGGTTCAAGCCGTAGCCCAGCGCGGCGGCGGCCACCACGGCGACCTGCTGGCTGGCCGACTGCCAGCTGACATAAAAGCCCTTGCGGCCCGGCGTCGCCATCTCGGCCAGGTAGACCGACACGCCGCCCAGTTCCACGCCGGCCGAAAAGCCCTGCAGCAGGCGGCCTGTGAGCACCAGCAGCGGCGCCGCATAACCAATGGTGGCGTAACCCGGCACGCAGGCGATCAGCAAGGTGCCCATCGCCATCAGCGCCAGGGTGACGATCAATCCCTTGCGGCGGCCGACGCGGTCGACATAGGCGCCGAGGAGGATGGCGCCCAGTGGCCGCATCAGGAAGCCGGCGCCAAAGGTCATGAAGGTCATCATCAGCGACGCCAGCTCGTCGCCGGCCGGGAAGAAGGCGTTGGCGATGGCGGTGGCGTAGAACCCGAACAGGAAGAAGTCGAACATCTCCATGAAATTTCCGCTGACGACGCGGAAAACGGTGCCGGGGCGGGATTGCGCGTTTTTTTGTAAAGCGGTGGATGTCATGTGGTCCTCGATGCGGTGCGGTTACTTGGGATCGAGTCCGCTGGCGCGGACCTCGTCACGGGCGGCGGCGGAAGCCAGATAGGCGATCAGCTCCCGGCCCCCGCCGGGATGGCGCGCCTTGACCGGAACGCCGGCGGCAAACACGGTGACCTTTTGCAGCGATTCGGGCAGGCGTCCGGCCAGCACGACGCCGGGAACGGGCAGCAGTTCGCTGACCTGCTGGAAGCCGATCTCGATGTCGCCGCTGGCCACCAGGGCGGCCACCGGTGTCTTCTCGATCATACGCGCTTTGGATTTGACTTGCTTGGCGATACCGAGCTTGTCGAACAGCTCACGCTCGATATAAACGCCGCTGGCGCTGTCGGAGTAGCCGATCGAACGCGCCGCGAGCATCGCCTGTTTGAGTTTTTCCGGCGTGGAGATGTCGGGCGGCGCGGCGCCGGCGCGCACCACCATGCCGATGCGCGAATCGGCCAGCTCGGTGCGGCTGGCCGGATCGACCACGCCTTGCTTGATCAACTCGTCCAGCGCGTAGGCCACCATGATGACGACATCGGCCGGCTCGCCGCTCGCCAGGCGGTTGGGGATCGCCTGCGGGGATTTGCCCATCGACGGTCCCCATGCGGTATTGAGCGTGTGGCCGGATGCGGCTTCGAATTTCGTTTGTAACGCTTTGTAGGCGGCGGTGAAACCGCCGGAATTCATGACGTCGATCTGCTCGGCGCCGGCCGCGCCGGAGAACAGCGCGCAGCCCAGTAGCAGGGCCGATAAAAAGCGGGTGAACACGGTGCCGTCTCCATTCTTTTAAGGATTTGCGCTCATTATCGGAAGCGCGATTGATAAAGTAAAATGTTCATTTCCTATCCATTGATCACCCAAAGGCATCAATCATGAACCAGCTGCGATTCGACTTGTCCGACCTGCAGGCGATGGTGGCGGTGGTCGAGCAAGGCGGCTTCCGGGCGGCGGCGCAATCGCTCAACCTGTCGCAGCCGGCGCTGTCGCGCCGCGTCGCCAAGCTGGAACAGGCGCTCGACGCGCGGCTGTTCGAGCGCACCACGCGGCGCGTGAGCCTGACCCTGGTGGGACGCGAGTTTTTCGACAAGGCGGCGGAGATCCTCAACGGCGTCGAGGCGTCGCTGCACAATATCAGCGGCATCTCGCTGCGCCACTACGGCGAGGTGGCGGTGGCCTGCGTGCCGTCGGTGGCGCACCACATGCTGCCGCCGGTGCTGCGGCGCTTCCACGCCGAATTCCCGAAGATCCGCATCCGCGTGATCGACGAGGGTTCGGCCGAAGTGCTCAGCCAGGTGGTGCGCGGCGGCTGCGATTTCGGCGTCAACTTCCTCGGCGGCCAGGAGCCGGGCATCGTCTTCGAGCCCATTCTGCAGGAGCGCTTCGTGCTGGCCTGCCCGCCCGACCATCCGCTGGCGCGCAAGCGCGCCGTGGACTGGGACGACATCGGCGGCCATCCCTACATGACGGTGGCGCAGACCAGCGGCAACCGCTTGCTGCTGGACCGCGCTCGGCGCCCGGCCGACCAGCGCGTGCCCGGCTTCATCGAGGTGCAGCACGTGTCGACGTTGCTGGAGATGGTCAAGGCGGGCCTGGGCGTGGCCGTGGTGCCGCGTCTGGCGATGCGCGACGGCGACGGCCTGCGCGCCGTGCCGCTGAAAAACCAGGACCTGAACCGCACCCTGGGCGTGATTCGGCGCGGCGGCCATGTGTTGTCGCCGGGCGCCCAACGGTTGGTCGACCTGCTCAAGCAATCGCTGTCGAAGCGGACCGCCGGCGCCCGGACGACGGCCAGCCAAATTAAACCGTAGCCGCAGCGCAACACATCGCCACTTTTTTGCAGTTCGTCGCAAAGTTGTCGGCCATGGTGGCGAAGTTCAGTAAAATCAACGTTATCAAAATAAGTAACCATTGAACAAACCAACAAGGATTCACCATGCGCCGCACCGCTTCCGCCGTCCTGACCACCGCCCTCCTCGGCGCCCTGACCTCCACCCTGTACGCGGTGAGCGCCCCGGCGCTGGCGGCCGAATCGGTGCGCGCGCTGCCGCCGTTCATCGCCGTCAACGCCAAGGGCGCGTTCGCGATGACGGTCGAAGCGGGCAAGACGCAGTCGGTGGTGGTGCGCGGCGACGACAGGTTCGTCGCCGACCTCAAGACCACGGTGGTCGACAACGAACTGCAGATCACCATGCCCGATAAGAGCTACGAGGGCTCCAAGGGCGATCCGCGCATCGTCATCACCGTGCCCACCCTGAGCCGGGTAAAGGTCGAAGGCGCCGGCGAAACCATCATCAGCAAGGTCAATACCGACCGCCTGGACATCGGCTACCTGGGCGCCGGCCAGCTGGTCGCCAGCGGCAAGGTCAAATACCTGCGCCTGAACGCCAAGGGTGTGGGCCAGGTCGACACCAAGGCACTGCACGCGGAACGGGTCGACGTCAACTTTGAAGGCGTGGGCAGCGTCAGCGTCTACGCCAGCGATCTGCTCAACGCCGTGGCCAAGGGCATGGGTTCCCTGAACTACTACGGCAAGCCGAAAACCGTCAACAAATCGGTATCGGGCATCGGCAGCGTCAACGCCAGGGACTAAACCGGGCCGGCCGGCGCGGTGACACGCGTTGCGATTGCGGGTACCATCAGGATCACCATAAACGAATAACAATAGATCCATCGCACCGGGGAGACGGCTAACGTGGCTGCGCCGAACGACATCGCGCACTGGCGCGCGCGGATTTTCGCCAAGCTGCTGCTGATCGTGTTCCTGCTTGGACTGGCCACGGCCGTCCCCAGCATGCTGCTGGCCGCCAGCGAGGGCATGTGGTCCATCGTCGTTGTCGACGTCGTCGCGCTGTCGTGGATCGGCGCCATCCTGCTGCTGCGCCGTGTCGCCTACACCGTCCGCGTGCTCAACTTCCTGGCCGTCGCCTTCGTGGTCGGCGTCGGGCTGCTGCTCAAGATCGGACCGGTCAGCCAGATCTACCTGTTGGCCATCCCGGTGCTCGCCGCGCTGCTGCTCGGACTGCGCCCGGCGTTGTGGATGCTGCTGCTGGCCGGACTGGCGGTGATGGTGCTCGGTTACGAGGAGAACGCCAAGGTGGAGATCGACGGCATGCCCGACCATGCCTTCCTCAAATCGGCCATCATCTCGATCAATTTCATGTTCATCGCGGCGGTGCTGACGCTGTCGTGCGCGGTGCTGCTGCAGCAGCTGGCGCGCTCCTTCGACGAACTGCGCGCCGGCGCCGATTCGCTGGAGCGGCTGGCGTTCTTCGACGTGCTCACCGGCCTGCCCAACCGCCGCCTGCTGATGGACCGCATCGACACGCTGCTGGCCAGCTCCGCGCGCAGCGCCACCTTCAGCGCGGTGATGTTCGTCGACCTCGATCGCTTCAAAACCATCAACGACGCGCGCGGCCACGCCACCGGCGACGCGCTGCTGTGCAAGGCGGCCGTGCGCCTGAGCCAGCTGGTGCGCAAGGCCGACACCGTGGCGCGCATCGGCGGCGACGAATTCGTCGTGGTGCTGGCGCACCTGGCCGACGACCTGGAGAGCGCCACCCACGCCGCGCGCACGGTGGCCGAAAAGGTCCGCGTCACCATCGGCGAGGAGTTCGAGATCGACGGCCAGATATACACATCGACCGCCAGCATCGGCGTGACGATGCTGCCCAAACCCCTCCACGGCGGGCAGGAACAGACCGCGCACGACCTGCTGCGCGAGGCCGATACGGCAATGTACCGCGCCAAGGCCGAGGGCCGCAACGGCATCGCCTTCTTCGAGATGGCGATGCAGACCGCGGTCGAACAGCGCCTGTCGATGGAGCGCGACCTGGCCGCCGCGCTGGCCGGGGGCGACCTGCGCATGCACGTGCAGCCGCAGGTCGACCGCGACGGCCGCGCCATCGGCGGCGAGCTGCTGATGCGCTGGCCGCTGGCCGACGGCGCGATGGTGCCGCCGTCCGTCTTCATCCCGGTGGCCGAGGAGTCGGGACTGATCCTGGCGCTGGGCGCCTGGGCGCTGCGCCAGGCCTGCGAGGCGGTGCTGCTGCTGGAGCGCGTCGGCCTGGCTATGCCGCTGTCGGTCAACGTCAGTCCCAGCCAGTTCCGCCAACCGGATTTCGTCGCGCTGGTGCAGCGCACCCTGGCCGAGACCGGGGCGCCCGCCGGGCGGCTGATACTGGAGGTGACGGAAGGGCTGTTGATCGACAAACTGGATGACACCATCGCGCGCATGCATCAACTGGCGGCGCTGGGACTGCGCTTTTCGATCGACGATTTCGGCACCGGCTATTCCAGCCTGGCCTACCTGAAAAAAATGCCGCTGTATGAGCTCAAGATAGATCGCAGCTTCATCATCGACGCGCCGGACGACGGCAGCAGCTCGGCGCTGGTGCAATCGATCCTGGCGATGGCCGGCCATCTGGGGCTGCACGTGGTGGCCGAAGGCGTGGAGACACGGGCGCAGGCCGATTTCCTGATCGGCCATGGCTGCCCGTGTCTGCAGGGTTATCTGTACGGGCGGCCGATGCCGCTGGCGGAGATGATCGAGCGGCTGACGAAAAGCCCGGCCACGGCAACCTCATAAGCCAGGCAGGCACGTAGGGCGGATTAGGCGGAACGCCGTAATCGGCCATCTATGCGCCGCCGGCGACTCATCGATGGCCGATTACGCTTCGCTAATCCGCCCTACGTGTTTTAGATGGGAGCTTGATTCCGTGGGCATCTTTTACTGCAGCACGCTCACGCGCTTGCCGCTGACGCTGCGCTGCGCCGGGTTGCCGTACACGGTGACCCTTCCGGAACCGTTGGCGTCGGCCACCAACGATTGGCTGACGGCGGCCGAGATGCTGCCCGAGCCATGCGCGCTCAGTTCCGCGCTCTGGCTGGCCAGGCCGGCCAGGTCGGCGCTGCCGGAACCGTACAGGCGCACGGTCATGCTACGCACGCTGCCGCTGGCGTTGACGCCGCCGGAGCCGTGCAGGTCCAGGTTGAGCGTCTCGCCCTGCAGGTTGCCCAGGTTGAGCCGCCCGGAGCCGTTCAAGCTGGCCACGGTGGAGCCGCTTTGCAGACCGTTCGCATCGACACTGCCCGAACCGTTCAAACGCGCCTCGAGCCGGCTCACATTGCCGGCCAACTGCACCGCGCGCGAACCGTTCTGGCTCAGGTTCAAGGTGCCGCCATTCAGGCCGGTGACCGACAGGCGCCCGGAGCCATTCGATTGGATGCGGCGCAGCTGGGGCGTGGTGTAGACCACGCGCAGCGGGTTGGAGGCGCGCACGCTGCCCTCGACCCAGACGCGCAGGGTGGCGCCGCCGGCGTCGGTGCGCAGCAGCGGCAGCAGGTTGCTGTCGCCTTCGACCCGCAGCGAGGCCGCCTCGCCGACGCGCACCTCGACCTGCAAAGGGCCGTTAATGTCGATGCCGTCGACACTGGCCGCGACGACCGCGTCGCGCCGCTCGACGGCGCTCTGGCCGTTGCCCTCGACCGCGTTGCCGCCGAAGGAGGTCTTGTACTGCATATTGCCGTCTTCCGGGATGACGATGACGGCGCAGCCGGCGATGGTGGCCAGGGTGGAGAAGGCGGCAATGGTGGCGAAGGCGATGGCGGAGAGGCGCATGATCGGGTATCCGTGGAGTTTTATAGTGGTATCACTATAGCCAGCGCCCCCGCTCCCCGCCCTCGCCATGCGACAAAACGTCGAAAACGGGGAGTGAAGCGCAAAAACGGATGGTGCTAACATGGAGGTCATGGATACACAACCCTCCTCCCCTACCCCGGACACCCTGACCGAGTTGCGCGACCTGACCCGCGCCTTCGCCCGCGAGCGCGACTGGGAACAGTTCCACACTCCGAAAAACCTGGCGATGGCGCTGTCGGTCGAGGTGGCGGAGCTGGCCGAGCATTTCCAGTGGCTGCACACCGGCGCCGACGCCGAACTCGATGACGCCAAACGCGCCGGCATCCGCCACGAGCTGGCCGACGTGCTGCTCTACCTGGTCCAGCTGGCCGACAAGACCGGCGTCGACCTGCGCGCGGCGGCGCTGGAGAAAATGGCGCTCAACGCGGCCAAGTATCCGGCCGACCGGGTGCGCGGCGACGCCCGCAAGTCGACCGAATACTAGCGCCCCGCCGGCGGATCGCCGATGCCGAGCGCCTTGCGGATCTGCGCCGAGACGATGGACCACGACGGCGACGTCGCCGCCACCTCGTCGTAGTGGCTGCCTCCCGGCAGCACGATCACCTCCGCCGCGTCGCCGGTGGCGATGGCGCGGCGCGCGTAATCGTGCCCGGCCCTGATAGGCGACACGGCGTCGAACTCGCCGTGGATCAGCACCGTGCGCACGCCGGACGGCAGCATCTCGGCCGGCGAGGTGTCGGCGAAGACGTCCGGCCGCGCGGCGCTCGGCGTGCCGGCCAGTTGCGCGGTGTCGCGCTCGCAGCTGGTTTTGATCAGGGCCGCCTCGTTGCGCAGGTCGGCCAGGCCGCCCAGGCTGATCACGGTGGGCACCGGCAGCGGGTCGGCCACGTACAGGGAGCTGGTGCGCGGCAGGCGCGCGCGCGAGCCGGCCCACTGCGCCAGGTGGCCGCCGGCCGAGTGACCGACCAGCACGATGCGCGACAGGTCGAGCCGGTGGGCGGGCGCCAGCGCGCGCAGGCGGTCCATCGCGGTGGCGACGTCGAGATACATGCCGGGGTAGCCGCCGCCCTCCTCGTCGAAGCGGCGGTATTCGACGTTCCATACCGCCACGCCCTGGCGCAGCAGGTCGCCGGCGATGTTGCGCATTTGCGTGATGCCGCCGAATTCCCTGGTCCAGCAGCCGCCGTGGATGACCACCGCGATTGGATGCGGGCCGTCGCCCGGTGGCGCGAACAGTTCGGCGAACTGGGACGGGGCGGCGCCGTAGGCTACGTGCAGGCTGGGGGCGGGGCCGTTCAGGGCCAGGTAGTCCTGCAAGGTCATCGGCGCGGCGGCGGCGCCAGCATGGCCGGCGATGGCGGCGGCCAGCAGGGTCCTGCCCATTTTTTTCAACATGCGACGCTCCGTGGTTTGAAGCGCTTATGCTACACGAAAAAAAACCGCCCCCGAGGGCGGTCGTGGCCGAAGAATGCGTCGGCGGCGGAGCGTGGCGGATTACGCTGCGCTAATCCGCCCTACGTGTTTTAACGCACCCTTTGCCTGGACGGTGCAATCATGCGTCTGTCGCGCCGTCGTGGAGACACGTAGGGCGGATTAGCCGGAACGGCGTAATCCGCCACGAGCCGCCAGCGGCTTACCACTTATAGTTGGCCCGCACGTAGTAATACCCGCCATTGATACCGAACGGCGAGAACGACGGCAGCACCGTCACCGCCGCGTTGTCCAGCGCGGCGCGCTGGTCGGCCAGCAGCGCCGGATTGACGCCGTTCGGGTAGGTGTTGAACAGATTGTTGGCCCCCACCGCCACCGACCACGCCGGATTGACCTTGTATCCCACCTCCAGATCGGTGATCGCCTTGGCCTTGATCTCGGTCTTGTGATAGACCGAGCCGTCCTCGCTGCCGTAGTCGTTCGACTTGCCGTAGATCGCCTCGCGCAGGTTGATGGTCCAGTCGCCGATCTTCCACAGCGCGCCCAGGTTCACGCGCATCTTCGGCGAGGCCGTCTCCAGGTTGGAGATGGCGGTCTTGTCGAGCAAGGTTTGCGGCAGCAGCTGCGTCGGCGCCTGGTTGATCTTGGTGACTTCGACCTTGTTGTAATTGGCCGCGATCGACCAGTCAACACGGCCGTAGGCGCCGTAGTTCTCGTTCAACGTGGTGACGAACTCCAGTCCCCGGCTGCGGGTGTTGACCGCGTTCGAGAAGATGTTGATGCCGGTCTGGCTGACGGTACTATCCAGGACATTGCCGTTGGCCAGAATCGCCGCCGTCACGGCCGGCGAGTTGACCGCGCCGCCGGAACCGTACAAGGCGCCCGAACCGACGATGCGGTCGCGGATCTTGATCTGGTAGACGTCGAACGTGATATTCAGATTGCTGGCCGGGTTGAGCACCATACCCAGACTGAGGTTGGTGGACGCTTCCGGTTTGAGGCCGTCGACGCCGACCAGGCGCGCGCCCGGCGAGTTGGGCGCCAGCTGCACGAAGGCGCTGGTCGGGCCGACATTGGTGGCCGAGTAGTACGATTCGGCCAAGGTCGGCGCGCGGAAGCCGTTACTGAAGGTGCCGCGCACGGCCGCCGCCGGCGTCAGGTCATAGCGCGAGGTCAGCTTGCCGACCCTGGCGCTGCCGAAGTCGGAGAAGTGCTCGTAGCGCCCCGCCAGGTCGACCGTCAGGTCCTTGATCGGATTGCCGGCGATGTCGATATAGGCGGCCTTGTTGGTGCGGCGGTGGCGGCCGGCGTCGGTCAGCGAGAAGCCTGGATACGACTGCGAGCCCTCCTTGTAGCGCGAGGCCGCGTCGCCGGCCTGGATCTCGTACTTGTCGATGCGGTGCTCGACGCCGGCGGCGAAGGTGAGCGGCTTGCTCCAGCCGACGTCGAATTCGCGGCTCGACTCGAGCGTGGTGGTGAGCTGGCTGGCGATGAAGGCGCCGGCCTTGAACGTGGTCGGCGAGTAGCCGGTGTCGTTGAACAGCGAGGCGTTGGCCGAATCCTCGACGCCGATCTCGGACTTGTCGCGCCCGTAGGTGGTGCTCAGGTCCAGGTTCCACTCGGCCAGCTTGCCCTTGACGCCGCCGGTCCAGCCGAAGTCCTTCTGGTTGATCTTCTCTTTCGGCGAGAAGCCCTGCGGGTACATCTTCGGAATGCGGGTCGGCAGGCGGTAGTTCTCGTAGGCGCGCGCGACCTTCTCGCCGTAGGTGGCGATGCTGTAGATCTGGACGTCCTTGGTGACGTCCCAGCCGAAGTTGGCCGCCAACACCTGCAGGTGGTACTGGGCGTCGCCCTGGATCTTGTTCAGGTACGGGTAGCCGGGGATCGACGTCATGCCCGGCGCGGCGGCGATGTTGCCGGCATCGAGCAGGCGCGGGTCGATGCCGCCACGGTCGCTGTAGTCGTGGTATTTGGATTCCGCCGTCACGCTCAGGAAGGCGTCCTTGAACGGTTCGAAGCCGATGTTGGCCGAGCCGCCGACGGTCTTGCCGCCGCCGTCCCAATAGCCGCCGCCGGTGGCCGAGGCGGTGCCGCCATGGTCGTTCGATTTGAGGATGATGTTGATCACGCCGGCGATGGCGTCGGAGCCGTATTGGGCGGCCGCGCCGTCCTGCAGCACCTCGATATGGTCGATGGCCGACACCGGGATGAAGTTCAGGTCGGCCGCCGCGCCGCCCTGGTACGGGCCGCCCAGCACGGCCAGATTGGCGGTGCCGTGGCGGCGCTTGCCGTTGATCAGCACCAGCGTGTTGTTCGGGCTCAGGCCGCGCAGGCGGGCCGACAGGGTCAGGTTGGCGGTGTCGCCGCCGAAGGCCTGGGCGGTGAACGACGGCAGGTTCTGCGCCAGCGCCTGGATCAGGTCCGGCTGGCCGGTGCGCATCAGCGAGGCCGAGTCGAGCACCTGGATCGGCGAGGCGCTGTTCTCGGCCTTCATGCCGCTCGAGCGGGTGCCGGTGACGATCACCGAACCGGCCGACGCGGCGTCGGCCGGCGCGGCCGCCGCTTCGACGGCGGCGTCGACGGCGGCATCGGCAGGATTGGCCGCATACGCGGCGCCGATCGCCAGGGTGGACAACACGGCTGCGACGCCGATCTTCAGTGTGGCCTTATGCATATTTTAAATCCCCATTTGAATAATTAGAAAAGTAAGACCTGAACCCGAACCCGAATCTAATTCCGATACCGCTTATTTTTTCGCGGCCACCACCTCGATCTCGACCAGCCAGCCCGGGTTGCTCAAGCCGGCCACCTGCACCACGGCGCGCGCCGGCAGGTTGGGCTGGGCGCCGCCGAAGTACTGGGTGTAGGCTTCCATGAAGCCCTTGGTGTCGCCCTTGCCGCCCTTGGCCGGATCGCCGACCAGGAACACCTGCATCTTGACGACGTCGGACATCTCCAGCTTCATGCCCTCGAGGATCTCCTTGATCTTCTTGAGCACCGTCTCGGTCTGCGCCTTGGTGTCGCCGAAGGCGGCCAGCGAATCCGGCGCGGCGGTCTTGTCGATCACTGCGGGCACCTGGCCGCTGATGAAGTGGATGGTGGCCGTCGGCGGGATCGTCACCGCCAGCGCGATCGGGAAGTCGGAGTTCGGAATCTTGTGGCGGACGATGTCGGCCTTCTCCTCCACCTTGGCCTTGGCGGCGGCCATCGCCGGCGATGCCGACATCAGGCCGATGGCGGCGGGGATCAACAGTGCGGCGATGGATTTGGTCAATGCGTTCGTCGATGCTTTGGTCATGGTCTCGTCTTCCTTTGGTTGTAATCAGTGTTTGTTCGACATTACGGCGGCGCCGAATTGGGCCACGCCGAGCGCATCGCGCAGCTTGAGCACCTCGGCCTCGGTCAGCGCGTCGGCCTTGTTGCCCCAGCTGGCGCGCACGTAGGTCAGGATGGCGGCCATGTCGGCGTCGCTGATGGTCTCGCTGAAGTCGGGCATGCCGCCCCGGCCCTTGAGCAGCACCGTGGCCACCTCGGCGTGGTCGCCGGTGACGAACTTGCTGCCGGCCAGCGGCGGGAACGCGCCGGGTATGCCCTTGCCGCTGGCCTGGTGGCAGGCCGCGCAGTTTTTCAGGAACAGCGCCTTGCCGTCCGGCGCCGTGGTCTGCGCCCGCGACGGCGCGCTGGCGGCGGCCGCGAAGCCCGCCACGATCACCATCGCGGCCTTCAATAACGTGTCCCTCATGCGCTGGCCCTCGCGTGGATCTTGGCGATCTGCTGCCAGGCCGATTCGATGGCGCCGGCCTGCCAGCCGGTCAGGTAGCTCAGGTGCTCGCCGGCGAGCATGATCCTGCCCTCGCCCTCGAGCAGGGTCGGATAGGCGGCGGCGCGGGTCTTCTCGGTCCACTCGGCCCAGCCGCCCAGGTTGTACTGCACGCGATGCCACGCAACCGAGAACGCGTTCTCGTATTCGTCGCGGTACTGCGGGAAGATCTTCTGGCCGGCGGCGACGGCGAATTCGGCGCGCTCGGTGGGCGTCAGCGCGCTGACCTCGATGGCGGCCGTCTGGTACTGGTAGTAGCCGAGCAGCACGCCCTTCTTTTTCTGCCAGCCGTACGACGGCATCGAGATGGTGTTGATGCCCTTGATGTCGGTGAGCACGTGGCCGCCGTAGATATGGTCATCCTCCTCCCAGAAGCGGCGCTTCATCTGCAGGCCGATCTTGCCGACCGGCGCGTAGGCCACCGTGGCGACGGCCTTCTTGAACGTGTCGGAGAAATCGGTGTCGATCTGGCGCAGCACCGACAGCGGGATGGTGCACAGGCAGTAGTCGGCCGTCACGCTGGAGGCCTTGCCGGTGGCGGTGTCCTTGAAGGCGACGGTCACGCCTTTGTCGTTCTGGCGGATGGTCTGCACCTCGGCGCGGTAGCGGATGGTCTTGCCGACGCGCTTTTCGAACGCCTTCGGAATCGCGTCCATGCCGCCGACCGGCTGGAACATGGTCGCCTGCATCGGGAAGTCCTGCACGGCGCTGTAGACGTTGCCCAGCTTGGACGCCAGCAGGTCCTTGAAGCCCAGCGGGTCGGACTGCTTGCCCGGCCCCGGCTCCATGCCGGCGCCCGGATAGACGGCGAAGCCGCGGCCGGTGCGGCCCTTGTATTGCAGGTCGGCGCCGGCCAGCTGGCCCTCGTGCGCCAGATAGTCCAGCAGCAGGCGCTTGTCGTCGGCCGTCAGCTCGGCGTCGAGCTGGTTGTTCTTGATCGACTTGGCCAGCATCTCGTCGACGTGGCCGCGCATGTCGGCCTTGACCTCCTTGATGCGCAGGCGCTTGCCGGCGAAGGGGCCGGCGTTTTCGGAGTACACATAGGAGTGGTCGTTCTCGTTGACCATCACCTCCAGCGGCACCTCGAACAGGCGCGTGTAGTGCAGGGTCGACTGGTGGTGCAGCGGGATGCGCCACGGGCCGTGGTTGATGTACTGGCCCTCGTCGAAGGCGCAGGTCTGTTTGTCGCCGCCCAACTCGGTCAGGCTGAAGCCCTTGCGGGCGGTCTGGCAACGGCCGCCGGCGAAGGCGCGCGCCTCGAGGATCTGGCACTGGTAACCGAGCTTGCCCAGCTCGTAGGCGGCGGTCAGTCCGGCCAGGCCGGCGCCGAGGATCACCACCTTCTTGCCCTTGCCGCTGCCGCTGAGGACCGGCGGCGCCGAGGACGTCGAGCCGATGCCCATGCCCCAGGCGTTCATGGTGTTTAACAGCAGGCCGGTGCCGCCGACGGCGGCGGCCCGGTACAGAAAGTCCCTACGGGTAAATGAACTAAACGGTTTAAACGGTTTTACTGTTTTGCTTTCCATCGGTTTCCTCACCAGTCTGCCTGAAATAACTTGGGTGACTTGCTTACCCATAGTTCCAATCTAGCAAGGCTCGTGCCACGCGGAACAACCAAAACAAACATGCTTCATGATGGAGGAAAGCCTTATGCCACAAGGCCTCCCGCCATCGAACAATGTTTTTACATGGGTGCCCACGGCACGCCGGCAGCGCCCTAAAAATCGCCGCCGGCGACAAACTTTATTTGCGCGAAACGGACTTTATTCGCGGCGCGGCGCGGCGTGCGCGCGCGCGCAAGGCGGGCCGGCGGCGGCGCGCGGCGACGCCGCGCACCAGCAAGTGGCAGGCGCCGAAACAGGGAATTGGAGGATGCACGACGCTGGACCGCGCCGGCGGGGACCGCGCGGGAAATCAGCCCGCGAAGCTGGCCAGGGCCGGCGCGCCGCTGCGTGCCGGCGGCACCGGCGCGGGCGCCGCCCCGCGCGGCAGGCGGGCGATCTCCTCGGCCGACAGATGGCGCTGGGCGGCGCAGGCGTCGTCCAGGTGGCAGGCGTGGAACTGCATCGGCGCGGCCGGGTCGAGCAGGTAGATCATGTCCAGGTTGGACGGATCGTAGGCGACCTTGACGCTCCAGTGTCCGCGCAGGCGCGCGCGCTCGAACCAGCGCTCGTTGATGGCGCGAGCGCAGGTGTAAGTACTTTCGAACAGGCGGATGCCGTCGGCGCCGACCTGCGCCGCCGCCACCGGCATCAGGCTGCAGCGGATCAGGTGCTCGGGATAGGTTTTGAGGCTGCCGCCGCGATGGGCCACGCCCCAGTCCCACAACTGGCGCGGGGTGGCGTTGCCGGCGTGGCGCAGCGGGTGGCGGTTGTTGTAATAGAGGACGCAGTCGACGACGATGCGGGTGAACTGCTCCAGATCGAGCACGCCGTCGAGCCGGCACGGCGCGCCCTCGTCGTCCGGCGCGAGCAGGCGGAAACGCTTTTCCAGCACCGCCTTCCAGTCGTCCGGGCCGTCGTCGACGGCGACGCAGCGCAGGTTGAAGTTGTTGAGCAAGGCCGGGTCCATGCCGCCTTCGCCGCGTTCCAGGCCGGCCGTCAGCGCGGCGTTGGCGAACAAGGTTTCGGGCAGGTGGCGGCACGGCCACTGCGCCGCCTCGATGCGGCGGCCGAACTGCTGGCTGTAGCGTTGCTTGTCGGCGCCGCAGTTGGCCAGCGCCAGCATCGCCTGCGGCCAGCTGGCCGGCCCCAGGCCGATGTAGACGCCGGTGACCAGGCGGCTGAACGAATCGATCGCCAGGTAGATGCGCGGGCGGCCGATCGATTGCCGGCGGTCGGCGCGCGAGACCAGCCGCACCTCGGCGCAGACGGCGTCGAGATAGAAGCCGGCGCCGGGGCGGCCGGGCGGCAGCGCCTGCGGCGTCGGCGCGGCCGGCTGGCCGACCACGGCGGCGGGCGCGTTGGACACGGCAGCGGCGGACGCGGGCGGCCAGAACGCGGCGGCGCCGTCGCCGCGGCGCGCCACCTCGGGCGGACGGTCGTCGTCGTGGTCGAGCCAGTAGTTGAACTGGCCGAAGGTCGGCAGCACGGCGCTGCGGCCGGCCGGCGTGGTCAGCACGCGGCCCGATGGTTCGTCGATGCGGCGCTCGACGAAGAACTCGTCGAGCATCTGTTCATAGGCGCCCAGGCGCGAGAACTTGGCGTGGCCCGCCGCGTAGCGCGCGATGGCGACGCGGAAGGTGCGGCGGATCTCCTCGTCGGCGTTCAGGCCGGGGCCGGCGTCGGCGCCGTTCTTGCGCGGGCGTCCGCGCTTGACGCCGGCCGAGGCCTGGCGCACCTTGCCCTTGCCGCCCGAGTTGCAGTAATCCGGCAGCAGCGCGTTGGGGGTCTGGCCGCGCTGCCAGTAGCGGCGCAGGTAGCGGTAGATGGTCGGGTGCGAGACGCCGTGGGCGCCGGTGGCGCGGGCGATCAGCTGGCCGCGCTGGCGCGCCTCGTAGATGCCCGGCTCCAGCGCCACCAGCGGCTCGATGATCTCCCAGGCGCGCGCGCGCAGTTGCAGGTGTTTGGCCGGCAGCAGGTCCTGGCTGACGACCATTAAATAAGGGTCGGCCGACAGCACGCTGGCGCGGCCGGCCCGGATGTCGGCGTGCAGCACCGACAGTTGGACGAGTTCTACATCGGCCGAGCGGGCCGCCACGTCGAAGACATAGGCGTGGCTCTGCTCGGGAGCGATCCACAAAATGCGGACGGTGCGCGGAGACGGATGCGTATAGTGCAGCAGGTCGTTCCGCAGTAGCATTAGCGCCCCTTCGAGACGGTGAATGGCCGGCTGTCGACGATGATCGCGTACGGGCCGGCCTGATTATGCTCGCGCAAAATCTGCGGCTTGAGCGAATCGACAAAGATGTTCCACAGCTTCCTGAATGATGTCATCTCAATGCTCCGATCTAAACGACTTGTCTCCAGGTTGAGGCGCCTCGGCAGGCGCGCCTTTTATAGGGATGTGCTATCACATATGCAATAAGCGGGCCAGCCTTGCCGGAAAGCAGCTTCTCCTATGAGAGTGATTCATGCGGGGTTTAACGGGCGTGGTGTTTGCGGCGGATCAAGCTTTGTTTTGGTGCAACGCAACAGATGGGCGCACCTTGTCTGTGCAACAACAAGAAGCGGCGCCGCGAACGAAAAACGGGGCCTTGCGGCCCCGTTGTCGATGCGATGGCGGCGGGTATGGCACCCGCGTCGCGGTTAGTACTTCTTGCCGACAGGCTTCTTCTTCGGCGGCGTCGACTTGCCCGACTCCGGCGGCATGCGGTCGGCATGACTGATTTTCAGCTGCGCGCCGCCGACCCACACCTTGCCCAGGTGCTTGAACAGCTCGTCGGGCATGCCGTCAGGCAACTCGACCATGCTGTAGGTGTCGAAGATCTCGATGCGGCCGATGTGCTTGGCCTCCAGCCCGGCCTCGTTGGCGATGGCGCCGACGATGTTGGACGGGGTGGCGGCGTTGTTGCTGCCCACTTCGATGCGGAAGGCGCTCATCGGCAGGGTGACCTTGCCCGGCTTTTCCTTTTTCTTCTTCGGCGCGGCGTCGTCCAGTTCGGCGGCGTCGACGCGGGCGGCGCGCGCCAGCGGCGAGGCGGCCGGCTTGTCGGCAGCCGGCTTGTCGGCGGCGGGCGCCCTGGCCGGGGCGGCTTTGGCCGGCGCCGGACGTGCCGGAGCCGATGGAGCGGCCGATGCCGATGCCGCGGGTGCGCCGTCACCGTTATCGCGGCTGATGCGCAGCTGCTGGCCGGCGACCTTGATGCCGGCCAGGTGGTCGAGCACGTCGCCGGTCAGGTTGTCGGGCATATCGAGCACGCTGTAGTCGTCGTAGATCTCGATGCGGCCGATATGCTTGGAGTCGATGCCGCCCTCGTTGGCGATGGCGCCGACGATGTTACCCGGCTTGACGCCGTGCTGGTAGCCCACTTCGATGCGGAAGGTCTGCATGCCCGGATCGGCGGCGCGCACAACGCGCTCCTTTTTCGGGAAACGGTCGGCGCGGTCCGGACGCTCGGCGCGGTCGCCGCGATCGAATCGATCACCACGGTCGCCACGCTCGGGACGGTCGCCACGGTCATGACGCTCGAAGCCGACCTGGCGGCCCGGCCGCTCGTCCCAGGTGGCGGCGGCGGTCTGCTGCTTCTTATCGAGCAGCAGCGGCACGTCGCCGCGCGCCATCTTGGCCAGCGCGGCGGCGATCTCGATCGCCGGGATGTTCTGTTCGCGCTCGAAGTCCTCGATCAGCGACTGGAACTGTTCCAGCTCGCCCTGGGCCAGGGTTTCGCTGATCTGCGACTTGAATTTGGCGATGCGCACGTCGTTGACCGCCTGGATGGTCGGCAGCTCGAGCATGCCGATCGGCTGGCGCGTGGCGCGCTCGATCGATTTGAGCAGGTTCTTCTCGCGCGGCGTGATGAACAGGATCGCCTCGCCGCTGCGGCCGGCGCGGCCGGTGCGGCCGATGCGGTGGGTGTAGCTTTCCGGATCGTGCGGCACGTCGTAGTTCACCACATGGCTGATGCGCTCGACGTCCAGGCCGCGCGCGGCGACGTCGGTGGCCACCAGGATGTCGATCTTGCCGTCCTTGAGCTGCTGGATGGTGCGCTCGCGCTGCTGCTGCTGGACGTCGCCGTTGATGGCGGCGGCCGAGAAGCCGCGCGCCTGCAGCTTGCTGGCCAGTTCCTCGGTACCGAGCTTGGTGCGCGAGAAGATGATCATGCCGTCGAAGTTCTCGGCCTCCAGGATGCGGGTCAGCGCGTGGAGCTTGTGCATGCCCGACACCAGCCAGTAGCGCTGGCGGATGTTTTCGGCGGTGCCGGTCTTGGCGGCGACGGTGATTTCCTTGGGGCTGCGCAGATAGGTGTTGGCGATGCGGCGGATCGCCGACGGCATCGTCGCCGAAAACAGCGCGGTCTGGCGGCTGTCGGGCGTCTCCTGCAGGATGCGCTCGACGTCGTCGATAAAGCCCATGCGCAGCATCTCGTCGGCCTCGTCGAGCACCAGGGTTTTAAGCTTGGACAGGTCGAGCGAACCCTTGTCCAGGTGGTCGATGACGCGGCCCGGCGTGCCGACGACGACGTGCACGCCGCGGCGCAGCGCCGACAGCTGCGGGCCGTAGCTTTGGCCGCCGTAGATCGGCAGCACGTGGAAGCCGGGGATGTGCGCGGCGTAGGTCTGGAAGGCCTCGGCCACCTGGATCGCCAGCTCGCGGGTCGGCGCCAGCACCAGCGCCTGCGGCGTGGTCTGCTTGATGTCGATGCGCGACAGGATCGGCAGCGCGAAGGCGGCGGTTTTGCCGGTGCCGGTCTGCGCCTGGCCCAGCACGTCGAGGTTGTCGAGCAGCGAAGGAATGGTGGCGGCCTGGATCGGCGAAGGCGACTCGTAGCCGACGTCCTTGAGGGCCTTGATCAGCGGCGCGCTCAGATTCAGATCGGTGAAAAGGGTAATGGGGGAGGTTGGGGTGTCAGACATGGCGTCACTCACAAGTATGTTCGAATCGCCTAATTGCGAAAGAAATTTGGGCGTAGTTTACTCTGTCTCGCCGGTTTCAGCCTTTTTTTGCGTGAAATCGGCCGCTTTGCGGGCAAATTAAGGGCAAATTAAGGGTGACCCCGGCGCTTTCGATTGCCGTCCTATCGTGCCGGCCCTATATTGGCCGCTCCCCCGACCCTGGAGAATCCCATGCCCCCGATCCGCCGCGCCATCCTGGCCGCCACCGTTATTGTCAGCGCCCCCGCCCTCGCCGCCACCTACGGTCCCCAGCTCGAAGGCTTCGCCTACCCGCACAAACTGCAGTACTACGCTTTCACTTCGCAAGGTAAAGATCTGCAGATGGCGTACATGGACGTGGCGCCCACGGCCAAGGCCAACGGCAAGACGGCGGTCCTCATGCACGGCAAGAACTTCTGCGGCGCGACCTGGGAGCAGACCATCACCGCCCTGAGCGCGGCCGGCTACCGCGTGGTGGCGCCCGACCAGATCGGATTCTGCGCCTCGACCAAGCCGGAACACTATCAATACACCTTCCAGCAGCTGGCCGCCAACACCGGGGCGCTGTTAAAGAGCATCGGCGTCAAACAGGCCGCCATCATCGGCCACTCGACCGGCGGCATGCTGGCCACGCGCTATGCGCTGATGTATCCGGAGGCGGTGTCGCGGCTGGTGATGGTCAATCCGATCGGGCTGGAGGACTGGAAGGCGCTGGGCGTGCCGGCGCGCAGCGTCGACCAGTGGTACGAGCGCGAATTGAAGATGACGGCCGACAGCGTGCGCGCCTACGAGAAATCGACCTACTACGTCGGCCGCTGGAAGCCGGAGTACGAGCGCTGGGTCGATATGCTGGCGGGGATGAACGCGGGACCGGGCAAGAAGATCGTGGCGTGGAACTCGGCGCTGATCTACGACATGATCTACACGCAGCCGGTGGTCTATGAATTTCCGCTGCTGAAGGTGCCGACATCGCTGATCATCGGCGACGCCGACACCACCGCCATCGGCAGCGACATCGCGCCGCCGGCCGTCAAGGCAAGAATCGGCAAGTACGAGGTGTTGGGCAAGCAGGTGGTCAAGCAGATCCCGGATGGCCATCTGGTGGAATTCAAGGGCATGGGCCACGCGCCGCAAATGGAGGACCCGGCCGCGTTCCACCGCGCGCTGCTCGAAGAGCTGAGCCGCTAGACGTCCCGGGTGAATGTGGGGTCGGTGCCCCCGCACGGCTCCCTGTGGTAAACCCTCTCTTTCCACTTCTCTTTTCTTCTCCTTTTCTCTTTTTTGAACTCTTTTTTAAATTAGCGATCTAAAAAGAAGAAAATAGAAGAAAAGAGAGGGGAAAAACGAATGTTTACCACAGTGACCGCGCATGGGATTTACCTGAGCGGCGCAAGTTTCGCTATCGTCTTGAAGATACCGCGTACTAAAAAAAAGAGAGACGGGGCGTATCCCGTCTCTCTTTTTTCTTGCACCGCCCAGGCCAAGGGTCCGGGGCGGCACGTCATGCGCTAGCTGATGGTGCCTACGGCTTGATTACTTGGCTGGCGTTGCCGGAGTCGCTGGCGTCGCCGGGGTTGCTGGTTCCGCAGGCGCCGGCTTGGCCGCTTTTTCAGCCTTGGCCTTCTTGTGATGCGTTTTCTTCGCAGCGGTGTGCTCGTGCGGTGCCGCCGGCGCGGCTGGCGTGGCGGCAGTTGCCGTTGCAGGCGCCGCCGGCGTCGCAGGGGTTGCCGGCGTTGCAGGGGCCTGGGCGAATGCGGCGCCAGCGAACAGGGTGGCGATCAGGGTAGCGGTAATTTTCTTCATGATATAAATCCTCTTAAACGGTATAAATTATTTAAATTATTTTAGTAAAACTGACCCTTTTTTTTACTTCTTCACTGCGACTGCCACTTCATTCGTTTCCACTTCTAATTTCCGGCATCGCGTTGATTGCGTGCCGTATGAGCAGAAAACGGCCCTCGCCACCGATGAGTTGACCGCCCTTACAACCTCTTACCGACTCTTACACAAGGTTACAAACGTCCGAAAATTCCAGTAAGATGTCCCGCGTCAGCATCAGAACCACAACCTAGGAATCCATATGCGTCTTACAGTGTTAGCCCTCGCCGCCGGTATCGCCTTGCAGGCGCCTGCCCAGGCTCAAGTCCAGCAACCCGTCATCGCCGAGGCGCCGCTGCGCGCCCACCTGTCCTTCCTGGCCGACGACCTGTTCGAAGGGCGCGGCACCGGCCAGCGCGGCGGCGACCTGACGGTGCGCTATCTGGAGACGCAGGCGGCCATCATCGGCCTCAAACCGCTGGCCGGCGGCGGCTACCGCCAGTCCGTCAAGATCGAGGGCACCAAGCTGCTGCCGGGGAGCCTGGTGCGCTTCGACGCCGGCGGCAAGACCATCGCGCCCAAGACCGGCACCGAGATCGTCTTCGGCACCATGAGCGGCAAACAGGACGTCACCGTCGACGCCCCGCTGGTGTTCGTCGGCTACGGCGCCAGCGCGCCGGAGGAAAACTGGGACGACTACAAGGGCGTCGACATGAAGGGCAAGATCCTCGTCATGATGGTCAACGACCCGCAGCCGACCGCCGAGGAGCCCAACCGCTTCGCCGGCAAGGCCTACACCTACTACGGCCGCTGGCTGTACAAGTTCGAGGAGGCGGTGCGGCGCGGCGCCGCCGGCGCGCTGCTGATCCACACCACGCCGTCGGCCTCCTACCCGTGGAGCGTGCCGGCCAACGGCTTTGGCCACGAGCGCTTCCACCTGGCCGGCAAGGGCAATCCGGTCGAGGGCTGGCTGCAGGAGGACACGGCGCGTGCGCTGTTCGCCGCCGCCGGCTTCGATCTGGACGACTTGCGCGCCAAGGCCGAACGGCGCGACTTCACGCCGGTCGACCTCAAAATCAAGGTCCACGCCGAGGTGCGCAGCGCCGTGCGCCAGATCGAGCAGTTCAACGTCGCCGGCATCGTGCCCGGCACCGACGCCAAACTGAAGGAACAGGCGGTGATCTATTCGGCCCACTGGGACCACCTGGGCATCGACGAGGGCGTGCGCCGCGACGACAAGACCGACCACACCTACAACGGCGCCATCGACAACGCGTCCGGCACCGCCGCGCTGCTGGTGATGGCCGCCGAGGCGGTCAAGCATCCGGCCAAGCGCACACAGATCTTCCTATGGCCGGCGGCCGAGGAACAGGGCCTGCTGGGCAGCGCCGCCTATGTGCAAAACCCGGCCTGGCCGCTCGACAAGACCACCGCCGACCTCAACCTCGACAGCATGAACTTCGTCGGCAAGACCAGCGACATCGGCGTCGCCGGCGCCGAACGCAGCAGCCTGTACGAGGCCGCCGGCGCCGTCGCCAAAAAGATGGGCCTGACCCTGGCTCCGGCCATCCCCGACCTGTCGGGCGCCTTCTTCCGCGCCGACCATTTCAATTTCGCCAAGGCCGGCGTGCCGGCGTTCAACGTCGGCTCGGCGGTGTTCTCCGGCGACGGCCACTTCACCTTCGTCAAGGACCTCGAGCCGTCGCGCGCCAAGCTGGTCGCTTTCAAGAAGGACTACCACCAGGTCACCGACGAGTACCGCCCCGAGTGGGATTTGTCGGGCATGGTGCAGCAGGCGCAATTCACGCTCAACCTGGGCTACGCGGTGGCCAACGCCCCGGCCATGCAGACCTGGAAGGCCGGCGACGCCTTCGGCAAGGTCAAGCGTTAACCACGGGCTAGGCACGACGTCTGATATATGCCACAGAGCAACACCTGAAACGGCCTATAATGCTGACAGGCATGTTCGGGTGGCGTATGACTTTCAATTTCTTCAGGCTTGTCGTTTTACTCACGACGCCCGCGCTCCGGCGCGCCGGCGCCGCCGCCGCCATGGCGCCGCTGTTGATCTTCCTGCTGTGGCTGCCGGCCGGCGCGGCCCACGCCGCCGAGGACCGCTTCGACGGCGGCAAGGTCGACGGCTGCACGCGCGCGGGCAAAACCTACACCTGCCCCACCTTGTCGCAGGCCAACGACATCACCATCGACAATGGCTACACGGTGCAGGTGTCCAGCGCCGTCTCCTTCACCTGGTTCCAGGTGCTCAAGATGAGCGGCAGCGCCGTGCTGCGCGCCAGCGGCGACCTCGATCTGCGCGGCCTGCAGACCAATAACACGCAGGTCGGCGGCGGCACCCTGTCCACCGGCGGCACCTTCCGCCTCGGCTCGAACGACCAGACCGTGAGCGCCGACGTCGTCGCCGCCGCGATCGCCACCGGCGGGCCGTCGACCCGCATCAACGGCGACGTCACCGTCGACGGCCAGGCCAACCTCGGCTCGAGCACCACCATCACCGGCAAGCTGTCGGCGGCGACGGTGACGGCCGGCCCCAGCCTGCGGATCGACGGCGGCATCGCCGCCAGCGGCACCGTCAGCCTGGGCTCGAACAACACCGTCAAGGGCGGCATCGCCGGCCTCGCCGGTGTCAACGGCGGGCGCGGCGGCGCCGTCACCACCGGCTCCGGCTCCACCATCACCGGCAACATCTTCGTCTCCGCCTTCACCCTGGCCTCGGGCAGCACCCTGGCCGGCGACATCAACGCCGCCACGGTCGAGCTCAGCGCCGCCAACGCGGTGGTCACCGGCAACATCACCGCCACCACCTCGCTGGTGGTCGGCAGCGGCGGCAGCGTCACCGGCAAGATCGACTCGCCCAAGGTCGAACTCAACGCCTCCGGCGTCACCATCAAGGGCGACATCAACGCCGCCACCTCGCTCACCATCAGCAGCGGCAACACCGTCAACGGCAACATCACCGGCACCACCCTGACGATCGCCTCGTCCAACGTCGTCGTCAACGGCAACGTCACGATGAAGGGCGACATCGACATCGGCTCGGGCGCCACCATCAACGGCGACATCGTCGCGCGCAACATCACCACCAAAGCCTCGGGTGACAACCTCAACGGCAACGTCGCCGTCAACGCCATCTTCCTCGACTGGGGCGCCACCGTCAGCAAGACCATCACCTGCACCGGCCCCGGCGCCGTCAAGTGCAGCTGCGTCACCAAGGCCGATCCCAACTACCAGCCCGTCTGCGGCGCCGCCCCGCCGCCGTCGGGCGTGCACCATTTCCGCATCACCCACCCCGGCAACGCCCTGACCTGCCAGCCGCAACCGGTCACCGTCACCGCCTGCGCCAACGCCGACTGCAAGCTGCCCCACTACAGCGGGACGGCCACCACCATCCTGCAGCCGGGCAACCAGACGTTCGAGGTCAAGAACGGCGAGACGGTCGCCACCGTCCAGCAATTCACCGCCGGCACCGCCACCGTCTCGGGCTCGGGCGGGCTCAATCCCAGCACCTGCGTCAACACCGGCGACGCCGCGCGGCCGTGCGACCTGGTCTTCGCGACCAGCGGGCTGGTCGTCACGGTCCCCAACCACGTCTCGATGGAGAGCGGGGTGGCCGTCACCATCCAAGCGCTGACCGCATCGGCAAAGAACCAGAGTTGCGTGCCGCTGGTGGCCGGCAAGACCGTGGACGTCAACATGGCCTGCGAATACAGCAACCCGTCCGCCAACGTGGCCACCGTCACGCCGCAGGTCGGGGACAAACTCCTCAATTGCGGCGCCAGCGCGACCAAGGTCGGCGTGCCGTTCGCCTTTAACGCCGACGGCCTGGCCAGCTTACCGCTGCAGTACGCCGAGGTCGGCAAGGTCAAGCTCACGGCCAGCTATACAGGCAGCGGCGCCGCGGCCGGCTTCAACGCCGGCGGCAACGCCACATTCATCGCCGCCCCCAAGGCTTTCACGATCGACGCCGTGAGCAAGACCACCGGCGCCACCCTGAGCATGCTGGACCCGGCCAAGGACGAAGTCTTCGCCCGGGCCAGCGAAGACTTCACCGTCACGGTCACCGCCGTCAACGCCAAGGGCAACCCGACGCGGAACTTCGGCAAGGAAAGCCCGGCGGAAAACATCGCACTGACCGTCGCCGTTGCCAATCCCGACCAGGCCAACCCGCTCGACCGCCGCGACCACGGCACCATCACCGCCGGAAAATTCGCCCCGTTCAGCGACGGCGTCACCCGAAGCGTGGCCGACGCTAGCGGCCTGTGGCGCTTCAGCGATGTCGGCACCATCAGCCTGGGCGCCGCGCTGATCACCACCCACTACATGGGCCACGCCATCGACAGCTTCCGCACCGCCGGCGTGCGGACCGTCGGCCGTTTCATCCCCGACCACTTCGACACGGTGCTCATGACCGCCGCCGAGATTGCCGCGATACCGGACGCGCGCGCCGACGCCCGCACCATGAGCTGCGCCGGCCTTGCGGCGGCCGTCAATCCCTGCCCGGCGGGCGGCCTCAGCTTCATCAACTCCAACCAGCCGTTCTTCGTCAAGGTGCTCGCCTACAACGGCGACCAGCAACCGGCGCTGACGCGCAACTACACCGGCCCGCTGGCCCGGCCCGTCACGCTGTCGGCGGTGAAGACCGCCGGCGCCACCGGCAACGATATCGCGATGCAGGGCGGCACGCTGGAGTGGACCGGCGCAGCCACCGACGCCAGGTTCGGCTTCCGCCAGGGCGTGGGCACGCTGGCAAGCAATCTGCCGCTGCTGCGCCTGCCCGGCGCCTATCCGGCGGCCCATTTGACGCCCGTCACCGGCTACTTGCGCGCCATCGACAGCGACGCCGCCACGTCGCTGCGGCGCGGCGCGTTCGCCCCGGCCTCGGTCGAGGCCGGGCTCACCGTGGTCAGCGGCCGCCTGCTGATCGCCAACACCTACGGCTCGCCCACCGGCAGCCTGCCGGTCGACGCCACCGCCCAGTACTACATGCCGGTCGGCTACGTGTTCAATCCGCAGGTGCAGGTTGCTAGCTTGGCGATCGGCGGCGCCATCGAATTCAACAATTGCCTCGCGGGCATGGCCGGCCGCTGCCCGGCGATGAAGGCCGCGGCGCCAGCCACGTTCGAGCTCAAGAACGGCAAGGGCACCTTCCGCGTCGCGCCGCCGGTGCCGGCGCCGACGGCGATCGGCTCGGCGGACGTCTCGCTGGGATCGCTGATCTACTACCTGCCCAGCAGCTTCGGCCGCGCCACCTTCGGCATCTACCGCTCCGGCCCGGTGATCTACCGGCGCGAGGTGTACTAGAGGCAATCCGGCGCTACCGGACGCGCGCTGCAAAGGCGCGCGAAACAAGGTACGATGGCCGCTTTCTGCCCCTACAAGGAACGCCATGGAAACCAATTCGAAGTGGATCGACGTCGCCACCGCCGACGGCAAGTTTGAAGCCTACCTGTCGCTGCCGCGCTCCGGCAAGGGCCCGGGCATCGTGTTGCTGCAGGAAATCTTCGGCGTCAACCAGCACATCCGCAACGTCGCCGACCAGTACGCCGCCGACGGCTACGTGGTGCTGGCGCCGGACCTGTTCTGGCGCCAGGGCGCCCACATCGAACTGGCCTACGACGGCGACGGCTGGAAGCGCGCCGTCGAGCTGATGAACGCCACCGACGTCGACAAGGCCCAGGCCGACATCGCCGCCACCGTCAAGGTGCTGCGCGCGCTCGACGCCGTCGGCGGCCAGAAGGTCGCCTCGATGGGCTTTTGCTTCGGCGGCAAGCTGTCCTACCACACGCTGGCCAACGGCCTGGTCGACGCCGGCGTGTGCTACTACGGCGGCGGCATCCAGAATTCGCTCGAGCGCGCCGACCAGATCACCGCGCCCATGCTGATGCACTTCGGCGGCGCCGACAGCCACATCCCGGCCGACGCCGTCAAAAGCATCGCCGAACGCTTCGACAGCAACGACCAGGTCGAGATCCACGTCTACGAGGGCGCCGAGCACGGCTTCAACTGCAACCACCGCGACAGCTACCAGCAGCGCGCCGCCGCCCAGGCGCACGGCCACACGCTGGTGTTCCTCGGCGAACAACTGTAAAGGGGCGCCATGGCACGCCTGACCCTGGACTTCCCCGACGACCAGTATTATTTCGAGACCCGGATGACGGTGCGCAGCACCGACATCAACGCCGCCAACCACCTGGGCAACGATTCGATGGTCTCGATGCTGTCCGAGGCGCGCGCGCTGTTCCTGGCGCACTACGGCGCGCCGGAGATCGACGCCGACGGCCTGGGCACCATCGTCACCGACCTGGCGACGATGTTCAAGGCCGAGGCGCACGCGCGCGACCTGCTGCTGTTCGAGGTGGGGGTGATGGACTTCAACCGCTACGGCGGCGACCTGATCTTCCGCGTCACGCGCCCGGCCGATGGCAAGCTGATCGCCATGGCCAAGTACGGCTTCGTGTTCTTCAATTTCCAGAGCGGCCAGGTCGCGGCCATGCCGGCGGCTTTCCTGGCCCACTTCCCCAAAGCCGCCCAGCCCGGCTGACGGGCGGTGGTTCGGCCGCGGTTCAGCCGATCAGCGGCTGGCCACCTTCGGCACGATGGTCTTGCCGAACCACTCGTCGATCATCTGCTTCTCGTAGCGCAGCGGGTCGCTGTCCGAATGGCGGCTCATGCGCTGCTGGTACATCATGTTCGACAGCTCGTCGTCGCCGCTGCGCAGCACCTGGCCGTTTTCCTCCAGCGTGTAGCGCAGGTGCATGCGCGGCCAGTCGGCGCCGCCCCGCATGATGCGGATGTCCTCGCCGCCGCTGCGGCGCGGCCACAGTTGTCCCGCCAGGTCGATGTCGAGCACCTCGATCTTGAGGTTCTGGCCGGCCGGCAACTGCTTGTTGAGCGAGGCGAAATACTGGGCGAAATCCTTCTGCAGGCGCTCGCGCTCGATCGGGCTGCGCGGCATGTCGGTGAACTCCTCCGGCTTGACGAAGGTGACGCTCACGTCCGCCCACGCGGCGCCGCTGGCCAGCAACGCCAGGGCGGCGGCCAGCAAGGGTTTGGTCATCAGGCGCATTTTGCTACTCCTTCACGGGTTTCATGCGGGATTCGTATTGGACACTAATTAATATAGCCCTTTTCCCGCGCCCCCGCCCGGCCTGAATCGATTTGTTACCAATGCCGCCTTTCGGCGTAACATGCCCGTGACTTGCGGGTCACGCCCCTGTCACGCCCCTGTCACAAGCGGCCGCTAAGATGGCCGCCGTCGAGGCAACGCCGCCGCCTCGCATGCCGCCGCGCCGCCGCCGGCGCATGGAACGGCCCCCAATAGAAACAGGATTGATATGACCGAGTCCCCCGACCCGTCCCGCCGCCGCCTGGTGCAACTGCTGGCCGGCGCGCCGCTGCTGCCGTTGGCCACCGGCGGCCTGGCCGCCACCCTGCTGAGCGCCTGCGCCGCCAGCCAGACCGCCACCGCCGCGCCAAAATTGCTGTCGGTCACCTTCACCGGCATGGCCGCGCCGACCCTCGCCGACCCGGCGCAAATGGCCACCACGACGGTCGCCTCCTCGCTCAGCGCCACCTACGCGGACGGCAAGACGCAAACCTACCAACTGGCCTATCAGCCCTTCTTCATCACCGGCGCCATGGTCGCTGACGGCAGCGGCGGCACCGTGCTGGCCGGCGGCTACTACGACATCCACAACCAGCCCATCCTCGACCAGACCGACGCCGGCCGGCGCCACTTCTTCTCCGACTGCCCGGACGGCACGTCCCTGCTCAAGCTCGACGCGCCGACCGTCGCCGGCGTCAAGGGCAACACCGTGTTCGCCGTCGTCCAGTTCGAATACACCACCCGCAATGTCAAGGGCGAGACGATGTACGGCATGCTGCCCTCGCCGATCGCCGTGCTGACGCTGGACCAGGACAAGGCCACCGGCGCGCTGACCTTGGTGAAATACCACAACATCGACACCAGCGGCGTCCACGGCCTGTGGATCACCTGCGGCGCCAGCCGCTCGCCGTGGAACACCCACCTGTCGAGCGAGGAATACGAGCCGGACGCCGCCGCCATCGCCGGCAACGGCCAGTTCGCCAACTTCAGCGCCAACCTGTACGGCGACCCCGCCAAAGCCAATCCCTACCACTACGGCCACATGCCGGAGGTCACCGTCAAGCCGGACGGCACCGGCAGCGTCAAGAAGCACTACTGCATGGGCCGCATCTCGCACGAGCTGGTGCAGGTCATGCCCGACGAGCGCACCGCGCTGATGGGCGACGACGCCACCAACGGCGGCCTGTTCATGTTCGTCGCCGACCGCGCGCGCGACCTGTCGAGCGGCACCCTGTACGTCGCCAAGTGGCTGCAGAAAACCGCCGACAACGGCGGCTCGGCCGACCTCCAATGGATCAAGCTCGGCCATGCCACCAGCGCCGAGATCAAGGCGCTGGCCGACAGGCTCAAGGCGGCCGACATCCTCACCGTCAAGACCACCGACCCGGCCGACGCCGGCTATACAAAAATCCCGTACAGCGGCAAGACCAACTGGATCAAGATCGCGCCCGGCATGGACAAGGCGGCCGCCTTCCTCGAGACGCACCGCTACGCCGCCTTCAAGGGCGGCAGCCTGGGCTTCACCAAGCTGGAGGGCACCACCGTCAACGTCAAGGACAAGATCGCCTATAGCGCGATGAGCTACATCCAGGCCGCGATGAAAAACGGCTCGGGTGGCATCGCGGTCAAAGGGCCGAACGCCGGCGCCGTCTACGCGCTCAACCTCCAGGCCGGCCAGGTCGACGACAGCGGCGCCGCCATCGACAGCGCCTGGGTGCCGGTCGACATGGCCGCCATGCTGGTGGGCGAGGATTTGCCGGCCGCCGACGCGCTGGGCAACCTGGCCGATCCGGACCAGATCGCCAACCCGGACAACATCAAGTTCTCGGAAAAGCTGCGCACCTTGTTCATCGGCGAGGACAGCGGCCTACACGTCAACAACTTCCTGTGGGCATACAACGTCGACGCCAAGACCTTGACGAGGCTGTTGTCGGCGCCATCGGGGGCGGAGTCGACCGGCTTGCACGCGGTGGACGACATCAACGGTTTCGCCTACATCATGAGCAACTTCCAGCACCCGGGCGACTGGGAAGCGGCGCTGCACGGCAAGGTGCAGGCCGCCTTGGATCCGCTGATCCGCGCCAATTACCGCGACCGGTACGGCGCGGCGGTGGGATATTTGACCGGACTACCGACCCTCGCTTAACCCCGGAGACACGTAGGGCGGATTAGGCGGAACGCCGTAATCGGCCATGCATGCGTCGCCGCAACGCATGCATGGCCGATTACGCTGCGCTAATCCGCCCTACGTGTCTCCAAGGTCTCCCACACGCCCCAGTCCTCCTCCCATCAAAATATTTCACGTCGGGATAGCAATATTGTCCGATTCAAAGTATTGTTCAGCTTATACGTAGTGTTACGTAAAACTAACACCTCGCCCTTCAGCCCGATAGTGTTGTGCGAAGCAACAGGAAATTTTATTGCTTGTTGTTAATGGCGTTGGACACGACTACAATCAAAAATTAATCCATACGTTATTTAGCGGAACGTTCCCCTATGTCCTTTTTGTCATCTGCCGCCCCCAAGTTAGCACCGTGGAAAGTTTTGTTGGTCGATGACGAACCGGACATCCACGACATCACCAAGCTTACCCTGAGCCGCTTCCGCCTCGATGGCCGCGCGCTCAGCTTCGTGCACGCCTACAGCGGCGCCGAGGCCAAGGAAGTGCTGTCGCGCGAAACCGACATCGCGCTGGTGTTCCTCGACGTGGTGATGGAAAAGGAGGACAGCGGCCTCGAAGTGGCGCGCTGGATGCGCCAGGACCTCGACAACCAGTTCACCCGCATCGTGCTGCGCACCGGCCAGCCCGGCCAGGCGCCGGAGGAACGGGTGATCGTCAACTACGACATCAACGACTACAAAGAAAAGACCGAGCTCGACCGTACCAAGCTGTTCACCACCACCTTCGCCGCGCTGCGCGCCTACCGCGACATCATGAAGGTCGAGGAGGCCCGCCGCGCCCAGGCCAACTACCGCGAAGGCCTGGAACGGGTGATCGCCGCCTCGGCCCACATCTTCCAGCAACGCAACCTCAAGGACTTCGCCAACGGCCTGCTGCAGCAAGTGGTCGCGCTGTTGCGTCTCGAACACAGCATGCTGCTGCGCCTGCGCGGCGCCACCGCCTTCGGCGGCGAACAGGAATACGAAGTGCTGGCCCAGATCGGCGACGACGAGGGCACCTTGCTCAATGACGCGGTGCTGGCCCAGCTCGACGAGGCCAAGAGCAACAAGATCTCGCGCGTCGAAGGCGACACCTATATCGGTTACTTCCCCAACAACAGCGGCAAGGCTTCGCTGCTGATCCTCAAAGGTGTCGAGGAAATCTCCGAGATCGACACCAAGCTGCTGGAAGTGTTCTGCTCCGGCGTCGCCATCGCCTTCGACAACATCCTGCTGACCCAGGAAATCACCGACACCCAGGCCGAGCTGATCCTGCGCCTGGGCGACGTCGTCGAATCGCGCTCCAACGAGGCCGGCAACCACGTGCGCCGCATGGCCGAGGTGTGCCACCTGCTGGCCACCGCCGCCGGCATGCCGGAGGACGAGACGGCCGTGCTGCGCCACGCCGCCCCGATGCACGACATCGGCAAGATCGCCACGCCGGACGCCGTGCTGCTCAAGCCGGGCAAGCTCGACGCCGCCGAATGGGAAATCATGAAGCAGCACCCGACGGTCGGCCTGTCGATCCTGGACGGCTCGCAGCGGCCGATCCTCAAGGCGGCGGCGGTCATCGCCCACCAGCACCACGAGAAATTCGACGGCAGCGGCTATCCGCAGGGCCTCAAGGGACATGACATCCACCTGTACGCGCGCATCGTCGCCGTCGCCGACGTCTTCGACGCGCTGATGCACAAGCGCTGCTACAAGGACGCCTGGCCGATCGACAAGGTGGTCGAGCACCTGCGCGAAGTGGCCGGCCAGCACCTCGACCCGGTGTATGTCGACCTGCTGGTGCAAAACATCGACAAAGCCGTCGCGATCAACGAACGCTTCCCCGACTGACCACGGAGACACGTAGGGCGGATTAGGCGGAACGCCGTAATCCGCCAATGCATGCGCCACCGCGACGCACGCATTGGCGGATTACGCTGCGCTAATCCGCCCTACGTGTCTTTGTGGTTCATCCGCGCCGTTCAACATAAGCATATTTGCAATCGGTTGTTGTTAGAACGAATTCCTTGCTCGTAAGATATTGGTCCAGACCAAGCAAGGAATCCGTCATGCCGCGCCACACCCTCCCCCAATTGCCCCTGCGCCGCAGCGTTCTCGCCTGCGCGCTATTGCTGCCGCTGCCCGCCGCCCACGCGCAGGACACGACCACCGGTGAAACCGCCGCCATCGACCAGGTCACCGTGGTCGGCTCGCGCGCGCGCAACCGCACCGTGTTCGACAGCGCCGTCCCGATCGACCGCTTCGGCCAGCGCGAGGTGGAGAACGCCCTCGCCAGCGGCGACCTCGGCGCCGCCCTGCAAAACCTGTCGCCGTCGATCAACTTCCCGCGCATCGAATCGAGCGGCGCCTCCGACTCCGTGCGCGGCATCCAGCTGCGCGGCCTCGCGCCCGACCAGGTGCTGGTGCTGATCAACGGCAAACGCCGCCACGCCAGCGCCGTGCTCGACACCGAAAGCAGCTTCGCCGGCACCGTCCCGGTCGACGTCAACGCCATTCCGCCCGGCGCCATCGACCACATCGAAATCCTGCGCGACGGCGCCGGCGCCCAATACGGCAGCGACGCCGTCGCCGGCGTCATCAACATCGTGCTCAAGAAAGCGCGCAGCGGCGGCTCGGCCTCGGTCAGCTACGGCGCCAACCACACCGACTTCAAGCCGACCAACGACACCAAGACCGACGGCCAGACCAAAATCGTCAGCGCCGACTACGGCGTGCCGGTCGGCGATGCCGGCTTCGTGCGCTTCGGTGCCGAGACGCGCGACCGCAATCCGACCAACCGCGCCGGCCGCAGCGACGCCGGCTGGACCTCGTGGAACGCGACGCCACAAGATCTGGCGCTGGACGGCCAGGTGGTGTTCAAATCCGGCGACTCGCGGCAAAAGAACCACTACCTGTTCTACAACGCGCTGGTGCCAATAAGCGCCAGCGCGGGGGTCGACGCCTACTCCTTCGCCACCGTCAACAAACGCAAATCCGACGGCAGCGCCTACTTCCGCTACCCGGGCGACCCGTCCAACGTGGCGTCTATTTACCCGAACGGCTACCGCCCCGGCACCAACGGCGACATGACCGACACCAGCGTCGTCGCCGGCCTGCGCCTGGCCAGCGGCGCCTGGAACTGGGACCTGAGCGCCCGCCACGGCGGCAACAAGTTCGACTACGACCTGTCCAACTCGGTCAACGCCTCGCTGGGCGAGGCCAGCCCGACCAGCTTCCACCTGGCCACCTTCGACTTCAAGCAAAACGCCGTCAACGCCGACGTCACGCGCGAACTGGACCTGGGCATCGGCGCGCCGGTCAACCTGGCGCTGGGCGCCGAGTACATGCGCGAGAGCTATCAAAGCTCGCCGGGCGATCCGGCCTCGTACGCCGCCGGCACAGTCCCCGGCGCGCCGCCGGGCGCCCAGGCCGGCCCCGGCCTGCGCCCGCAGGACGCCTTCGACGGCAGCCGCTCGATCCGTTCCGTCTACGCCGACATCGAAAGCGACATCACCAGCCGCCTGCTGCTGGGCGCGGCCGCCCGCTACTCCGACTATAGCGACTTCGGCACCGCCAGCACCGGCAAGCTGTCGGCACGCTATAAACTGAGCGACGGCTTCCTGCTGCGCGGCTCGCTGTCGAACAGCTTCCGCGCGCCGGCGCTGGTGCAGACCGGCTTCCGCTTCTCGACCTTGAACTTCAACGAGGACGGCAGCGCGCTGCAAACGGCCTCGCTGCTGCCGGCCAGCGATCCATTGGCGCGCGCCTTCGGCGCCGAGGCGCTCAAGCCGGAGAAGTCCACCAACCTGTCGATCGGCGCCGCCTGGCGTCCGCAGCGCAACACCAGCGTCACCCTCGACGCCTACCGGATCAGGATCCGCGACCGCATCACCCGCACCAGCGACCTGCAAAGCGACGCCGCCACCGCCTATCTGGCCGGCATCGGCCGCACCGACATCCAATCGGTGGCCTATCTGGCCAACCTGCTCGACACCACCACCACCGGCTTCGACGCGGTCGTCAACCACGACCTGCCGTTCGCCGGCGGCAAGCTCGACCTGAACGCCGCGCTCAACCTGAACAAGACCCGCATCGACAAGGCGCGCCAGAGCTCCGCCGCGCTGTCGCGGATCGATCCGGACCTGCCCTTGTTGACCGACATGAGCCTGTTCCGCATCCGCAACGCCTCGCCGAAGAACAAGCTGGTGCTGAGCGCCGACTGGCAGGCGGCGCAGTGGAGCCTGCAAGCCAAGGCCACGCGTTTCGGTCCGCTCAAGGATTTCTCGTACGACCAGGACGCCGAGATCATCGACGGTGTCAACGCCCAGCGCTTCGGCGCCGTCTGGACCCTGGACCTGGAGGCGCAATACAAGCTGACCAGGCAGCTGACGGTTGCCGTCGGCGGCGACAACATCCTCGACCGCTACCCGCAACGCGTGCGCCAGACCAACAACGCCACCTATGGCGGCGCGCTGCCGTACAATTTTATTAATCCGATCGGCCTCAACGGCGCCTATTTCTACGGCCGCCTGCGCTACACTTTCTAAGCTCAAAATTAACTCAGGAAAAACATGAAGCTCTCCAAACTGCTCGCCACCGCCTGCCTCGGCGCCTTGCTCACGGCCCAGGCCTACGCCGCGGACGCCAAGAACGCGCTGGTCCTGATGACCGACTTCGGCACCTCCGACGGCGCCGTCTCGGCCATGCACGGCGTCGCCTTCGGCGTCGACCCGACCCTGCAGGTGTCCGACCTGACCCACAACATCCCCGACTACGACATCTGGCTCGGCGCCTACCGCCTGTACCAGACCGCCAACTACTGGCCCAAGGGCAGCGTGTTCGTCTCGGTGATCGATCCCGGCGTCGGCACCGCCCGCAAGTCGGTGGTGCTGAAGACCAGGGAAGGCCGCTACTTTGTCGGCCCCGACAACGGCCTGTTCACCTTGATCGCCGAGCGCGACGGCGTGGCCGAACTGCGCGAGATCGACGAAAAGGTCAACCGCCTGGCCGGCTCGGCCGAGTCGTACACCTTCCACGGCCGCGACGTCTACGCCTTCGTCGGCGCGCGCCTGGCCTCGGGCGCCATCACCTACGAGCAGGTCGGCCCGGTGCTGCCGAGCGAATCGGTGGTCAAGATCCCGTATCAGAAGGCCGTCCGCAAGGGCAACACCATTCGCGGCATCATCCCGGTGCTCGACGTCAAATACGGCAACGTCTGGACCAACATTCCGAAATCGCTGTTCGACGAACTGAAGATCGGCGTGCATGAGCAGGTGCAGGTGCGCATCCTGCACAAGGGCAAACAGATCGACAAGGTGATCGCGCCGTTCGAGCACACCTTCGGCGGCGTCGCCAAGGGCAAGCCGCTGGTCTACCTCAACAGCCTGCTGGACGTGGCGATTGCCATCAGCCAGGGCAACTACGCCGCCAAGCACAAGATCGAATCGGGCGTGGAGTGGGAAGTGGAGATCACCAAGGTGCCGTCGAAATGAAACGCGGCCTGCTGGCACTGGCTTGGGCGCTGTCGCTGAGCGCGGCGGCCGCGCCCTGCCTGCCGACCGCCGATCTGATCGAGCGCGACCGCCAGTACGAGGAAGCGCTGCGCGTCGGCGACGTCGCCTTCCTTGACCAGTGGCTGGCCGACGACTACGTCTGGGTGCACAACCTGGCGTCGCAGACGGAAGGCAAGGCGGTGGTACTGGAGCGTTCGAAGAAACCCGCCGTCGTGCACAAGTCGCGCACCACCAGCGACGTCCACGCCCACGCCGGCGGCGACACCGTCGTGCTGCGCGGCCTGAGCACGGTCGAGCAGTGGAACGCCGACGGAAAAACCTGGCGCAGCAACCGCTACCAGTTCATGCGCACCTACGTCAACGTCGGCGGGCAGTGCAAACTGCTGGCCGTGCAAACGATGAAGGTGTGGTCGAGCGAGACAAAGTGACTTAGCGGCGATAAGAAAATAGTTTTCTTGGCAGCATCAAGACAGCGAACTGAGTTACCATCTTATCAACTCAACTTTGCCGATACCATCGTTCATGACCGTCCACAAAAAGCATCGTCTCAATCTCCTTCCTTTGGCGTTCGCAGTGTTTGCAACGCCATGCTTTGGCGCCACCGACTGGAGCGCCATCGCCCAGGCTGACATGAAGTTCGCCATCGACAAGGTGCGCAGCAGCCATGCGGGCAACGTGAGCGGTCAGATCGATGTCACCGCGCCGCTCGAGGCCGGCGCGCGAACCGGCATGCTGGAAGCGGCCGACGCCCAAACCGAGCAGGACTACAAGCGCGCGCTGGTGCGCTTCATCAACGGCTTCGGCGATCCGCACACCGGCATCCAGCTCGATCTGACGACCAAGGCCTGGACCGGCATCGTGCTCGATCACGTCGACGGCAAATTCCGCGTCCTCTGGTCGGAACCGAACTGGCCGCGGCCGCTGCCGCCGCGCGGCGCCATCGTGCAAAGCTGCGACAACGTCTGGATCGGCACCTACCTCAAAAGCAATGTCGCCCCGTTCAGCAACCACAGCCTCGAGTACGACACCACGCTCAGCGACCTTGCCCGCAAATCGATGTTCGACGTCGGCCTCGGCTGGACGCCAAAGCAATGCGTCTTCCAACAGGCCGACGGCACCACCCGCCAGTACGAGCTACCGCTGCGCGCCGTGGACGATGGCATCGGCGCGCAGCGCATCGACGCCGTGCGAAAAAGCTACCAGGCCAAGGCGCGGCCAGTCGGCCTGTACCGGCTGGCGGCGGACAAGCAATGGGTCGGCATGCCCGACTTCAACGGCGGCATCTCGGGCGATGCTTACACTAAACTGTATCCACAACTGGCCGCGCTCAAGAAAAACGGCTGGATCGTCTTCGACCTTCGCGGCAACGGCGGCGGCGATTCCAGCTGGGGCAACCGCGCCCTGCAGGCGTTGTACGGCGAGGCGTACGGAGAGCAACTGGGCAACACGGCGGCCTACGTCAAATCGGTGATCGCCGACCAGGCCACCATCGACCTGTACCGGCGATATGCCAGCCTCGAACAGTTCGCCGCCTCCAAGCCGGAGTTTGAACGAGTCATCCCGATACTGGAAGCGTCGTTGGCCAAGCACGAAGGGCTGGCGCGGGTCGACCACACCAGCAAGGAGGACGCCACCGCCCTCGCCGCCAAGGTCCGCCGCCGGCCAGGCGGTCCGCGCGTGGCCGCCGTCATCGATCGCGGCTGCTTCAGCTCCTGCATGAATTTCGTGCAGCAGATCTCCTCGATGGCTGACACGGTGCTGCTGGGCGAACCGACGATCGGCTACTCGCCGTACGGCGAAATCGGCCAATACAAGCTGCCTAGCGGCCAAGGCAAGATCTTCGTGCCATCGGCGATCTATACCGCCTTCCAGGCCACGCGCGAACCCTTCATACCGGCGGTGCGCTACGACGGCAACATGGCCGACGACGACAAGCTGATGAAATGGGTGAACAACACGCTAACGCGTATGACGACAAACAGCGCAAAATAGACTCTGGAACCACGTAGGGCGGATTAGCGCAGCGTAATCCGCCAAGCTCAGTTCGCGGCTCCGGCAGAACCGTGCGCAGCACGACTATCCTCCGGCGCCTGCGCACGCTCAACCAATCCATAATCCCTTATCACCCCCGCGATGCGCAGGCGATAATCGGCAAACACCCCCGCCCTGCCCTGCGACTGCGCGGCGCGATGCTCCTCGGTATTGCGCCACAGCCGCACCGCCTCCTCATCGCGCCAAAACGACAACGACAGAATCTTGTCGGGCCGACTCAGGCTCTGAAACCGCTCGATCGAAATAAAGCCATCGATCCCGGCCAGCAGCGGCGCCAGCTCAGCCGCCAAGGCCAGATACCGTTCCCGCGTGTGGCTATGTGGAACAACCTCAAAAATAACGGCAATCATGACCGTCCCTCCGGTCCAACATTAAAAAACTCCGGTAACCGCGCGTTGGCGGATGGCCGATACGCCCAACCAAGTCCCGCCCGCCCGAGCGCCACAGGCCGCGCCAACAAATACTGAAGCGCGGCCGTAGCGATAACCAAGGCCAAACGCTGCCCCGGACAAGCATGTCGCCCGTGTCCAAAGCCAGGCAGCGGACGGTCCTCCCGTTCCAGCAGAAACACATCCGGCTGCACATAAGCCCGCTCATCGCGTCCGGCGGCGGCTAAGACCAGCAAGACCACGTCACCCGGCTGCAACATCACGCCCGTTACGCTGGTCGCCTGTCCGACAAACCGCCGCGTGTTCTGCACCGCAGGATCGAAGCGCGCCACCTCCCGCACCAACGCCGCCGCCAGTCCCGGCTCGGCGCGCAGCCGCCGCTCCAATCCAGGCTGGCTGAGCAAAGCCACGACGCAATTACCGATCAGCCCGGCGGTAGCTTCATGGGTTTGCGACAGCAGACCAACAAGGTTGGCGACGACCGCCTCCCGCCCGGTCCAGCCGGTTTCGGCGGCCTGCCGGCACACCTCGACCAGCAGCGTGCCCGGCACCGACGAACCTGATCGCACCAGCTCGGCGAAACGCCCATTCAGCGACCGCGCGGCCGTATCGGCCTCGGCCAGTTGTTCCGGCGTCGACAGCGGCGATAGGCACCGTACGAACTCCGCCAACCACCGCGTCACCGGCGGAAGTTCCGCATGACCTATTCCCAGCAGATCGGCCACGACACAGGTGGGCAGGTCGAACACCCAGCGCGTGAAGGCGGCGCCATCGGCCAGGGCATGGCGCTCCTCCAGCATGGCCGCCAACCGGCAGGTTTTGTCGGCAACGACGGCCAGGTCCACCCCGGCCAGCGCCTGCCCGATTGCGCGCTTGGGGCCGGCATGCGCGGCGCCGTCGTTCATGCGAATCAACCGGGCGAAAACGGCCCCGGCGTCGCCACCGGCGATGGCCCGTGGCACGGGCTCGGCGACAGGTCGCACCAGACAGTGCGGATTGTCGAACACTTCTTGAATGACGTCCGCCCGGCTGGCGACCCACAGCCGCACATCGGCGTCGAAAGACAGCGCGGGACCCGCCAGCAATTGGCGGTAATAAGGATAGGGATCGGGATGACCGGCGGCGGCAACGGCGTTGGAGGGATGCATGGGCGTTTTCTGATGACGAGGGCAGCGCGAGTGCCGCCCGGGAACGCCCATCTTAGGGATTGCCGGCGGCGGACACTTCGCTCCGCACCGAATCGTCGCCGCCGTGCCGCGTTATTTCGCGTCCGCGTGCTCGTAGCTGAAGATGCGCGACACTTTCCACTCCTTGCCCTGCAAGATCCACAACTGCGTGAACAGCGCGCGCCCGGCCAGGAACTCAGGTTTGTCCTTGGGCAGGACGATGAACTGGTGTTCGCCGGTCGACAGATAGCCGTAGATAACGTCGTCCTTGCGCATCGGGAAAAACTTCACGGTACCGGCAATCGCTTCGCGGCGCAGCGTATGGTCGCCGGTGCCCATCTCGCTGTTGACGGCGGCCAGCGCCTTCTTGCCGATCAATGTACCGCCACGGTCATGGTAAAACTCCACATCGTCGGCCAGGAAGGCGTTCATGGCGACCGGGTCGGCGCGGTTGTAGGCGGCCCAGTAAGCGTCGTCGGCTTGCCGGACGGCGGCCTCCGCATCGGCCGGCTTCGGCTCGGCGGCCACCACATGGCCTTGCGCTACAAAAAATATCAATGCCAGAAGAATCGAACGTAAGACCATTATTTCCTACCCCTTATTTGCGTTTGATCTTTGGAAAGCGCAGCTTGTAGTGCAGGCCCATGCCCGGCGCGCTCGCCACCTTGATGGTGCCGCCCAGCGCGCCCGTCACCAGGTTGAACAGGATGTGCGCGCCCAGGCCGCTGCCGCCCGAGCCGCGCTTGGTGGTGAAGAACGGGTCGAACAACTGCGCCAGGGTGCTTGTGTCCATGCCGACGCCGTCGTCGCTGTACTCGAAGACGACGAAATCGCCATCGAGCTTGCCGGTGATTTTGATCTTGCCCGACTGGCCCTCCTCGTAGCCGTGCACCAGCGAGTTCATCACCATGTTGGTGACGATCTGCGACACCGCGCCGGGGAAGCTGGCCATCTCGATGCGCTCCTCGCAGTCGATCTCGATGGCGATCGGCTTGCCCTTGAGCTTGGGCTGCAGCGACAGCAGCACCTCGTCCAGATACTTGCGCAGGTTGAAGCTGCGGATATCGTCGGACGACTGGTCCACCGCCACCTGCTTGAAGCTGCGCACCAGCGCCGCCGCCCGCTGCGTGTTGGTGGTCATGATGCGCAGCGACTGGTCGACGATGTCGAGGAATTGGTTCAGGCCGTCCTCGTCGAGCACGCCCGCCGCCATGTCCTCGCGCGTCAACTTCAGTTCCTCCACCAGGTGGCTGGTGGCCGTCACGCAGATGCCCAGCGGGGTGTTGATCTCGTGCGCCACGCCGGCCACCAGGCGCCCCAGCGAGGCCAGCTTCTCCTGCCGCACCAGCTCGCCCTGCGCGTCCTTGAGCGACGTCAGCGCGTTTTCCAGCGCCGCGTTCTGCTCTTCGAGCGCGTCCTTGGCGCGGCGGATCTCGCGCTCGGCCTGCATGCGCGCGATCGCCACCGCGACGTGGCTGGCCATGAAGGCCAGGATGTCCAGATCGCCCTGGCTGTACGTGACGGCGGCGTCGTAGCTCTGCACGATGATCACGCCATAGGCCTGGTCGCCCAGCAGCATCGGCGCGCCCATCCAGCTGGCGATATCGACATTGCCCAGCGGTTGGGCGATATCGCCGGCGGCCACCAGCGCGTTCAAGCCCGCCTTGTCGAGCAACGCGGCCTGCTTGCGCCGCAAAATATAGGACGACATGCCGACGCCGAAATCGAAGCGCTTGACCGGCGCATGGTCGTCCTTTTCATCGACAAAATACGGGATGCTGATTTCCTCGGTGTCCGGATGATAGATCGCGATCAGGAAGTTCTGCGCCGGCACCAGCTCGCTGATGATGTCGTGCAGCCGCGTGTTGAGCGCGCTGCCGCCGGTGGTCGTGGCCGACAGGTTGGCCAGTTCGTACAGCGCGCGCTGGATTTTCTCGGCGCGGCGCCGCTCGCCCACCTCGTGCGCCAGCAGCGCGGTGCGCTCCTGCACCGCGCGCTCGAGCCGGTCCATGCTCTGCAAGCCGCGCAGCGCGCTCGAGACGTGGTTGGCGATCAACGCGAACAGCGCCTGGTCCTCCTGGCTGAAGGTGTGCTGCTTGTCGTAGCTTTGAATGACGATCGCCCCCAGCACCTGGTTGTTCTGGTCCAGCAGCGGACAGCCCATCCAGTGCTCGGCGATGGTGCCGATGCCGAAGCCGGCGTCGGCCTCGAGTCTGGCGACGTGTTCGGCCTCGGTCATGACCAGCGGCTTGCCGCTGAGGATCACCGCCGCCGTCGGCGACTTGCCGGCCACCAGTTCGCTCAACTCGCCGGGGTCGGGCGGCTCGTCGACCTCGTCGACGTAATAGACGAAGCGCACCTGGTTGGCCGGTCCGTCGTGGTCGCTCAAGGCGACGAAGAAATTGGCCGCGTACATGATGCGGCCCAGCGCCGCGTGCACGGACTGCAAAAACTCGCTGATATCGGTGCAGGTGCTCGATTTCTGTCCGATTTCGAGCAACATTGTCTGAACGGCTTCAAGACGGGTGAGACGACTTTCCATCGAATTTCCTAAGTGGGATTGATGCACATAGGAAATACTATCAGGTCAATGCGCCAACAGGCCAGCGCTTGTCGCAGAAAGCAACGCTCCGGCCGTCGTTTATGCGCGCTCAGGGCTTTTTGTAGCCTTTTTCGATCCACGCCCCGGCGCTCGTCACGCTGAGCTTGAAAGTCGGGGGCACGCGCACCTGGGCGATTTGTTCGCCATAGGGGTCGAACGCGGTCAGGGTGGCGTAGGCGTCGTCCTCGTCCGGCACGATGTCGAGCGCGACCTTGACCTGGCCGTCGTCGGTGCTGACGAACACGTTCTTGTGCAGTTGGGCGTGCAATTGCTGCTCGTGGCGGCGGATCACCTCGTTGGCGGTCTTGACCAGGGTGTTGAAGGCGTTGACGTCGAGCGGCTTGGGGTTTTTCTTGTCGCGGCCCATGGTCCAGGGGCCGACCAGCGCCGGTTCCGGCTCGCCGTCCTTGATCATCGCGACGGCCCAGCCTTCATCGTCGTCGTTCTTGATCACGCGCGCGGTCCAGCCATTGCCTTGCCACACGCGCGCCTCCTGGATCGGGGCGTCGTCGTCGGGCTGTTCGTCGAAATCGTCTGGATAGTCGTTGCTCATGCTTGGGCTCGTGTTGAATTGGGGTCGGGGGTGGAATCATAAGCGGCCAGCACCCGAACAACAATAGCAACTCGATATGGATGAGCAATCTCCCGCGCCGACACGCCGGCGCGCGCTCCGGACGATGTCAGAAACGGTTCAGCAAACGGCGAGGCAAGACATGCACGGCCGTGGTGGCGGCGCGATCGGCGGGCGCGGCGGCGTGACGCGCGGATCGATGGCCGGTTGCGGCGTCTTGTAGCTGAACGGCGTGATGATGATAGGCGGTATGGTCGGCGGCGCCGATGGCGGACCTTTCGGGCCTCCGCCGGAGCGTTGCCGTGCGCTGCGTTGGCGCGTGGTCCGATTCAGTATCGAAGGTAGCGATTGACCCTCGCTTATTGCAAGCCATGCCATGGTAAAACCCTCCGTGCGCAAGTCAGGTTATCAGTATAGGCAGGGATATCTTTAAATCAAGGAACAATCGGCCTTTTGTTTCCTGATCGACCATCGGTTTTCGCCACCCTCGCGCGCCCCGCTCGTCGCCGCCCGGCGTCGTTCCATCCCGCAAATCCGCCGGTCTGTCGCAATCCGATGGCCGGCGAAGGTGCGCGCCGCTACAGTTCGACCATGCCAAAGCAAAACGGCAAACGAACAACACACCACCAAGGGATAGATCATGGACAGCAAACTCGGCAAAACCAGCAAAACCAAAAAAGTCGTACTCGGCCTCTTCATCGTGCTGCTGGCGGTGTCGGTGTGCCAGGCGGTCTTCGGCGACGGCATGACCGTCAACCTCGACGGCGATGAAGTGGGCGGTCCGTTCGGCGCCTTGCTGGGCATCGTGCTGGGCGCCGGCGGCCTGCTGATCGCGGCGCTGGCGATGACGTGCGCGGCGGTGTTCGTCGGCCTGGTGTTTGCCGGGGTCGGCATCGTCATGGTCAGCGCGCTGGTGCTGGCCGGCGTGCTGCTGGCGGCGGCGATCTCGCCCCTGCTGCTGCCGCTGCTGATCCCGGTCGGCCTGTACTGGTACTTCAGCAGCCGCTCCCGCAAGCAGCGCCTGCGCGCCACGATGGAACACGCGGTCTGATTAGTTCAGGTTATGTATGAGCCACACGGAGACACGTAGGGCGGATTAGGCGGCACGCCGTAATCCGCCAAGCTCCGTCGGCGGCTCACATATGGCGGATTACGCTACGCTAATCCGCCCTACGTACCACCGTTGTCAAGTTACGTTTGCAGCTCCGCTTTACCGCTTTCAACCGGAAGCGGCCGGGACCTGAACTCCCGGCCGATCCGCCTCGACATCGATCAGCACCACCCGGTTACGCCCGCCGCGCTTGGCTGTGTACAACGCCTGGTCGGCCCGCACCAGGGCCGCGTCCCCGCCCGGCTGCCGGCCCCGCATGACCGCGATCCCGATGCTGACCGTCACCGTCAACTGCAAGCCGTCGCCCAGGCACATCGGCGTCTCGGCGATGCGCTGGCGCAGGCGGTCGGCGAACACCGCCGCCTTGCCCAGCGTCGCCCCCGGCAGCAGTATCGCGAACTCCTCGCCGCCGATGCGCCCGCGCATATCGATCTTGCGCTGATCCTGCCGCATCAACTCGCTCAATTGGCGCAGCACGGCGTCCCCGGCCGCATGGCCGTATTCATCGTTGATGCGCTTGAAATGGTCCAGGTCCAGCAACAGCACCGCCGTGCAGGCGCCGATGTCGCGCTGCAGCCGCTCCTGTTCCTCGGCCAGCCGGTTCATGAACTCGCGCCGGTTCGGCAGCCCGGTCAGGAAATCGGTGGTCGCCAGCACCCGCAGCTCGTCGTGCATGCGGCGCTTTTCGGTGGTGTCCAGGGTCGAGACGATGACGAAGTCCAGGCTGTCCGTGTGGCCCGGCATCACCAGCAAGGTCAGCTCGTTGAGGCGGCTGACGCCGTCGAGCCGCTCGAAGCTGCCCTCGCAGGAAAAGAAACGCTCGCCGCGCACCAGCGCCGTCACCGCGCGCGCGAAGCCGGGCATGGCCTCGGCGTCGAAGTTCTGCGCCAGGGTGATCCGCGACACGTCCTTGTCGCGCGGCTCGACGCCGATCTGCCGCAACGCCGAGGCGTTGACGTCGAGGATGCGCACCAGCGACGCCAGCCGCCGCACCTGGCTCGGGTTGGCGCTCAGGTAGCGCTCCATGTCGTCGACGCCGGACTGCGCCAGCTCGGCCAGCGCGGCGCGCACGGCCGACCAGTCCTGCTCCCACAGCGCCACCGGCGCGTGGTCGTACAGGCTGCGGAAGCGCGCCTCGCCGGCGCGCACCGCCTCGGCCGCCTGCGCCTGCTCGACGGCGATGCCGGCCAGCCGCGCCGCCTGCTCGATCAGCGCGATGTTGGCGATGCTGGGCAGGCGCGCCTCCGGGTGGAACACGGCAAAGCGGCCCAGCACATTGCCGCCGGCGCCGAAGATCGGATCGGACCAGCACGACCCGAGCCGCGCCTGCACGGCCAGGTCGCGGTGCTCCATCCACGACGGCGCGTTGCGGATATCCTCGACGATCACGCGCCCGCGCGTGCGCACCGCCTCGCCGCAGGCGCTGTGCGGCGCGTGCACCGACATGCCGTGCACGGCGGCGATGAAGAAGGCCGGCAGGCTGGGCGCGGCGGTCACCATCAGGCGCTCGCCCGATTCGTCGAGCAGCAGCACGCAGCACATCAAATCCTCGTTGTCGGTCTCGACGCCCTTGACCACGCTCTCGAGGATGGTCTGCAACGGTGCGCCGGTGGCCAGCAATTCGAGCACGTGGCGCCGGGTTTTTTCGCGCCGCTCGGTGTGGGTGCGCTCGGTGATGTCGCGGAACGACCAGATGCGCGCCGGCTCGCTGCCCAGCCGCAGGCCGCGCGTGTACTGTTCGATCACCCGGCCGTCCTTCAGGCGCAGCAACTCGTGCTGGGCCTCCACCGGCAGGCCGCGCTGCACGCCCGGCAGCAGCATCTGCTGCGCATCGTCGAGCCCCAGGCCGCCGTCGGGATGGTATAGCTGGTCGCGCATATGGCGCATCAGCACGGCGCCGTCGCTTTGCCAGTCGAGGCACTCGGGCACGTTCCACAGCTCGCGGAAGCGCCGGTTGGAATTGAGCACCGAGCCTTTCAGGTTGTCGACCAGGATGCCGTCGATGGTCGAATCGAGAATGCTGCGCAACATCGCCTGGCTGCTCTGGGCGCTGTCGGCCAGCACCATCAGCGCCGCCTGGCCGTCCTTGAGCTCCCCGGCCAGGATGCGGCTGCGGGCCAGCGCCCGGTGCGCGCGCACCCGCGCCCGCGTCAGCATCCATGCGACCCACGCGGCCAGGGCGCTGAGCGGCACGCCGAACCCGGCGATCCTCAGCGCGCGATCGACGCGCGCCGACTTCCCCGGCAGCAGCGAGATGCGCAAGGTCCAGCGATGGCCGGCAATGGCGATCTGCTGCACGCTCGAGCGCAAGGTGGTGCTGGCGGCCGGCGCGCTGTCGTACATGCGCGCCTCCGGCGTCACGCGGTCGCCGTCGTAGATCTCCACGTCCAGCGCGGCGGTGCGGGCGTTGCCCAGCCCGGCCATCAGATCGCCGACCCGGAACGGCGCGAACACCCAGCCCTTGATGGCGGCGCGGCGCTCGCTCCAGCTGCGCACCGGCTGGCCGGCGTTGTACAGGGGCAGCATGATCAGAAAGCCGGCCTGCGGCCGCTTGCCTTGGTCCTGCACCAGGCCGACGCGGCCGGTCATCGCCGGCTGGCCGGAATCGCGCGCCTGCTCCAGCGCCGCGCGGCGCACCGGATCGGAAGCGGAGTCGAAGCCGATCGCGCGGCGGTTGCTTTCATTGAAAGGTTCCATGTACACGGTGGGCGCGTACCACGGGCGCTTGCCCGGCGGGACCAGGCGGTAGTGCGGATAGTCGATGCGCCGCACCAGGGCCTCGTGCGCCTCGCGCTGGCCGGCGTCGACCAGGCGGATGTAGCCGATCGCCTGCACGCCGGGGAAATGGCGGCCCAGCTCCTGCCCGGCCAGATAGGTGTGGAATTCGGCGCGGTCGACTTCGAGCGAGCTGTAAAACAGTCCCTGGACGCCGTACAGTATCTGCACATAGGTCTGCATGCGCTGGTCGAGCTGGTTGACCAGTTCGCGCACGCGGCCGTCGAAGTCGGACTGGGCCTCCTGTTCGGCGTCGGCGCGCGCGCCATGCCACAGCACGGCGGTGACTCCGAGGCTGCCGGCCAGCACCAGCGCCGGCAGCACGCGCTGCGACAACAGGGCCTGCGCCACCCGGCGCAGCTGTGCCTGGATATCGGCCATGTCCGGTTAACCCGTGACCTGCAACTGGTATAAGTACGACATCAAGGATTTGTCCCTGGCTAAGTTGCAATCGCTAACGAACTCGGCCTTATCCTAACAGGGTCCAGCCCAAAATGACAATCAAAGCGCTGTGCCGATTCATAACACGTGGTTAGTGGTAAAAAAACCATAAAATCATTTATATCAGGATGGTTTTCACTCAATAATGATGGCGCGACAAGCGCGGCGGCCACGGGGCCGGCGCGGGTTTGTCGACCAGGCAATGAGGAGCACCACCATGGCTGCATACGCGATCGGTTCTTTAACGCTGCACAACACGGACTGGCAACAGGAATATGGCACCCGGATGCCGGCGCTGATTCAAAAACACGGCGGCAAGATATTGGCCAAGGCCCCCACACAGACGCTGGAGGGCCAGCCGGTGTTTCCCGGCATCGCGGTGCTGATCGAGTTCCCCTCGGAGGAACATGCCAGGGCCTGGAACGACGACCCCGAACACGTTCCGCTCAGGAAACTGCGCAGCGGCGGCGCCAATTTCGATCTGGCGCTGGTGAACGGGGTGTAACCAAAAAGCGGGCGTCGGGATCACCCCTCGGTGCCGGCGAACTGCCGATACCCGCGCGCGCGCAGCTCGCACGCCGGGCAGGTGCCGCAGCCATAGCCCCAGTCGTGCAGCGCGCCGCGCTCGCCGAGGTAGCAGGTGTGCGTGCCGTCGCGGATCAAATCGACCAGCGGCTGGCCGCCCAGCTCCCGCGCCAGCTCCCAGGTCTGGCGCTTGTCGCGCCACATCAGCGGCGTCTCCAGCTTGATGCGCGTGTCCATGCCCAGGTTGAGCGCCACCTGCAACGCCTTCATGGTGTCGTCGCGGCAGTCCGGATAGCCGGAGAAATCGGTCTCGCACATGCCGCCGACCAGCACCGTCAGGCCACGCCGGTAGGCCACCGTGGCGGCCACCGTCATGAACAGCAGGTTGCGGCCCGGGACGAAGGTGTTGGGCAGGCCGTTGGCCTGTGTCTCGATGGCGATATCGTGGGTCATCGCCGTCTGCGAGATCTTTGAGATCAGCGACAGGTCGATCATGTGGTCCTCGCCCAGTTTGGCGTCCCAGTCGGGGTTCTGGGCGCGCAGGCGCGCGATGACGTCGGGACGCACGGTCAGCTCCACGGCGTGCCGCTGGCCGTAGTCGAAACCGATGGTTTCGACGCGGGCATAATGTTTCAACGCCCAGGCCAGGCAGGTGGTGGAATCTTGTCCGCCGCTAAAGAGCACCAGAGCGGAATCGGTAGGCAACATGAGATTTTCTTTCAGGTGTGACACGATGTTATATGTACGCCATCTTTAAGGGCAATCCGGTAACATGGCGCCTAGCGCACACCCTGATGGAGTCTCATGTTACCGGCATCGCCAGCAAAAAAATTGGCAAGATCACGAATTTTGGCACAACTCGCGCCAAAAGTATCTTGCCGCTATGCAGCATTTACACTGTTACTGGCCTTCGCGACGGGCGCCGTGATGACTGCCGGTCCCGCTCAGGGACAAACCACCGGACAAACCACGGGGCAAGCCACCGACCAAGCGCCTGACCAAACGCCGGCGCCGTCCTCCACCCCGGCGCAGGTCCAGGCCGCCCCGCAACCGGAAGCGAAACCGGCCTCCCCCGCCCCGGTGGTCTCGACCGGCATCAAGTACACGGTCAACATCGATGCGCCCGAGGAGCTGGAAGAGCTGCTGGAGAAAAACCTCGATCTGATGCGTTTTCGCGGCAACGCCCGCATGAACCGCGAGCAACTGTTCAGGCTGGTGCGCACGACCCCGGAACAGATCCGCACCCTGGTCGCCACCGCCGGCTATTACTCGCCCGAGGTCAGCGTCAAGCTCGATCGTGACGCGACGCCGCTGGTGGTGCAGGTCAAGGTCGCCCCGGGCGAGCCGGTGCGCGTGGGCGAGGTCGAGATCGTGCTGCAAGGTTTCCCGCCCAACCCCGACCAGCGCGCCAGCAATCAGTTCAACCCCGACGCCCTGAGGGGGACCTGGCCGCTGAAACGCGGCGAGATCTTCCGCCAGGACGACTGGGAAGCCTCCAAGCGCGCGCTCCTGCGCCAAGTGGTGCAGACCCGCTATCCGCGCGCCCAGCTGCTGGAGAGCCAGGCCACCATCGATCCGGAAAGCCGCCAGGCCAACCTGCGCGTGGTGCTCGACAGCGGCCCGGAACTGCGCTTCGGCGAACTGCGCATCGAAGGCCTGAAGCGCTACCCGGAATCGGTGATCACCAATCTGAACCCGATCGATCCGGGCGACTATTACAGCGAGTCGGCGCTGCAGTCGTATCAATCGCGCCTGCAGGACACCGGCTATTTCAGCAGCGTGGAGGTGAGCGCCGACATGAGCGCCATCCTCAACGAGCAGCTGGAGGCGGCCGCCGCGACCACCCCGCCGCCGGGCGCGGACGCCGCCGCCGCGGCCGTTCCCATGCCGCGCTCGGACAACGCGGCGTCGATGGCGCCGCTGCCGCTGCTGGTGCGCGTGACCGAGAACAAGCGCAAGAACGTCAGCGCCGGTCTCGGTTACAGCACCAACACCGGCAACCGCGCGTCGCTGACCTATGACGACCTGGCCATCTTCGGCCTGCGCCTGAAAAGCGCGCTGACCCTGGAAACCAAACGCCAGACCGCGCGCGGCGACTTCTACTTCCCCGTCACGCCGGAAGGCTACAACCATAGCATCGGCGCCTCCTACGAGCGCAGCGACATCGAGGGCGAAGTCACCGCGGTGACCAGCATCGCCGGCAAGCGCGCGTGGGGCACGCCGCTGCTCGAACGCAGCATCTCGCTCGAACTGCTGACCGAGACCAAGACCGTGCAGGGCCAGGAATCGGTCACCAGCAAAAGCTTGCCGCTGACATATGCCGTCACCTGGCGCAAGGTCGACAACCTGCTGATGCCGACCAAGGGCTACGCGCTCAACGCCCAGGTGGGCGGCGCGCTGCTGCCGATCCTGACCGACGAGGCCTTCGTGCGCGCCTACACACGCGGCATCTACTACCTGCCGTTGAACACCACCTCCAACATCATCCTGCGCGCGGAAGTCGGCGCGCTCGGCTCGCGCAGCAAGGTCGGCGTGCCGGCCGTGTACCTGTTCCGCGCCGGCGGCGACCAGTCGGTGCGCGGCTACGCCTACCAGGAGCTGGGCGTCAAACAGGGCGACGCCACCGTCGGCGGGCGCTATCTGGCCACCGCCAGCGCCGAGTACCAGTACTGGTTCAAGCCGCAGTATGGCGCGGCGGTCTTCTATGACGCCGGTAACGCCGGCGACAGCTTCAGCGCCCTGCATCCGAAATCCGGCTACGGCATCGGCGCGCGCTGGAAAAGTCCTGTGGGTCCGATCAACGTCGATGTCGCGTACGGACACGCGGTTCAAAAATATCGTTTGCACTTCTCGCTGGGATTCACCTTCTGATGGCCGACCATAACAACACCGAGCAGCCGGGCGGTCCCGATTCCGCTGTCGCCTCCCCCCGCCCGCGCCGCTGGCCGCGCCGCGTCCTGATTTCACTGGCGGTGCTGGTCGTGCTGCTGGCCGGGGCCTTCTGGCTGCTGGGCCGCGAATCGACCTTGCAGCAACTGGTCGCGCGCGTCTCCAAGGCCAGCGGCGGCAGCATCGCCGTCACCGACGTCAGCGGATCGCTGTACCACCGCATGCATATCGGTAAGCTGGTCTATCGCGGCAAGGACAGCGTCATCACCGCGCAGAACATCGACATCAACTGGTCGCCGTTGCAGTACTTCTCCGAAGGCCTGGCCATCAGCGAACTGCACGTCGCCGCCCTGACGGTGCAAAGCCTGGGACCGTCCGAGCCGGCCAAGATGCCCGAATCGCTGGCAGCGCCGTTCCGCCTCAGTCTTTCCGACGCCCGCCTCGACAAACTGACCTTGGTCAGCGAAACCGGCACCAACGTCATCGAAAACGTGCGCTTCGAGCTGTATGGCGACAAGACCAGCTGGCACTTGCAGGAGGCGTCGGCCAAGACGCCGTTCGGCAACGCCAAGGCCGACGTGACCATCGCCGCCGACAAGCCGTTCGCGCTGCAGGGCAAGGCGTCGCTGACCCAGACCATCGTCCCCGCCGCCAAACCGGCCGCCGGCGCGAAACCGGTGCCGACCGCCGATAGCGCTACCGCCATTCCCGCCCAACTGAACGTGACCGCCGGCGGCAGCCTGGCGCTGCTCAACCTCAAGGCACAGGGCGAAGCCGGTGCGGCCAGCGGCGACGCCACGCTGTCGCTCGCGCCGTTCGACCCGATCATCCTGCGCGCCATCGACCTGACCGCGCGCGACGTCAATCCGGCCGGCTTCGAGGCCGGCCTGCCGCCGGCGAAGTTCAACCTCAAGATCACGGCGGCCATCACGCCGGACCAGAAGCTGTCCGGCCAGTTCGCGCTGGTGAACCAGGACAAGGCCGGCCCCATCGACCGCGAGGCGCTGCCGCTGCAAATCTTCAGCGGCCGCCTGGGCGGCACCCTGACCGCCTCGCTGCTGGAAAACGTGCTGCTCGACCTGGGTGCGGCCGGCCACTTCACCGGCGGCGGCGACGTCCAGCGCAAGGGACCCGAGGCGGGCATCGATGTCGCCAACTTCAAGCTGCACACCGATCGCCTCGATCTGAGCCACCTGCACACCAGCGCCAACAAGACGACGGTGGCCGGCGACATCGCGCTTTCCAGCACGCCGACCAGGCAAACCCTGAACGCCAACCTGGCGCAGGCCGGCCTGAAGCTGGACGTGCAGGCCACGCTGGCCGACGCGCTGCTGCAACTGCGGCAGGCGCGCCTGCAAGCGAAAAAAGGCACGATCAGCGCCACCGGCCAATTGAGCCTGAAGGACAAGCAAGCGTTCAGCGCCAAGCTGCGCGCCGATCATTTCGATCCATCCGCGCTGGGTGCCGGCTTCCCGGTCGCCGACTTGAACGCCGACGTCAACGCCAGCGGCGCCATCGCGCCGGCATGGCAGGTCGCGGCCGACTTCCAGATCAAACCAAGTAAATTGTTCGGCCAGCCTTTGACCGGCAACGGCAAACTCAACGCCGACGCCAGACATATCAGCGGCGTCGACGCCAAGGTGACGATGGCGCAGAATAACGCCGAGATCACCGGCAGCTTCGGCGCGCCGGGCGAACAGCTGCGGTGGAAGGTCGACGCCCGCCAGCTGTCGGCCGTCAGCAGCGACCTGCTGGGCGCGATTCAGGCCAGCGGCGTCGTCACCGGCACCATGCAGGCGCCGCGCAGCAGTTTCGAGGCCGACGCCAAGGGACTGGGACTGGCCTCGGCCAAGCGCCCCGCGCCCGATAGCCTGATCCACGCCAGCGGCAACGTGGCGCTGGCCGGGGCCAAGAAAATCCCCGAAGTCAAAATGAACGGCACCGTGCAGCGCCTCAACCCGGCCGCCTTCGGCGCGGCGCAAACGGGCGCCATCAACGCCACCTTCACCGCCGACGCGCAACTATCCGCCGACTGGCGCGCGGGCCTGAACCTGACCTTGCAGCCGTCCACGCTGGCCAGCGCGCCGCTGACCGGCTACGCCAAACTGACGGCCAGCAAGGACGAGATCCGCGACGCCGACATCGATCTGCGCCTGGCGACCAACCGCTTGCTGGCCAAGGGCAGCTTCGGCAGCGCGCTCGATAAACTGGAGTGGAAGCTGGAGGCGCCGCAACTGGCCGCGCTCGGACCGCCGTTCGGCGGCGCGCTGCGCGCCAGCGGCACGCTGTCGGGCACCAGCGCCCGTCCGGCGATCTCGCTCACGCTCGACGGCAGCGCCCTGCGCCTGCCGGGCCAACAGCAGATCGCCGCCATCCGTGGCAGCGCCACGTTGGGCAACACGGTGGCGATGGCCGCCTCCGCGCCGGCCGCCGCTTCCAACGGCGCCCGCCGTGCGGCCAACCGCGAAGGCAATAGAGACCCCATGGCCGACGTGCCGCTGGTGAGCGACATCGAAATCACGCTCTACGAATCGCCATCGATCAAGATCGACAAGGCGCGCCTGCAAACCAGCGGCAGCCGCAGCGGCCACACGATCGACGTCAGCGCCAGCAATCCGCGCTTCGACGCCTCGCTGCGCGTCAAGGGCGCCTGGGCCGACGACGCCTGGACCGGCACCATCGACTCGCTGCAAAACAAGGGCCGCTTCGCGCTCAACCTCGTCGCGCCGGCGCCACTGCGCCTGGTGGCGCCGGACGGCAGCGGCGTCGCCGGTTTGACGCGTCCCGAGAAAATCTCGCTGACCAACGCCACCATCAAAATCCGCGACGGCGCGATCCGCATCGACAGCGTCGAGAAAAACGGCGGCGCGTGGCGCAGCAAGGGCCAGGCCAACGCCGTTCCGGTCAACTACCTGGGCCAGCTGTCCGACGCCTGGCGCGAGAACGTGCGCGGCAATCTGACCATCGGCGCCGATTGGGGCCTCAATCTGCAGGCCGGCACCAAGACCACCGCCCCGGTGCTGGGCGGCTCGTTCCACGTGTTCCGCGAACAGGGCGACCTGACCATCATCGGCGCCGACCTGTCGCAGGCGCTGGGGCTGACCAAGCTCGATGCGCGCGTCGACGTCAACAACGGCACCCTGCGCACCCAGCTCGATGTCGACGGCACCCGCGTGGGCCAGGCCCGCGCCGACGGCAGCGCGCAGCTGCGCGAAGGCCGGCTGGCCGACGACAGCCCGTTCACCCTGGAGGGCAACGCCAATATGGGTTCGCTGGCCTGGCTCGCGCCGCTGGCCGGCCAGCCGGGACTGGAAATCGACGGCACCCTGAAGCTGGCCATTTCCGGCAGCGGCACCTTGGGCGCGCCGCAACTGAACGGCGACATCAACGGCGACAAGCTGGTGGTCAACCTGCCCGACGAAGGCATCAAGCTGCGCAACGGCGTGCTGCAGGCGCGCCTGGCCGGCGACCAGCTGCAGTTGCAAAAGCTCAGCTTTGACGGCGCCGAGGGCCGCGCGCTGGCCGACGGCTGGATACGTTACGCCGGCAACGAGGCGACGATGGCGCTCAAGCTAACCGCCGACAAGCTGGAAATCCTGTCGCGGCCCGACCGCATCCTGGTCGTCAGCGGCCAAAGCTCGCTGACGCGCGACGCCAAGCGCTTCCAGCTCGATGGTAAATTCCGCGCCGACCGCGCCAACATCGAGCTGGCCGGCGAAGGCGGGCCGACCATCAGCAACGACGTGGTCATCGTCGGCAAGGGCGCGCCGCAGGCCAAGGCCGCGCAAGGCATGCCACTCAATGTCGACGTCGAAGCCGATCTTGGCGATTCGTTCAAGCTGCAAGGCAAAGGGCTGGACGCGCGGCTGGCGGGCGCGGTGCGCATCCGCATCGCCGACCGCCGGCCGCCAAGGGTCAACGGCAGCATCCGCGTGGTCGACGGCACCTACGCGGCGTACGGCCAGAAGCTGGCGATCGAGCGTGGCGTGATCAACTTCACCGGCGCCTACGACAATCCGGGCCTGAACATCCTGGCGGTGCGCCGCCGGCCTGAGGGCGAGCAGCTCAGCGAGAGCAATGTGGAAGCGGGCGTGGAGGTGCGCGGCACGGCGCTGGCGCCGGCGGCCAAGCTGGTGTCGACGCCGACGGTGCCGGACAGCGACAAGCTGTCATGGCTGGTGCTCGGCCACGGCATCGAGAACACGGCCGGCAACGACATGGCGCTGCTCAGCACCGCCGCCGGCGCGCTGTTCGGCGGCAGCGGCGGTGGCGGCACGGGCAAGCTGGCCGGCAAGCTGGGATTGGACGAACTGGGTGTGGGACAGGCGTCGGGCACGTCGTCGGCCGGCGCGGCGACCGGGTTGCAGAACACCGTGGTCACGATCGGCAAACGCATCTCGTCGCGCGCCTACCTCAGTTTCGAGCAGGGCGCGGGGACGGCCACCAGTCTGGTCAAACTGCGCTACAAGCTCAATCCGCGCATCACCTTGCAGTTCCAGACCGGCACCAACAACGCGCTGGACGTGCTCTATACCTGGGCGTTCGATTGATCAGGAGGAGCTTGAATCACGTGGATCCACGTAGGGCGGATTAGGCGGCACGCCGTAATCGGCCATTTGTGAGCCGCCGACGGCGCATGCATTGGCGGATTACGCTGCGCTAATCCGCCCTCCGTGATTTCCGATAAAACATGATGCCCGGGCCTCAGCTGGGGTTGTGGTCCGGCACCGGATCGTCCTGCGGCACCGGTTGCGGCACATGGGGTGGCGACGGCGGCGCCGTGTCATCGTCGGGCAACGGATCGGGCGCGCGGTGCGAGGTGACGAATTCCATGATCTTCACTCCAGATAAAGGGCGGGCGTCCATTCTACGACGCCCGCCGACTACACCGGTTTCGCCTGGCGCACGTACTTGTCCAGCCAGGCGTTGGTCTCATACAGCATATGCAGGATCGATTCGCGCGCGCGGTAGGCGTGCGATTCCTTCGGCAGCATCACCAGCCGCGCCGTCCCGCCCAAGCCCTTGATGGCCTGGAACATGCGCTCGCTCTGCAACGGGAAGGTGCCGGAATTGCTGTCCTCCTCGCCGTGGATCAACAGCATCGCATCCTTGATCTTGTCGGCGTTATTAAACGGCGACATCGCCTGGTACACCTCCGGCGCCTGCCAGAACGGCCGCTCCTCGGACTGGAAGCCGAACGGCGTCAACGTGCGGTTGTAGGCGCCGCTGCGCGCGATCCCGGCCCGGAACAAGCGCGTATGCGCCAGCAGGTTACCGGTCATGAAAGCCCCATACGAATGCCCGCCGATGGCGATGCGATGGCGGTCGGCCACGCCGCGCCGCACCACCTCGTCCACCGCCGCCTGCGCGTCCGCCACCAGCTGCGGCAGATAGGTGTCGTTGGGCTCCTCCTCGCCGCTGCCGATGATCGGGAACGACGGATTGTCCAGCACCGCATACCCCATCGCCAGGAACGCCGCCGGCCCCCAGTAACTGACCGAGTTGAAACGGTACGGTGAACCCGTGGTCTGGCTGGCCGCGCCGGCCGACTTGAACTCCTGCGGATACGCCCACATCAGCAGCGGCAGCGGGCCGTCGCGCTCCCGTTCATAACCCGGCGGCAGCATCAGGGTGGCCGTCAGCTCGACGCCGTCGTTGCGCGGATAGCGGATCTGCTCCTTGCGCACATCCTTCAGCTGCGGCGTCGGGTGTGGATAGTCGGTCAGCGCGCGCAGCTGCCGGTCGCCCGGCTTGGTCAGGTCGCGCAGATAGTAATTGGGCCGCTCGGTGGGCGACTCGCGCGTCGTCAGCAGCAAGGTGCCGTCGTCGTTGAGCACCGCCGCCACGTTCTCGAAGTACGGCGCCTCGCTCTGGAACAGCCGCGTTTTCTGCTTGGTCGTCAGGCTTAGGCGGTCGATGAAGGGCCGGTCGCCTTCCGGCGTGGCCCCGGCGCCGTCGAGCAGTATGGTGGTGCCCGGCCCGATCAGCAGACGCGGAAACCCGGTGGCGTCGGCGCGCATGACCGGCGAGCCGGGACTGCTGTAGCGGTCCTCGTACGAGCCGGCGTAAATCAGCTCCGGTGGCGTCGACAAATGGCCCGGCGCGATCATCCACTGCTTGTAGTCGCGCGTCTTGTGCCAGCGCTCGTTGATCAGCGCGACATCCTCCCTGCCCCAGGCGATGCCGGCGTAGCGCATCGTCAGCCGCGCCAGCACCTTGGGCGGTTCGGCGAACGGCGCCGCGTGCAGGTACACCAGGTCGCGGATGCCGTCGACCACCGCGCGCGCCGGATCGCCGCCGTCCTGCGCCTCGGCCCACACCAGCGACGCGGGCGCGTCGGCCCGCCACGACACGTGGCGCACGCCGTCGGACACGGCGTCGTTCCCCGGCGGCAGGCCCTCCTCCAGCGGCAGGGTCGCCACCGTGTGCAGCAATTCGCCTTCGAGGTTGCGCACGTCGACACGCTCGCCGAAACTGTTGGCCGGCACGATGTACGAGTACGGCCGCGTGATGCTCTGCGTGAGCAGATACTCTCCGCCCGGCGCGATCGAAGTGCGCGAATACTGGCCGGGCGCGCCGATCATGCGTCCCTTGCCGTGCAGGTCGAGCAGCACCATCTGCACCGTGACATAGTGCTCGAACAGGCGCGCGTCGTCCTCGTTCTTGAGCAAATCCTGATAGGTGCGCAGCTGGCGCGTGGCGCCATCGGCCTCGCTGTCCTGCTGGATCGGACCGGACGGAATGCCGGTCGATTGCGGCGCCTTGCCCATGCCGGTCGGACGCCAGTGCACCAGCAGGCCGCTGCTGTCGGGCAGCCAGTTGAAGCCGCGCGTGAGCACCGCCGACAGCGGCTGCGCCGACAGCCGGCCGGCCTTGCGGGCGGCGATATCGACCAGCCACAGTTCGACCGCGCCGCGTTCGCCCTTGAAGGCCATGTGCGTGAAGGCCAGGTAGCGCTGGTCGGGCGACCAGGCCAGGTCCGACAGGCGCAGTCCGCGCGGCAGGCCGCGTATGCGGGTTTCCTTCTGCGTGGCGATATCGAGCAGCGCCAGGTCGGTGCCGAACGAGAAGCGCGACGAGGAGCAGGTGCGAGGATTGATGCGCAGGCCGGCCAGTTTGAGCTCGGGCTGCGCCACTTCGGCGATGCCCGGCAAGGGCGGTGTCTGGACCACGGCGGCCAGGTCGCGTTGGGGACTGAGACTGAGCGCCGGGGCGCGCGGCGCATCGACGATGGCCTGCAGGGCGGCCGGCGGCAAACGGTAGCCGCCTTCCTGCGCGCCGGCCTGGGGCGAGGCGGCCATCAAACCTAAATTCAGGGGCAGCATGGGAATCTGTTTGTTCATGGATGTCCTTTCGGTCCAGAATCAGTGGGGCTGCTGCGGTTCAGTGTGCTTATGCTCAACGCGAATGTCAATGCGCGCAGCGCTGTGGAGACAATCAGTCGTGACATTCTGTAACGTCATGCTGCAACGCCGCACAGGGGATTGAAGTGCGGCGCTGCGCTGGGACCGCGCCCCACTCTCGCGTACAATCGCAGTTCTTCGAATGACGCGGTTGGATAGACTATGGAAATGACGACGCTGACGTTGCTACTGCTGGTACCACTGGCGGTGTGGCGTATTTACTCCCGCCTGAAAAAAATGATGGTGCGCACCAAGTCCGAGTTGTGGCGCCATCACGCGATGGCGAGCGTGATGTCCGTGGTGCTTCTGGTAATGTTGGGCCTGCTGATCGGCAAATGGATCGCCCTCGGCGCACTGGTCGCCGGCACCATCGTCGGCGTCCTGCTGGGCTACCGCAACCTGCGCCTGACGCGCCTGGAGAACAAGCCGGACGGCTTCTTCTACACGCCGGACCGCCGCATCCCGCTGCTGGTGACGATGCTGTTCATCAGCCGCCTGATCTACCGCCTGTTCGAAGCGTACCTGCACATGCACGACGGCCTGCCGCTGGACCCGGACTTCCTGGGCAACCCGGTCACGGCGGTGCTGGTCGGCCTTCTGGCCGGCTACTACGCCACCTACAGCCTGCTGCTGGTGCGTTGGCATAAAAGCCAGAAGCCGCTGCCACGCCCGATCGACATCTTCGATATCAAATAGGCACGCAATTGCCTCATCGCGTCAAAGTTAACTATGCAACAGCAATTATTTGCTGTAAAACGATAATTTTTGACGGAGGCGATGATGAAAACAGGTTTTGCCCGCGCGCTGCTGTGGGCGTGCATAGGCGCGCAAGCGGTGATGTTCGTGCTGGCGTGGACGGATTTCGAATCGGCCCTCGGCGCGATCGCCGTACAGCTGACGGACACCGGTATCGGTAGCGCCGCCAAGCTGGCGATGACGCCGGCGCAGCGCGCGGTCGCCGCGGCGGTCGGGCTGCCCGCGCTGCTGGTGCTCACCTATGGGCTGTGGCGCCTAGACCGCTTGCTGCTCAATTTCCATCGGCTCGACCTGTTCACCGCAGAGTCGATCGGCCACTTGCGCATGTTCGCCGGCGCCACCTTGCTGGCGACCGGCCTGTCCATCCTCGAGCTGCCGGTCCGCGCGCTGGCCCTATGCGCGATGCAAGGCGGCCAGTGCGAGATCGTGATGAAATTCAACTCCGAGCAACTGATGATGATGTTGGTGTGCGCGCTGTTCTACCTGATCACGCGGTTGATGCAGGAAGGCCGCCGGCTGGCGGAGGAAAACGAAAGCTTCATCTGATGGCGATACTGATCAATCTGGACCTGATGCTGGCCCGGCGCAAGATCAAATCGCGCGAGCTGGCGGCCTATGTCGGCATCACGGAACAGAACCTGTCGCTGCTCAAGTCGGGCAAGGTCAAGGGCATACGTTTCGCCACGCTGGAAAAGATCTGCGAACGGCTCGAATGCCAGCCCGGCGACATCCTGGAGTGGGCGCCGGACGACGGCGCGGCCGGTGATGACGGCGATGAAAGCGATGAAAGCGTGTAAAAATGCCACGCCTTTTAAACGACAGTGCTATCTTATGCAGCGGAACGGGAGGTAAACGGTGATATCCTGAAGTATCCTCACAGCAATACTTCGCACGACTATGAACACGTCCATCTACGACAAGACCGCCAAGGGCAAGGAGGAGATCGCGACGCGCAAGTATCAGCTTGCGCCGCGTCTGCGCAGCTTGCTGGTCCTGATCGATGGCCGGCGCACGGAGGAGGAACTGCTGCGCAACGTGGCGGGGCTGGGCCTGGGCGCGAGCGCGCTGGCGGAATTGCTGGAGCATGGCCACATCGTGCTGGCGACCAGCTACGGGGCGCTGGCCGAAGAACCCCCGCCGGCCGAATTGTCATTGGCCGAGCCGGCAGCGCAGGTGCAGCAGTCGGCACAAACGGCGCAGATCGCGCAGTTCCAGTCGATTTATGATTTCTACAACAAGACCATCAAGAACACGATCGGCCTGCGCGGCTTCACCTTGCAGCTGAAGGTGGAAAAAGCCAGCAGCGTGGCCGAGCTGCGCGAACTGCGCCACCCCTATATCGAGGCGGTGCAAAAGGCGCGCGGCAGCGAGACCGCCGCCGCCCTCGCCCGCCAGCTCGATCAGCTGTTGGGCATTGCGCCACCCGCCTAAGCGACTTTGGCGGCGGCGCCGTCGGTCCGGCGCTGCAGCACGAAGATCGGCTGCGCCCACTCGGTATCCTTCTTCTTTTTGCTCGTGATGAGCGTCAGTTCGGAAGGATCGTAGACGTCCGTGTTGTGCGTCAGCGGGGTCGTCATCAGGTACTGGGCGTCGGTGTTCTTCAGGAACTCGCCGACCAGCTGGATGTTACGGATATCCAGGTGGGCGAACGGTTCGTCGATGAACACGAAGCCGCCGGAACCGTCTTCCGACTTCAGCAAACCAATCAGCAGCACCAGCGATTTCATCACCTGCTGGCCGCCGGACGCTTCGCCGTCGTTCATGCCGATGATGCCCTTGCCGTCGAACTTGAAGCGCACGTGCAGGCCGGCCTGCGCCAGCTGCACGTCGTCGTTCTCCAGGCGCACCGGATCGGAGTGCACCTCGATGCCCGCCAGCTCGCCCAGTTCCTTGATGTTCTTGGAGTAGGTCTTGATGGTGTAGCGCAGCCGCTCCATGTAGGCGCCACGGGCGTTGCCGGTCGCTTCGATGGCGCGGTTGTTCTGGTAGCGGCGCTCCTCGGTCTCGGACTGGCGGCCGCTGAGCTGGTCGTTCAGGCGCTGGTACTGGTCGATGACCGTCGCATCGAGTTCCCAGTCGCTGCGCGCCAGGCTGGCCTCCAGGCTGTGGATGCGCAGGTTGACCTGGTGCGCGTTCTGGTGGTCCTTGACCAGGCGCAGGCGGCGTTCCGGACGGCGCCAGCTTTTCGGCAGATGGCGCCACGCCTTGCGCAACGCCAGCAAGGCGCGCGCGTGATCGGCGCGCTGCTCGATCTGGCGCTTGTTATTCAGGCGCATACCGGCTTCCGCTTCCGACAGGGCGAAGCGCGCGTTCTGCCACGTCGTGTCGGCGCGCGTGCGCGTGACGACGGCGTTCTTGATCAGGTTTTGCAGCTCGCCCAGGCGGGTGCCGACTTCGGTGCGTTCTTCCTTCAACGGCACGGCGTTGCGCGCCGCCTCGTCGAATTCGTCCTGGCGCGCGGCCAGTTCCTTGGCGGCGTCGACACCGGCCAGGCGGGTTTTCAGCGCGCTGATCTCCGATGCCAGCTTCGAGACGATCAACGTCAGCGCGTCCTCCTGCGCCTCCAGCGCCGGCAGCGATCGCTGGATCGCTTCCATGCGCTGCGTGCGGCCGGCGGAACCGAAGCGGTAGCGCGACACTTCCACGAACAGCGAGCGGCCGCCGCGACGTTCGCGGTGGTAGGCGTCCGGCGTGATCCACTCTTCGTGGTTGCCCAACTTGGCGCCGGCATCGACGGTGTCCACGCGCGTGATGCGCGACAGCTGCTCCACCAGCCAGGCCGGAACCTTGGCCGAGAACTTCACCACCGACATCAGGCTGTCGTCCTTGACGGTCGGCGCGTTGACCAGGTCCGGCACGATGAAGTGGCGGTAGCGTTCTTTTTCCGCCAGGCGGTAGGCCGCCGAGGCATCGCTGGATTTATCCAGCAGCACCACCGAGGCGTAGCCGCCAAGGACGCCCTCGATGGCGCCCTGCCAGCGCGCATCCGTCACTTCGACGATATCGGACAGCATGGCGTGGCCGATGCCGGCGTCGTTCAGCGCGCGGCGCATGGTGCGCTGGGCTTCCGGTTCCGGCATCGCGGTCTTGCCCTGCAACGCCGAGATGGTCGACAGTTCGCCGGCGATCTTCGAGGCGATGGCGTCGCGCGCGTTGCGCTGGCGCGCCAGCTCGATTTCCTTTTCCTGCAGTTGCTGCGCCACTTCGGCCAGGTCCGCACCGGAATCGGCGGCCAGCTTTTGCAGGCGCACCTTCTGTTCCAGCAGGCTGTCGAGCGGCTTGAGTTTGCCGTTGATGTGCGTCAAGCGCGTTTGCAGCGACGTCGATTCCTGCTCCAGCACCGTCTCGTGCTGCTGCGCGTCGGTCAGGGCCTTGGCCTGCGCGGCGAGCTGGTTGCGCTTGTCGGTGATCTGCTGGTCGGCCTGCATCAGCGGCTTGCGCGCCTCGCGCAGCTGGCGGCTCACGTTGCCGTGCTTCTCGCGCGCCTCGTGGTATTCCAGCGTCGGCAGCACTTCTTCCTGCAGGTTGCGGCGTTCCTTGTTCAGGTCTTCCCACTGGTGGTAATTGGCCACGCGCAGGCGCAGGCCTTCCAGGTTGGTCTTGGAAGCTTCCAGTTCGGTTTCGAAGCGTTTCAGTTCGACCTCGGTGTCGCGCTGGTGGCGCTTGGCCTCGTCGTACGCGTCCAGCACCTCCTTGTCGCCGAAGACCTGGAACACCAGGTCGAGCAACTGGCGCGGCGCGTATTCGCACAGCTTGTCGGTCTCGCCCTGCTCGAGCGCCAGCACTTTCGCCATCGCCGGCGACAGGCCGGCGTTGGCGAGGCGCTTACGGTAGTTCTCGACGCCGAGCCAGTCGTTGCCGGCCTCGCCGATGTCCTCGATCTGCACGTTACCGGGACGCATAAGGTACTGGCGCTTCCAGTCGCCGCCGTTCTTCTGGATCTGGCAGAACAGCGTGACCTCGTCGTCGCTGAAAAAGCCGGAGCTGCGGAACGGACGGTTCGACAGCTGCTTGCCGACGTTCTTGTTGTCGACCACGGCGCGCAGCCAGGCGGTCTGCTGGCCGCTGTGGCGCGCGTAGTGCTTGTAGGTGCGGCCCATCGAGCAATCGAGGCCGAACAGGGTGCGCAGCGCGTCGAGCAAGGTGGTCTTGCCGGAGCCGTTCTGGCCGGCGATGGTGATGATCTTGGCGTCCAGCGGGATGTTCTTGATGCGCTGCCAGTAATCCCAGTGGACCAGTTCTAACGATTTGATATGAAACATGGTTTAGTCCTTGGTGGGCAGGTCGGTGTCGTCGACTGACGGCGCGTCGGAAGGCGAAGCGTCGGGCGTGCTGTCGGCGGGGATGTCGAACACCGGCACTGAATCGTCCTGAGCCTCTTCGGCTTCCGCGTCGCCGGCCACCTGCTCCACCGCCGGTTCCTCGTCGTTGGCGGCGATCGGCGGCGTACGGCGCGGCACCGGAATGATCTGCGCCGGCGAGCGTTTGAAAACGTCGGCCAGCGCGCCGTTGATGATGCGCTCCTTCAGCTGGTCGGTGTCCATCATCAGGTCCAGCAGCGGGCCTTCGACGATGACGTCGCCGCGCCGCTCGATGAAGCCGAGTTTCGCCAGGATGCCGAGGTTCATATCGAGGCGGGTCTTCTTGCCCAACTTGTCGCCGAAGTCGGCCAGCAGCGCCTTGTAGGCGATGCCGATCGAGGTGTCCTCGGCGCGCGGCAGCGGTTTCTCGATGCCGAACATGTCGTTCTGTTCATCGTCCGCGTGCTGGTGGGTCTCCTGGCGTTCGCGCTTGGGCAGGATGATCTGCGCCCACAGCACCACCAGCAAGGCCACGCCGTCGCGCGACAGGCCGAAGTTATTGTTTTGCCAGACGTCGCGCGCGCCGAAGATCTTCGGTTCGATGGCGCGGTGCAGCGCCAGCGTCACGTGGTCGGCGTAGACGTTGTCGAGCAGTTTGAGGCCGGTGGCCAGCAGGCGCGCGTCCACTTCGGCGCGGAACAACTCGTCCGACAGCACGCGCTTGACCAGTTTGTCGTCGCGGCGCAGGTGTTGATGCGTCAGCAGGCGCGCGATCAGGATTTGGGAATCGTCATTCATCGGACTTGTCGCCTTCCGGTTTCAAAGAAAGTGAGAGGGAGGCCAGGGACATCGCCGCCACGTGCAAATCGGGCAGCTGCACCATTTCGTCGCAGGGGTTGAAGGTGACCGGCAGGCGCGCCAGGTCGCCGGTGGCGCCCTGCAGGCGCGCCTCGTCGGCGTCGCCCAGCAGCGGCAGCAGCGAGGCGCGGTAGGAGGCCACGGCGAAGGTCGCCGGCAGCAGCGAATCCTGCACCGGGATCGACGGCGCGGGCTCGCCGGCGGCGGGGGCCGGCAACTTGGCCAGGGTGGCGAAGTCCGACAGGCGCGAGAGCCATTCGTCGAGCTCCTGCTGCATCGCCGGGCCGTCGCTGATGGTGGTCGGCGCGTCCTCGCCGGACGGCAGGCCGCCGGAGACGGCGCTGACGGCGCGGTCGGCCAGCAGCTCGGTCTCGGCGACGTCGATCATCTCGGCCGGCGTGATAAACAGCGGCACCACCGGCTGGTCGATGGCGCCTTCGGCCAGCGACGCCAAATCCTCGTGCAGCAGCAGCCAGCGCTTGATGTCGGTGGTCGACAGGCCGGACTGGCCCAGGTGCACGCGCTGGCGCTCGATCTGGTTGAGGGCGCGCGAGAACATGCCCTGCATGTTGAGCAGCGCCGATTGCGCGCGGCCGATGGCCTGTGCCGCGCGGTGGGTGGCGCTGTCGGCGTTTTCGTCGGACAGGATGGCGCGCAGGATCTCGGAGCCCTTCTCGACCCAGTCGCAAGCCATGTGCCACTTGGCCTGCGAGGCGCGCAGGCGGAACTCGGAGCCGGAGGCGATGGCGTCGGAGAATTCCTCGGTCAGTTCGACCAGGCGGCCCAGCAAATGCTGCAGCTGGTCGACGGTGACGCCGCCCATCACCTGGGCGCCGGCCACCTGCGACAGCAGATAGCCCATGTCGGCCGGATCTTCCTCCTTGCCCATCGCTAGCAGCGCGTCGATCGCCGACAGCACGTTGCGCGCCATCGGCGTGACGCGGTAGACGGCGTGCTGCGCGTCCCAGGCCAGCAGCTGGTTGGTGCGCAGGCGCATCAGCACCGTCTCCAGGCTCTCGGGGAGCAGATAGGCCAGGCGGGTGTTGATGTCGGCGCGGCTGAAGCTGGCCGACGCGGTGTCGGAGGCCAGCTCGCGCAGCACCAGCAGGCGCACCAGCACGCCGTCGAAACCGCCGTGGAACAGCGCCGTGAACACCTGCAGCAGCGGCTGCGCGCGTTTCAGGTGGTAGACCTGCTCGATTTCGTCGGCCGAGATGTTCGGCTTGAAGTGCGCCTGGAGGCTGTTTTGCGTGTCTTGCTGGTCCAGCGTCGGATCGGACGCGGACTCACTTATTATAGGTTCAATCATTCTCTGCCATTCTGGTCGCAACGCGATTGCAAATCGTGCAACAAAGCATCATCATCGCGGGGGCGTCAGTATAGCAGGCGGGCGGGGGCAAGCGAGGGAATACATAACGTAGGGCGGATTAGGCGGAACGCCGTAATCGGCCATGCACGAGCCGCCAACGGCGCATGCATGGCCGATTGCGCTGCGCTAATCCGCCCTACGTTATTTTACTTCTTGGCAATTTTATCTAACGTCTGGTCGACGAAGTCGCCGTCGGCGTCCTTGAACACCACCCGCACCGGATACCAGTCCAGCGACGGCGCCAGCCACAGGTCGACCTGCGAGCCCTTGTCGTCGTCGAGCGGCTGGCGCACCAGGTGGACGGCGCTGACCTCGCCGCCGCCGGTCTGCACCGGCTCGACGTTGGCGACCTTGAAGCTCCATTGCGCGGCGTCGCGGCGGCCGGCGACGAAGTAGGCCCATTCGCTGCCCGGCTTGAACTTGTCCGGCGCGGCCCGCGCCTGCGAGGCGATCTGCCACTGGATGCTGGCGCGATCCTGCTCGCCGCCCTTGATCGGGTACGTCTCGTCGCCGACGCTGAAGCTGATGGTCTTGGTGTCGCGCTTGAAGCTGGTGGTGTTGGCCTCCTTGCGGAAGCGCTTTTCAAAGAACGCCACCGGCGCCAGGCCGTAATCGTCGATCAGCCCTTCGCTGCGCGTTTCGAGGATCTTGCCGAAGATGGCGGCGCGGCTTTCCACCGCCAACGAGTACTTGCCGTCGCCGGCGCGCCATTGCACGGTGGCCGTGCCGTTGATCGTCAACCCGTGCTGCCTGGCCGTGATGTTGTAGTTCAGATCCGCCGACGGCGGTTCGCTGTGCGCCCGCTTGGCGCTCGGATGGGCGCCGGGGGCGTCGCCGGCCGCGCGGGCGGTCATGGCGCCGGCGGACAATGCCAGCAGCACGGCGGCGCCCAGCAGGCGGATGGTTGGGGATTTTTGCATGTTATTTTCCGGAGTCTGTCATCGTGATATTGGAGACGGTCTGCGTGGTCAGCGCGCCGCTCGCTTCAGTGTTGCGCATCTGGACCGGGTACCAGTTCAGGCCCGGCGCCAGCCATATGTCCAGCCGCGACGAATACGTGCCCGGCTTGGGCGGCCGCGTCAGGTGCCAGGTGACCAGCTTGCCCATCTTCGTGTTCAATTCTTCCTCGCCGACCAGCTGGAAGCGGAAGATGGTCGCCTCCTTCTCGTCGCCGACCTGCAGGTCGATGTCGCCGCCGAACTGGTTGACGTCGGCGCGGCCGATGCCGCCCAATTGGAACGGCACCGTCGCCTTGTCCTGCGCGCCGGTCAGCAACGGATAGCTGCGCTCCGACGCCGAGAACGTGATCGTGCCCTGGTCGCGGTTGAAGTGGGTCGCGGTCTCCGCCCGGCGCGTGCGCTTTTCGGTGACCCTGACCGGTGCGATGCCGTAGTCGTCGATGACGCCTTCGCTGCGCAGCACCAACAAGTTGACGCGCGTCACCAACAGGCTGACGCCGGCTTCGAGCGAGGCGTCGTAACGGCTGCCGTCAGTATGCCACGTCATCGACGCGGAGCCCGTCCATTTGGTGCCGTCGGCGTCCACCCGCGCCACCGCCATGTCGAACTTGGCCGACGGCGGCAGATGCACCTTGTAACGCCGCGTGCCCTGCGGCGCCACCTCGACCGGCACGGCCGGCGCCGGCGTCGGCGCCTCGGCGGGCGCCGGCGGCGTGCCCGTTTGCGGCTGCCCTGCCCCGGCCTGGGCTTTCCCATCCTTGCCGCCGGCGGGCGCGCCCTCACCGCCGCCCTCCGCCGAAGGAGCGTCGCCGGCCAGCACCGGGGTGGCGGCGATGGCGACCAGGGCGTCGGTGGCCGGCGCCGATTCCGGCGGTGGCGGCAGCGCCCTGGGCGGCGGCGCGCGCTTGACGCGCGGACGCGGCGCGTCCTGCGGCGTCAACGGCTTGACGTCGACCAGCGGCGCGCTCTCGACGCGCTTGGGCAGCGTTAGTCGCAATTGCGCCGTCATCACCGACGGTGGATGGGGCGAAGTACGCGGCGTGGAGGACCCTAGGTGATTGCCCGCCCAGTCGATCGCCGCCAAATGCAGCGCCAGGGTGGCCACGCATACGACCAGCAGGCGTCGGCGTTGAAAGAGGTAGGAAACAATCGTCATGCCGCTAGTTTAACGTGTTCGGGCAAAGCCATCGGTCCGCCGCCTCGCGCCGATGGAAATGTTGTCAAAATCTTTTTGAATGCGGCCCGGATATCTGCTACGCTGAATGCTAAAACCACAGGAGACAGTTATGGCCAATACGCAGATGCCGCACATCCCGGGCGCCGGAGTGATGACGGATACTTTAGATTTTGTCAAAAACCTGTGGGGCAGCATGAGCGTGCCCGGTTTGACGGCGCCGACGCTGTCGGTCGATGAACTGGATAAGAAGATCAACGACCTGAAGGCCGTCGAGGCCTGGCTGAACCTCAATATGAGCATGCTGCGCGGTAGCATCCAGGCGCTCGAAGTGCAGCGCGGGACCATCGCCACGCTCAAATCCGTCGGCGCCAGCCTGGCCGCCGCCGTCAACACGGGCGCCAACGACAAGTCGATCTTCGACGCCAACCCGTACGCGTCGGCCTTCTTCCACCACGCCCGCGAGGCCGACAAGGCGCCCGCCAGCACGCCGTCATGGCCGCCGGCGCCATCGGCCGCCCCCGCACCTGCGCCGGCACCTGCGCAGCAAGCCGCGCCCAAGGCGGAAGACGCCGCGCCGCAACCCAAACCGGTCCCGGACGCCGCCGCGCAAATGCCCAATCCGGCCGTGTGGTGGAATCTGCTGCAGGATCAGTTCAAGCAGGCGGTATCGACGGCGATGGTTTCCGAGTCGATGATGGCCGATGCCGCCGCGCGCGCCACCGATACGGCGGTCAAATTCGCCACCGCCGCCACGGCCGGCGGCACCGGCAAAGCCACCGGTGCGGACGCCGGCGCCGGCCCGGTCAACGAGAAAACCGCCAGCGCCGCCCCTTCCGCCGTCAAGCCGGCGCCGAAAAAATCCCCGGCCAAAGCCGCGCCGGCGAAGGCCGGCAAGCCCGGTTCCGACAAGCCGTAATCATCGCGCCGCCGGCGCCCGGCCTCAGGCCAGGCGCTGGATGCGGATGGCGTCTATCAAGCCGTCTTCCTGGCGCTGCACTTTTTCGATATCGATCAAGCCCTCTTCCTCGAGCAGCTTCGCGCTGTCGTGGGCGGACTGAAAACTGTCGAGGGTATCTCCCTTGGCGGCGACCGGCCGTATCCAGGCCACGCTGCCCACTTTCATCTTCGTATACACTTCTTTTGCGATATCACGCATATGGTTTTGCCCTTTATTTCAAGGCGCAGACAGGGCTGCGCCGCGATTCAGTGTAATCATTAGGTGACCCGGAAACAAGTTGGGTGTTGCGCCCATCCGTCACCGGCATCAGTCGGGAACCGCGCCGTTGGCGGCCTCGTACTCGCTTGCCGCCGCAGCGGCAACCACGCCGGACACCGGCGCCAGCATCGCCAGCTGCTCCATCAGCTGCGCGAACCGCAGCTGCCCCGGCGCGATCGCGTCGACATGCATCAACACGCCGATCGCCTCCTCCGCCAGCTCGCGCACATAGCCGGTCTGGTGCAGTTGCGAGATCAGGATCTGCGCCGAATTGAACAGGATGCGCATATTGTGCGGCAGCGCCTTGCGCGCCACGCGCATCCATTCGACCGCCTCGATCAATTTGCCGGTCTTCCACAGCAGCACGCCCTTGTTCATCATGTCGGCCGCCTCCTGGCGCGAGGCCTTGATCAACTCGATGCCCTCGTCGCCCATGCGCGCCTTGTCGAAGATCTTCTGCACATCCTCGAGCAGCGGCGCGTTGTCATGGTTGTTGCGCGCCACGTAGCACAGCAAGGTCACCGGCGCGTCCTTGACGCCGACGGCGAACAGCAACGTCGCCATATCGAGGCAGGTGGTGCTGTCCGGACGCTGCTTGGTATCGTCGGCCAGCATCGCCTCCAGCTCGTCGCCGGATTTGCGCGCGCGCCGGTAATCGCCGCTCTCGTGGTAGACCAGGCCCTCCGTGATCTTGGCGCGCAAGGTGACCTCGTCGCCGCCGAATTGATGGACCGCCGCGTTCAGCAAGCGTATCGCTTCCTTGGTATCGTTCTTCTGGCCGCACACGCGCGCCAGGCCGAAATAGGCGTCGACGGTCTTGGCCACCGAGTACTCGCCCATCTCTATGCATTTGCGGAAGGCTTTTTCCGCCACCGGGATGTTTCCCAGCTTGAGCGCCGTCTGGCCGAACGCGCGCTGGCGCGGCACCGAATTGGGCGACAGCTTGGCGGCTTTTTCCAGCACGCCGAAGGCTTCCTCGTGCTTGCCCTGCTGCTGGTACGACAGCGCCAGCTGGTCAAAGGCGTCGATGTAGAAGCGGTTGTCGGCGATCACCGCCTGGAACATCTGCTGCGCCGCTTCGACGTCGCCGGCGCTCATGCGGATTTTCCCCAGGCCGCAGCGCGCCCAGTTGTAGTCGCGCTCCTCGAGCACCTTCTCGTACACGGCGCGCGCCTGTTCCGGCACGCCGCTTTTGAGCAGCAAGGTGGCCCTCATCCGATGCAGGTCGATCTCGTGCAGCGGATAGAGCGCGATCTGCTCCTCGCACAGGCGCGCCGCGCGCAGGTAGTCCTTGTCGGCGAAGGCCTGGTCGATCTCGCGGAAGATCTGCTTCTTGTTCCACACGCGGTTCAGGCGCGTCAACAGCACGCCCTCGGTGATCGGTTTGATGATGTAGGCGTCAGGCTGGTGCTCGGCCGCGCCCATCACCGACTCCACGCTTTTCTCGGCCGAGACCATCAGCCACACGCTGCTGGGCAGCATCAGGTTGCGCAGGCGCGCCTCCTCCAGCACCTGCTGGCCGTTCTTGCCGTCGCCCAGGTTGTAGTCGCACATGACGACGTCGTAGCGCGTCTTAGACAGCAACACGATCGCCTCGCCGCCGCTGGCCGCCTGGTCGATATGCTTGGCGCCGAGGTTGCGCAGCGACTCGCGCAGCAGCTGGCGGATGCCGACGAAGTCGTCGACCAGCAGATAGCGCTTCTCGGCCCAATCGATGTCGCCGCTGGCTTGGGTTTCCGCGTTCATGGAAGCCGCAGGATGAAACAGCCGCCGCCCAGGGCGCCGCCGTTTTCCAACGCGATGCCGCCGTGGCGCTGGCGGTGCTTGTGCATCTTCGCCACCTCGCTGGAAAAGTACAGACCGAGGCCGCTGCTGTTGCTGAGGAAGTTGACCTTGTTGCCGCCGGACTTCATGGCCTCGGCGCCGGTCTCCAGGATCGCCGGCGGGAAGCCGTCGCCGTTGTCCTCCACGCGCAGCTCCAGGTAGTCGCCATCGATTTTGACGGCCAGGCGGATGCGGTCGCGCGTGTAGCGGATGGCGTTGTTGATGGCGTGGACCAGCACACCGATGATCAGGTCCTCGTCGAAGGTCCAGATGGCGTCCGCCGGAAAATCGACGTCGAGCGTGACGCCGCGCGATTGCAGCAGGATGCGCGCCTGGCCCCTGACCTGGTCGACCAATTCGCTGACGCGGTGGGCGGCGGGATCGAACGGGTACCCGGGTTTGCCCACCTCCTTGTACAACGCTAGCAACTGGATCAGGTTGTCGTTGAGGCGGCGGGTCTGGTACAGCATCTGGCCCAGCTGCCCGTAGTGGGGCCGATCCGCGACGGCGGAAGGAGTCGGCGCGGCGGCCGGGGCGGAGGCGGCGATCAGGTTCTCCAAGGTGCCGCTAAGGACGCTGATCGAGTTCTTCATGTCGTGCACCGTCGACGCCAGGAACATCAACAGCTCTGGCGATCCCTCGTAGTGCTGCGCTTGGTCTTCGTCCATTGTGCGGTGCTCGCGCCCGGTTCAAAGGGTGATTATATCCTGCGGGATATAGCCAAGCCAACGTCGGGATCGCTTGTGTGCGCACGATATTTGCGCCAACGCAACGCCGGTGTGGCGGCGGGATCACTGGCCGCGCCGCGGCGGATCACTGGCTGCGGCGCCGCTCCTTGAGCAGGAAGCGGCCCGGATCGAGCGCCGCCACCAGGCTCGCCTCGAGCGGCGGCGGCGCGTTCTCCAGTTGACTGACCAGCAACTCGGCCATCAACGGCGCCCAGATCAGGCCGCGCGACGCGTAGCCGAGCAATCCATACAGGCCGGGGTGGCGCGGCACGTCGCGCAGGCGCTCCAGGCGCCCGGCGGCGCCGTGGTCCGGCAAGGGGCCGCACAGCGGCAAGCGGTCCGGCGCGGCGCAGCGGAATCCGACCCGCCCCGCCAGCGGCGCGCCCGCCGCCAGCGCCGCCACCTCCCCGCCCGGGACGATCTCCGCCAGCCGGGTGAGATTTTCCAGCTGGCTGCTGGCGCGCAGGGACGGATCGTCGTCGTTGTCGTAGGTCGCGCCGGCGGACACGATGCCGTTGGCGGCCGGCGTCACATAGGCTTCGCGGCAGACCACCAACGGCAGCTGCGGCACACCCCGCACGCCGGCTTCGCCGAGCGCCAAGTGCGTGACCTGGCCGCGCAGCGCCGACAGCGGCAGCAGCGCCGCCTGCGCGATGTCGACGGCGCCGGTGCCGTTGGCCAGGATCAGCGTCGGCGCCCGCGCGATCGACACGCCGTCGGCACCGATCACGTGCCACTCGTCGTCGATCCTCCGCAACGCCAGCGCCTGCGCGTGGAACACGCGGCGCAGGCGTCCGCCGCAAGCGTCCAGCATGGCCTCGCACAGCGACGCCGGCCTCGCCCAGCCGCCCTGCTCGAACAGCCAGCCGCCGTGCGGCGTCTCGCCGCCCAGCAAGCGGCCGGCGTCGTCGGCCGCCAGCCAACGCGCGTACGCCGGCGGATAATCCCAGGCCGCCAGCACGTCCTGCTGCACCTTCGCATGCGCGGCGTCGCGCGCCAGTTGCAGCACGCCGCAATCGGCGCCGTCGAAGGCCTTGCCGACGCCGCCCAGGCGCCGCCACTCGCGCAGCGCGAACAGATAGGCGGCGCGGCTCAAGCGGGTCGGAATGTTGTCGTCCTTCGACAGCAGCGGCATGAAGATGCCGGCCAGGTTGCCCGACGCCTCCTGCGCCGGCCGCGCGTGCCGCTCGATCAAGATGACCTCCCAGCCGTTGGCGCACAGGCGATGGCAGGCGGAGGAACCCGCCAGGCCGGCGCCGATGACGATCGCGCGCCGCTCCGGTCGCGGCGGCGCCGGCGGCTGCGGCTTACGGCTTCGATAGACCGCGCCGACATCGCGCGAGTCGGCGATGGCGTGGCAGGCGAAACCGGCCGCCGTCAGTGCCCACACCAGCGGCTCGTCCGGCGCGTGCGCGTGCAGCGTCGCTCCCGGCGCGGCCAGCTTCGCCAGGCCGCGCGCGAAGCCCGGGACAAAAGCGGACGCGCAGGAGGAAATGTGGAAATCGTCGACGCGCGCTTCGATCTGCGGCAGCACCGCGTCGAGCGCGCCGACCAGCAGATCGAGCGTGACGCGGCCGTCATCGAGCACGATGCGGTGGAAGCCCGGCACGTTCAGCGGCCACTGCGCGCGCAGCCGCGCATCGGCGATGCGCCCGGCCTCCGGCAATTCCTGCGCGACGGCCAGATAGTGCAGCGGCGCGCTCCCCTTCGCGGAGGCCAGCGCCCATGCGGCCACGAAGCGCGCGCCATCGGCGAAGTCCGTATCGAGGACGACGCGCCGTGGTGCATTGGCCGTCGTCACTTGCGCCGCTTCCGGCAGAAGCACGCCGGATCATGATCATCGACCATGCCGATGCCCTGCATGTAGGCGTAGATGATGGTCGAGCCGACAAACTTGAACCCCAGCTTGGCCAGATCCTTGGAGATGCGGTCCGACAGCTCGGTCTTGCTGGCGCGCGGGCCGTCGCCGGAGACAAGCGGCTTGCCCCCGACATAAGCCCACAGCAGTTGATCGAGGCTGCCGCCGCCGGCGCGCAGGCGCAGGTACGCCTGCGCGTTGGTGATCGCCGCCGCCACCTTCAACTTGTTGCGCACGATGCCGGGATCGGCCAGCAGCGCCGCTACCTTGCCGGCGTCGTAGGCGGCGATTTTCTCCGCGTCCCACTGGTCGAAGGCGGCGCGGTAGGTCTCGCGTTTATTGAGGATGGTCTCCCAGCTCAGGCCCGCCTGCGCGCCCTCCAGATTGAGCATCTCGAACAGGCGCGTCTCGTCGTGGCAGGGCACGCCCCATTCCGTGTCGTGGTAGTGCAGGTACAGCGGGTTGGACGGATTGGCCCAGCCGCAGCGTGTCTTGGTCATGTGAGTGGGAGAAATGGTGGCGCGTTAGTATAAAGTATTCAACCGGCGCCGGTTGAATGCTCAATTGTCAGATTGCCTTTAAAATATTACTCTAGAACGGGCATCTTCTCGGGAAGAATGCCACGATGCACCTCACGCCTGAAAGTTCCGAATGGAATTAGCTCCAGATTTTGCGGTCCTCTTCAATGCGACGCCCGCCGCCTGTATGGTGATGGCGCCGGATTTCACCATCGTCGCGGTCAATGACGCCCATTTGGAAGCGACCGGCGCGGTGCGTGAAGATATTGTCGGACGTGACATCTTCGACGCCTTCCCTTCCAATCCTGTCCATGTCGATGGCGACGGCGTGTTCAACGTGCGCGCCTCGATGCTGCGCGTATTGCAGACCAAGCGGCCCGACATGATGCCGATCCAGCGCTATGATGTCCCGACCCAAGGCCGGCGGGAAGCCGGATTTACGGTGCGCTACTGGAAGCCGGTGCACTTCCCGGTGCTCGACGGCAGCGGAGAAGTCGCCTACATTGTCCAGCACGTCGAAAACGTGACGCAGGCAATGAGCGATACCGAGCATGTCAACGAAATGCGCGCCGAGATTTCGGTGCAGGCGCAGCAGATTAGCAGCCTGCGCTACATCGCCGACCTGTTCGAGCAGGCGCCTACCTTCATGGCCGTGCTGACTGGCGCCGAACACCGCGTCGCGTTCGTCAACGGCGGCTATCTCAAGCTGATCGGTCACCGCGACATCATCGGCAAGACCGTGGCGGAGGGATTGCCCGACGCCACCGAGCAAGGCTACGTTACGCTGCTCGACCAAGTGTTTCGCAGCGGCGACGCCTATGCGGCCGACGGCGCCAAGTACGCCGTGCAGCCCATGCCTGGCGGCCCGGTCAACGAACGCTTTATCGACTTCGTGTTCCAGCCGATCCGCGACGTCCACGGAGAGATTAGCGGCATTTTGGTACAGGGCGTGGACGTTACTAAACGTATGCTCGACGAAAAACGCCGCACCGCCCTGATCCAATTCACCGACGCGATCCGCGACCTCAAGACACCCGAGGACATCATTTTTCAGTCGTGTCTCATCCTTGGCCTAAGCCTCGGGGTAAGCCGGGTCGGCTACGGGACCATCGATCCCGTGGCCGAGACGCTGACGGTTGCACGCGATTGGAATGCGCCCGGAGTGGCGTCGTTAGCCGGCGCGCTCGACTTGCGCGATTATGGCTCCTTCATCGACGACCTGAAACTTGGCAAGTTCATCGCCATTGACGATGTCGAGTCTGATCTGCGCACGCGCGAAGCCGCTGCGGCGCTCAAGCAGCGACATGCGGCATCCTTCGTCAACGTACCGGTGAAGGAAGGCGACCGCCTGGTCGCAGTCATGTTCATCAACAACTCGCGTGCGCGCCACTGGATGGCCGAAGACCTGGACCTGATCAGCGAAATCGCGGCGCGCACCCGGACCGCCAGCGAGCGGTTGCGCAGTGAGATGGAGGTGCGTTTAAGTGAAGCGAAATTCAGAACCATCACCGACGCGATGCCGCAAATGGTCTGGTCGACCCGGCCCGACGGCTTCCACGACTACTACAATGATCAGTGGTACCGTTTCACCGGCACTTCCCAGGGCTCGACCGACGGCGATGGCTGGAACGACTTATTCCATCCTGACGAGCAGCAGTTAGCCTGGTCGAAATGGCGCCATGCGCTGCTCACAGGAGAGACCTACGAAGTCGAATACCGCTTGCGCCACCACTCCGGCCATTACCGCTGGGTGCTGGGCCGCGCCCAACCGGTCTTTGGGGAGGAAGGCGAGATCGTACGGTGGATGGGCACTTGCACGGACATTCATGCGCAGAAAATGGCCGAGGAAGCGTGGCGCCGGGAAAGCCTGCGCAAGGACGAATTTTTGGCTATGTTGGCGCACGAGCTACGCAATCCACTGGCGCCCATCAGTACCGCGGCACAGCTCATCAAGATTCCCGGAGCGGACGCCAAGCGGATCGCGCAGGCGGGCGACATTATCGCTCGCCAGGTAAAGCACATGGTCACCATCGTCGACGACCTGCTGGACGTTTCAAGGGTGACGCGGGGCCTGGTGGAAATCCAGAAGACCTCCCTTGACCTGAAAAGCGTCATCAATGGCGCGATCGAACAGGTTCAGCCATTAATACAGGCACGTGGCCACGAATTATTATTGAGAATTACGCCACAACGCACAGTCGTGCTGGGCGACCGCACGAGACTTATCCAGGCACTGTCCAATGTGCTCAACAACGCGGTCAAATACACACCGCAGCGCGGCCACATCGCCCTCGAACTCGATGTCATCGAGGGACAAGCCCGCATCACTATCGCCGACAACGGCATCGGCATCGAGCCCGAATTGTTACCGCTGGTCTTCGACTTGTTCACCCAGGCGGAACGTACGCCGGACCGCGCACAAGGCGGCCTGGGCCTCGGTCTCGCGTTGGTAAAAAGCATCGTCGAACTGCATGACGGTTTGGCACAGGTCGCTAGCGAAGGCACGGGCAAGGGAAGCACATTCGCCATTATGCTGCCCATGGCAGGGACGGAGCATGAAATATCGGACGCGACCCTGATGCGTGAACACCAGCACGACGGCGCGGGTCTGCGCGTGCTCATTGTCGATGATAATCAAGATGCCGGCACCATGCTGGGGTACATGCTGGAGGCGGCCGGCTACATGGTTCGCGTGGAAAGCGATGCCGCAAGTGCTATACAGGCAACGCGGGAATTCGATGCCGAGGTATTTATCCTGGATATCGGGCTGCCCGACATGGATGGATATGAACTTGCGCGCCGTCTTCGCGCGGATGAGCGCAATGCCGGTACTGCCATCATCGCCCTGACCGGCTATGGACAGGCGGAGGATCGTGCGTTATCGGATGCTGCCGGCTTCGACCACCATTTCGTCAAGCCCGCCGACCATAAGGAACTGCTGCAAATTCTCACCGGCCTGGGAATCAGCCGCATGCGTAAAACCCGGTAAGTCGCCCGCCCCCCCGCAATATCTCCGAGCAGCTCCAGGCACGCCATCGAACGGAAGCTGCCAGGGATGTGGGATACTGGATGCTCCAAAGCCATCAAATAGGAGCGGCGCATGCAATTCGAGGCAACACTGGAATGGAAACGCGACGGACAGGATTTTCTCGGACAGCGCTACAGCCGCGCGCACACCTGGCGCTTCGACGGCGGCGCGGTCGTGCCGGCGTCGTCGTCGCCGCTATCGGTGGCGCTGCCGATGTCCGACGCCGCCGCCGTCGACCCCGAGGAGGCGCTGGTGGCCGCCGCGTCGAGCTGCCATATGCTGTTCTTCCTGTCGATCGCCGCCAGACGCGGGCACACGGTCGACAGCTACACCGACCACGCCATCGGAACGCTCGGCAAGAACGCGCAGGGGAAAATGGCGATGACGCGCATCGCGCTGCGCCCGGACATCGTGTTCGCCGGCACGGCGCCGCCGGGCGAAGATGAGCTGCACGCCATCCACCACGAGGCCCACGACAAGTGCTACATCGCCAATTCGCTTAACTTCGAGGTGGTGGTCGAGGCGCCGGCGGCGTAGCCGGATCAGGTTTCCAGATCGCTCGACAGGCCGACGCGGCGACGCTCGCCACCCAGCGACAGCGGTCCCTCCAGATTGCTGACCAGCCGCACCACGCCGCCGGCGACCGCGTCGTCGAGCTGGTGCATCAGGCGCGGGAACAGGCCGTCGGCGCGGGCGCGTTCGGTGCCGTACAACGCCGCCCAGGCGTTGCGGCCGGAGCGTTTGGCGATGTACAGGCCCTGGTCGGCCAGTTCCACCACCTGCGACCACGACAGCAGGCGCGGTTGCGCCGGCAGGAAGGGGAAACAGGCGAAACCGATCGAGCAGGTCTTCGACAAGCGCACGCCGTCCGGCAGCACGAACTCGCGCTCGGCGACGACCCGGCGCATGCGCTCGGCCACCACGCGCGCGTCGTCGCGGTGGGTGGCGCGCGCCAGCACCAGGAACTCCTCGCCGCCCCAGCGGATCACATAGTCCGATTCGCGGAACACTTCGCGCAGGCGCTCGGTCATCTGCACCAGGATGGCGTCGCCGGCGGCGTGGCCGTAACGGTCGTTGACGTCCTTGAAGTGGTCGATGTCTACCATGAAGAACACCAGGTCGTTGGGCGTCCGCGGTTCGCAGTCGGGCAGCTGCTGGCCGCGATGCTGGCCGCCGTCGTAGCCGCGCAAACTCATCGCCACATCGGCGTCGACGTTGCGCAGGAAGAAGCGGCGGTTGCGCAGGCCGGTCAACTGGTCGGTCAGGCTGACTTCCTCGAGCGCCTGGTAGGCGCGTTCGAGCTCCAGGTTTTTCTCCAGCAGTTGCTCCTGGGTCGCGCTCAAGGTCTTCAGGGTCGCCGCCACCTGGCGGTAGGCGCTGGCGTTGTCGAGCGCGATGGCGCCGTACGCGCACAGGGTGCGGAAGATCAGCCGCTCGCGCTCGCCGTAGGCGTGGGCGTGCAGCGACTGCACCGTCATCGCGCCCAGCACGCGCTCGCCCACGCGCAGCGGCGCGAACAGCAAGGTCAGGGTCGGCAGCGTGCCCGGGATCAGGTTCGGCGTCACCTCCGCCGCGCCCAGTTCGATCAGGATCTCGCGCCGCTCGCGCACGCAGCGCGAGGTGTTGGCGCGCGGGTCCGCCAGCGAATAGCGCACCTCCGGCAGCGGATTGCCGGCCTCGACGCCGAAGGCGCACGACAGCCACACGCCGTTCGGCTCCAGCAGGAAAATCGAGAAATGCGTGGCGTCGAGCAGGCCGTGCACGTGGCGGTCGAGCGCGCGGAACACCGCCGCCGCGTCCAGGTGGGCGGTGATCTCTTGGCCGATCGCGCTCAGGTGCGCCAAGGTTGCGCTGGTTTGCTGCAGCACCTCGGCGCGCTGCGCCTCGGCCGCCGCCAGCTGGCGATGGTGCTCGGCCTCGGTCTGCGCGCGCTCGGTCTGGTACTGCACCTGCATGGCGATGGCGCGGTTGGTGGCCTGCTGGCTGTGGGTCTGGTCGCGCGCGGCGCCGGCCTGCAGCGCGATCGCGTAGGCGCGCGCGTGGTCGCCGATGGCGGCGTACTCGCGCGCGGTGGCGTCGAGCAGCGCGCCGGGCACCGTGTAGCCGTCGATGGTGGCGGCGATCTCCAGCGCCAGCAGCAGGTAGTGCAGCACCGGGTTGGGCGCCATCATCAGGTCCGGCTCGGGCAGCGCGTGGTGGGCGTGGATATCGGCCAGCACGTTGAGGGCGGCGATCTGGCCCAGCGCGTCGCCATGCTCGCGCGCCAGCGCCAGCGCGCCGCGCACGGCGGCCAGCGCCTCGTCCGGGCGGTCCAGGTGCGACAGCGCATGCGCCTGGCCGCGCCGCGCGCTGCTCTGGAAATCGTTCTGCGCCAGCGCGTCGCCGCGCGCGGCCAGCCGGGTGAAGCTGTCGAGCGCGGCCGCGTGGTTGCCCAGGTCGAGCGCCAGGTCGCCCTGGTATTCCAGCGCCACCGCGTAGGCGCGCGAACCGGACAGCGGCGCCAGCACGGCCAGCGCCTCGCGCAGCAGGGTCTGGGCGGCCTCGCGCTGGCCCAGCTGGCGCAAGGTTTCGGCGGTCTGCATCAGGCACATGCCGATCGACAGCGGCCAGCCGGCCGGACGCGCCAGGTCGAGCCCGCGCTGCATCCATTCCAGCGCCGCCTCGTGCGCGTTGAGGCTGGTGAAGCCATTGCCGATGTTGGTGGCGATGATGATGGCGCGGCGGACCTGGCCGGTCGCCTGCGCCATCTCGAAGCTGAGCATCAGGTGGCCGATGGCGCGGCCGTACTCGCTGCGCTGGAAGGCGCAGGTGCCGAAGTAATCGCTGACCCAGCCGGCGGCGATCGGCGGCAGGCCGCCGGGATCGACGTCGAAACGGCCGTCCCATTGCCGCTGCGCGGCCTGCCAGTCGCCGAAGGCGGCGCAAATGCCGGCGGCGGCGTCGATCACGTCCACCCGCACCGGATCGCCGCCGGCGCGGGCGGCCGCGCCGGCCCGGGCCAGCCAGCGGTCGCCGGCCGCGCTGTCGCCCCGGTCGTTGGACACCCAGGCCAGCACCCAGCAGGCGTCGGCACGGGCCAGCGCCGACGCGACGGACGCGTCGGGAGTGATGGCGGCGGCCTGCTCGAACAGCGACAGCGCCTGTTCCGCCTGGTATTGGCCGGTGTCGAGCTGGCCGTTGAGCCATTCCGATTCGGCGGCGATCAGCAACAGGCGGCCGCGCACCACCAGCGCGTCGGCCGGTGGCAGCGCGCCGGCCAGCGGAACGATATCGGCGGACAGGGCGCGCGCACGTGCGGGCGCGCGCTGGCGCAAATGCCAGGCGAGCGCCATCAGCAACGGCAAGCGCGCCGTGCCGGAAATTTCCGGCAACTCCGCCTCCCACCGCGCCAGCTCCTCATCGAGGGCAAACATGTCCACCAAGTGACGTCCTTTGACTGTGTGCCGGGCGCAGTTGCCCAAACGCATTTAAAACGCTGTCACCGCATTATTCCACAGTTTTCAGGAGCCCTCGCCATCGCGCTTCAAGTGCCTGAATGCAAAGCGAATTCAGTTCTTCGCGGCAATTTTCACTGCGTTTTGGGCGCGTCGGTTTTGCCCGCCGCCATCTGCGGCACGGACTTCATGTGCTGGGTGATGGTCGGCTCCAGCTTGGCCGCCAGCGCCTTGACGTCCGGGTCCTTGGCCTTTTGCCGGGCATCGGTGACCAGTTTGTGGGCGGCCTTGTGGTCGTTGACGCCGGCGTTGGCGATATAGGCCTTGTCGAACTCCTCGCCGCTGAGCGCGTTGAGCCGGTCGGCCATCTTCTTGTGCTTGGCGTCGGGCTCGGCGGGCAGGGTCACGTTCTTGGCCTGCGCCACCTGCTGCACCTCCTGCAAGCCCTTGGTGTGGTCGTCGACCATCTTCCGGGCGAAGGACTTGACCTCCGGCGAGGTGGCTTTTTGCAGCGCGATATTGCCGGCGGCGACCTCGTTCACATTGGCCTGGGCCAGGCTGGTGAGGATGCGCTGGTCACCCTTGCTCAGATTTTGGGCAAGGGCCGCGCCGGCGGCCAGCAGGCCCAGACACGCGGCGACGGCGATGCCGATCTTGTTGTTCATGATGGGTTCCTCCCAAAAGAATGACGAGGAATTAATTTTACAAAGCCTGGACCATGACGGACGCACCTTACGGCTATGCAAGGACAAGCACGCCAAGCGCGGCCGCAACGAAAAAAGGCGCCGGCAAGCCGGCGCCTTCAGGAGTAGGACAACGCTTAGGAAGCGTGCTTGCTGATCTCGATCAAACGGGTCCGCATGGTGTCGCTGGCGGCCGGGCCCGGCGCGAACATATAGTCCTCGTCGTTGATGGCCAGGCCGCTGTTGGCGTCGACCAGCACCTGATCGGCCGGTTTGCCGGTTTCGCGGCTCACCACCAGCAGGCTGGCGCCTTCCGGTGCCAGATGGTCGTTGCCCCAGGCGATGAAGGCCAGCAGCACAGGCTTGAAGTCGCGGCCGGCCTTGGTCAGCAGGTATTCATAGCGCGGCGGACGGGCGCTGTACTGGCGCCGCTCCATCAGGCCGCCCTCGACCAGACCGGCCAGGCGGCGGGTCAGCATGTTCGGGGCGATCTTCAGGCTCTTTTCAAATTCGTCGAAACGCGACAGGCCGTAGAAGGCGTCGCGCAAAATCAAAATGCTCCACCATTCGCCAACTTTACCCAGGCTGCGTGCGATAGGGCAAGGCATGCGGCCGAAATCGGTATGTTTCATTTGTAACTCCTTGGTTCAGGTTGAACAAGAAAATCAATTATGGAAAACACTGCGCTATCTATCCGCCGGAACGGCGGCGAGCGAGTTGTATTCGGGGAAGCTATGTGACAATGTAAGTATTTTTCGCTGTCAATTTTTGTCTCCTTTTTGACCCTGCGGTTTACATATTTTCTTCTATAAAACAACAGTTTTCGGCCTGCTCCACTCTCCAACCTAGACCAAAAAAACGGCATTGAAAAATCACCAAAACTCACAATATGGGAGGGACGCATCCCTTGTGACGGGCACCGACCCAACCGCCAAGACGGGGCGCGTCCTTGCTCGCACCGACTAATTCCCAAAGACAACAATTTCACAATTGCCATCTCCCAACACTGAATCAATTATTGATGATCTAGAAAAACCGTGCTTTTGCTGCAAGTGACCAGGGTTCTGTAGGCGGAGAAAACTATTAAAAATTTTTAAAAGATAGGCATAATACGCAACAGGGCGTCACGAACTTATCAATCATCCAAGGTGAACCATGCCGACGGCCAGTGACAGTACGCAGCGCAAAATTCTCATCGTGGACGACTCCGCGTTCGAGCAGCGCGTGCTGGTCGACCTGCTCAGCGAGCTGCCCTACAAGGTGTCGGTGGCCTTCAACGGTCTGCAGGGCTACCAGCTGGCGCTGGCCAATCTGCCGGACCTGATCCTGCTCGACGTGCGCATGCCCAATATGGACGGCTACACGGCCTGTAGGTTGCTCAAAGCCAACCCCGTCACGCAAGACATCCCGGTGATCTTCCTGAGCGGCGCCGACGCCGACGAGGAGCGCATCATGGGCCTGTCGATCGGCGGGGTCGACTATGTCTCCAAGCCGTTTTCGCCGGGCGAGCTGGCCGCCCGCATCCAGGTGCACCTGAACCTGGCGCGCCGGGTCAGCGACCGCGGCCTGCAGGCCTCCAACGACGCCGAGGCCGGCACCGCCGGCGGCGCCGCTGGAAGCGGTGCCGACAGCGACCCGGACGCGGTCATCGTGGCCGCCGTCAAGCGCCTGATCGCCGACAACCTGGCCACCCTGCCGGGGCTGGCGGATATCGCCCGCAGCGTCGGCACCTACCGGGAAAAATTGTCACAGATCTTCCGCGAGCAAACCGGCATGACGGTGTTCGCCTTCATCCGCGAGGCCCGCATCCGGCGCGGCGAGGAATTGCTGCGCGATACCGACATGGACGTGCAGGACATCGCGCTGCTGATCGGATTTAACAATGCCGGCAATTTCGCCACGGCTTTCCGCGAACGCACCGGCATCACGCCGAGCGCCTTCCGCGCATCCATCCAGCAAAGAAAAACGCCGCTGGCCTGACGGCGAGCGGCGCTTCCGGCCGGACTTTCGTGCCGCCGTTTTCTAGCGCAAGCGGAACACGCTGACCACCGCCGCCAGATTGGCGGCCTGCTCCTGCAACGAGCCGGCGGCGGCCGCCGCCTCCTCGACCAGCGCGGCGTTTTGCTGCGTCACCTCGTCCATCTGCGTGATGGCGCGGTTGACCTCCTCGATGCCGGTGCTTTGCTCGTGGCTGGCGGCCGAGATCTCGGCCACCACGTCGCTGACGCGGCGCACGCTGGCCACCACCTCGGTCATCGTCGTGCCGGCCCGCTGCACCAGCGCCGTGCCGCTGTCGACCTGGGTCACCGAATCGTCGATCAACTGCTTGATCTCCTTGGCCGCGGCCGCGCTGCGCTGGGCCAGGTTGCGCACCTCGCTGGCGACCACGGCGAAGCCGCGCCCCTGCTCGCCGGCGCGCGCCGCCTCGACGGCGGCGTTGAGCGCCAGGATGTTGGTCTGGAAGGCGATGCCGTCGATGACCGAAATGATGTCGACGATCTTGCGCGAGGCGGCGCTGATCGCCTCCATCGTGGCGATCACCTCGCCCACCACCTGGCCGCCGTCGGTGGCGGTGCCGGACGCCGATTGCGCCAGCTGGTTGGCCTGGCGGGCGTTGTCGGCGTTCTGCTTGACGGTCGAGGTCAGCTCCTCCATCGCCGAGGCGGTCTCCTCCAGCGAACTGGCCTGCTCCTCGGTGCGGCTCGACAGGTCGAGGTTGCCGCTGGCGATCTGGGCCGACGCGGTGGCGATGGTGTCGGTGCCGCCGCGCACCTCGCCCACCACCCGCAGCAGGCTGTCGTTCATGGCCTTGAGCGACAACATCAATTGGCCCGTCTCGTCCTTGCTGGTGCTGGCGATGTGGCCCGTCAGGTCGCCCTCGGCCACGCGGCGGGCGATCACCACCGCCTCCTGCAGCGGCGCGGCGACGGCGCGCGACACCGTCGTCGCCAACACCAGGCTGATGACGATCAGCGCCGCCAGCGCGCCCAGGATCAGCTTGCGCGCCAGCGAGAACGTCTGCTCGGCCGACGTGTCGGACGCGGCGCTGCCGTCGTCGTTGATCTTGGCCAGCGCGTCGAGTTGTTCGTTAATCTGGCGGAACACCTTGTTGGAGGCGCCACGGAACAGCACCCGCGCCTCGTCCTTCTGGCCGGCGCGCGACAGCGCCATCAGTTTCTTGCTCTCGGCCAGGTAGGCTTCCATGGTTTTCTGGAATTCGGCGTAGATGCGGATCTCGTCCGGCTCCGACACCAGCGGCGCGTACGAGGCCTGCTGCTTGCCCAGGGTCTCGAGCCGGGTCGCCATCGATTTCTCGGTGGCCGCCATGTCGGCCTCCTCGGACAGCAGGATGTGGGTCGATTCGGAGATGCGGTAGCGCGACATCGACGTCTGCATCTGGCCCAGGTAGCGCACCGCCGGCATCCAGTTGGTGGCGATGTCGGTCGAGGCCTGGTTGACCTTGACCAGCTGGTTGATCGAGAACAGGCCGAGGAAGCAGGTCAGCGCGATCACCACCGCGAACGCCAGGATTAACTTCTTGCCTATCTTGAGATCATAGAACCATTGCATTTTGTGCTCCATATTTTTTCCACTTGGAAATGAATGATAGAGCGTGCCCAGGACAATGTCGATTTTTGTCGTGTTTTTCTACGCGCTTAGTTGTAGCTTTGCCTCCTGGCCGCGCATCTGCCGGCGCCAGAAGAACCACGACGCCAGCGCGTTGAGCCAGTAGGCCGCGTACAGCGCGGCCGTCAGGTACAGGCCGCGGCTGGCGTACAACGGAACGGAAACGGTGTTGACCAGCAGCCAGAACGGCCAGGTCTGCAAGCGCCGCCCCATCAACAGCAGCTGCGCGATGATGCTGAACATCAGCACGGCCGAATCGATGAACGGCGCGTAGGCGTCGGTATACACTTGCAGCATCAGGCCGTAGGCGGCGGTGGCCGCCAGGCCCGCCACCGCCATCGAGCCCACCAGCAACGGCCGCGCCCTGGAAATCGGCAGCGCCCCGCCGCCGCCGCCAGCCATCCACTGGCGCCAGCCGATCAGGCAGGTGACGATGAAGAAGCCTTGCAGGGCGACGTCGGCGTACAGCCTGGAGGTGTAGAACAGCGCGGCGAACATCGAACAGCCGATCACGCCCAGCCACCACGAATGCACATTGTTACGTCCGGCGAGCACGATGGACAGCGCCATGACGGCATTGGCGGCGACTTCCAGCGGTGTGGTCAAAACGGCGTCCTTCGGTCGATGGCGCCGAGGTTCGGCGGGGCGGCGGCGGCGGCCGGCTACTCGCGGCAGTCCGCCGGCAGCAGTCGGGCCGGGATGCCGTCGCTGCCGCAGCGCCAGGCCACGCGCTTATTCTCGTCCAGGCTCGGCGTGAACGCAATAGCCTTGCCGCGATAGTTCAGGTCGGCCGGAAACACGTGCACCGCGCCGTTGGCGGCATCGACCGTGATGTTCTGCACCACGTGGTTCGGATCGGCCATCGCGTAGCCGGCCTGCTCCAGCGTGGCCGGCCCGCTGCCGTGGGCGTAGAAATAGCGCTCCACCGCCGCCGTCGCGTCCTGGCCGACGCCGACCACCTGCGCCATGCGCGCGCGCGTCGTATAGTCCTGGTAGGCGGGCAGCGCCACCGCCGCCAGCACGCCGGCCAGCGCCAGCACCGCCAGCAGCGAGCCGGCGCCGCCGACGCCCAGGCGCGGCACGAACAGCGCCATCAGATAGGCCAGCCCGTGGCGGGCGGGCTGCTCGACCTCGCTGCCGCCGGCCAGCCCGCGCATCACCGCCATGCGCTTGACCAGCCACGGATAGTCGCCGACCAGCTCGTGGAACGACATCCAGAAGCCGGACGACTGCTGCGCCTGCGCGGCATAGCCGGCCGTGCTGAGCTGACGCCAGCGCTTGCCGCCGGCCGCCAGCGCCGACAGGCCCACCTGAGCGCTGTCGAGGTCGTCGCAGGCGTGGAAGCCGTGGCGGTCGCACGTGTATTCGCGCGCGCGGGCGTACGCCGCGCCCAGCAACGGCACGAAGGCGGCCGGCGCCAGCAGCGCCGACCAGCGCAGGTGCTGGCGTTTGAGGTGGCCGATCTCGTGGCCGATGTAGAAGTTGATCGCGTCCGGGCGGTCCTCCAGCGCGTCGACGACGTCCGAATACAGCACGATGAAGTTATTGCCGAGAAAGCGCGTGGCGAAGGCGTTGAAGCTGCCGCCCATCTGCAGCAGATACGCCTCCGGCGCCTGCTCCAGCCCGAGGCGCCGGCAGCAGGCGTCGATGCGCTCGCGCAGGTCGGGGAACTGCTCGGCCGTGATGCGCACGCCCGTGCCCTTGAGCCAGGACACCAGCGCCGATTGCGCGAAGCAGTAGGTGATGAAGAACAGCAGTAAATACACCAGCGCCATGCCCATGGTCGCCGCCAGCAGGCCGGTCCAGACGGCCAGCGAGACGGCCAGCATGATGCCGAACAGCGCTTTTTCGTTCTTGTAAACCAATTCCATACGGCTCCCCAGTTTCCCGGAAGCTATTTTAGCGGCTTATTTACGAAAAATACAACTCTTTATGATAACGTTGTCTGGAGTTCAGCGATATTGATCGGCTTGACCAGGTGGGCCGCGAAGCCGGCCTCGCGGCTGCGGTGCTTGTCGTTCTCCTGGCCGTAGCCGGACAGCGCGATCAGTTTCAGGCCGTCGCCGCGCGGCAGGCGGCGCAGATGGGCGGCCAGCTCGAAGCCGTCCATGCCGGGCAGGCCGATGTCGAGGATGGCCACCTGCGGCATCGCCCTGCCCGCCTCGGCGATGGCGTGGGCCGGATCGTAGGCCACCGTGGCGCTGTAGCCGAGCGCGCCGAGCAGGTCGGCCAGCGAATCGGCGGCGTCCTGGTTGTCGTCGACCACCAGCACGCGGGTGCCGCCGCCCCGCGCCGGCGCGGCGTCGGCAGGCGTCTCGGCCGCCGCCTCCTCCACCACCGACTCTGGCAGGGTAAGCGTGAAAGTGCTGCCGCGCCCTTCGCCGGCGCTGTAGGCGGCCACCTCGCCGCCGTGCATCTGCACCAGGTTGCGCACCAGCGCCAGTCCGATGCCCAGCCCGCCCTTGGCGCGGTCGACCAGGCGGTTGCCCTGCACGAACAGGTCGAAGATGTGCGGCAGCAAGGTGGGCGAGATGCCCGGGCCGTCGTCGGTGACCTGTATCGTCAGCGCGCGGTCCTGGACCCGGGTGGCCAGGGTCACGTGGCCGCCGGCCGGCGTGTAGCGCGCCGCGTTGCTCAGCAGGTTGGACACCACCTGCGCCAGCCGCGCCGGGTCGCCGTGCCAGCGCACCGGCGCCACGTCGACCAGCAGCCGGTGCTGCTTTTGCTCGAGCAGCGGGCTGGCCATTTCGATCGCCCTGTTGAGCACGTCCGGCAGCGCCACCGTCTCCTTGCGCAGCTCGACCTTGCCGCTGGCGATGCGCGAGACGTCGAGCAGGTCGTCCACCAGCCGCACCAGATGGTCGACCTGGCGCTGGATCACCTCCTGCTCGTGGATGGTCTCGCTGTGCTCGCCGCCGCGCAGCTTCATCAGCTTGAGCGCGGTGACGATGGGCGCCAGCGGGTTGCGCAGCTCGTGGCCCAGCATGGCCAGGAATTCGTCCTTGGTGCGCGCCGACGCGTTCAGGTCGGCGTTGAGGCGCTCGCTCTCGGCCATCGCCTGCGCCAGCGCGCGGTCGCTGTCGAGGCGGCTCAGGGTGGCGCATACGGTGGCGGTGTACTGTTCCAGGAACTGGCGGAACGACGCGTCCAGCGGCAACCGCGGCGAGACGCGGAACGCCAGCGCCAGCTCGTCGCACAGTTGCAGGTCGGCGCCGCGGATGACGACGACGGCGGGGTCGCCGACGGCCAGGTCGGCGCCATTGGCGGCGTCCGCGCCCGGCCCGCGCAGCAGGTCCACCGACAGCAGGTCGCCCGGATCGTCGCCGGCGCCCAGGGCGATGCCGGCGCGCACGTCGGCCTCGCTGCGGCAGGCCAGCAGCCGGCGCGCCAGCAGGTCGAGCGCGTGGCGGCGGCGCTCGGCCAGCACCTGGGTGGTGGTCTCGGTGCACACCACCAGCACGCCGGCGATGCGGTCGTCGCCGCCGAACACCGGCGTGTAGGTGTAGCTCCAGTAGACATCCTCGATGCGGCCGTTGCGCCAGATCGGCACCAGGTTGTCGGCGTACCAGCGCGGTTCGCCGCCGTTGCGCACCTCGTCGATCTGCGGCCCGATGATGGGCCAGATCTCGGCCCAGCATGCGCGCCCGCCCTGTCCGAGCGCGGCCGGATGCTTGCCCTCGCCGAAGCACGGCACGTAGGCGTCGTTGTAGACCTGGGTCAGCTCGTCGCCCCACCACAGGAACATCGGATGGACCGAATGCATGACGATGCCCACGCTGGTGCGCAGCGCGGCCGGCCAATCGGCGATGGCGCCCAGCGCCGTGTTTTGCCACGGAAAGTCACGCACCATGTCGCGCATCGGCGTGCCGCCGCCGATAAAGCGGTACGACCGTTCGCCGACGGTGGGAAAGGACAGGGTTGTAACGGAGTGGGCCGCCATGATGATTTTATGTGCCTAAAGCCGAAGTGTAACAAGAGTAGTGTACGGCGGCGCACAATAGGCGCGCCCCGCGCCGGAGCTGGCCCGGCGGCGCGCATTGTAGTTAGCAAGCAACGCCAACGTCCTCAACATCCCTTAATAAATCAACTCACTGATCGTTTCCCCGCCGCCGATTTTTCGCGCGGTGAAGTCGCATATGATCGATTTTCCCAAGCAGGGAGAGACATCCACACAGCAACAAAAAAAACCAAAAGGATACGCATGAAGAACCGGAACGCAAGTCCGCTCAAACCGTCCGTGCTCGCCGTCAGCGGCGTGCTGGCCGCGATGGCCAGCATGGCCACCCCCTCGCAGGCGCAAACCTCCCCCGCCGACTCGCCACCGGCTGCCGCGCAGTCGGCCGACTCAGTGGTGGTGGTCACCGGCTTCCGCGCCAGCCTCAACAGTGCGCTGAACACCAAGCGCGCCAGCGACGGCATCATCGACGTCATCAAGGCCGAGGACATCGCCAAGTTCCCCGACGCCAACCTGGCCGAATCGCTGCAGCGGGTGCCGGGCGTGTCGCTCACGCGCGGCGACGGCGGCGAGGGCAAGCAGATCACCGTGCGCGGCCTCAACGCCGGCTTCACGCGCGTGCGCATCAACGGCATCGAGGGCGTGACGGCCACCGGCGCCTCCGACATCAACGGCAGCACCAACCGCGGGCGCGGCTTCGACTTCTCCGTGTTCGCCTCCGAACTGTTCAACAGCCTGGAGGTGCGCAAGACCTCCGAGGCCAGCGTCGAGGAAGGCTCGCTCGGCGCCACCGTCGACCTGCGCACCGCGCGCCCGTTCGACTTCAAGGGCCGCACCTTCAGCCTGGGCGCGCAGGAGATGCACAATTCGCTGTCGAAAAAATACAGCCCGCGCGTGACCGCGCTGCTGTCGGACCGCTGGAAAACGCCGTACGGCCAGTTCGGCGCGCTGATCTCGGCCGCGTATTCGAAGCGCACCGTGCAGGAGGAAGGCTACGAGGCGGTCGAGCTGCTCAGCGCCAGCAACGACGGCGGCTTTTGCGCGCCGGCCGGCTACGCGCCGCAGAACCCCGCCAACAACGCCGTCAAGGGCATCGACGCGGCCAACTGCGGCTTCGGCGTGCCGCGCACGTCCAACCTGGCCGCCTACAACGACGTCATGTCGCGCACCGACAACTACGGCGGCACGGTCGCCAACCCGCTGGCCGGCTCGGGCGCGTTCGCGCCGCGCATTCCGCGCTACCGCCGTTCGATGACGCAGTACGAGCGCTCCGGCGTGACCGGCTCGCTGCAATGGCGCCCGAGCAGCAGCACCGAGCTCAACCTCGATCTGCTCGGCGGCAAGTTCAACAACAAGCGCTACGACAACTACATCTCGGCCATCTCGTTCGGCCGCAGCCTCGGGCAATCGAACGGCAAGCCGCAGACGTCGATCCTGGAAACCCACTTCAACGACGCCGGCAGCTGGGACTACGGCAAGTTCAACGCGGTCGACATCCGCAGCGAAGGATTGCTCGACGTCTACTCGACCCTGTTCCGCCAGCACGTGTTGTCGGGCCGCCACGATGTCACCGACCGCCTCAAGATCGACTTCCTGACCGGCCAGTCGCGCTCGGACCTGGACGAGCCGCAGCGCACGACGGTGCAGTTCGACTCTCCCAACGCCAACGGCTACTCCTTCGACTTCCGCAACAACCGCAACGTGCCGACGATGAACTTCGGCATCGATGTCACCAATCCGAACAGCTTCAGCTTCGCGCCGCAGGAGGCGGACGGCACCTTCCACGGCCAGTTCGTCGGCCGCTACCTGCACACCCGCAACACGCTCAAGACCAACCAGGTCAACGCCAGCTACGAGCTCAACGACAACCTGACCTTGCGCACCGGCTTCTCCAAGCGCGACAACACCTGGACCAACGTCGAGATCGGCTCCGGCGGCAACGGCCTGACCCTGCCGGCGGGCGTGGGCATGGGCGACATCACGCGCCAGATCGGCGGCTTCGGCAAGGGCCTGGGCGCCGGTGGCGTGCCGAACTCGTGGGCCGCCGTCGACCTCGACAAATTCCTCAAGGTCTACAACATCGAATGCCATTGCACCGAGGTGCCGGGTTCGAGCTACAACTATTTGAACCAGGCCAACCGCGGCGTCGACGAGTCGATCAAGGCGCTGTTCCTGGCGGCCGACTTCAAGTACGACCTGTTCTCGATTCCGCTGCGCGGCAATGTCGGCGTGCGCCACGCCCGCACCGACGTCGACAGCTTCGCCATGCTCAACGCCAACGGCGTGCTGGAGCCGGCGCGCTTTAAAAACAGCTACCGCGACACCCTGCCGGCGCTCAACGTCTCGGCCACCCTGCCGCACGACGTGATGCTGCGCTTCTCGGCCGGCAAAACGCTGGCGCGTCCGGAGTACACCGACCTGGCGCCGTCGACCACGCTCAGCACGCAGGTGCAGACGGTCACGATCGGCAATCCGCGCCTGGCGCCGATCCGCGCCAAGACCTACGACGTGCAGGCCGAGTGGTACTACGCCAAGAACGCGATGGTGTCGGTGGGCGCCTTCCACAAGGACATCGGCACCTTCATCCAGGGCGTGTCGGAGCGCGCGGTGTTCTCGTCGCTGGGCTTGCCGGAGTCGATCCTGCTGGGCGGCGGTTGCAGCATCACCGGCGGCACCCCGGCCTGCGCCACGCTGCCCAACACCACGGTGGTGGTCAACCGCCAGGTCAACACACCGGGCGGCCCGCTGACCGGATATGAGTTCAACCTGCAGGCGCCGTTCAGCTTCCTGCCCGGGATCTGGGCCAATTTCGGCCTGCTGGCCAACTACACGCACGTCGATTCGAAGATCACCTACATCACCCGGGTGGACAATCCGAACACGGCCGCCAACGAGCAGCTGACGCGGCGCGCCAACTTCACCGGCCTGTCGCCGAAGGCGCACAACCTGACGTTGTTCTATGAGGACAAGAAGTTCAGCGCGCGGGTGTCGGCGGCGCACCGCTCGTCGTATCTGCTCAGCGTGCTGGGCGACGTGCAGGGGCACGACTTCACCATTGTCGATGGCTCGACCAATATCGACTTCAGCATGTCGTACAACATCACGCCGCAGTTGCGCGTCAGTCTGGAGGGGCAGAACCTGAACGACACGCCGCTGCGCTATGGGCGCGACAGCCAGCGCAATGACACCTTGTTGTATGTGCATTCGGGACGCACGTTCGTGGTGGGGTTGAACTACAAGTATTAAGGAAAAAGAAGCAACTCCTTCGACAAGAAGTATTACAGCAACCAGCTCGACGTGTTCCAGAACCTGCTGTATGGCGCGCCGCGCAACGTCTCGGGGACGCTGCGCTACGTGTTCTAGGCGCGGCGAGGGGGCCATGCGCGCCGGCCGGCGGCCAGTTCGTGCGGTTCCAGAGTATTTTGATCTGCATCATGGTTTTTGCAAATAGTAAGGGGGAGACTGGCTTGTATCGGCGTCGACGCGTCGTTTCAATCCCCCACTAAGGAGCAGCACCATGCAAAAAACCATGAAGGCGGCGGTCGTCCGCGAGTTCGGCCAGCCGCTGGTCATCGAGGAGGTCGCCGTGCCGCAGGTCGGCCCCGGCCAGATACTGGTCAAGGTGGCCGCCACCGGCGTCTGCCACACCGACTTGCACGCGGCCCAGGGCGACTGGCCGGTCAAGCCGAAGCCGCCGTTCATCCCCGGCCACGAAGGGGTTGGGCATGTGGTCGCCGTCGGCGCCGGCGTGCGCCATGTCAGGGAGGGCGACCGGGTCGGCGTGCCGTGGCTGTACACGGCCTGCGGCCACTGCCCGCATTGCCTCGGCGGCTGGGAGACCCTGTGCGGCGAACAGCAAAACACCGGCTACTCGGTCAACGGCAGCTTCGCCGAATACGTGCTGGCCGATCCGAACTTCGTCGGCCACCTGCCGGCCAACGTCGGTTTCGTCGACATCTCGCCGGTGCTGTGCGCCGGCGTCACCGTCTATAAGGGATTGAAGGTCACCGACACCAAACCGGGTGATTGGGTCACGATCTCCGGCATCGGCGGACTGGGCCACATGGCGGTGCAGTACGCCAAGGCCATGGGGCTCAACGTGGTGGCGGTCGACATCGACGACGGCAAGCTCAAACTGGCCGAACAGCTGGGCGCGACGGTGACGGTCAATGCCCTGCGGACAGATCCGGCCGCCTTCATCCAGAAAGAACTGGGTGGCACGCAAGGGGTGCTGGTCACCGCCGTCTCGCCCAAGGCGTTCCAGCAGGCGCTGGGCATGGTGCGGCGCGGCGGCACCGTCTCGCTCAACGGACTGCCGCCGGGCGACTTCCCGCTGTCGATCTTCGACACCGTCCTCAACGGCATCACCGTGCGCGGCTCGATCGTCGGCACCCGGCTCGACTTGCAGGAAGCACTCGACTTCGCCGCGCGCGGCCAGGTCCGGGCCACCGTCAGCACGGACACGCTGGAGAACATCAACGACGTGTTCACCCGTATGCGGCGGGGCGACATCGAGGGCCGCGTCGTGCTCGACTTCGAGCGCTAGCCGCATTCTCCTCCGGGCAACAAATCTTTGCCGAGGCCGGCAATTTGTGGGAGCATAGGTTTCCACTATTGCGTCGCGGTGAGATCGGGGGCTGCTTGAAGCTGTCACGGCTGTTGAAATTTTGCACAGGTTTGTTGCTGAGCATGCCGGCGCTCGCCGCCGAGCCGCCCGTAATGCGCTTCGCCACCGAGGAATGGCCGCCGTTTTTTAGTCGCGCGCTGCCGGGCAACGGGCTGACCGGCACGCTGATCGGGGCGGTGGTCACGCGCATGGGTTACGCCGCGCGGATCGATTACTTCCCGTGGAAGCGCGCGGTGGAAATCGGCCTGCACGACGGCGCCTACGCCGGCGTGGTGGCGATGGTGCGCAATCCGGAGCGCGAGAAGACGTGCTATTTCTCCAGCGCCGTCGGTAGCCGGCACACGGTGCTGGCCTATCTGAAGGACAAGCCGGTGACGGCCGGCGCGCTAAAGGATCTGGAAACGGTGCGCATCGGCACCGTGGGCGGCTACTCGTACGGCGAGCAATTCGACGGTCTCGTGCGATCGGGCGCGCTAGCGGTCGAACCGGCCATCAGCGATGAAATCAACGTCCGCAAGTTGCTGGCGCGCCGCTTCGCCGCCATCGTCATCGAAAAACGTATGCTGCGCTACCTGCTGGCCGCCGACCGCTACACGCAAGCCGAGCGCGACCGCGTCGAAACAGTCGACCACCTGTTCGCCACGCGCAGCGTGCACGTGTGTTTCCAGCACACGGCCCAGGGATTGGAGCAACAGCGGGCGTTCGACCTGGCCGCCCAGGACGTGGATTTGTCCAGGATAGAGCGCGACTACTGGCGCGACCTGCTGCAGATTCCGGGCGCGCCACCCGCCAAACCGTAAGGCGGTGGTGCTGCGCGCGTCAGGCGGTTGCCACCGCCGGCGCCTTTTTGTCTTGCGCAACGACGGCCTTCGGCGCCGGCTTGGCCTTCTTCTCCACCTGCGCCAACACCACCTTGTGGATGAAATGCAACTTCTCCTGCACCGGCGTCGGCAGCTTGAACGGATACGAGTCCGGCGTGCCGACGCTGCGGTTCAGACTGTTGAGCACATAGGTCAGCGCGAACCAGTCCGAGATGATTTCGTCGAAGGAATCGATCTTCAACGGCGGCGCGGTGATCACCATCTCCGGCTCCTCCTTCTTGCGCGGCTTGAGCGACAGGCCACACGCGTGCGCCGTCTCCAGCGTATCGATCATGTGCAGGTAGTGCGCCCACGTCTCGGCCCAGTCTTCCCACGGGTGCGAGCTGGCGTAGGTGCTGATGAAGTGCTGTTCCCAGTCGGCCGGCGCGCCGTTCTCGTAATGTTTCTTCAGGCTCTCGCTGTAATCCTGGCGCTCGTCGCCGAACAGCTCGCGGTAGCCGTCGATCCACTCGCTGTCGGCGATCAGGCGATCAAAGTAGTAGTGTCCGCTCTCATGGCGGAAATGGCCCAGCAGGGTGCGGTAGTGTTCGTGCATCTGCTCGCGGGTGCGCTCGCGCTGCGCCGGATCGGCCTCGGCGATGTTGAGCGTGATCAGGCCGTTGTCGTGGCCGGTCATCACCTTCTCGTCGTCGCCCGGGCCGTCCTCCAGGAACTGGAAGGCCAGGCCGCTTTCCTCATCCTCCTCTTTGGAGACCGGGGTCAGGTGCAACGAATACAGCGAATACAGCAGGCGCCGTTTGGCCGATTCCAAACGCTGCCAAAACAGATGGTTCTTATCGGTGCTCAGGGTCGGAATGACCACGGTCAGCTGGCAAGAGGCGCACAATTCGTTCGGATCTTCGGCGTCGAGCATCCAATTGCAGACCTGATGGTTGACGTAGTTGCTGCATTGCTTGTAAAGGCGGCCGGCATCCTTCTTGTTCAGGCTGCGCCACGTGCCTTCCTCGGCAGCCTCGAAGCTGCTGACGACGCGTTGGTCCGGCTGGTAGCCGAGCATGCTGTCGCAGTTAAAACACAAGGTGTTCTCAAAGAACACTTGTTGCGCACATTTGTCGCAGTGAAAGGTTTTCATTTTGTCTGGAAGATGAGTGGGTGCGATCGCCGGAAGAGACGCTTGCAGCCATCATAGCCACACATGTCGCGTAGTTCAGTTAGCCACCGCGCATAGGATCGGAACCGCGCGGATTCACAACACCCGCGGGGGTCAGGTCCGACATTCGGACAAACCGGAAAAACGAAGAACCTTTTCGGCGGACTAAAGTTCCCCAATGTCCGAATGTCGGACCTGACCCTCCCGGTTTATACAAGCTCCAGCGGCGTGACCGTGACGTTGACCTGCAACGCCTGCTCGCCGCCGCCGAGCACGATGCCGCGCATCGGCGTGACGTCGCTGAAGTCGCGCCCCCAGCCGGTGACGATGTGCTCGTGCTGCACCAGGCAGCGGTTGGTCGGGTCGAAGTCGATCCAGCCCAGCGCCGGGTCGTACACCGACACCCAGGCGTGCGAGGCGTCGGCGCCGATCATGCGCGGCTGCCCCTCCGGCGGGTGCGTGAGCAAATAGCCGCTCATGTAGCGCGCCGGCAGGCCCAGGCCGCGCAGGCCGCCGATCATCAGTTGCGCGAAGTCCTGGCACACGCCGCGCCGTCCGCTCAGCACCTGCTCGAGCGGCGTCGAGATGTCGGTGGCGGTACTGTCGAACTCGAAGTCGTCGAAAATCCGTTGCGTCAGGTCGAGCGCGGCGTCGAGCAGCGGCCGGCCGGCGCTGAAGCTGTCGCGCGCGTAGTCGGTCAGCTCCCCGCTCAGGCCCACATGCGGCGACGCGTACAGGTATTGGCACGCCTCCAGGGTGGCGTCGCTGCGGTCGGTCAGCATCAGGTCGCGCACCAGTTCCCACGGCGCGCTGTCGGCGATCTGCTCCAGGGTGCGGCGTGGATACAGCGCCAGTGTCGATTCGACGTGCACCAGCAGCGCGCTGTGCGGCGCGGTGATGCTGAAATGGCGCGTCAGGTTGCCGAAGTAGTCGGCGCCGTCGGTGATGTCCTCGGCCGGCGGGTCGGTCACGATCCGGTGCGACTCGGTGCGCTGGTAGTCGAACGAACGCGGCGTCATGTGCAGGTATTGCTGCGACAGCGACACCGCGCTTTGATAGCTATAGCGCGTCTGGTGCACCACCAGGTAGCGCGCGCACGCGGTCGGCGTTTGCGGTGGCGGCGTGTCGCTGGCGGTGTTCGGCAGCGGGCTGGCGGTTTGCTGGGTTTGGGATTGCGTCATCGAGCGTACCCCGGCGCGCACGGCGTTTCGAACTTGTTCTGCAAACTGCCCGTGTAGCTGAAGAACTGCAATCCGATCTGCTCGGCCATCACCTCGCTGGCATTCTGCACGCGCGCCAGCAGGTCGATCAATCGTGGATTGCCGCCGTACAGGTCAGCCTCCGGCGACAGCGACAGCAGTTCGGTCTCCAACGGGGCGAGATTGTGCTCGCCGCACGGACCGTACACCTTGGCGATCTTGCGCAAGCCTTCAAGCACGCCATGCAGTTGATGGCTGATCGAGCGCGGATTGCTATCGTCGAGGATCAGCAGGTCGAGCACCGGCAGCCACTCGGGCTGGGCACGATAACGCGCGCGGTAGGTGACGATGCTGTCGGACAGCTCCAGCACCCAGTCCAGGTTGCCCTCCGGGTCCATGCCCAGCGCCGCCCGCAGCACCATGCTCTGGAATTGCAAGCGCTCCAGGCGCCGCCCCAGCGACAGGAAGCGCCAGCCCATGTCGCGCGTCATGCCGTCCAGGCCGAAACCGGTCAAGGTCATCAACGATGCGGCGGCGTCGTCGAGGATGGTCATCGCCTCCGATTGCGATGGCAACGTGGCGCCGCCGGCGCGTTCGACCAGCCGGTTCAGCGCGCGCCAGTTGTCGACCGACAGCCGCTCGCGCAACTGGCTGGCGGTGTTGTAGAGCTGCTGCTGCTGGCGCGCCAGCCCCGGCACCTCCGGCGAGACCACCGCCATCAACAGCGCCGCTTCGATCTGGGCGTCGTGCGCGATGCGGGCCGGCGCCGGCTCGGGCCCGGGTTCCGGCGCCCCACGTTGGCTTTGGCTTTGGCCCTGGCTCTGACTTTGGCCTTGATCCTGGCTTTGGGTCTGGGTCTGCTGGTCCTGGCTCTGGGTTTGCTGATCCGTGCTCTGGCTCTGCTGGCTCTGCCGCTGCGCAGGCTCCGGTTCAGGCATGGGCGTCAGCTGGAACCACGCGCACAGCGATTCCACGGTCGGCCATTCGGCGCCGGGATAGCCGGCCCGCACGTTGAAGACGATATTCAGCGCCACCCGCAGCAGACGCGCGATATCGTCGCAGCGCTCCGTGTGGCGGCCCAGCCAGAACAGGTTCTCCGCCATGCGGCTCGACAGCTGGGTATCGTCGCGCACCAGGTCTTGCGCGGTCATGCTGCGCGGGACGGGTTGATGATGGCGCGCCTGCGAACTGGCCTGCACCCAGGTGTCCTTGCTGCCGCCGCCATGCTGCATGGTGATCACGCGCGCGTCCGGCCCGGTGGCCACCCGCGTCAACCCGCCCGGCATGACGACGTAGCCCTCAGGCGTGGCGCAGGCGAACACGCGCAGGCCGATCGAGTGCGCGCTCAGGCGTCCGGTTTCCGGCTGGTACACCGGTCCCTGAGACAATCGCACCAGTTCGTGCGCGACGTAGTTGTTCGGGTTGGCGCGCATCTGCGCGATCAACGCGGCGCGGGCGGCGTCCTTCAGGTCGCGTCCGTACACCGGCGCCTGGCGCAGCTGCGGGAAAGCCGGCATGATCACCAGCTGGTCCAGCTTTTCGATCGCCTCCTCCAGCGCGGCCGGTTCGCCGCACCACCAGGTGGCCACCGACGGCATGCGCAGCGGCTGGCCGAGCAAGCGCTCGCTGAGCGCGGGCAGGAAGCCGAGCAAGGCGCCCGATTCGAGCAGGTTCGATCCCAGGCTGTTGGTGACCAATACATTGCCCCGGCGCGCCGCCTCGGTCAGGCCGGCCACGCCCAGCGCGGAGTCGGAGCGCAGCTCCAGCGGATCGCAGAAATCGTCGTCGACGCGGCGCATGATGACGTGCACCCGCCGCAGCCCGGACAGGGTCTTCATGAACACGATGCCGCCGCGCACCGTCAGATCGCCCGCCTCCACCAGCGGCAGGCCGAGATAGCGCGACAGGTAGGCTTGTTCGTAATACGTTTCGTTGTAGGGGCCGGGCGTGAGCAGCACGATCAGCGGCGCCTCGCCGGCGCGCAGCGGATGGGCGTCGCCGTTGGCGGCGCAACGGCGGCCCCAGTGCGCCAGGCTGTCGCGCATGGTGCCGAAGAAGCCTTCGAGCGGGCGCACCTTCATGTCGCGCAGCAGCGCCGGGAAGCTGCGGCCGACGATGGCGCGGTTTTCCAGCGCGTAGCCGGCGCCCGACGGCGACTGCGTGCGGTCGGCGGTGGCCCACCAGCGGCCGTTGGGCGCGCGCGCCAGGTCGACCGCATAGAAATGCAGGGCGATGTCGTCCGGGTGGTGCATGCCGTGGGCGGCGCGCAGGAAGCCGGCGTGGCCGTGGATCAGCGCCGGCGGCAGCAGGCCCTCCTTCAGCATGTTTTGCGGCCCGTAGACGTCGCCCAGCAGGCGATTCAGCAGGGTGGCGCGCTGGATCACGGCCGCCTCGATGCCCTCCCACTCCTGGCGCGGCAGGATCAGCGGCAGCAGGTTCAGGTCCCACGGCCGGTGCGTGCCCTTGGTGTCGCCGTAGACGGTGTAGGTGACGCCGTTCTGGCGCACCTCGCGCTGCACCGTTTCGAGGCGCTGGCGCATCAAATCGGGCGCTTCTGCGCGCAGGCCGTCCAACATGGCGCGCCAATGCGGACGCGGCTCTTTCGAGGCGTCCAGCATTTCGTCGAAACTATCCGGTGCGGCCAGATATTTGGATAGCAGTTGCTTAGGCATCGCGGTCGATCGGTTTTTCTTCTAGTTTTTCTTCTATAGTGCGCTCAATCAGGCTGCCAGCGCAAATCGAGCGTCATCGGCAGGCTCGGATTCAGTGCTTCCTTGTACACATACATCTGCCCCGGCGTGTGGCCGTGCGCCCAGAAACGGGCAAAGCGGCGCGCCTCGGCGGCGTTGGCGTTGATCGGCGAACTGTCCTCGCTGCGCCCGCCCGGGTGCACCACGTGGTAGGTGCAGCCGCCGATGGCGCGCCCGCTCCACGTGTCGACCAGGTCGAACACCAGCGGGGCCTGCACCTTGATGCTCGGGTGCAGCGCCGACCATGGGCTCCACGCGCGGAAGCGCACGCCGGCCACATATTCTCCCGGCACGCCGGTCGGATGCAGCGGCAGCATGCGGCCGTTGCAGGCGACCACGTGGCGCCCGTCCGTCAGGCCGCGCACCAGCAACTGCATGCGCTCGACCGACGAATCGACGTAGCGCGCGGTGCCGCCGCCGGTCATTTCCTCGCCCAGGACGTTCCATGGCTCGATCGCCTGGCGCAGCTCCATCTCCACGCCCTCGTACACCACGGTGCCGAAGCGCGGGAAGCGGAATTCGATGAACGGATCGAACCAATGCTCCTCGAACTGGTAGCCGGCGGCGCGCAAATCGCGCGCGACGTCACGGATATCCTGCGCCACGAAGTGCGGCAGCATCCAGCGGTCGTGCAGCGCCGTGCCCCAGTGGACCAGCTTGGCCTGGTAGGGCTGGCGCCAGAAACGCGCGACCAGGGCCCGCAGCAAGAGCATCTGCAAAAGACTCATCCGCTCGTGCGGCGGCATCTCGAAGGCACGGAATTCTACCAGACCGAGACGGCCGGTCGGCCCGTCGGGGGAATACAGCTTGTCGATCGAGAACTCGGAGCGGTGCGTGTTGCCGGTCAAATCGACCAGCAGGTTGCGCAGCAGGCGGTCGACCATCCACGGTTTGTCGCCCTCGTGCAGGGTCGGCAGCACCTTGTCCATTTGCTGGAAGGCGATGGCCAGTTCGTACAGGTTGTCGTCGCGCGCCTCGTCCACGCGCGGCGCCTGGCTGGTCGGGCCGATGAAGGTGCCGGAGAACAGGTACGACAGCGCCGGGTGGTTTTGCCAGTAGGTGATCAAGCTTTTGAGCAGGTCCGGACGGCGCAGCATCGGGCTGTCGGCGACCGTGGCGCCGCCCAGGGTCGCGTGGTTGCCGCCACCGGTGCCGGTGTGGCGGCCGTCGTTCATGAATTTCTCGGTGCCCAGGCGGGTCTTGCGCGCCTCCTCATACAGGGTGGTCATGTTGTGTACCAGCTCTTTCCAACTGGCCGCCGGCTGCACGTTGACCTCGATGACGCCGGGGTCGGGGGTCACGCTGAGCAGCTTGACGCGGGGATCGCGCGGCGGCTGGTAGCCTTCGAGCCACAGCTTCATGTTCAGGTGGGCGGCGGTGGTTTCGATCGCGGTCACCAGCGCCAGGTAGTCCTCGATGCGTTTGAGCGGCGGCATGAACACGTGCAGGCGGCCGCCGCGCACCTCGACGCACAGCGCGGTGTGGATCACCTCGCGCGGCGCCGGGGCCGGATCGACCTTCTTGGCGGCCGATTTGCGGGCGGCCAGGTCGACCTCCGCGTGGGAAGGCACGCCATCGCCCTTGGCCGCAGGCGCCAGCGGGCCGCGCGGTTCGAACGGATCGCGGTCGAATTCCGGCTCCTCGTCCTCAGGCTGGACCCACGGCAGCGCGTTCAGCGGCAGGCGCAGGCCGAGCGGCGATTCGCCCTCGATCAGGTACAGGTGTTCGCGCTTGAGCGGCCAGGCCGACGTGCGCCAGGTGGTCGGCAAGGCGATCGACAGGCGCGCGCGGGCGTCGTCGGCCAGTTCCTCGGGTTTCAGCGGCACGACATAGCCGGCCACCGCGCCCAAGCCGTTTTCCAGCAGGCGCGCCAGGCGGCGGCGTTCCTCCGGCGCCTTCAGGTCGGCCTTGAGCGGATCGAGGTTGACCGGCAGGTTCTCCTCGCGGCGGGCTTGCAGCAATACGTCCTCGTAGGCCGGAATCGGGCTGTCGGACGGCAGGCCGAGGGTGCTCACCAGCGCCTCGGTGAAGCGCTTGGCGTGGTCGGCGCCGTAGCCGTCGGCCTTTTTCTCGTCGGAGAACAGCGCCTTGTTGCGCCAGATCGGCTGGCCGTCGGTGCGCCAGAAAATGTTCAGCGCCCAGCGCGGCAGCGGCTCGCCCGGATACCATTTACCCTGGCCGTAATGCAGCATGCCGCCGGGGGCGAAGTGGTTTTTCAGGCGCAGCATCAACTCGCCGGCCAGCTCGCGCTTCTTGTCGCCGTGCGCCAAGGTGTTCCATTCGGCGCCGTCCATGTCGTCGATCGAGACGAAGGTCGGCTCGCCGCCCTGGGTCAGGCGCACGTCCATCGCTTGCAGGTCGTAGTCGACCTGCTGGCCAAGGGCGTCGATCTTGTGCCAGTCGGCGTCGGCGTAGGGTTTGGTCACGCGCGGGTCTTCGTGGATGCGCGTCACGGTCATCACGTGGTGGAATTCCACCTCGGCGACGTCGGTGAAGCCGCTGACCGGCGCGGCCGACGACGGGATCGCGGTGCACGCCAGCGGGATGTGGCCCTCGCCGGCCAGCATGCCGGAGGTCGGATCGAGGCCGATCCAGCCGGCGCCGGGGATGTAGACCTCGGCCCACGCGTGCAGGTCGGTGAAGTCGACATCGGTGCCGCTCGGACCGTCGAGCGCCTGCTGGTCGGCCTTCAATTGAATCAGGTAACCGGACACGAAACGCGCGGCCAGCCCCATGCCGCGCAGGATCTGCACCAGCAGCCAGCCGCTGTCGCGGCACGAGCCGGAACGCTTCTCCAGCGTTTCGGCGGGGGTTTGCACGCCAGGCTCCATGCGCACCAGGTAGCCGATGTCGCCCTGCAGGCGCTGGTTGATGGCGACCAGGAAGTCGTTCGTCATCAGGTCTTTTTTGAGGATGTCGCGGCGTGCCGTGGCGATCCACTCGACGACCTCGGGATCTTCCTCGAAGTGCAGATAGCTGCCCAGCTCGATCTTGAGGGCTTCCGGATAGTCGAACGGGAAATGCTGGGCATAGTCCTCGAGGAAGAAGTCGAACGGATTGATGACCGTCATGTCGGCGATCAGGTCGACCGTGAAGTCAAGCTCCTTGGTCGCTTCCGGGAACACCGCGCGGCCGATGTAGTTACCGTATGGATCTTGCTGCCAGTTGAGGAAGTGCTGCGCCGGGGTGATGCTCAGCGAATACGACAGGATAGGCGTGCGCGCGTGCGGCGCCGGGCGCAGGCGCACTTCGTGCGGTGAAAGCGTGACCAAACGGTCGAATTTGTAGCTGGTTTTATGGTGCAGGGCGACGCGGATGGCCATTCGATAGTGCCTTTCGGTAAGTATTGCACGGGGACGAAGGCAGCAACACTGCCGAGGCGCCGGGGATGTTCTATTATCTTGATGATAAAGCAGGATCCGTACCCGCAGCCAAGAGGCCAGCGGGTGTCCCGGAAGATGTCGGCAAGGCGTTCGCTTGCGTAAGCTTAGTCATAGTAGCTGAAAACACCGAAAATCCCGGCACCCCACATCAATCCGCCGTTTACTGAGGGCAACCGGGGACCATGGCGGTGCGGCCGCGCTAGTCCTTGAACTCGATGGCGCGCACAAACAAGCCGAGCTTGCGGGGGTCGTCGCCCAAGCCCAGCTCTTGCGGTGAGCGGGCGTCGGGGATTTCGAAGCGGATGACAGCTTCCCGCGCGGCCTGACCTCCGAGCGGCAGCGACAGCGTCTGCGGGCGCGATCCGCCGACGGTCCATTGCCGCTTCGGCTGCCCCTCCACCCAGACCAGCGCGCGCATGTCGGCGACATCCCCGCGGAAGGCATGGACTTCGACATCAACCCGGTCCGGCGCCCCGCCGCCTTGCGGCAGCGGACAGCGCAGCGTTGCTTCACGCGAATCGGTCCATGAGCCGCCGCCCTCGCGCGCGCTGATCCCGTGCGTGGTGCACAGGAAAATTTTATTGGCGTCCGTCAATTCGATGCGCGCGCTGTCACGGATTTGGCGCAGCAGGCATTCCGCCTTGAGCGCCACCAGAGCGCCCAGCGGGGCGCCTACGCGGCACGCCGGGTACTGGTCGTAGCCGCCGTTTTCCGCCGTGACGATGCGGTCCACGTCCGCCCAGTTATCGATGTCGCGTTGAAACAGCAGGCTGGCGGCGTTCGGATTTTCCAGACGCGCCAGGCGCAACTGGCTGATCGACATCATGTAGTCGATGACCGCGGAACTGTTGTTGACGCCAATCACATAATCGTATTTGCCGGTCTCGGGACGCCCGATACGCTCCCGCAGCGTCTTGACGCCGCTTTCCAGCGCGATCAACTGCTGGGTGGGACGAACGACCGGCCTGGAGGTGATCGTCAGGCACGCAAGCGCCGTCAGTCCCGCCGGCAGCAGGCAATACTGCAACACTGCATACCAACGGGCACCGGCCACTTCCACCTTGCGCGCGAGTAACAGGGCCGGCAGCACCGCCAGCTCGATCAACGCCACCGTATCGAGCGAGAACACATATTTACGCATGGCGTATTCCGAACCGAAGCCGAACGGCCAGGCCAGCCCCTGCGCCAGACACAAGCCTGAAACGGCCAGCCCGTACAAGCCGATGTATTTGAGCGCCAGGAGCGGCGCCTCGCCCTGCCGGCGCGCCCAGCAGAGCACCAGCGTGGCCGACGCGAGCGCGACCGCGCCGCTGTACGACATCAGCGCCACCGTGCTGTCGAGATGGCGCAACGCGATATAGCCGTTCTGCTTGCTGATCTCCCGCATCACCGCAAAGCCGGGATGGCTGGCCAGCGCGCCAAGCGCCGACAGCAGGAGACCGGCCCCGATCGCGCCGGTGGCGGCCAGGCCGGGCTGTCGGCGACGCCACATCACCAGCAGCTCGGTGCAGATCATCAATCCCATCATCGCCAGCAATGTCAGGGCGGGCAGCAAATGTATGCCGGTCAGCAGATAAACCGCAGGAACCAGCAGCCCATAGCGCAGCCACGCGGCCACGGCTTTCTTTTCAAGAAACAGGTTGAGCGGGAGGATGGCGATAAACAGCGTTTGCCCGAGCAATTGCGGGTAAAAGAAGTTCCCGAACAACTCATCGCCCTGCAGCGGCATGCGCAAAGTATAGTGGTTGGCGGCGAACAACGCGGCGAGCGCCAGCGCCGTGACGGCGGCCATGCGTTGCGGCAGGCTGCTGATCAGCCATGCCAGGCCGGCCCAGCCCAGCACCATGCTCAGCACGGCCAGCGTTTGCATGCCCATCAGGGGCGACGACCACAGGCGCCCGACACCGGCCGCCATCTGATGCGCCAGGCGCGGGTAGACATTCATTTCCCCCAGGCTGGTATCGAACGGAAACGGCCCGTTGCCATGTTCCGTCAGCCGCACCACCAGCGCGTAGTGGTGCGCCAGATCGACCGAGTCGGTCCACATGACGCCTGTGAAACTGATGGTGAGGGCAATAACGGCAAGAATCAGCAGAGCGGCGCGGACGAATCCTGGAGCCGGCGAGCGGCGGGGTATGTTCATTGACAATGGAGGAAGAGGAGGCGCCGCATTATAGCAAATAATGCAAGCCCCCTCCCTCCCCCGGGGCCAACCGCCGAAGGAAGGGTTGGTACGCGCCAAATGGTCACCGGAAGGAGGCAACGCCCCTACTTTCCGCCCCCACTTATTGGATTACGGCACTGCCTACGCTACACCCGCCGCTGGTAGCGTCTGCGCAAATTGCGAGACGCCGTCGAGGTTGAACAGCTCGACCTTCATCGCCTTGGTTCGCGGGTCGATATTGACTTCACCGAAGAACTGGTAGCCGGCAAACGGCGAGGAGTTCTGGATCAGCGGGCTTTTCGAGAACACCGCGGTGGGGCCGAAGGTTTTGTCGAGCACGCCCGGGCCGAAGGTGCCGGCATTCATCGGGCCGGCGACGAATTCCCAGAATGGGGAAAAGTTCGTGAACCGGGCCTGGGCGGGATCGTAATAGTGGGCGGCGCAGTAGTGGACGTCGGTGGTGATCCAGACGACGTTGGGGACCGCCTTGATACTGCTGAGCAGGCGGGCCATTTCCAGTTCGCGGCCGAGGGGAAGGCCGTCGTTGCCGTTGGCGAGCGCTTCCCATAACGCTTCACCCTGGGCGTTCTTGCCGTCGCCGACGTTCAGGCCGATGGGCATGTCGGCGGAGATGACTTTCCAGGTTGCGGTCGAGGCTTTCAGGCCGGCGATCAGCCATTCCATCTGCTCACTACCGAGGAATGCCGAACTGGCGTCTTCCCCGGTTTGCAGGTTGGTGCTGTTCGGGCCCCGGTAGCTGCGCATGTCCACGACGAACACGTCCAGCAGCGGGCCGTGCGAGATGGTGCGATAAATGCGCTGCGGTTCGCTTTGCTTGTAATAGCGCATGGGCGCATATTCGAGGAAGGCGCGACGGCCACGGGTGGTGAGGGTCGCAATGCTTTTTTCGGTGTAACGCGCATCGGCCGATAAATCCTTGGCGGCGCTGTAGTTATTCGTCACTTCGTGATCGTCCCATTGCCAGACCTGCGGCACCTGGGCGGCGAACTTGCGGAAGTTCGCATCCATCATATTGTAGGCATGGCGGCCGCGGAATTCCTTCAGCGTCTCCGCGACCTTGCTGACTTCTTCCGTGACCAGATTACGCCAGGCCTGGCCGTTTTCCGCCGTGACCTGGGCCAGGATAGGTCCGTCGGCATAAATCGTGTCGCCGTTGTGGATGAAAAAGTCCGGGTCGCGCAAACGCATCGCTTCATAGATTTTCATGCCGCCAAACTCGGTGTTGATGCCCCAGCCCTGGCCGCACTGGTCGCCGCTCCAGTGAAAACGCACGGCCTTGGCGCCATCGGCAGCAGGCGTGGTCCTGAATTGGCCCGAGATGGTTTCGCTTTCGATTTTCGAATTGTTGGGATCCACATAGCGCACGCGCACGAATACCGTTTGGCCGGCGGGCAAGCCGCCCAGGTCGACACGGGTCGTGAAATCGGTGGCATCGCTGGCAGTGGGGCCAACGATGCGGCTGGCGTTGTTGAAACGGTCGCTGGTGTCGTATTCGACGATCATCTGCGCGTTGCGGTCGCTCCGGCTCCAGATGATCGCCCGATTGTCCGTGATGTCGCCGAACTGTATTCCCGACGGCATCTTGGGCCGTTCATTCTCGCTGACACCGATTGCGATGGGGGCGGTGCCGCCGCCACAGCCCCCAAGCAACAGAGGGCCGCCCAACGCAGAACTGCCCACCAACACCCCACCCTGGGCCAGGAAACTGCGACGCGAAATCGATGAAGTCATGCTTGCTCCAATCATTTGAGAGGGAGCAAGCTTAGGTTTTTAATATGACATGACGATGAAATCGTCAACGGAACGGGCCCGCTGTGCGCAATCAGGAGAACTGGCTGAAATCCGGCTTGCGCTTCTGGAAGAACGCCGTGAACGCCTCCTTCGCCTCCGGCGCCGTCAGCATCGCGCTGAACAGCTTGTTCTCGGCGGTGATGGTTTCGCTGACCAAGGCGTTGCGGCTGGCTTTCATCAACTGCTTGGTGGCGCGGATCGAGCTGGCCGGCAGGGCCACCAGCTTGACAGCCTGCCCTTGCGCGAATGCCAGCAATTCGGCGGCCGGCAACACGCGCGACACCAGCCCCATCTCCAGCGCTTCCTGCGCCAGGAACGCTTCGCCCAGCATCAGCTTTTCGGCGGCGCGCGGGTAGCCGGCGATTTGCGTCAGCAGCACGCTGGAGGCGAATTCCGGGCACAAGCCCAGCTGCGAGAACGGCATCGAGAATTTGGCCGTGTCGGCGGCATAGACCAGGTCGCAGTGCATCAGCAACGTGGTGCCGATGCCGACGGCGGCGCCGGCCACGGCGGCGACCACCGGCTTGCTGATGCCGCTCAAGGCCATCATGAACTTGTAAACCGAACGGTCTTCGATGGCGCCGGTCGATGGCGCGGTCTTCATGAAGTCTTCCAGATCGTTGCCGGCGGTGAAGATCTCCGGCTTGCCGACGATCAGGATGGCGCGCACGGCGCTGTCCTGCTCCGCTTCGTTGATGGCGTCGGCCATGGTCTGGTACATCGCGGCGGTGATCGCGTTCTTGCGTTCCGGACGGTTGAATTCCAGGGTGAGGATGCCGTTTTCCTTGCTGCTCAAAATATCCATGCTAGCTCCATATGACAAGGGCGCCGTGGTTGACCCGCAGCGCCCTCTTTTTGATTACATGCTTATACGCGCGCTTTATACACGTTCAATGATGCCGGCCGCGCCCATGCCGGCGCCGACGCACATCGTCACCATGCCGTACTTCAGGTTGTTACGGCGCAGCGCGTGCACCACGGTCGCGGCGCGGATGGCGCCGGTCGCGCCCAGCGGGTGGCCCAGGGCGATCGCGCCGCCCATCGGGTTCACCTTCGCCGGATCCAGGCCCAGGTCGCCGATGACGGCCAGCGCCTGCGCCGCGAACGCTTCGTTCAGTTCGATCCAGTCCAGCTGGTCCTGGGTGATGCCGGCGGCCTTGCAGGCGTCCGGGATCGCGAACTTCGGACCGATGCCCATGATTTCCGGCGGCACGCCCTTGACGGCGAACGACGAGAACTTGGCCAGCGGCGTCAGGTTGTGCTCGCGCAGGAATTTCTCCGACACGACCAGCAGCGCGCCGGCGCCGTCGGACATCTGCGAGCTGTTGGCGGCCGTGACCGAACCCTTGGCGGCGAAGACCGGCTTCAGCTTGGCCAGCGATTCCATCGTCGAGTCGGCGCGCGCGCCTTCGTCGGTGTCGACGGTGCGGGTCTTGACCTTGATCTCGCCGGTGCTCAGGTCCGGCGTGCGGGTGATGATCTCGACCGGCGTGGTCTCGTCCTTGAAGAAGCCGGCCTGCTGCGCGGCGATGGCGCGGCGGTGCGATTCGACGGCGAACGCGTCCTGCGCTTCGCGCGACACTTTCCACTGCGTGGCAACCTTCTCGGCGGTCAAGCCCATGCCGTAAGCCATGCCGACGTTTTCGTCGGTGAACATGTTCAGGTTCATCGATGGGTGGTGGCCCATCATCGGCACCATCGACATCGATTCGACGCCGCCGGCGATCATGGCGTCGGCTTCACCGACGCGGATGCGGTCGGCGGCCATGGCCAGCGCCGTGATGCCCGAGGCGCAGTAGCGGTTGATGGTGACACCGCCGACGGTCTTCGGCAGGCCGGCCAGCAGCACCGATTGACGGGCGATGTTGAAGCCCTGCTCCGCTTCCGGGAACGAGCAGCCGATGATGGCGTCGGTGATCAGCGCCGGGTCCAGGCCCGGTGCCTGCGCCAGCGCCGATTGCAGCACGCGCACCAGCAGGTCGTCCGGGCGGGTCTTGTTGAACATGCCGCGCGGCGCCTTGCCGATCGGGGTGCGGGTGGCGGAGACGATGTATGCGTCTTGAATTTGTTTGCTCATTATGTTCTTCCTGTTCAGTGTCGGATCGGCTTAGTTGCGGACCGGCTTGCCGGTTTGCATCATGCCCATGATCCGTTCTTGCGTCTTCGGATGGTTCAGCAGTTCCAGGAAGGCTTTACGCTCCATGTCCAGAATCCACTGCTCGCTGACGAACGAACCCTGGTCGATGTCGCCGCCCGAGACGATCTCGGCGATCATGTCGCCCAGCTTGAAGTCGTGCGCGGAGATGAAGCCGCCGTCGCGCATGTTGACCAGTTGCGCCTTGATGGTGCCCCAGCCGTAACGGCCGGTGACCTGAATCGGCGTCTTCAACGGCGGACGATAACCCTTGTCGAACATGGCGCGCGCTTCGACTTTGGCAACGTGCAGCAGCTCGTACGGGTTGAAGACGATGACGTCGTCTTCCTTCAGGTAGCCCATCGCCTGCGCTTCGAGCGCCGACTTCGACACGTTGGCCGTGGCCGCGTTGGTGAAACCGGTTTTCAGGAATTGCAGGATGTCGTTGCCCTTGGCTTCCTTGAAGGCGCGCTGTGCCGCTTCCTTCAGGCCGCCGCCGGCCGGGATCAGGCCCACGCCCACTTCGACCAGGCCGATGTACGACTCGATCGAGGCCACGCGCTTGGAGGCGTGCAGCGCCATTTCGCAGCCGCCGCCCAGCGCCAGCCCGGCCACCGCCGCGACGACCGGCACGTTCGAGTATTTCATCGCCATGAAGGTGTCTTGCAGTTCCTTGATGATCGGGTCGACCGCCTTGGCGCCGCCCTGCATGAACGCAGGCAGTGCCGATTGCAGGTCGGCGCCGGCCGAGAACGCGCCGCCTTCGGCCGCGTCCGAGTTCCAGATGACCAGGCCCTTGAAGTTCTTCTCGGCTTCGGCCAGCGCCTTGCGATAGCCGGCGATGACGCCAGGGCTGATCACGTGCATCTTGGTCTTGAGCGAGATGATCAGCACGTCGTCGCCGGTGTGCCACAGGCGCACGTCGTCGTCCTCGTGCACGGTGGTGCCGGCTTTCTTGCCGTCGATCTCGCCGCTGCCGAACACCGGCGCGCGGAACGCCTGGCGGTCGTAGACCGACAGGGTCGAGCGCGGCACGAACGATTTCGACACGGCCGAGTACGAACCTTCCGGCGTGTGCACGCCGCCTTTTTCGGCGACCGGGCCTTCGAACACCCAGGCCGGCAGCGGTGCGGAGCACAGCGCCTGGCCGGCGTCGATGTCTTCCTTGACCCACTGGGCGACTTGCGTCCAGCCGGCCGCCTGCCAGGTCTCGAACGGACCGGTGGTCCAGCCGAAGCCCCAGCGCATGGCGAAGTCGATGTCGCGGGCGTTGTCGGCGACGGTGTCGAGGTGCACGGCGATGTAGTGGAAGGCGTCGCGGAAGATCGCCCACAGGAACTGGCCCTGTGGATTGGTCGATTCGCGCAGCGCTTTCATTTTCTTGACCGGATCTTTTTCCTTCAGGATGCGGGCGATGATGTCGGCGGCCTTGCCGCCGCCGGCGACGTACTCACCGGTGGCGAAATCCAGCCGCTGGATGTCCTTGCCGACCTTTTTATAGAAACCGGCGCCGGACTTTTGGCCCAGGGCGCCTTTTTCAACCAGTTTCGCCAGTACTTCCGGCGTCTTGTAGACGGCGGCGAAGGGGTCGTTCGGCAGGTTGTCCTGCATCGTTTTGATCACATGGCCCATCGTGTCCAGACCGACCACGTCGGCGGTGCGGAAGGTGCCCGACTTGGCGCGGCCCAGCTTGGCACCGGTCAGGTCGTCGACCACGTCCACGCTCAAACCGAACTTCTCGGCTTCGTGCACGATCGCCAGGATGCCGAACACGCCGACGCGGTTGGCGATGAAGTTAGGCGTGTCCTTGGCGCGCACGACGCCCTTGCCCAGCGTCGTGGTCAGGAAGCCTTCGAGCTGGTCGGCGATTTCCGGCTTGGTCGCCTCGGTCGGGATGATTTCGACCAAGTGCATATAACGCGGCGGGTTGAAGAAGTGCACGCCGCAGTAGCGCGATTTCAGGTCGGCGTCGAAGCCTTCGGACAGCTTGGTGATCGACAGGCCCGAGGTGTTCGAGGCGAAGATGGCGTTGGCGCCGATATGTGGAGCGACCTTCTTGTACAGGTCGTGCTTCCAGTCCATGCGCTCGGCGATCGCTTCGATGATCAGGTCGCACTCGGCAAGCTTGGCCAGGTCGTCCTCGTAGTTGGCCACTTCGATCAGCGCGGCGTGGTCCTTGTTGCCCAGCGGCGCAGGCGACAGTTTCTTCAGGTTCTCGATGGCTTTCAGAACGATACCGTTCTTCGGGCCTTCCTTGGCCGGCAGGTCGAACAGGACGACGGGCACTTTGGCGTTGACGCAGTGGGCGGCGATTTGCGCGCCCATCACGCCGGCGCCCAGCACGGCTACTTTTTTAACGATGAAATTGGTCATGTCGTTTCCTCTAGTCTTAGAACAGGTCGGCGTCGAGTGCCATCAGGTTGGCGGAGCCCGAACGTGCCTGGCGGATCAGGGTTGCGGTTTCAGGCTGCAGGCGGGCGAAGTAGAAGCGCGCGGTAGCCAGCTTGGCCTTGTAGAAATTGTCGCCGCTGTCCTCTTTGGCCAGCGCGATCTTCGCCATCTGCGCGAAGAAATAGCTGTATACCATATGGCCGACAACACGCAGGTACGGTACGCAGGCGGCGCCGACTTCGTCCGGATTCTGGAAGGCTTTCATGCCGATTTCCATGGTCAGCTTGGTGACTTTGTCGCCCAGGTCGCCCAGCGGGGTGACGAATTCGCTCATCGCCTCGTCGGTGCCGTTGTCTTCGACAAACGCCTTGATCTTCTCGCCGAACTTGCGCAGCTTGGCGCCGTTGTCGCCCAGGATCTTACGACCCAGCAGGTCGAGCGACTGGATGGTGTTGGTGCCTTCGTAGATCAGGTTGATGCGGGCGTCGCGCACGTACTGCTCCATGCCCCATTCCGAGATGTAGCCGTGGCCGCCGAACACTTGCATCGCTTCCGAGGTGGCGATCCAGGCGTTGTCGGTGATGAAGGCCTTGACGATAGGCGTCAGCAGCGCGACCTCGTCGGCCGCTTCCTTGCGCACGTCGGCGTCCGGGTGGTGCAGTTCGCGGTCGATCTGCAGCGCCACGTACGAGGTGAAGGCGCGCGCGCCCTCGGCGTAGGCCTTGCCGGTCAGCAGCATGCGGCGCACGTCCGGGTGCACGATGATGCGGTCGGCCGGCAGTTCCGGATTCTTCACGCCCGACAGCGAACGCATCTGCGTGCGGTCCTTGGCGTAGATCAGCGCGTTCTGGTAAGCCACTTCGGTCAGGCCCAGCGACTGCATGCCGACGCCCAGGCGGGCCGCGTTCATGAACACGAACATGGCGTTGAGGCCCTTGTTCGGCTGGCCGATGATCCAGCCCTTGGCGCCGTCCAGGTTCATCTGGCAGGTCGAGTTGCCGTGGATGCCCATTTTTTCTTCGATGGCGCCGCAGGTGATCGGGTTGCGTTCGCCGACCGAGCCGTCTTCCTTCGGCAGGAACTTCGGCACCAGGAACAGCGAGATGCCTTTCGAGCCTTCCGGCGCGTCCGGCACGCGGGCCAGCACCAGGTGCAGGATGTTTTCAGCCATGTCGTGCTCGCCGGCCGAGATGAAGATCTTGTTGCCGGTGATCAGCCACGAGCCATCGGCCTGCGGCAGCGCCTTCGAACGCAGCATGCCCAGGTCGGTGCCGCAGTGCGGCTCGGTCAGGCACATGGTGCCGGTCCACTCGCCCGACACCAGCTTCGGCAGGTAGGTTTTCTTTTGGTCGTCGGTGCCGTGTTCCTTCAGGCACTCGTAGGCGCCGTGCGACAGGCCCGGGTACATGGTCCAGGCCTGGTTGGCCGAGTTCAGCATTTCGTAGAACGAGTTGTTCAGCAGCACCGGCAGGCCCTGGCCGCCGTATTCAGGATCGCACGCCAGCGCGGCCCAGCCGCCGTCGACGTATTGCTTGTACGCTTCCTTGAAGCCTTTCGGCGTCGTCACGGAGTGGGTCGCGGCGTCGTGCTTGCAGCCTTCGCGGTCGCCCGAATGGTTCAGCGGGAACAGCACTTCCGACGTGAACTTGCCACCTTCTTCCAGCACCTGGTTGATGATGTCGGCATCGATTTCGGCGTAGTCCGGCAGTGCCTTCAGTTCTTCTTGCACATTGAGCAGCTCGTGCAGCACGAATTGCATATCCCGGATTGGCGCGACGTATTGACCCATGTTTATTCTCCTGATGACTACTTAAATTAGTTTAAATGCGTTGGTTTTTAATGAGGGACTTCTGCATTACGGTAGGAAACGATCAAGCGTTCGAAGCCGACGCCGGCGCGCTCCAGGCTGCCCGGAATGCGCAGAAAACGCGCATCGTGGTGCAGGGCCAGGATCAGGCCGTACATCTCGTAGACCAGCTGCTGCGGATCGGTGTCCGCTTGCAGGTCGCCGCAGTCGATGGCCTGTTTCACGCAGCGCAGCAACGCGCCCTGCCAGGCGCCGACCATCGCCATCAACTCCTCGCGGATCGGACCCGGACGGTCGTCGTACTCCACGGCGCCGCTGATGTAGATGCAGCCCGAGGCCACTTCCACACTGACACGCTTGACCCAGCGCGCGAACATCGAGCGGAGACGCTGCAAACCGCGCGGTTCCTTAACGCTGGGGAAAAACACTTCCTGCTCAAAACGGTGGTGATACAGCTTCAGCACTTCCAACTGCAAATCTTCACGCGATCCGAAGTGCGCGAACACGCCGGATTTGCTCATGTTCATCTTATCTGCGAGCAATCCAATGGTCAGGCCTTCGAGGCCGTCCCGGCTGGCCAGGTCCAGCGCCACATCCAGGATCGCCGCGCGAGTCAGCTCGCCCTTGCGCATAAATTTAGTTGAGGTATTAATAACTTGCATCCCAAGGTGTAGTTACATGGAGAAAAGAACATTTTGCTCCACTTCGTTTACTCCGTGTGAAAAAATTGCGAACGCTCGTACTATTATCCACTGGGGGATAAAAGTCAAACAGTACCTTTAGAGGTGGGGGTCTATTGCTGCGACGCAGCAATTTGGCGGGGTTCGATTCGCATAGGAGTCACGTAGGGCGGATTAGCGCAGCGTAATCGGCCATGCATGCGCCGCCGACGGCTCATTGATGGCCGATTACGGCGTTCCGCCTAATCCGCCCTACGTGTCTCTAGAAATTTCCATGGGCGGTGGCCGCCGCGCGGTATTACGACAACTTGCCCATCTGCCGGCGGTCGCGCTTGGTGGGACGGCCTTTGAAATCGGCGCTGGGCTCGCGGAACATCTTGCGGTTCTCGGCCACGTTGGCGCGCCGCTCGACGCTTTCGTCGGTTTCTTCATACAAATTACGGGCGATCGGCGCGGCCTGCCGCACGTCCGACAGATTCATCACGTCGATCTCCCAGCGGTCGGAGCCGTTGTCGATGTCCAGCTTGTCGCCGATGCGCACGGTGCGCGCCGGCTTGACCTTGTCGCCGTTGACCTTGACCTTGCCCGCATCCACCGCGTCCGTGGCCAGCGAGCGCGTCTTGAAAAAGCGCGCCGCCCACAGCCATTTATCCAGTCTGACACTCTCGCTCAAGCGTATTTCCCCACGGAGAACAACCGCATCACGGTCCGGTAAAACACGAACGCGATCTCGTAACCGATGCGGCGGAAGCGGCCGACGTGCTCGAAGTCGGCATAGCTGATGACCACGCCGTCGGCGACGGCCGCCTCGATGTGCTGGCGCAGGTTCTGCGCGAAGGCCGCATCCTTGATGATCACGTTCGCTTCCTGATTCAAAAACAGGCTCAAGCCGTCGACATTGCTCGAACCCACGGTCGCCCAGTCGTCGTCGATGACGGCCACCTTGGCGTGCAACTGGGTTTTGTGATATTCCACCACTTTGACGCCGGCCGCAAGCAGCTTCGGATAGAACGAGTGCGCCACCGCGTCCTGCAGCCAGATCTCGCCCACGCCGATCAGCAACACCACCTCGACGCCGCGCTCGGCGGCGGCGGCCAGCGCGTGGCGGAACTTGCGCCCCGGCGCGAAATACGGATTGGCCAACAGCACGGTCTTGCGCGCGCGCCCCAGCGCCTGCAGGTAGGCGCGCTGTATGGTGCGGCGGTTACGCAGGTTGTCGCGCACCACGAAGCCGGCATGCACCATGTTGGCGGCGGCGGTCTTGTTGACCTTGCGCGCGTCGCGGTACAGGCTGATACGCTTCATCAGGCCCATCTTGCCCAGGCGTTGCCATTGCGTCTGCGCCTCCAGATGGATGGACGCCACCAGCGGCCCGCGCACCTGCACGGCGAAATCCCAGCGCGGCGCCGACAGGCTAATCGCATGGTTGTAGTCGCAGAACATGTCGTCGTTGATGTTGATGCCGCCGACCAGGGCGACCTCGCGGTCGACCACGCAGATCTTGCGGTGGGTGCGGGTGATGCCGCGCTTGAACCATGGATTAAAGATGCGGTGGTGGACGCCGGCGGCCTCGAGCTTCTCGTGCATGCAGTTGACCTTGCGGCGGCCCGTGCCCCACCAGTCGGTGATCATGCGCACGTCGACGCCGCGTTTGGCGGCGGCGGACAAGGCGTCCATGACTTTCTGGCCGGTCTCGTCATCGGCAAAGATGTAGGTCTCGAAATAGACTTCGTACTGGGCCGCGTTGATCGCGCCGATCAGCGCCGGGAAATACTCGGTGCCGGTGTACAGCAGCGTGACTTCGTTATCGGCCAGCAGTTTGACGGAGCCCATGGCGTCCCCTACCCCAGCGACAGCGACGCCACGATGGGCGCGTGGTCGGACAGCTTGGCCCACAGGCTGCCATGCATGACCTCGGCGGAGTCGACCTTGAAGCCGCGCACATAAATGCGGTCGAGCCGGAAGAACGGCAGCGCCGACGGGAAGGTGCGCGCCGGGTTGATGGTCGCCTTCAGGCTGGCCTTGCGGCGCAGGGTGCGCATGATGCCGTCCAGCGACGCGTTCGTGCCCAGCTCGTCGAACGCCTCGACCACGCCCAGCGCGTTGCGCAGCTCGCCGCTGAGGGTGTTGCGCCAGTCGTTGAAATCGCCGGCGATGATGACCGGTTCGCCGTCCGGCGCCGACTCGCGCACGGCCGATATCAACGCCTGCGTCTGCCGGCGGCGGCCCGCCTCGAACAGGCCCAGGTGGACGACGTAGCAATGCACCAGGCCGTGCTCGGTGTTGAGCACGCAGTGCAGGATGCCGCGCTGTTCGTAGGCGTGGTCGGAGACGTCGTGGTTGGCCATGTTGGCGATGGGGAAAGCGCTCAGCAAGGCGTTGCCGTGGTGGCCGTGGTCGTACACCGCGTTCATGCCGTAGGCGGCGTGCAGGTGGCGCGACTCGCCGGCGAAATATTCATGCTGCGCCGCAGCGGGCCAATGCTTCTGGCCCAGTTGTTCGGCGCCGTACTTGGCCGCCTTGAGGTCGTGCTTGCCTTGTACCTCTTGCAAAAAAACCACATCGGCATTGAACAGGCCGATCGCCTGTTTTAGCGCCAGCACACGCGGCTCGGCGCGGATGGAGGACACTCCCTTGTGAATATTGTAGGTGGCAACTCGGATTTTCATACAGAACATTCTAACCCCGAGTGCGCCTCCGCGTGTGTTCGCCTACGCACACAGCGATTCGAGCAAGAGGCGGTCAACCAAACTTGGTGTTAGATGTCGGTCGACGAATCGTGGTGTCGCCATGTCCCTTCAACAAATGCTCAACGCTGATATCTTCGTCGAGCGCTTCCCAGTGCAGACCTTGTCCACCACCGCTCAATACATAATCTTCGCGTTGTACCGGAGTGGCTTGAGAAAGTCGCGGAAAAAAGTTGAGCGGCACGCCCAACGTACGACCGTCGACTAGGTGCACCCACATATTATCCTGATCAAAAGACAGTTTTTTTGCACGCGCTTCAATCATCAAAATACTCCTTCCAGATATCGATGAAATAGTCTCGATGTTCAGCCACGAAACGCACGAGTTCACGCAAGGTCTTGGCGGGAATCCCAGAGGAGTGGGCGGCCATCACCTCCGGTTCGATCCAAATCTTGGCGAGGCCTCCTTGTCCTTGCACGTGGACGTGAACAGGCTCGCGGGGCAATCCTTCGTTCGAGAAAAAGAAGAACTTATACCCTTTGTAGCGCAAGATGGCAGGCATGGCAAGCGGCAGGTGGATAGCGATCCATGATACTAGAACGGGATCGCAGGCCTACGCTTGAGCCGACACAAAACCTCAATAGGTATCGGCTTCCGGAGATGATGGAGCTGCTGAAGAGAAGCCGCGCAACATCGCGCTGACGCTGAGATCCTCATCGAGCTGCGCCCAGTGCAGCGCGTCGCCGGCGCCGATGATTTCCCACTCGCCCAGCTGCGCGGAGGTGGCGCCCGCCAAGCGTGGATACCATGCCAACGGCGTGCTGATGCGCCGGCCGTCCATCAAGCCGATCACCAGTGAGTGGTCCTCGAACACCACGGTCTTGATACGCTCGTCAGGCGTCTTCGAAGTAGTCATTCCAAATCCTTAGAAAATCCAGCCGGTACTCGACGATGATGCGGGTGATCTCGCGCACTTCAAGCGGGCTGAAGCCCACGTTGCGCACCACCGTCGTGCTCTCGATCCAGAACTTGGAGGACTTGCGGTCCTTGTCCACATGCAGGTGCGGCGGCTCGCCCGTGACCTGGCTGTGAAAATAAAAACGATAACCTCTAAGCCGCAACAGCGTCGCCACAACATCCCCCGGAACTTGCTCCGAATTCCAAAGTATGCGCGGCACAGTCCGCCGCTATTTGATGCGGCACAATCTAGTTAAGTTGCTTCAGAAGCTGCTGGGGAAGTTGCAGAATCGCTTCCGCGTTGGAGAAAGAAAAACATTTATCGGCCGCTTCCAGGTGCGGCATCCACGCGTGGTTCAGATGCTCGCGCGGGCTGAGCGTGATGGCGATATCGCGCGGCACCTCGACGCTGAAGACGTGCTCGGTGTTTTCCGTCACGCCCGGCGCGTAGCGGTGGCGCCAGACCGGGTAGATCGTGTAGATGTTGGACAGGTGCCAATCGCGCAGCACGATGCGCTCGCCGTCGGCGACGATGCCGGTTTCCTCGAACAGTTCGCGCGCGGCCGTCTCCAGCAAGGGCTCGTCGACGGCGTCGAGCGAACCGGTCACCGATTGCCAGTAGCCGGGTTTGTCGGCGCGTTCGATCAACAGCACGTGCAGGTCGGCGGTGTGAATCACCACCAGCACGGATTCGGGTATCTTGTATGGCATAAGTTTCAGGCAAAAGAAAAGGCGCCACGCGTGAACGTTGGCGCCTTTTCATTATGCCAGACTAATTAACTGGCGACCTTCGGCTCGACGGCGCGCAGGCGGATATGCAGTTCCTTCAACTGCTTCTCGTCCACTTCCGACGGCGCCTGGGTCAGCAGATCCTGCGCGCGCTGGGTTTTCGGGAAGGCGATCACGTCGCGGATCGAATCGGACTTGGTCATCAAGGTCACGATACGGTCCAGGCCGAAGGCCAGGCCACCGTGCGGCGGCGCGCCGTATTGCAGCGCGTCGAGCAGGAAGCCGAACTTCAGGCGCGCTTCGTCGGCGTCGATCTTCAACGCGCGGAACACTTTCGACTGCACTTCCTCGCGGTGGATACGGATCGAACCGCCACCCAGTTCCCAACCGTTCAAGACCATGTCGTAGGCCTTGGCGATGCAGGCGCCCGGATTGGTTTCCAGCATGTCCTCGTGGCCGTCCTTCGGCGCGGTGAACGGATGGTGGGTCGCGGTCCAGCGGTCGTTTTCCTCGTCGTGTTCGAACATCGGGAAGTCCACCACCCACAGCGGCGACCAGACGTCGTCGAACAGGCCGGCGTTCTTGCCGAACTCGCTGTGGCCGATCTTCACGCGCAGCGCGCCGATGGCGTCGTTGACGGCCTTGGCCTTGTCGGCGCCGAAGAAGATCAGGTCGCCGTCTTCGGCGCCGGTCAGCTCGATCACTTTGGCCAGGGCGGCGTCGTGCAGGTTCTTGACGATCGGCGATTGCAGGCCGTCGCGGCCCTTGGCCTTCTCGTTGACCTTGATGTACGCCAGGCCGCGCGCGCCGTAGATGGCGACGAACTGGGTGTAGGCATCGATTTCCGAACGCGGCATCTCGGCGCCCTTCGGCACGCGCAGGCCGACCACGCGGCCGTTAGGCATGTTGGCCGCGCCCGAGAAGACCTTGAAGTCGACGTCCTTCATCACGTCGGTCAGGTCGGTGAACGCCAGCTTGACGCGCATGTCCGGCTTGTCCGAACCGTACTTGCCCATCGCTTCCGAGAAGTCCATGACCGGGAACGGGTTCGGCAGGTCGACGTCCATGGTGTTCTTGAAGACGATGCGGATCATTTCCTCGAACAGGTCGCGGATTTCCTGTTCGGTCAGGAACGAGGTTTCGCAGTCGATCTGGGTGAATTCAGGCTGGCGGTCGGCGCGCAGGTCTTCGTCGCGGAAGCACTTGGTGATCTGGTAGTAACGGTCGAAGTTGGCCACCATCAGCAATTGCTTGAACAGCTGCGGCGACTGCGGCAGCGCGAAGAAGCTGCCGGCGTTGACGCGCGACGGCACCAGGTAGTCGCGCGCGCCTTCCGGGGTCGACTTGGTCAGCATCGGCGTTTCGATATCGATGAAGCCCAGGTTGTCCAGGTACTTGCGCACTTCCATCGTCACCTTGTAGCGCAGGCGCAGGTTGTTCTGCATTTGCGGACGGCGCAGGTCCAGCACGCGGTGGGTCAGGCGGGTGGTTTCGGACAGGTTGTCGTCGTCCAGCTGGAACGGCACGGCAACGGAAGGGTTCAGCACTTCCAGCTGCGAGCACACGACTTCGATCTTGCCCGACTTCAGGTTGGTGTTGACGGTGCCGGCCAGACGGTCCTTGACCACGCCGGTCACGCGCAGGCAGAACTCGTTACGCACGGCTTCGGCGGCCTTGAAGACTTCGGCCTGTTCCGGATTGCAAACGATCTGCACCAGGCCTTCGCGGTCGCGCAGGTCGATGAAGATCACGCCGCCGTGGTCGCGGCGACGATGTACCCAGCCGCACAGGCTGACAGTTTGGCCAAGCAGCGCTTCAGTGGTGAGGCCGCAGTAGTGAGTACGCATTGAGGACATGTTATTTCTCGGTTCAGGTTAGATTGCTCGTGAATTCGGTGTGATTGTTTTTACTTGCTGACGACTTCGATGGCTTGGGGCACACTTTCCGGCGCCACCACGCCCATCGAGACGATGTACTTCAGGGCCGCGTCGACCGTCATGTCGAGTTCGACCACATCCTTGCGCGCCAGCATCAGGAAAAAGCCAGACGTCGGATTCGGCGTGGTCGGCACGTAGACGCTGACGTAGTCGCCGACCAGATGGTTCTTGACGTCGCCGCCGGGCGTGCCGGTCAGGAAGGCGATGGTGTACGAGTTCTGGTGCGGATACGGAATCAGCACGGCTTTGCGGAAGGCGTTGCCGGACGACGAGAACAGGGTGTCCGACACTTGCTTGACGCTCGAATAGAGCGAGTTCACCAGCGGAATGCGCTTGAGCAGCTTTTCCCACATGCGCACCACGTAGTTGCCGACCAGGTTGTTGGTCAGCAAGCCGGTCAGGAACACGATCACGATCGTCAGCAGGGTGCCCAGGCCGGGGATGTCGAAGCCGATCAGCGTATGCGGCTGCCAGCGCTCCGGCACGAACAGCAGCGACTGGTCCATCGTGTTGATGACCAGGCTCAGCACCCAGGCGGTAATCGCCAGCGGCACCAGGATCAGCAAACCGGTAATGAAATATTTACGCATCGAAGACTCTTATATGGGTGCTCATGTGGGTGGAATGACGGACGGCAGCGACCGGGCCGCTGCCGTCGTTCAGGCCGTTCCCGTGCCGCTCGCCGGCTTGGCGGGCGTGCTGGCAGCCGCGTCCGCCTTGGGCGCGTCGGCCTTGGCCGCGCCGTCCACCGGACCGGTGGATACGCCCGTCGCCGGCGGCGTGCCGCCACGGAAATCGGTCGCGTACCAGCCGGTACCCTTCAGCTGGAAGCCAGCGGCGGTCAATTGTTTCTTAAACGACTCCTTGCCGCACGACAGGCAAACAGTCAGCTGCGGGTCGGAAATCTTCTGCAAGACATCCTTGGCAAAACCACATGCCTCGCAGCGGTAAGCGTAGATCGGCATCTATTACTCCGCAAAAATCATCAAAACCCTGAATTATAAAGCTTTTTACTTGCCGCCAGACTGTTTCCTGTCGCCAACGACCAGAACGGGAGTGACCAGCCCTTCTAAAACACGTAGGGCGGATTAGGCGGAACGCCGTAATCCGCCATTTATGGGCCGCTGGCGACGCATGCATGGCGGATTACGCTGCGCTAATCCGCCCTACGTGTATCCGAGGCATTTTTAGTCGTGCGGCCGCCGGCGCCAGATCATCCAGCGTTCCTTGCCTTCGAAGACAGGGATGGAATCGCTGACCGCCTCGTCGGCGATGCATTCAAAATCTTGCCGTAACAATGCATCCAGCTGCTCGCGGGCGATGCCGAACGGCGGCCCCTTGGGTGCATCATCAAAGAAGAAGTAGCCGGCCAGCAGCGCTCCCGCAGGCAACAGCTCCGCCCAGCGCGCCGCCACCTTGGGCCACATCGCGCGCGGCATGGCGCACAGGAAGGCTCGTTCATAAATCAGTTGCAGCGGCCGCGCCGGCTGCCAGGCGAAGAAGTCCGCCTCGACCACGCGATCCGCGTACCCGCCAGCGGCAAGCTTGCCGGCTTGCACCGCCTGCGGCGAAAAATCGATCGCCGTCGCATCCCACCCCGTCCCGGCCAAAAACGCCAGCTCGTAGGCCGAGCCGCAGCCGGGTATCAAGGTCACCATCGGCGCGTTGGCGGCGACAAAGTCGCGCAGCGCCAACGGCACGCCGCCCCGGTCCCACGGCGTGAAGCTGCGCGCGAAGCGTTCATCCCAGAACGCCGGCGACATCGGATCGCGCTGCTGGAAGTCGGCCATGATCAGAGCAGGTGGTGCCAGCGCAAATACAACTGGAAGCCGGCCACGCCCAGCCCGAACGCGCCGGCGAAATAGATCACCAGGCTGAGCAGGCGGTTGGTGCGCTGCTGTTCGTGGATCAACACCTTGATCAACTCGCCGTTGTCGGCCGGCTTCTCACCCTGCTGCTCCAGTGCCCGGTACACCAGGCGCGGCAGCTGTGGCAGGATTTGCGTGTAGCGCGGCGCCTCGTCTTTCAAACGCTGCAACAGGCCCTGCCAGCCCACCTGCTCGGCCATCCAGTTTTCCAGGTACGGCTTGGCGGTCTTCCACAAGTCCAGGTCGGGATCGAGCTGGCGACCCAGGCCTTCGATGTTGAGCAAGGTCTTTTGCAGCAGCACCAGTTGCGGCTGCACTTCCACATTGAAGCGGCGCGAAGTCTGGAACAGCCGCAGCAGGATCTGACCGAAGGAAATATCCTTCAGCGGCCGGTCGAAGATCGGCTCGCAACAGGCGCGCACGGCCGATTCGAGCTCGTCGACGCGGGTTTCCTTCGGCGCCCAGCCCGATTCGATGTGCGCTTCGGCCACGCGCTTGTAGTCGCGGCGGAAGAAGGCCAGGAAGTTCTGCGACAGGTAATCCTTGTCGTAGTCGTTGAGCGTGCCGACGATGCCGAAGTCGAGCGCGATGTAACGGCCCAAGGTTTCCGGCTCGATCGACACCAGGATATTCCCCGGGTGCATATCGGCGTGGAAAAAGCCGTCACGGAACACTTGCGTGAAGAAAATCTCGACGCCGTCGCTGGACAGTTTTTTCAGGTCCACGCCGGCCGCTTCGAGCTTGTCGATCTGCGACACCGGCAGGCCGTGCATGCGCTCCATGACGATCACGCTGTTGGAACAATAGTCCCAGTACATCTCCGGCACCATCAGCAGCCTGGAGTCGGCGAAGTTGCGGCGCAGCTGGCTGGCGTTGGCCGCCTCGCGCATCAGGTCCAATTCGTCGTGCAGGTATTTGTCGAACTCGGCGACGACTTCCTTCGGCTTCAGGCGCTTGCTGTCGGCCCACACGCGGCCGACCCACTCGGCGGCGATGTGCATCAGCGCGACGTCCTCGTCGATGGATTTCTTCATGCCCGGACGCAGCACCTTGACCGCGACCTGCTTGCCGTCCTTCAAGGTGGCAAAGTGCACCTGCGCGATCGACGCCGACGCCACCGGGGTGCGCTCGAACGAGGCGAACAGCTGGTCCGGGTGGGCGCCCAGCGATTTGCGGATCTGCGCGATGGCCAGGTCGGAATCGAACGGCGGCACCCGGTCCTGCAGGCGCGACAGCTCGACCACCAGATCGGCCGGTATCAGGTCGCTGCGGGTCGACAGCACCTGGCCGAACTTGACGAAGATCGGCCCCAGGTCCTCCAGCGCCATGCGCAGGCGCACGCCGCGCGGGGCGGAGATGTCGCGCCAAAAAATGACCGTGTCGATGAGTTTGGCGGTGCGCGGCACTTTGAGGCCGGAGATGGCGATTTCGTCGAGACCATAACGAATGGCGACCCGCAGGATCTTCAGCAGGCGTAAAAATTTCAAAATCATTGGGTTCCCAGTTTCTGTTCCAGTTTGGCCAGGCGCTTGGCGGCCCGTTCCACGTCATCGCGCAGGCGCACCACATCGGCCGAAAATTCCTCCACCGCCTGCGGGCGTACCAGCACCTGTTTTTCATCGAGCAGGAACTCGGCGACGTTTTCGGCCAGCTTCTGGTGGCCCGTCTTGACCGCCTCGAAGGCGGCCTTGGCGCCCGACACCATGCGCACCGCCGCCACCGGGCCGACAATTTTTTCCAGGTCCGCCTCCGCTTCCCAGCGCAGCGACGTGCTCAGGCTGGAGATGGCGTTGGCGAAATCGGCGTCGCCCTCGATGCGCACGTACGAAAACGCGCGCTCACGGTTTTGCGCGATCAGCGGCAGATCCGACAATTTGACCTTGATGGTAACCCGGGCAGGCTCGTCCGCCGGTGCGGGTTCGAACATACCGTCGGCCGTCACGCGCAGGCGTAGCGCGACGGTGCCGGCGTCGATGCAGGCGACCTTGCCGGCGTGGCGCCGCAACTGCTCGCGCGCCCACGGCTCCTGCGCCAGCAGATGGTTGACGGCCGCGCTGGCCGGCGCGGCGGCGGATAACAGGGCGGATAAGTGACTGAAATTCGGTGGGGTCATCGGTAGGTCGTCGCTCAAACAAGTTCTTTACGCCGGAAAAACAAAACCGCCCGGAAAGCGGGCGGTCTTGATCTTACCAGTTCGCCGGGATTTCCCGGTGATTACGCCAACTGTTGAATACCAGCAAGCAACCAGCCCGAAGCGCCGGATACGGGCTTGGTCAGGTTCCACACCTCGTTGAACGGCTCGGCCAGCGCGTCCGGCGCGGGCTTGATCATGCCGGTGAACTTGACGCTGGCTAGGTACTCGGTCTCGGTGGTCTCGATGCCCAGCAGCTCGGCGTCGATGCTGACGACGTCGGTGTAGTCCTTCTGTGCGCCACGCTCGTTGATCTGCATTTTCATCTCAGCAAACACTTCAGGCGTGGTGAACTCGCGGATGTCGGCCGTGTCGCCCTTGTCCCAGGCCGCTTGCAGGCGGATGAAGTTGCTCTTGGCAACGCGCAGGAACGATACGGCGTCGAAATCGCCCGGCACGCCCCAAGGGGTGTGCGGCACCGGCGCGGCTTGCGCCGGCTGGTATTGCTGTTCAGGCAGGCGCGAACCGATTTCCGGCGTGCCGCCGCCCGATTGCGGAGCGTAGGCCTTGTTGTAACCGCTGTCGTTGTTGTAGGCGTTGTTGCTGCCGTTGAAGTTACCGCCGAAATTGCCACCTGCCGGCGCCACGGTCGGCTGCGACTTGCGGCGGAACATGCGGAAGATGAAGTACGCGGCGCCGGCCAGCAACGCCAGCATCAGCATCGTGCTCAGAATGCTGGCCATCGCGCCGCCGATACCCAGGTGCGAGAACAGGGCGCCCAGGCCCAGGCCCAGCAGCGCGCCGCCGAGGATACCTTTCCACATGCCGGGGCGCTTGGCCGGCATGGCGTTCGCGTTTTGTGCGTTTGGCGCCGGCGCGGGGGCGGCCTGGCGCGGCGCCGGCGTCGGCGCGGCGGCCGGCGGCATGCGGTTGACGTTTTGCGACTGGCGGCCGATCGAACGGTTGCCGCCGGCGGGACGCGCGGTCGCCTCGGCCAGCATCGTGAAGGCGGACAGCGCGACAACCGCGCTGATCATCAGTTTTTTCATGTTCATGGTCATTCCTACAGTATTTACAGTTTGATACCAGTGTGTAAAGCGGCCACACCTGCCGTCAAGTTGTAATACGTTACCCGCTCCAGACCCGCCTCTTCCATCATGGTTTTGAGCGTGTCCTGGTCCGGGTGCATGCGAATCGACTCGGCCAGATAGCGATAGCTCTCGGCGTCGCCGGCGATCTTCTGGCCCATCCAGGGCAGCACCTTGAACGAATAAATATCGTAAGGCTTCTGCAGCGGCGTCGCCACTTTCGAGAACTCCAGCACCAGCAACTTGCCGCCTGGCTTCAATACGCGGCGCATTTCCGCCAGCGCCTGATCCTTGTGGGTCATGTTGCGCAGCCCGAAAGCGACGCTGACGCGGTCGAAATAGTTGTCCGGGAAGGGCAATTTTTCCGCGTCACACAGTAAGGTGGGGGTCAACAGGCCGCGATTCAAGAGGCGGTCGCGGCCAACGCGCAACATCGACTCGTTGATGTCGGTCAGCCAGACCTCGCCGGTCGGGCCGGCCTGCTTGGCAAACACCTTGGCCAGATCGCCCGTGCCGCCGGCGATGTCGAGGCACTTGAAACCGGGGCGCACGGCCGCGTGGGCGATGGTGAACGTCTTCCACAGACGATGCAGGCCACCCGACATGACGTCGTTCATGACGTCGTACTTGGCGGCGACGGAATGGAAAACCTTGGCAACTTCGCGGACTTTGTCGTCTTCCGCGACGGTTTTGTAACCGAAATGGGTGGTATTTGTCATGGTGGCAGGCCTGTTAGTTTGCCTGCATTATACAAGCGCGCAGGTATTTTTCCCTCCCGCGCGCCCTTGGACGCCTATTGTGCCGATTGTGCGGGCAGGTGACGCCACTCCAGCCCGAGCGCGGTGCGCTTGCGGAAGCCCTTCCACAGGCCCGGATCGGGCTTGATGGTGCCGTCGGCGGCCAGCGGCGGTAGTTCCAGATACGGTTGCAACGGCTGCGCCTTGAGGTGGATGCCGAGGAAGGCCGTCACGAAATGCTGGTTGATGTTGTTGATGCGGCGGCTGTCCCACACCGGCTCGGCATAGGACATGAAGTCGTCAAAGCTGGACCACATCGCCGGCGACGGCGGGTTCGGCGCCGAGTTGTGGCGGCCGCCCTGGTAGGTCAACAGGTAGCGGTCGGCATTGACGGCGCCTTCGAAGATGCGCACCACGCCATCCTTGTAGCCGGCCACGTCGTCCTGGTCGCCGGTGATGAACAAGGTCGGCGTGCGCACGCCGGCCAGTCCCTCGGCGTCCCACACCTTGTGCGCGCCGCCCCATGGCGCGAACGCCACCACCGCCTTGATGCGGGCGTCGCGGCGCGATTCGTAGTCCGCGTTGCCGTGCTGGTTCACGGCCAGCTTGCCGCCAGGGACGTATGCGGCGGCGGCCGCGCTCACGCCCGCGCCGACGGTGTTCAACGCGCCATAGGCGCCCATCGAATAGCCGATCAAGGCGGTGTTGCCGGCGTCGGCCACGCCGGCGAGGAAGTTGCCGCTGCCCGGCTTGGCCCAGGCCGCGACGCTGTCGAGCACGAACAGGTCGTCCAGGCGGCGGTTCAGCAGGGTGCTGGCGAAGCCGGCCTTGTCCGCGCGCGTCGATTCGGGATGGTCGATCGCCACGACGACGTAGCCCTTCGACGCCAGGTTCTCGGTCAGGTAACTCATTTGCAGGCGCGAGCCTGGATAGCCGTGCGAGACGATCACCAGCGGATGGCGGCCGGTCGCAGGCGCCGCGTCGCGCGCCGCGCGGCCGTTGAACTGGAATGGCGTGTTGGGGCGGGCGGGATCGTTGGGGCCGGAACCGAGAACGTCGGTGTAAACCGTATGTTCCTTTTGTCCCGCCGCGAGGGTGGCCGGATACCAGACTTCCAGCGTGAGCTTGCGGGTGTAGCGGGGGTTTTGATACGCTTCGCTGTAACGCAGCACGTCTGGTTGGTCCGCGTGCTCGGCGACCAGCGTGCGCACGCCGACCGGCAGCAACCCGCGCGCGGCAAGTTCGGGCGCGTCGGGACGGAGGTCGCCGAAGTACTCTTGCGCGTGCAATGGCGCGATCAACGCCGATACGGCCAACGCCGCGATCAATATCCTGCCAGCCACCTTCATGCTCACATCCTATTCTAAACAAAGCTTAACCACGGAGACACGTAGGGCGGACTAGCGAAGCGTAATCCGCCAATGCTTGCGTTTCGACGGCGCATGCATTGGCGGATTACGGCGTTCCGCCTAATCCGCCCTGCGTGTTACCAGAATTATCCGAGGCACTCAGCCCCAGATGCTCCCGCAACGTCGTGCCTTTGTACTCGGTGCGGAACAAGCCGCGCCGCTGCAATTCCGGCACCACCAGCGACAGGAAATCATCCAACCCGCCCGGCAGCGCCGGCGCCATGAAATTGAAGCCGTCCGCCGCCTCCTGCTCGAACCACGCCTGCATCTGATCGGCCACCACCTGCGCCGTGCCGACAACAGTAAAGTGTCCGCGCCCGCCGGCGATGCGCTCGTACAGCTGGCGTATCGTCAAATTCTCGCCCTGCGCCAGATCGGTCAACAACTGCTGGCGGCTGCGCTGGCCATCCTGCGTCTGCGGCAGGTCCGGCAACGGGCCGTCCAGCGGATAGCCCGACAAATCGAAGTTGCCGATCATGCGGCCCAGCAGCGCCAGCCCAGCCTTCGGCTCGATCAAGCGCTGCAACTCGCCGAACTTGTCGTCCGCCTCGCCCTGCGAACTCCCCACCACGGCGAACAAACCGGGCATGACCTTCAACGACTCCGGCGAACGGCCATGCGCCACCACCCGCCGCTTCATGTCGCGGTAAAAATCCTGGGCCTTCGCCAGCGACGGCTGCGCCGTGAACACCACCTCCGCCGTGGCGGCGGCCAGATCGCGCCCCGCCTCCGAACCGCCGGCCTGCACCACCACCGGCCGCCCCTGCGGGCTGCGCGACACGTTCAGCGGCCCGGCGACGGCGAAATGCGGGCCGCGATGATTCAGCTTGCGCAGCCTGGCGGGATCGATCAACCGGCCGCCATCCTTGTCGTTAATAAGCGCGCCATCTTCCCAACTATCCCACAATCCCGTGACAACCTGATGAAATTCGCGCGCCCGTTCATAACGCGCCGCGTGCGCCACATGCTGGTCGCGGCCGAAATTGGCCGCCTCCGCCGCGTTATCGGACGTGACCAGGTTCCAGCCCGCCCTGCCCTCCGATATTTGATCGAGCGACGCGAACTGGCGCGCCACCGTGTACGGTTCGTTGTAGGTGGTGGTGGCGGTGCCGACCAAACCGATCTTTTCGGTCGACGCGGCCAGCGCGGACAACAACGTCAACGGTTCAAGAGCCGGCACGCCGCCGGTCAGCGCCAGGCTGTCGGCGAAGAAGACCGCATCCAGGCAGGCCCGCTCCGCGCTTTGCACCTGCTGCCGAAATACCTTGAACGGATTCGACTCCAGGTCCGTCTGCGGATGCCGCCACGCGGCCACGTGGTGGCCGTGCCGCATCATGAAGGCGGCGATGCTAAGTTGGCGCGTCATCAAAATTCCTTACGCGCGGTAATGCCGAAATAGCGTTCGTCGTCGCGTGGCACGGCGCGCGTGACGTAGCCGGTCGAGGTGACCAGATTGGTGGCGTAGGACTTGTTGGCCAGGTTCTTGCCCACCAGCGCGATGCGCCAACCGCCCGGCGTCGACGACAAGGCGACGCCGGCGTTGACGACACCATACGCGCCCTGGATCGCATCCGGCGACTGGAACAGGTCGAACTGCGTCTTCGCCTGATACGAATAGTCGGCCGAGAAGTCGACGATCAAACCGTTTTGCAGCGGCAGTGCGTAGTTGGCGCGGGTGAACGACTTCCACTTCGGCGAGAACGGCAATGGCCGGCCATTCAGGTTGCACGAGGCGGTGGCCGCCGGCGGGCAGTTGAAGCTGTCGATACTCGCATCGGTGTAGGCCAGCGACGCGGACAACGTCAGCTGGCGGGTGGGACGCGCGTTGATATCCAGCTCGACGCCCTTGGTCGACACGTCGCCCGCGTTGATCAGTCGCGTGATGACCGTGCCGGCGACGGTGTCGAAGAAGTTGGCCTGATAGTTGGAGTATTTGGTGTTGAACACGGCGACATTGGCCGTCAGGCGCCGGTCGAAGGCGCTGGCCTTCAATCCCAGCTCGAACGAATCGGAGGTCTCAGGTTTGAGCGCCAGGGTGTCGCGGCCAAGCATGTTGAAGAAGACGTTATAGGCCGGTCCCTTGTAGCCGCGCGAGTACGTCGCGTAAGCGTTCACGTCGCGCGACAACTGGTACTGCAGGCCGACTCGCCCGGAGTAGCCGTCTTCGCTGGTCGAGCCGCTATTGCTAACGCCTGGCTGCACGCCTGGGAAGGCGGCGGTCGAAGTCGAGGCGCGGACATGGTCGTAGGACAGTTCATCCTTGGTCCAGCGGGCGCCAGCGATGGCGCGCCATTCCGGTGTCAGATTAAGCGTGCTTTCACCGAACAACGAGTAGCTGTCGTTCTCGACGCCATAGTCGGCGCGGCCGGAATTGGGCGCCGTGGTGGTGGCGACGATGCGCTGATAGGTTTCGCGGTCCTTGCCGTGCAGGTAAAAGGCGCCGACGACGTATTCGAGGAACTGGTCCTTGGGCGAAGCAAGCCGCAGCTCCTGCGACACCTGGCGGAAATCGACGGTGCCTATGTCGCGCGTGGCTGGATACGCGGCGCTGATGCGCGCCGCCTCCGCCGCGTTGCCGATGGCCGAGGTGCTGGTGTACTGCTCGTTCGCCCAGTCGCGCACCGCCGTGATCGATGTCAGCGTGTAGCCGCCGTTGCGCCAATCCACCTGCGCCGACAGTCCCTTGTTGGTGTCGCGGATATCGCTTGGAATGTCGGTGTTGATGCTGCGATTCTCGGTCGACGCGACCACCGGCGCGATCGCCTGCGAGAACGGCGCGCTGGTGGATTTATAGGCGACGAAGGATGGCGAGGCGTTCGAGCGTAGGTAGTCGGCGATCAGGCTCACGTCCAGATCCTTGTTCGGCGTGATGTCGACGCGGGCGCGCACGCCTTTGCGGTCGTAGCCATTGACCTTGCCGCCGCCGGCGTGGATGTTGTCGACATTACCGTCGTAGTCCGCGTACAGCGCGGTGACGGCGGCGGTGACCACGCCCGGCTGGATCGTGCCGGACAGGCCGGCGCGCGCGCGTTTCTCGTTGCCCTCGTACCAGGAGGCGTCGACAAAGCCGCTGGTCTGTTCCGACGGTTTTCGGCCGATCACATTCAGTACGCCGGACGACGCGTTCTTGCCGAACAGCGTGCCTTGCGGGCCGCGCAGAATCTCGATGTGTTCAATGTCCAGCAAATCCAGCGTGGCTTGGCCCGGACGCGCGTACACCACGCCGTCGATCACCGTCGAGACAGTCGGTTCCACGCCGGGAGAGGTCGAGATGGTACCGATACCGCGCACGAAGATCGTCGAGTCCTTATTGCCGCCCTGCTGGCGGAACGTCACGCTCGGAACCTCCTGCACGATGGTGTCGATGCTGGTGCGGTTGGCCTGCGCCAGGTCGTCGCCGTTAAGCACCGACACGGCCACCGGCACCGATTGCAGCGAAGCGTTGCGGCGCGTCGCGCTAACCGTAACGCTGGGAACGGCCGCGCTGTCGGCGCGGTCCAGAATGGACGCGCTGGCTGCGTCCGCCGCATCCACATCACCGGCCCACGCCGAGCTGACAAGCAAAGCGCCCAACGTCAGCGCACCGATTTTTTTACTGTTGTTCTTCATTGCCGATCCCTTGATTTGAAAGCGCCCTTTGCGCCATATGCGGAAAATCCACTTTCATCATCGAAGAACCAACTTAGTTCCCCGCCTGACGTTTGCTAGACTTTGAATGGTACCGATACCCTTTTTTTAGTGTCGGCGCGGGCCGATTTGAAGTCAAAGAATTAAAAAACTCATCGATATGTCTTTTCTAAATATGCGCGAACCAAGCAAATGAGCGAACCGGAAAGCACACGCAAACGCCGTGGCTCCGGCCGCGCCACCATCCACGACGTGGCGCGGCTGGCGGAAGTCGGCTCGATCACAGTGTCGCGCTACTTCACAGAGCCGGGCCGTGTCGCGGCCACGCGCAGCGCGCGCATCGCCGCCGCCGTCAAGCAGTTGGGCTATGTGCCGAACCTGATGGCGGGTAGCCTGGCGTCGTCGCACAGCCGCATCATCGGCATGGTGATCCCCAACATCTCCGGGCCGATCTTCGCCAGCACCATCCAAAGCTTCAGCGACACGCTGAGCCGCCATGGCTACCAGCTGCTGCTGGCGTCGAGCTATTTCTCCGCCAAGCAGGAGGAGAGCGCGGTGCGCGCCTTCCTCGGTTGGAAGCCGGCGGCGCTGGTGGTGACGGGACGCTTTCACAACCGCGCCACGGAGAAGCTGATCGCCGGCGCCGGCATTCCGGTGGTCGAGACCTGGGACTACGAGCCGCGCCGCAAGCCGATACAGGTCGGCTATTCGAACACCGCCGTCGGCGAGCAGGCGGCGCGCTATTTGTATGGCAAAGGCTATCGCCGCATCGCCTTCGTGCAAAACAGCCTGGCGGGCGACTTAAGCGCGGTGGACCGCAGCGACGGCTACGCGGCGGTGCTGCGCGAGCATGGGCTGCAACCGAACATCTATGTGCCGACGGCGGAGGCGCCGTTCGACGCCGGCAAACAGGCGATCGAGGCGCTCGCCCTGAAGCCTGCACGGCGCGGCGGCCAGCGCGCCGAGGCGATCATCTTCGCCAACGACAATCTGGCGGCGGGCGCCTTGCTGGCGGGCCAGCGCGCGGGGCTGGAGATACCGAAACAATGCGCCATCGTCGGCTTTGGCGACTATCCGTTCTCGCCGCTGCTGCTTCCCAGTCTGACCACCATCCGGCCGCCGGGCCGCGAGATCGGCGAGATCGCCGCGCTGCGCATCCTGGAGCAGTTGGGCGTGCTGCCTGCTTCCGGGCAGGACTCGCGCCTCAACCTGCTGGCCTGCGAACTTATCGAGCGCGAAAGCGCATAAAGGAAACCATGAAAAACATCGTCGCCGGCTTGCTGCTGGCCCTCCCCCTGCTGGCGCACGGCGCGCCGGCCATCACCATCGGCTTCCAGAAAAGCAGCGGGCTGCTGGGTATCTTGAAGAACCAGGGCACGCTGGAGAAGGCCTTCGCCGGGCAGCAGATCAAGTGGATCGAATTCCCGGCCGGCCCGCAGATGCTGGAGGCGCTCAACGCCGGCAGCATCGATTTCGGCAGCACAGGCGCGCCGCCGCCGGTGTTCGGCCAGGCGGCCGGCATCGACCTGCTGTACGTCGCGGCGGAGCCGGCGCCGGTCAACAGCGAGGCGATCTTCGTGCCCAAGGATTCGACCGCGCGCTCGGTGGCGGATTTGAAGGGTAAGAAGGTGGCGTTCCAGAAGGGATCGGGCTCGCACTTCCTGCTGGCGTCTGCGTTGCAGAAGGCGGGTTTGAAGCTGAGCGACATCAAGCCGGTGTACCTGTCGCCATCGGATGCGCGGGCGGCCTTTGTCAGCGGCGGCATCGATGCGTGGGTGGTATGGGACCCGTATTTCGCGTCGGCGCAGAAATCGTATCAGGTGCGGGTGCTGAGCGATTACACCGGCCTGCCGCAGGCGAATGGCTTCTATCTGGCGTCGCGCAAGTTCGCGGCGCAGTCGCCGAAGGTGTTGTCGGCGCTATTGGAACAGGTGGCGCTGACCGGCCAGTGGGCCAACGCGCATACGAAGGAAGTGAGCGCGATGCTGGCGCCGCAAATGGGACTGCCGGTGGATATCGTGGAGACCTGGCAGCGCCGCACGCGATACGGCGCGGTACCGGTCAGCGCCGCCATCGCCGCCAACCAGCAGCGCGTGGCCGACGTGTTCTATCAACAGAAATTGATACCGAAGGCGATCAATGTGGGAGGAAGCATTTGGACATGGCAGCCGGCCAGCGCCAGATGAAATCCAGCGGAGACACGTAGGGCGGATTAGGCGGAACGCCGTAATCCGCCATCTTTGAGCCGCCGACGGAGCATGCATTGGCGGATTACGCTTCGCTAATCCGCCCTACGTGTTTCCTCGTGGCGCTAGTGTTTGTGGCCGCAGGATGGGCCGTGCACGTGCGGCGCCGGCGCCGGGGTGTTGGCGGGATCGCGGCCGCTGTCGCCTTCCAGGCCCGAAGCATGCAGGCGGTCCATGTAATCCTGCCACAGCTTGTCCTTCTCGTTACCGAGCTTGTACAGGTAATCCCACGTGAACAGCCCAGTGTTGTGGCCGTCGGTAAAGGTCGGCTGCACCGCGTAGTTGCCGACCGGATCCATTGCGGCGATGCCCACTTCGCGCTTGCCGACTTGCAGCACTTCCTGGCCGGGGCCGTGACCCATGACCTCGGCCGACGGCGAGTACACGCGCATCAGCTCGAACGGAATCGTGAACGAGGCGCCGTCGTCGAAGGCGATGTCGAGCACCTTGGACTTGTTGTGGACGGTGATGGCGGTCGGATTCTTGGTCATAGGTGAACTTTCAATCAGGCTTACAAACGTTCGATAATCGCGGCGTGCAACGCCGGCACCAGCGCGCGGCGCGCGGCCAGCACGTCCGGCGCGCCGGAACGCGCAGCCGTGGCAAAGCTCGAGTTGGGAAAATGCGCATCGTCCAGATAACGCGGAATCACGTGCCAGTGCACGTGCGGCGTCATGTTGCCGAAGCTGGCCAGGTTGATCTTCTCCGGCGCCATCACGGCGCGCTGCGCCGACTCCACCGCGAATACAACCTCCATCACATAGCCGCGCTCGGCCGCGCCGAGATCCGTCATCTCCTTGACGTGCGCGTTCCACACCACGCGCGTAAAGCCCGGATACTCGGCATCGTCGACGGCGATCACCGACAGCCGATCGTCGCTCCAGATGACGACGCCTTCGGCGGGCGCCGCCAGCAGCCGGCAAAGATCACAGCCCGCCGTCACACCAGCACCCGCTCGATGCCGCCGTCGTTGGCGCGCTTGACGTAGTCGGCCATCCAGTTCTCGCCCAGCAGATGCTTGGCGATCTCGACGACGATGTAGTCGGCCGTCGTGCCGGCGTCCTCGCCGTAGCGCGACACGCCGCCCAGGCAAGCCGGGCAGCTGGTGAGGATCTTGACCTCGCCCTCGAAGCCGTCGGCGCGCAGCTTGTCGGCGCCCTTGATGACCTCCTCTTCCTTGCGGAAGCGCACCTGCGTCGAAATGTCCGGACGGGCGATCATCAACGTGCCCGAGTCGCCGCAGCAGCGGTCGTTCTTCTCGATCTTGACGTTGTCGTGGGTGGCGATCAGACCGTTGACGGTCTTGGTCGCTTCCTGCAGCTTCATCGGCGTGTGGCACGGCTCGTGGTACATATAGCGGGTGCCGGTCACGCCTTCCAGACGCACCTGCTTCTCCAGCAAATACTCGTGGATGTCCATGATGCGGCAGCCCGGGAAGATCTTCTCGAACTCGTAGGTCGCCAGCTGGTCGTAGCAGGTGCCGCACGACACCAGCACCGTCTTGATGTCCAGATAGTTGAGCGTGTTGGCCATGCGATGGAACAGCACGCGGTTATCGGTCATCATCTTCTCGGCCTTGTCGTACTCGCCGGAGCCGCGCTGCGGATAGCCGCAGCACAGGTAACCCGGCGGCAGCACCGTCTGCACGCCCACTTCCCACAGCATCGCCTGGGTCGCCAGGCCGACTTGCGAGAACAGCCGCTCCGAGCCGCAACCCGGGAAGTAGAACACCGCCTCGGTATCGGCCGTGGTCTTCTTCGGATTGCGGATGATCGGGATGACCTTGTCGTCCTCGATGTCGAGCAGGGCGCGCGCGGTTTTCTTCGGCAGTCCGCCCGGCATCTTCTTGTTGATGAAGTGGATCACCTGCTCGCGCACTTTCGGCTTGCCGACGGTCGGCGGCGGCGCCTTGGTCTGCTTCTTGGCGAATTTCTTCAGCAAGTCGTTGCCCAGGCGCTGGGCCTTGTAGCCGATGCCGACCATCGCCGCGCGGGTGGCGTTGATGGTGGCCGGATCGGTGGCGTTGAGGAAGAACATCGCCGCCGATTTGCCCGGATTGAACGACTTCTTGTCCATCTTGCGCAACAAATTACGCATGTTCATCGACACGTCGCCGAAGTCGATATCGACCGGGCAAGGCGTCACACACTTGTGGCAAATGGTGCAATGGTCGGCCACATCCTCGAACTCTTCCCAATGCTTGATCGAGATGCCGCGGCGGGTTTGCTCCTCGTACAGGAAAGCCTCGATCAGCGACGACGTCGCCAGGATCTTGTCGCGCGGCGAGTACAGCAGGTTGGCGCGCGGCACGTGGGTCGAGCACACCGGCTTGCATTTGCCGCAGCGTAGGCAATCCTTGATGCTGTTGGCGATCTCGCCGATATCGCTTTGCTGCATGATCAGCGATTCGTGGCCCATCAGACCGAACGACGGCGTGTAGGCGTTGGACAGGTCGGCGTCCATCCCCGGCAGGTTCAGCAGCTTACCTTTGTTGAAGCGGCCTTCCGGATCGACGCGCAGCTTGTAGTCGCGGAACGGGCCGATTTCCTCCTCGGTCAGGAACTCCAGCTTGGTGATGCCGATGCCGTGCTCGCCCGAGATAACGCCGTTGAGCGAACGGGCCAGCACCATGATGCGGGCGACGGCGGCGTGCGCCAGTTGCAGCATCTCGTAGTGGTCCGAATTGACCGGCAGGTTGGTGTGGACGTTGCCGTCGCCGGCGTGCATGTGCAGCGCCACGAACACGCGGCCGCGCAGCACGCGCTTGTGGATGGCGGTCGCCTCGTCGAGGATCAGCTTGTAGGCGGCGCCGCTGAAGATCTGGCGCAGCTGGGCGCGGATCTCCTGCTTCCACGTGATGCGGATGGTGCGGTCCTGGACGATGTCGAACAGGGTCGCGTCCGGCTGTATCTTCAGGCGTTCGTCGAACACGGCCAGCAGGCGCTCCATGCCCAGCGCGGCCAGCTCGCCGGTGACGGTGCTCAGCGGCTTGTCGAGCTCGGCCAGCAGGAAGGTCCAGCGATCGCGCACTTGCGACAGCAAGGCTTCGGCCTGCTGCACGCGGTCGCCCAGCATTTCCTCGTCGCCCACGCCGTCGTCGGCGTCGTCGCTCTTGCCGATCGGCAGATTGCCGGCGGCGAAGAAGTCGCGCAACTCGTCGACCAGTTGCAGCTTGTTCTTGATCGACAGCTCGATGTTGATGCGCTCGATGCCGTCGGTGTACTCGCCCATGCGGTTGAGTGGAATCACGACGTCTTCATTGATCTTGAAGGCGTTGGTGTGCTTGGCGATGGCGGCCGTGCGGGCGCGGTCGAGCCAGAACTTCTTGCGCGCCTCGGGGCTGACGGCGACAAAGCCTTCACCCACGCGGGTATTGGCGATGCGCACCACTTCCGACGCGGCCATGGCCACGGCGTTCTCGTCGTCGCCGACGATGTCGCCGAACAGCGCCATCTTCGGCAGCACGCCGCGTTTCGACTTGGTGGCGTAGCCGACCGCGCGCAAGTAGCGCTCGTCCAGATGCTCCAGGCCGGCCAGGCGCAAGGTGGCGAACTGCTCGCCCTTGGCCGGCAGGCCGTCGAGGTAATCCTTGATTTCAACGATGGACGGGATCGCGTCGCGCGCCTGGCCGAAGAACTCAAGGCAGACGGTGCGGGCGAATTTCGGCATCTTGTGCAGGATCCAGCGGCCCGACGTGATCAGGCCGTCGGTGCCCTCCTTCTGGATGCCCGGCAGGCCGGACAGGAACTTGTCCGTCACGTCCTTGCCCAGGCCTTCCTTGCGGAAGGTGCGGCCGGCGATCTCCAGGATCTCGGTCTTGAACGGCGCGCCTTTCGACTCGCCGCGCGCGGTCGGATGGGTCCACTCCAGCTTGAAGCGGGCCAAGGGCGTGTCGTGGATCTTCGACAGGTTGTGGTCCAGGCGCGTGACTTCGAGCCAGTCGCCGTTCGGATCGACCATGCGCCACGAGGCCAGGTTGTCGAGCGCGGTGCCCCACAGCACGGCCTTCTTGCCTCCCGCGTTCATGGCGATATTGCCGCCGATGCACGAGGCGTGCGCCGAGGTCGGATCGACCGCGAACACGAAGCCGGCCTTCTCGGCCGCCTCGGACACCTTGTTGGTGATCACGCCGGCGCCGGTGTAGATGGTGGCGTATTCCTTGTCCAGGCCGGGCAGCACCTTCATCTCGACCGGCCCCATATTGAGCAGCTTCTCGGTGTTGATGACGGCCGACATCGGCGTCAGCGGAATGGCGCCGCCGGTGTAGCCGGTGCCGCCGCCGCGCGGGATGATGGTCAGGCCCAGCTCGATACAGCCCTTGACCAGGCCGGCCATTTCCTCCTCGCTGTCGGGCGTGAGCACGACGAACGGATACTCGACGCGCCAGTCGGTGGCGTCGGTCACGTGCGAGATGCGCTTCATGCCGTCGAAGCAGATGTTGTGCTTGTCGGTGTAGCGGCCCAGCACCTTGTTGGTGCGCTTGCGCAGGTCGTAGACCTGCTTGAATTCCTCGCCGAAGTCGGCCACGGCCTTGCCGGCGGCGCGCAGCAGCTTGATGACGTTGACGCTGCGCTGCCTGGACGCTTCCGATTCGCTGCCGTCGTCGTCGATGGTCAGGCGGCGCTTGTCGACCTCGGCCAGACGGTGGTGCAGCGCGTTGATCAGCTCCTGGCGGCGCTTCGGATTGTCGAGCATGTCGTCCTGCAGGTACGGATTGCGGCGCACGGCCCAGATATCGCCGAGCACCTCGTACAGCATGCGGGCCGAACGGCCGGTCTGGCGGGCGCCGCGCAGCGCGTCGAGCAAGCTCCACGATTCCTCGCCCAGCAGCCGGATGACGATCTCGCGATCGGAAAACGACGTGTAGTTGTAAGGAATTTCGCGGAGACGCTGGGTCTCCGGTCCGTGGGGCGTTTCCGCCAGCAGAGCTTGGATTTGTGCAGGGGCATTCATTATGCGATTGGACTTGTAAACTGGAACCCGGGAGGGTCATTCTAGCGTATTGCGACGCACCATGTCGGAACAGCCTTAGATGGCGGTGGGGTTCTCGGGTTCATCGCCACGCGCTATAAATTTGCGGATGAGCGCGATTACTGGCAATAAAATTCAACTTTCGCCGCGAAAACTGAACGAAATTCCGAATCCTGCGCATCCGACAATACGATCAATTGCACCAGATTAGCCCAGCAGTTGCCCGATCCGGTGCCAGACGCCGTCCGGCACATACAACAGCAAGGTGGTCATGGTCAGATAACGCAACAGTTTGCCGACGGCCATGTAGGCCAGGCTGGGCCAGAAAGGCAGCTTGAGCCAGCCGCCCAGCGTGCACAGCGGATCGCCGATGCCGGGCAGCCAGGCCAGCAGCATGGTCTTGGCGCCGTAGCGCTCCAGCCAATGGAACCAGCGGCTCTTGCGCTCCTTGGCAAAGGTGGTCTTGGCCTGGTAGCCGATCCAGTAATCGACCGCCCCGCCCAGCGTATTGCCGACGGTGGCCACGCCGATGGCGCTCCAGAACAGCTCCGGGTTGGCCTTAATGACGGCAAACACCGCCGGTTCCGAGCCCAGCGGCACCAGGGTGGCGGAGACGAAACTGATGATGAACACTGATGTCAGGCCCACTTCCGGCGCCGCGAGCACATTGAGCAGCCAGGCGATTGCAGATTCGATCATCGGTTTCTTTAGCGGGACGAAAGGTGTCCATTATAATGATCCGCACACCGCACGATTGAACAGCCCGGTCCTTGCCCACCGGCATCCGACCCGCGCCCCTGCCCGACCCGGTCACCCGCCGGATAGTTAGCATCGAACAACTGCGGAGCCCCCCCAGCGGGGTCAGTGCCGACATTCGGACACGAGCTGTGCCGTAACAGCGGCTACGGCACAGCTCGTGTCCGAATGTCGGCACTGACCCCCGAGGGTTTTTTGGCTCCGGCCCTCTGGAATCACTGTTTGCAGACCATGACTATCGACTATCTGAAGAAAATCCTGACCGCGCGCGTCTATGACGTCGCTGATGAAACCCCGCTGGAACTCGCGCCGACCCTGTCGCAACGTTACGAGAACCGAATTTATTTCAAGCGCGAGGACATGCAGAGCGTGTTCAGCTTCAAGATTCGCGGCGCCTACAACAAAATGGCCCACCTGAGCGACGCCCAGCGCAAGCGCGGCGTCATCTGCGCCTCGGCCGGCAACCACGCTCAGGGCGTGGCGCTGTCGGCGGCCAAGCTGGGCTGCCGCGCGCTGATCGTCATGCCGACCACCACCCCGCAAGTGAAGATCGACGCCGTCAAGGCGCGCGGCGGCGCCGACGTCGAAGTGGTGCTGCACGGCGAGTCCTATACCGACGCCTACAACCACGCGCTGACACTGGAACAGGAACAGAAGCTGACCTTCGTCCATCCGTTCGACGATCCGGACGTCATCGCCGGCCAGGGCACCATCGGCATGGAGATCCTGCGCCAGCATTCCGGCCCGATCCACGCCATCTTCGTGGCCATCGGCGGCGGCGGCCTGATCGCTGGCGTGGCCTCGTACGTCAAGGCGATCCGCCCGGACATCAAGATCATCGGCGTGCAGACCATCGATTCGGACGCCATGGCGCGCAGCATCAAGGCCGGCGAGCGCGTCACCCTGGCCGACGTCGGCCTGTTCTCCGACGGCACCGCCGTGCGCCTGGTCGGCGAGGAAACCTTCCGCATCGCCCGCGAGCTGGTCGACGACATCATCATCGTCGACACCGACGCCATCAGCGCCGCCATCAAGGATGTGTTCACCGACACCCGCAGCATCCTCGAGCCGGCCGGCGCGCTGGCCATCGCCGGCGCCAAGGCCTACATCGAGCGCGCGGCCATGACCAAGGACCCGGTCAAGAACGAGACCCTGATCACCATCGCCTGCGGCGCCAACATGAACTTCGACCGCCTGCGCTTCGTCGCCGAGCGCGCCGAACTGGGCGAGGCGCGCGAGGCGGTGTTCGCCGTCACCCTGCCCGAGCAGCGCGGCAGCTTCAAGCGCTTTTGCTCGCTGGTGGGGCCGCGCAATGTGACCGAGTTCAACTACCGCATCAGCGACAAGGACGAGGCGCACGTGTTCGTCGGCGTGCAGATCGCCGACCGCGGCGAATCGGGCGCGCTGGCGCGCAAGTTCGAGGAGCACGATTTCAAGACCCTGGACCTGACCCACGACGAGCTGGCCAAGGCCCACATCCGCCACCTGGTCGGCGGCAAGAGCGGGCTGGCCAAGGACGAGCTGCTGTACCGCTTCGAGTTCCCGGAACGCCCGGGCGCGCTGATGCGCTTCCTCGACAGCATGGCGCCGAACTGGAACATCTCGCTGTGCCATTACCGCAGCCAGGGCGGCGACGTCGGCCGCATCCTGATCGGCTTGCAGGTGCCGGCCGAGGAGATGGGCGCGTTCGCGCAGTTCCTCACCACGCTCGGTTACCGTTACTGGGACGAGAGCGCCAATCCCGTCTACAAGCTGTTCCTGGGCTGAAGAGTAAGTCTTCTGAACCACGTAGGGCGGATTAGCGCAGCGTAATCGGCCATGTTTGCGTTTCGACAGCGCACGCATTGGCCGATTACGGCGTGCCGCCTAATCCGCCCTACGTGATCAGCCGGAATCATCGAGGCCGAGACACTTTGCGGTGAAGTACGCTACCATTTCACCTTTACCGTTTCGCACAACGCCATGACCAACTCCGTCGACCTGTCCCCGCTGGGAAAAACCTCCGCCTATCGCACCGATTACGCGCCGGAGCTGCTGTTCCCGATCCCGCGCCAGGGCAAGCGCGACGAGCTGGGCCTGAACGGCACCCTGCCCTTCTTCGGCGTCGACATCTGGAACGCCTACGAGATCTCCTGGCTCAACCAGCGCGGCAAGCCGCAGGTGGCGATCGCCCGCGTGACCTTTCCGGCCGATTCGCCCAACATCATCGAGTCGAAATCGTTCAAGCTCTACCTGAACTCGTTCAACCAGACCCGCCTCGAGAACGTGGTGGCGCTCAAGTCGCTGCTGCAACAGGACCTGACCGAGGCGGCCGGCGCCAACGTGCACATCACCATCACCCAGCCGGAGGAATTCGGCATGATCTCGATGGGCGAACTCGACGGCCTGCTGCTGGACCGCCTCGACATCGAGGTCGACAACTACAGCCCGTCGCCGGAGATCCTCAAGGCCGCGCACGACGAGGAACCGGTCGAGGAGAAACTGGTGTCCCACCTGCTCAAATCGAATTGCCTGGTCACCGGCCAGCCCGACTGGGCCAGCGTGCAGATCCACTACGCCGGCCCGCAAATCGACCAGGAAAGTTTATTGAAATACCTGATCGGTTTCCGCGAACACAACGAGTTCCACGAACAATGCGTCGAACGCATCTTCGTCGACATCCTGCGCCAGTGCGCGCCGCAGCAATTGGCGGTGTACGCGCGCTACACCCGCCGGGGCGGGCTCGACATCAATCCATGGCGCAGCAATTTCAGCACGGCACAGAAACCGCCGAACCTGCGCGGCGCACGTCAATAGCAAAAATCAGGCGTATGATGTGCGCTATGATGCGATTTTCACAAGAAACGAGCCCATCTATTGAAAAACGCGAAAAATCGGAAAAGCCCCTCGATTTGCGGCGAAAAACCGGCGTTTTCGCGCTTTTTTGCGCATAAATAGCAAATGCTTTCTGCGGTGCATTTTCAATAACACCCGTGGCGGCCCGGCGCGCCGACCGCCTGACACCAAAGCAACGCCGGCGCGAGCGAATTCATGTTACATGGCGCACAAACAAGCCTATAATTCGGCGGCACGCCTTGTGCGTCGTAACATTCTTATCGTCTTATGAATAACCTGAGCAAAATACTCTCACTCGACAATGTCCTGCTTGACCTGGAAGTCTCCAGCAAGAAGCGGGCATTCGAGCAAGCTGGTCTGATCTTCGAAAACAACTGCGGCATCGCCCGCTCCACCGTCTCGGACAACCTGTTCGCGCGCGAGCGCCTCGGTTCCACCGGGCTCGGTCATGGCGTGGCGGTGCCGCACGGCCGCATCAAGGGCATGAAGAGCCTGAAGTCGCCGCTGGCGGCGTTCGTCCGCCTGGCCGAGCCGATTCCGTTCGAGTCGCCCGACGGCAAGCCGGTCAACCTGCTGTTCTTCCTGTTGATCCCGGACCACGTCACCCAGCAGCACCTGGAAATCCTGTCGGAGATCGCCGAGATGTTCTCCGACGACGCCTTCCGCACCGCGCTCTCCACCGACCCGGACCCGAAATCGGTGCATTCGCGTATCATCAACTGGATGCCGAGCCTGCAGGCGGCCGGCTGACAAGTGGCTTGCAAGCATGAGGTGCCGGACAATAGGTTAAACTAAGGGCGTAGCGCCATACTTAGTCCAACCTTGAGATAAAGACGCCCCATGCTGCAAACGCCGCTGACGATACAAAGGCTTTACGACGACAATCGCGAGAGTTTGCAGCTCGGCTGGTTCGCCGGCTTTCCCGGCGGCGAGCGCCTGATCTCCGGCGACGTCGCCTCCGCCGCCGACCAGGTCGGCCACCTGAACACCATCCACCCGGGCCGCATCCAGGTCTTCGGACACCAGGAAATCAATTACTACCAGCGCTTGAAGGCGCTCACGCGCGCCCACGTCATCGGCGAGCTGATCGCTGGCGGCCCGCCGGCGCTGATCATCGCGCAGGGGCTGGAAACGCCGCCCGACATCCTCGCCATCTGCGACGAAAAAAACATCCCGCTGTTCTCCACTCCGTTACCTGCCGCACAGGTGATCGACTTCCTGCGCGTGTATCTTTCCAAGAAGCTGGCGCAACGCATCATCATGCACGGCGTCTTCATGGACGTGCTGGGCGTGGGCGTGCTGATCACCGGCGACTCCGGCCTGGGCAAGAGCGAGCTGGGCCTGGAACTGATTTCGCGCTCGCACGGCCTGGTGGCCGACGACGCGGTCGAGTTTTCGCGCATCGCGCCCAACATGATCGAGGGCCGCTGTCCGGCCCTGCTGCAGAATCTGCTGGAAGTGCGCGGGCTGGGCCTGCTGGACATCAAGGCGATCTTCGGCGAGACGGCGGTGCGCCGCAAGATGCGCCTGAAGCTGATCGTGCACCTGGTGCGCCGCGGCGCGGCGGAAGAGGAAGTGGAGCGGCTGCCGTTCCAGTTCCCGACCGAGGACGTGCTGGGCCTGCCGATCCGCAAGGTCGTGATCCCGGTGGCGGCCGGCCGCAACATCGCGGTGCTGCTCGAGGCCGCCGTCCGCAACACGATACTGCAATTGCGCGGCATCGACACCTTACAGGAGTTCATGGAGCGGCAACGCCAAGCCATGAGCGGAGATTAAAGCCATGCGCATCGTCCTCATCACCGGCATCTCCGGCTCCGGCAAATCGGTGGCCCTGAACGTGCTGGAAGACACCGGCCACTACTGTGTCGACAACCTGCCGCCGGCATTGCTGTCGAACCTGGTTTCCACGCTGGCCGCGGAAGGCCTGCAGGCGCTGGCGGTGGCCGTCGACGCCCGCAGCGCCGAATCGCTGGCCTCGCTGCCGGCCGACGTCAAGCGCCTGCGCGAAGAGGGACACGACGTCAAGGTCATGTTCCTGACCGCCAACACGCACTCGCTGGTGGCGCGCTTCTCGGAGACGCGCCGCAGCCACCCGCTGTCGCACGAGCTGCGTCCGGGCCAGAATCCGGCCGCGCGCCGCACCCTGATCGAATGCATCATGGAGGAGCGCGAGCGGCTGTCGGCCATCGAGCAGTTGGGCCACGTGGTCGACACGTCGGAACTGAGCGCCAACAAGCTGCGCGCCTGGGTCAAGGACCTGGTCGCCAGCGAGGGCGCGCCGCTGACCTTGTTCTTCGAGTCGTTCGCCTTCAAGCTGGGCGTGCCGATGGACGCGGACTTCGTGTTCGACGTGCGGGCGCTGCCGAACCCGTATTACGACCTGACGCTGCGCCCGCTGACCGGCCGCGACGCGCCGGTGATCGATTTCCTCGACGCCCAGCCGAGCGCGATCGAGATGATGGGCGACATCCGCGCCTTCATCGAGAAATGGCTGCCGTTCTTCAAGACCGACAACCGCAGCTACCTGACGGTGGCGCTGGGCTGCACCGGCGGCCAGCACCGCTCGGTCTACATGGCCGAAAAACTGGCCGCCTATTTCCACCCCAACGAACGCGTGGTCCTGCGCCACCGCGAGCAATAACCCCATAAGCCGGCATCCCGCCGGGCATGGCCGGCGGCCCTCCCCGGGCCGCGCCTAAGGAATTCCCTACTCGGCAACTTCCATCATCCCGACGGAAGAACCGTCCCCGCCCTATGGGCGCGGAGGAAGAGTGCTGCGATGATTTCAACATCGCAACACTAATTCCCAAAAGACAAATGTCCGGCTGCCACTGCTCCGCAACCCCCATGCCTGAGCGCCCCGCGATCAAGGTGATGATCGTTGACGATTCGGCGCCGGTGCGCCGGACGCTCGCTGCGCTGCTGGCCGGCGACACCGCCGTCGCCGTCATCGGCACCGCCGGCGATCCGCTGTGCGCCATGGAGCACATGGCAGGCGACTGGCCGGACGTGATCCTGCTGGACGTGGAGACGCCGCGCATCGACGGCATGGGCTTCCTGCGGCGCTTGATGCGCGAGCGGCCGACGCCGGTGGTGATCTGTTCCACGCTCACCGAGCGCGGCATCGAGACCACGCGGATGGCACTGGCGGCCGGCGCGGTCGCCGTGGCCGCCAAGCCCCGCCCCGGGCTCGAGCAGGTCTCGTTCGCCCGGGCCCTGGATCTGCTGCGTGTCGTCAAGGCGGCCGCGCGCTACGACCTGACGGGTTTGGCGCCGGGCGCGGCGGGCGCGCCGCCGGCCCCCGCCCCCGCCCCGCTTCCCCCCCCCCCCGTCCGCCACGCGGCCGCCACCGACACGATCGTGGCCATCGGCGCTTCCCTTGGCGGCACCCGCGCGCTGGAACGGGTGCTTGCCGCCCTGCCGGTCAGTTGTCCCGGCATCGTCGTTGTCCAGCACATGCCGGAAAAATTCACCGACGCCTTCGCCCGTGGCCTCGACCGCATATGCCGGATCGGGGTGCGCGAGGCGCGGCACGGCGACCGCGTCCTGCCGGGCACGGCCCTGATCGCCCCGGGCGGGCGCCATATGCGGGTCCGGCGCAGCGGCACCGGATACTTCGTCGAGATCACGGACGACCCGCACGTCAACCGCCACCGGCCGGCGGTCGATGTCCTGTATCACTCGCTCGCGCGGTGCGCCGGCCCCAACGCGCTGGGCGTGATCATGACCGGCATGGGGGACGACGGCGCGCGCGGCCTGCGCGCGATGCGCGACGCCGGCGCCCACACCATCGCCCAGGACGAGGCCAGCTGCGTGGTGTACGGAATGCCGAAGCAAGCGGTCAAGATGGAGGCCGCGTGCGCCGTGCTGCCGCTGGGCGGGATCGCGGCGGCGATCGAGGCGGAGGGCCGGCTGGGGCAGGCGGCGCGGCGGGTGGGCGTGCCCGCCGCCGGAGCGGATGGCGACGGCGGGGACGGCCCGCCCCCCGGGCCGACCGTAGGGAATTCCCTATCGGCAACATCCCCCATCCCGACGGCAGAACCGTCCCATCCCTATGGGCGCGAGTCGCGCATCCTGCCATGATTGCAACAACGCAATACTAATTTCCTAAAATAAAAATGAGACACCATTTCGAGACGTCAGCCGGCACCGGCCCGCGGCGCGCGACATCCGCCACGGCGGCCACGGCCGCCGCGGTGCTGGCGCCGGCGCTGCTGGCCGGCGTGGCGGCCGCGCTGCCGGCGGCCGGCTGGCCGTGGCCGGCGCACGCCGCCGTCCTCGTGCTGGCGGCCGCCGGCGCC